>JAUNKV010000065.1 GCA_030532575.1 Propionibacteriaceae bacterium | reverse complement strand
ACCCAACTCGAACTCCTCCGAACCCAATGAAAAGAACCCCCATGAATAACGCCCTCAGACCAGGTCAAAGATATTCCATCTGATGCTGACCTGGTGATGATGACTATCGGCGGGAACGATATCGGCTTCGGAAAAGTCGCCGAAAAATGCCTCGCTGAGGGTTGTCGGAACCCTGCGGACTTCAAAGCGGCCATCGAGAGTGCGCGAGAGATCATTCGTGATCCTGGAGTGGAGGGTTTGAAGGAGCGGACAAAGGAGGTGTTCACTCAGGTGGTGAAAAAGCTGGTCGAGATGAAACGACACAACGTGACCATCGTTCTGCTGGGGTACCCGAATCTGATCCTGCCAGACAGCGGCTGGTACAAAATCTCTAGATGCATGGGCGCAGACGGTACCAGGCGCGGGTGCACTGAATGGGTCACCTACAATGCCGGGGCCGAGATTCTCACGACAGCCCGGGAGCTGGCGAAGGTTCAGAAAGCAGCTGTTGATGAATGGAACAAGTTGCACCCACTCTACTCCTCGTTCCCTCGTTACATCGACTCAGTCCCTGAGTACTTCCGGGGTCATGAGAACCATGCGAGTTTCCATCTGGTGAACACCAAGCGCTGGATCAACGATTTCTTGGAGACCGAGGGGCATGAACTCCCTAACGGCAATACCCACGCCATCTTTTCTGCTGACATGATGGAGTGGATTCATCCGAACAAGATCGGGCATGCAAGGATCGCCGATGTGCTCGTCAAGGAGCTCGGGGTACCTCGATCCGCCACGCAGTCCCTCCCGCCGGAGGAATCCCCCAATGCCGAACCAGAGGCCGAGGCTGAGGCGCGAGAGCCCATCCGGGCCTGGATTCAGGGCTCGTACGCGCATCCCATCGGGAAGCCCCTTCGACTGGATGCGCGGGGCTCTTACAGTGCCAGGGGGAAGATCGCCACCTACGAGTGGGACCTGGACGGTGACGGGCAGTTCGACCACACCACCGCAAGACCCTTGTTGACCTACACCTGGACCACGGAGTTCGTCGGGAAGATCACCCTGCGAGTCACCGATGAAACCGGGGCCACTGCGACGACGACCACGGATGCGATGATCACCAACGATGGTGACTCCACGCCGTATGCCAGGGACAACTGTCCTGAGGTGTACAACTACGGGCAGACCGATCATGACAAGGATGGGATCGGGGATGCCTGTGATCCGACTCCCGGGTACCCGACGGAGGACCTGCCTGGAGTGATCGAGGGGGACCCGCCCACCCCGCTGCCCACGCCTTCCCCCTCACCGAGCGCTTCCCCGACCAAGACGTCCTCACCGAGTCTGTCGCCCTCAGTGGAGCCGAGTGTGACGGCATCACCCACGGTCTCGCCGTCGCCCTCACCGACGGAGCCCTCGCCCTCTGCGACCGCTGTTCCGACGGTGACTGCTCCGCCGACGCTGAGCCCTGACCCGACCAGCAGCCCAGCACCCACGGCTTCGCCCACGACGGCCCCGCCGGTGGTGCCGTCGCCGACCAGTGCGCCAACACCGACAACGCCGCAACCAACGCTGTCGCCCGAGCCGACAGTCCCGGTCCCGTCGTTGCCCGTGCCGCCTGATCCTGGCAGGCCACGACCAGGACTGCCGAACACCGGGGCCTGACCGTGCGATGGTGGAGTTCGACAAAAGAACACCCGGAAGTTGTGGGGTTCCCCCTCCCGACCTCACCTACGGAAGCGTAGGTTTGTGATGGGAGACCGATGTCCACAGCACCGAATGTCACCGAGATGGTGCAGCTGCTCACCCCCGACGGCGAGCTGCACGACCACGCCGACTTCACCTTTGAACGCCCCGACGAGGACCTGCCCGGATGGCTGCGCGACATGGTGCTGGCCAGGCGATTCGACACCGAGGCCACCGCCCTGCAACGCCACGGCGAACTCGGACTCTGGCCCCCCGTGCTCGGCCAGGAAGCCGCCCAGGTCGGCTCCGCCCACGCCCTGGGCGAACTCGACGTCGTCTTCCCCACCTACCGGGAACACGCCGTCTTCCTCACCCTGGGCCTACCCTTCCAGCATCTCCTCGCCCTGTTCCGCGGCTCAGATGCAGGGGCCTGGGACCACCTCGAGAAGTTCCGCAACTACCAGATCATCATCGGCTCCCAGGCCCTTCACGCCACCGGCTACGCCATGGGCCTCCAGCTCGACGGCCTCGTCGGCAACAAGGGCGGCCCCAACGCCGCCAGCATCGCCTACCACGGCGACGGCGCCAGCTCCCAGGGCGACGTCAACGAGGCCTACGTCTTCGCCGCCAGCTACAACGCCCCCGTCGTGTTCTTCTGCCAGAACAACCAGTGGGCCATCTCCGAACCCATCGCCCTGCAGTCCCGCATCCCCCTCTACCAGCGTGCCCACGGCTTCGGCTTCCCCGGCGTCCGCGTCGACGGCAACGACGTGCTCGCCGTCCACGCCGTCACCCGCTGGGCCCTCGAACGCGCCCACAAGGGCGAAGGCCCAACCTTCATCGAGGCCTTCACCTACCGCATGGGCGCACACACCACCTCCGACGACCCCACCAAGTACCGTGCCGACGAGGAAACCCGACGCTGGGCAGGCCGCGACCCCATCGCCCGCCTGACCACCCACCTGCGCAACATCGGACTCATCGACGACGCCTGGCTGGCCGAACTCGACGACGAGGCCCGCCAGTTCGGCGCCGACATCCGTGCCGCCATCCCGAAACTGCGCGACCTCACCATGGATGAACTCTTCGACAACGTCCATGCCGAGAACACCGTCGCTTTGGAGACCCAACGCCGCGAATACGCCGCCTGGGCGGCCGAGGAGGAGTCATGAGCCAGCAACTCAGCCTGGCGAAAGCCATCAACGCAGGCCTGCGCCGCGCCCTCCAGGCCGACCCCAAGGTGCTGCTCGCCGGGGAGGACATCGGGCAGCTCGGCGGAGTCTTCCGCGTCACGGAGGGCCTCCAGGCCGAATTCGGCCCCAACCGCGTCATCGACTCCCCCCTGGCTGAATCCGGCATCGTCGGCACCGCCGTCGGCCTGACCATGCGCGGCTACCGACCCGTCGTCGAAATCCAGTTCGACGGCTTCGTCTACCCCGCCTTCGACCAGATCGTCACCCAGGTGGCCAAACTCCACTTCCGCACCGGCGGCCGCCAGCCCATGCCGATGGTGATCCGCATCCCCTACGGCGGGGGCATCGGCGCCGTCGAACACCACTCTGAATCCCCCGAGACCTACTTCTGCCACACCCCCGGCCTCAAGGTGGTGACCCCCGCCACCCCGAACGACGGTTACTGGATGATCCAGCAGGCCATCGCCAGCCCCGACCCGGTGATCTTTCTCGAACCCAAACGCCGCTACCACACCAAGGGCACCGTCGCCGCCGAACGCCGCCCCACCCCCCTCCACCAGGCCGAGGTGGTGCGCTCCGGCAACGACGCGACCCTGCTGGCCTGGGGCCCGATGGTGCGTACCTGCCTCGACGCCGCCGCCATCGCCGAGCAGGAGGGCACCAGCCTGGAGGTACTGGACCTGCGCACCCTGGCACCCATCGACTGGGTCAGCCTCACCGCCTCCGTGCGACGCACCCGCCGCGCCATCGTCGTGCACGAGGCCTCCCGCACCCTGGGTCTCGGCGCAGAGATCGCCGCCCGCCTCCACGAGGACCTCTTCTACCAGATGGAGGCCCCTGTCAAGCGCGTCACCGGCTACGACATGCCCTACCCCCCGGCCCGCGTCGAACAGGAATTCCTGCCCGACGTCGACCGCATCCTCGACGCCGTCGACCAGTCCCTCCAGCACTAGACCAGGAACCAGGAGTCAACGATGAAACGCACCTTCCTGCTCCCCGACCCCGGCGAAGGACTCACCGAGGCCGAGATCGTCGCCTGGCGGGTCACCGCCGGTCAGGAGATCGAGGTCAACGACGTGCTGGTCGAGATCGAGACCGCGAAATCCCTGGTCGAGCTGCCCTCTCCCTGGGCCGGGACCGTCACCGCACTGCTCGTGGCCGAGGGCACCACCGTCCAGGTTGGTTCCGGCATCGTCGAGATCGACGACGGCACCGAGGCCACCCTGGTGGGCTACGGCCCCGCCGACGAGACCGCGCCCAAGACCCGTCGCCGCCGCCACAGCGCCCCGGCGGGGGAGACCGCCCGGCTTCGCAAGGCCGTCGACACCGCCTACGAGGCCCGGGAACCCTCCCGACGTGCCGACGACGTGGCCCCGACCGAGCCGGTGGTCGCCGCCCCCGTCGGTGACCCGCTGCCTGAGGTCGGCACGGCCCCCGTCGAATCCGCCCTGGTCCTGGCCAGCAGCCCCGACGGGGTACGCGCCAAACCCCCCGTGAGGCAGTTCGCGAAGGACCTGGGCGTGGACCTTGGCGGCGTGGTCGGCACCGGCATCGGCGGCACCATCACCCGCGACGACGTCAAGGCGGCCTGGGCGTTCCAGCAGCAACCGACCACGGGCACCGTCCTCAACGATGCCGCCAGCTTCGCCCAGCCCGGCCCCGACGACGCCGGTGGTCGCCGCCCCACCGGCAGGGGTGAGCGCCGCGTCCCCATCAAGGGGGTCCGGAAGGTCACGGCGGAGGCGATGGTCCGTTCGGTCAACACCCACGTCCACGTCACCGAATGGATCACCGTCGATGTCACCGGCACGATGGACTTCGTCGAGACCCTGAAGGGCCGCCGCGAATTCGCAGGGCTTCGGGTCTCGCCGCTGCTGGTCTACGCCAAGGCCATCTGCCTGGCGCTGGGGCGCAACCCCGAGCTCAACACCTCGTGGGACGAGCAGGCGCAGGAGATCGTCTTCCATGGGGACGTGAACCTCGGCATCGCCGCCGCCACCCCGCGCGGCCTGATGGTGCCGAACATCAAGGCCGCGCAGGAGCTGAGCCTGCTGGAGCTGTGCCAGGCCATCAACCGGATCGTCGCGGTCTCCCGGGAGGGCAAGCTGCAGCCCGCCGACTACTCCGGCGGCACCTTCACCATCACCAACGTCGGGGTCTTCGGCATCGACGGCGGCACCCCCATCATCAACGGCGACGAGTCGGCGATCTTCTGCATGGGGGCAATCCAACGCCGCCCCTGGGTGGTGACCGACGGCGGTGTGGAGGCCGTGGTGCCGCGCTGGGTGACCACCTTGTCCATCGCCTTCGACCACCGGATCATCGACGGCGAGCAGGGCTCCCGCTTCCTCCACGACGTGGCGGAAATCCTGGCCGAACCGGCCCTGGCGCTGCTGTTCTGAGCCCACCGCGCCGGACGACGAAGGCCCCGAGGTGAGTCCTCGGGGCCTTCGTCGTTTCGGTCAGGGGGTCAGGACTCGGAATCCTTGTCCGCGAGCTTCGCCAGCGCTGCGACACCCTCGATGACGATGCGCCACACGATGGCCCACAGCACGAAGGTGGCCAGCGGCTCGAAGAGACCGGAGATGGTCATCCCGGCATTGCTGTAGCTGAGGCTGAAGGTTTTGACCCAGTCCATCAGCAGGTTCACGGCCAACGCGATCAGGATGATCATGTAGGCCGCGCCGGGGGCGACCTTGGCCACCTTCTGGGTGAACTTGAAGTCGAACAGGGCCGAGAACAGGCTCGGCTGCGCCTGTGCGGGCTGACCACCCCACTGCTGCTGCGGCGCACCGTAGGCGGCCTGCTGCCCCCACTGCTGCTGCGGGGCCTGCTGCTGGGAGGAGTTCCAGTCCTGCTGTTGGGCGGGCTGACCCCAGGCCTGGGCGGGCTGCTCGGGCGTGGTGGTGGCCGGAGCCCCGGTCCACGTGGTCTGCTCGGTGGCGGGCACCGACTGGTCGAGGCTCCACTCCCCGCTGGGGGCGCTCTGCGGCGACGCGGCCGGGGGAGCCGACTGCTGACCCTGCGCGGCCGAGATCGTCGTCCAGTCGTCGGAGGTGGGCTGCTGGGGGGAGGGCTGCGCGCTCCAGTCCTGGGCGGGCTGGGCGCCCCATTCCTGCTGGGG
>JAUNKV010000004.1 GCA_030532575.1 Propionibacteriaceae bacterium | reverse complement strand
CAGGGGGTCACCAGGGCGACCGCAGTAGATTCCGCCTATTCGCGCACCCTCTTACATCGGGAAGGTGACGTTCAAGGGGGAGGTGTTTCCTGGGCGTCATGTGCCGTTGATCTCGGCGGAGCTGTTCGAGCGGGTGCAGCAGGTGTTGGATGTTCGGCAGCGTCGGACGCATCGGGATCAGCGGCACTGTCATTTCCTGCGGGGGTTGATGCAGTGTGGCCGGTGTTGGTCGGCTGGTCGGGAGAGTCAGTTGGTCTACTCCCAGCCGGTCAACCATGCGGGTCAGGCGTATGAGTACTACTCGTGCATCAACCGCATGGACGCGGGCTGTGGGTTGCCGCATCTGCGGGTGAGTGATGTTGAGGATGCGCTGGTGCGGGAGGTGGCGGCGTTGCGGCTTGCTCCTGAGGTGGTGGCGCGGTTGCGGAAGGAGGTCACCGAGAGCCTGGGGGCGCGTCAGGCGGTGGAGCGTGAGGCCAGGCAGCGGCTGCGGAAGGAGTTGACGAAGCTGGATGCTCGGGAGGAGCGGGATGTGGTGGCGGGGCTGCGTCGGGCGGGAGGGGACGAGAAAGGCGCCGGGCGGCTGCCCGACGCCTTCTGCGTCGTTCCTTCGGGTCAAGACCTGAAGGTCGATTGTTCGAACGAGTCGAACGTGGTAGCGGGGACAGGATTTGAACCTGTGACCTCCGGGGTGCCCCAGAGCACCCTCTGGACTTGGGCTGAGGCTCCAGACCTGGTTGGCCACTGGATCGAGGCGTCTCCCACGATATCCCATGGGCATCAGATACAACCGCAAGCAGACTCCTCCCGGCTGGGAACTCGTAGACGAGTGGGTCCTCTGGCTGCGAGCCCGAGGACTCCGCGCCGAGACCATCCGCGTCAAACGGCAGCATCTCATGCAGTTCGCACGCGCTAACCGGCGCCTCCAACCCCATACCCTCACCGTCGAGGCCGTGCTCAGTTGGGCCTCAGGCCGTCAATGGCGACCAGAGACCCGGCACCACTTCTACGGCAACCTCACCCAGTTCATGACCTGGGAACGCAAACGACGAGGCGACACCCGACCCGTCGAATTCCCCCTCGTCCGCCGCCCCCGCACCCTTGCCCGTCCTGTCCCGGATCACTTGCTCGATGAGCTGGTCCAGCATCCTGACCCGCGGGTGACGATGGCGGTCCGGCTGGCAGCCTTCGCGGGTCTACGACGTGGAGAGATTCCCCTGGTCCAGCTCAGCGACCTCATCGAAGAGCCCGAGGGCCGGACCTTGCTGGTGCACGGGAAGGGCGGGGTGGAGCGCCTCGTGCCGGTTGCGGAACATCTCGACGCCGCGATCCGCCACTATCAGGAGACACAGGGGATCACCAGGTGGTTGTTCCCTGGGCTGATCGGTGGCCACATCTCCGCGACCTGGATCGGGAAGCTGGTCAACTCTGAGCTGCCGAAGCCGTGGACCCTCCACGGGCTCCGCCACAGGTTCGCCACGACCGTCTACCAGCAAACCAAGGACCTGATCGTGGTCCAGCAGCTTCTCGGTCACGCCTCCGTCGCGACCACCCAGCGGTACCTCGCATTCACCCCTGACGCACTCCGCGCCGCCGTCAACGCGGCCGACGCAAGGACAAGGACACAGCCATGACCACCCACCACGACGCCCTCGCTGTCCACGGTGATGACGGCCTACTCGAGGTCACCTGGAGCGACCCCAAGCAGAACCACCCAACCCAACTCACAGTTGGCGACTTCTGCGCCCTGCTCCGCGACATGCAGCCCTATTCCCAGGGCCGAGTAACCGCGGTGATCCAGGACATGGATCAGCACGGCCACCACGCCCCGGGCGCGGTGACCCTGGTCCAGGTCACCGACGGCTGCTGGGATGTTCTCCTCACTCCCGCGGACGATGGCGAGGAGCTGGAGAACAACACCGAGGCCGACGAGACGGCGGGGCAGGTGGCTGTTCCTGGCGATGCTGCGTCTGGGTGGCTCGCTGCCCTCACCCCACCCAGCACACCCACTGCAGACAGTGCAGCCTCTCCAGTCAGTGTACCCAGTGCAGTCAGCGCACCTCCTGCACCCAGTGCAGACGGTGTAGGCAGTGCTTCCAGTGCAGCCATTTCGGTCAGCACAGACAGCACTTCCAGCTCGGTCAGTGCTCCCAGTGCAGTCGGGGCGGATGGTGATGATGACGGGCTCGATCCGGGGATGCCGCCGCGGCGGTCGTTCCTGGATGAGCAATCGCTGGAGGAACCCGCTCGGCAGGGCTGGCGCGGGCTGCTGACCAACTTGGGGCTGCGAGTGGCTCCTGGCCCTGCTGAGCGGGCGGAGCGGATGGACATCCAGGCCGTCAGCCAGCACTGGCCGGGGCCACGCACCATCGCGGTGGTCAACGGCAAGGGTGGGGCCTCGAAGACCCCGACCACCATCCTGCTGGCAGCCGTACTGGCCCGCTACGGCGGGGCCGGAGTCCTGGCCTGGGACAACAACCAGACCCGCGGCACCCTGGGATGGCGCACCGAGAAAGGACCGCACGACGCCACCGTCCTCGATCTGCTGCCCCACACCGAACGGCTGCTCGGCACCGGCGCCCAAGCAGCGGACCTGGCCCACTACGTCCACCACCAAACCGGCGACCGCTACGACGTCCTCAGGTCGCAGCCGTTGGAGCTCGCCTCCGCACAGCGCGTCAACGCCGAGGACGTCGATGCGATCCACGCCGTCGCCGCGAAGTACTACCGTCTCATCCTGATGGACTCCGGCAACGACGAGTCCGACCCGATGTGGCAGCGGATGATCGACCACACCGACCAGCTCGTCATCGCCACCACCACCCGCAACGACCACGCCGAAGCCGGAGCGTTGCTCCTCGAAGCGCTGACTCGACGTGATCCCGCGGGTGCTGCCCTGGCCCAGGGCGCGGTCGTGATCGTCTCCCAAGCCGACCCCGGTGCCAAACCCGCTGTACTCAAACGCATCACCAACGGCTTCCACGGCCTGGTCCGAGACGTCGTCACCATCCCCTACGACCCGGCGCTGGTCGGAGGACGCCTCCACAGCACCACCCTCAAACCCGCGACCCAACGCGCTTGGCTCCACGCCGCCGCAGCCGTCGCCCGAGGCCTCTAAGGACAGGACACCCCATGACCCCACCCACCCATCCCACCGCACTCACTGCACTGGGAGCACTGGCCACACCGAGCGCAGTAACTGGAACGGCTGCACTGTCTGCGCTGGAAGTGCTGTCTGTGCTGACTGGAATGGCTGCACTGGAAGCACTGCCTGCACTGGGTGCAAGGAGTGCGCTGGCTGAACTGATCTGGAAGGAGGAGACACCATGACCAGCCACGATCCCATCGCCGCCCTCGAGGCCGAATTCCACAGCCACGACGACCACCAAGACGTCACATGGCTCGATGGTTTCAAAGACGGCATCGACCGCGCCGTCCAGATCATCGGAGGCGTCGAAGCCCCGAACATCCGCCCGATCCAGGAACTCCTGGCCGAGCTCCGCGATCACGAACAACACTGCCGCGCCTGGGACCTCGAAGAAGAGTTCCTCGACTTCGAGGAGGAGTTCCCCGGTCTATGTGATGCCATCGACCGGGCCTGCCTCGTGCTGGAAACCATCATCCAGCACGAACACAAGGCCGACTACACCACGGCCGTCGCCGAAGCAGCCAGAGCCCTCCAGCTCAAAGACATCGCCACCAACCGACCCTGAAAAGAGGACCTATCATGACCATCTGGACCGTCGCCCTGCCCAAGGGCGGATCAGCCAAGACAACCACCGCGGCGGAGCTCGTCGCGTTCCTGGTGGCCCAGGGCCGCAAGGTGTTGGCGATCGACGCCTGCCAACAGGGTGATCTCGGCACGAGGCTCGGGATCACCGACGATACCCCTGTGGATGCTGTGACTGCTGAGGTCCTGATCGGGACCGCCACCATCACCGACGCCGCGATCCCATCCCCGGCGGTGCCGGGCGCCGATGTCCTGGTCGGCACCCGGGACCTCCAGCAGCTCCACCACCATCCCGAGGTCCTCACCGCACTGCGTGACATCCTCCCCACCCTCACCGGCTGGGACGATGTGGTGATCGACACCCCACCCGCCATCGACCTGGCCACCCTCGCAGCCCTCGCCGCCGCCGACCAGATCATCGTCCCGGTCGTCGCCGCAGGAGAAGCCTTCGACCAGATCGACGAGCTCCAAGAAATCGTCCAATCCCGGATCGCTCCTCGCATCCACCCAGGGCAGCACATCGACTGGATCATCCCCACCCAACAGCGCGCCGGTCGCTGCCTCGACGCCGACGTCCTCACCCAGCTCCACCACCAGTGGCCTGGACGAGTCACCCCACCCGTGAGGGAAGCCGTCGCCGCTCGGGAGTCCTACCTCGCAGGCCTCCCACTCTCCCTTTATGCACCGAGCTCGAACATCGCAGCCGACTACCGCGCGGCGCTCAACCACATCACCCAGCAGGAGGTCCACTGATGCCCACCAAGCAGAAACCGACTTTGGCTGACCGCCGACGTGCAGCCCGCGACACCCTCACCCCCGACGCAGTCAGCACACCCCCTGCACCCACTGCCAACAGTGCACCCAGTGCACCCAGTGCAGCCGATACCGACAGTGCTCCCAACCCAGCCAGTGCACCCAGTGCAAGCGGTGCAGGCAGCGCTTCCAGCGCAACCGCTCCAGTCAGTGCTACCAGTGCGGTCCGTACACCCAGCGCATCCGTTCTGGTGGGGACGGGGACAATCTCGGTCAGCCTCACCAACCAGCAGCTCGACGACGCCCGCGCCGCGTTCCTCGCTGACTGGGAACACGGCAGCGGCCTCGTCACTTTCGCGGCCTGGATCGAGGAAGCGCTCTGTGACCACGCGACGCGCACACCCACCGAACGCGCCGCCCACAGGGTCACTGCGTCCGGGCAGACCCGCAGCTTCCGCATCACCGACGACACCCGCGCGATGATCGAGTCCGCCCACAGCAGTGACTGCGCCGCCGGGCAATGGGTGAGTCTCTCAGCATGGGCGGCCGCCGCGATCACCGCCGCCACCACCACCGCACGGCAACGCGGCCCACTCCCTGCACCGCCCGGCCGCCTTCCCGGCCGTCTCCCCGCACGCAAGGAGACGAGCCAATGACGATCCTTCTTGGGGAGAAGCGAGGAAGTGAGGAAGACATGCTGCAGGGGAGGAGGTGATGGCGTGGCTGGTTCAGGGGAACACGTCAAGGCACTGGTGCGCAGCCATGCCAGTGGGGATGATGACGCCTTCTACTCGGTGGCCCTGCAGGTTGCAGCCCAAGCTGCCAGGCAGGGGCATCGTCGGCTCGCTGATGACCTGAAGAAGACCATTGAGGCCTCACGGATGGATCGTTCCGCGCGGGTGGTGTCCATCGCGCAGCCGCGGGGTGGACTCGCGGAACTCGTGATCGCTTCGCACCCTGTCGTCGGGTTGAAGGAGCTCGTGCTGTCGGAGGAGCTGTCGGCTCAGGTGCAGCGAATCCTTGCAGAGCAGCGACAGCGGCGTCAGTTGCTCGATCATGGGTTTGATCCGGTGCATCGCATCCTGTTGGAGGGGCCGCCCGGGACGGGCAAGACCATGACGGCGGCGGTGCTGGCCCATGAGTTGTCCCTGCCCTTGTTGACGATCCGGCTGGATGCGTTGATGAGCAAGTTCATGGGTGAGACGGCGGCCAAGCTGAAGACGGTTTTTGATGCGGTGGCGGATCAGCGGGGGGTCTATCTGTTCGACGAACTTGATGCTCTGGGTGGCGACAGGTCCAACAGTGATGTCGGAGAGGCCAGGCGTATCCTCAACTCCTTCCTGATGTTCCTGGAGGCCAGCTCCTCTGAGAGTCTGGTTGTCGCAGCGACCAACCACCGGGCGATTCTCGACAAGGCTTTGTTCAGGCGGTTCGACATGGTTCTCGACTACGCGTTGCCTGATGCCGGGCAGGCGACGGCGGTGCTGAAGGGCAGACTGGGGTCGCTGGCCAAGGGGATTCGTTGGACAGGGCTGGAGCAGTACATGCAGGGTCTGTCCCATGCCGAACTGGTGCGGGCGGCAGAAGCCGCAGCCAAGACGGTCATCCTGAATCAGGGTGTGCGTGTCACCGCCGAAGACCTACACGAAGTCCTGCACCAAGCCCACAGGTGGGGGAACGAAGAATGAGCCATCATCCAGCTCGGCTCACGTATGCCGCCAGGGCATCCCGCACCACGTCTGACTCCTTGCGGTGCTCACGCTTGGCCACAGCTGCCACACGATCCTTGAGGGCTTGAGGGACCCGAGCCCGTACCACCGGCGAGGCCCCGGAGCTGGTGCCCACACGTGGCCGCCCGAGAACGATGTGGGTCAGCTCCTCCAGGTCTGCCGCGCCGGTGGCGTCCATGAGGCTGCGGCGTGCCTCTTCCGCAGCGTCCGCGCCCCGAAGTGCGGTGCCGGGCTTCACAGTGAGTTCGCCGCGCTCAGCTTGCGCCGCCAGATCGTCATAGCTCGTCGTCATGGCGCGGAACGGCTCAGCCGACGAGTCGTCGATACGCGGCTCGGGCTTTCATGGCATGGATGATCTCAACCTCGCCATCGTCCCAGAGCAGGACGACGATCTCCAGGAGGCGACCTGCCGTATCCAGCCCGATCCGTAGTTCCCGTTGCGGGTTCTCATCGTCGAGCGGTCCCCCGGCAAGGACCGACCGTGCAGCAGCGATGGCGTCCTCATCCCTGATACCGTGCTTGCGTGCTGATGGGGAGACGATCACGCTCGGGCCCACTCACGCACAGCGGCACGAATCGCCGTGGAACGATCAAGCCCTTCGCGTTCCGCACGCGCCATCAGCTCGTTCAGCTCTTCATCAGAGAATCTGGTCGGCACCACCCGCGACGCCTTGCCCGCACGAGGGGGACGCCCCCACCGTCGCTGCAGCTCGTCGACGTCGTAGCCCGCTTCCGCCTCGTCCGCCCAGGCCTGTACCTGTGCATCCGAGATCTCCCGGCCCTGAACCATGCGCTTACCCATGACAGCCAGTGTATTACGTAATACGCAAAGGAGCAAGGTGGGTGAGTGTTCGCATGGGGTCGGTTCAGTAACGACCGATAACGAACCACCCCCACCACCACGCCCAACACCCCCGGAAGAGCCTCAAAAACCGACCCAAAAACCCATCCCACGCCCCCAATGACCCAAAACACCCGAGCGACCCTTTCTGAACCAATCCAGCGCACCCAGTGCAACCGCTCCAGTCAGTGCATCCAGTGCAGTCACTACGGTCAGTGCAGCCGCTTCAGCCCGAGCAACTGCTACGCCCAGAGTGGATAGGTCTCCGGCCGGAACTTCCAACCGGAGACCTATCTTGCCTGCTGCAAACGTCAACCAGCAGCCTCAGAAGCTCTTCGTCCCAGTGAGTGTCCAGGTGCAGGTCCACTGGCAGTGGAACTGCCAATGCTCAGCGAGGCCGCTTGGACGGAAGACCTTGATCCATCCAGTGATGGGAGTGCTGCCTGGTGCTGAGACCTGACGGGAGTAGGCCCACCGAGTGTTGTCCCACTCCGGCTGAGTCCAGAGGTTTTCTACTGCGACGCTCTTGAGTGTCCCGATGGCTGGCCCGTACCACTCGACCCAGTTGGTGCCGCAGTTCCTGCTGTAGACCACGGAGGCAGTGCCCCCAGCCATGTTCTGGCGAGAGATCACGACAGCGTTCGCTCCGCAGCCGCTGGGGTAGGGGAGCGTGTCGTAGTGGGGAGGTATCGCTTGGGCGGAGCCGGGGGTGGTGAGCAGGAGCCCGCAAGCCAAGGCCACGGTGGCCAGCACAGTGATGATGCGACGCATCATGGTGTCCTCCTTCGTTGGTGTTGTGTGGACGAGAGCATCGTGGCACCCCCTCGATGAGGCGGGGCAGAAACCGCTAAAAACTGAATCATGTTCAATTAACCAACGAGAATGCCCTTCCTCTTGGAGGTCGAGGACCTCCAAGCCCAGCTCCAGGGTCAGCGTTCCTGTGCGGACCGGGCTGAGGCTTTGCTGGAGCAGGTCCAGCAGGGTGGGGGGAAGTAGACTGGGGGAGTGACCCCCGCACTGTGAGGAGGAGGACCACGATGAACGACCCCGTGATGGCCTACGACGCGTTGCATGAGCTGTGCAGCAGAATCAGCGGCCACTACGTGATGTGGGCCAACCAGGCGAAGACCAGGGACGAGCACGACTACTGGATTCGTCAGGCTGCCCAGCTCCGCCAGGAGGCATGGGAGATCAGCCCTGAGGATCACGCAGCGGTTGAGACGAAGCGTGCTGAGTGGAGGCAGCTGTTCAGGTCGCTGCCTGAGCAAGCTCCCGTCGTCGTGGCATGACCCGCGGTGAGCTCACCGGGGAGCAACTCCACCGTGGCTTCGTGGAGCAGGTCCAGCCGTACCTGGAGATGAATCGTGGTGGAGACACTGATGTGTCGCCACCACGATTCATCTCTGTGGGAGGACAGCCAGGCGCAGGCAAGAGTGGGGCACTGCGCCAAGCGAAACGAGACTACCCCAGCGCGGTGATCGTCAACGGCGACGAGCTCCGCACGTTCCACCCCGCCTACCCACAGCTGATGGCCACAGAACCGCTGTCGATGCCCGAGGTCACCGCGCAAGCGGCCGGGACGTGGGTGGGGATGTCAACGCAGTGGCTGCGTGAACAGCACATCTCGGCCGTGGTCGAGACCACACTCCGCCAACCCGCCGTGCTGTTGAGGGAGTTCGAGGCCTTCCGCAAGGCTGGGTACGTCACCGAGCTTCGGGTGGTGGCGGTGCCGGTGGAGGTGTCCCGGCTCGGCACTGTCAGCCGTTACATCGAGCAGGTCCACGACTTTGGGGCGGGCCGGGCCGTCACCACCCAGGGCCACGACGTCCCTGCCGCCGCAGTCCCCGCCACCGTCGAGACCCTGGTCGCTTCTGGCCTGGTGGACCGGCTCGTGATCCAGGACCGCGACGGCCGCGTCTTCCTCGACCTGGACGTCTCAGCAGGTGGCCCCGAGCTGGCCGCTCGGGCCCGTGCAGTGGTCGAGCAAGCCCGCGACGTGACATCGATGACCCCACAGCAGGCCCAGGGCTGGTTCCAGATCGCCGCCAGCACCCTCACTGCTTTGAAGGATGCGCCGTTGGATCAGGACCTGGTGCGGGTTTCGGCGCAACTGGCCTCACGCGACGCGCAAGCGATCGCTGCACAGGCATGGCCCACCCAACCCGAGATGCAGCGTCACCAGGTGAACGTGCTGCAGCGACACCACTGGAGCGCTGTGAGGGCAGCCACCCTCACCCAGCCATCCAGGACGACCATACCCAGGCCCCGACACCGTTCCACGCCATCACGTCCTGACCGCGGCCTGGAACGATGAACGCACCCTGAGGAAGGAGACCAGGTCATGAGTGAGTACCCAAGCCTTGAGGTTCTTGTGGAGCAGGCGCGCGACGCGGCTGCACTCCCCCAGGAGGAAGCGCAGCGCTGGTTCCATCACATGGAGACGGCTCTCGAGGCCCTCGAGCAGGCCCCGCCCGAGGAAGTCCTGCAGAGGCTGGAAGCGGTGACGTCGTGGAAGGTCTTTGCAATGGCTCGTCAAGCATGGCCGGACGAGCTGCGGGAGGGGTTCGAGTGGAGGAAGAGGTTGCGCAAGCTGTACTGGGACGCTGTGCAGCGGGTTACTCCACAGCAGCAGGACCAGCAACAGCGACAGATGCGGGCCGATGAAGCACGGCGCCGGATGCATCATGACGACGACTACCACCACCATGAGCCTGGACACAGTCGAGGTATCGGACTGTGAGCATCATCGGCTACGCCCGCGTCTCCACCAGGGACCAGAACCCGGATGCGCAGCGGGTGGAGCTCGAGGCCGCCGGGGCGGTGAGGGTGTTCACCGATCACGGTCACTCCTCCCGCACCACACAGCGCCCGCAATGGGCCGCCTGCCAGGCCTATCTGCGGCCGGGTGACACTCTCCTGGTGAGGGCCCTGGACCGGATTGCTGGGACCGAGCGGATCGCGCTCGAGGTGATCCGCGATCTGGCCGACCGCGGGGTCCGACTGCGGAGCCTCACCGAGCCCGCCCTGGATGTTGATGCCTCCACACCGATGGGGCAGGCAATCATCGGGATCATGGCTGTCCTCGCGCAGCTGCGCGTGGACACGATCCGCGAGAACACCATGCGCGGCCTCGAGCACGCACGGGCCCAGGGCCGCATCGGCGGCCGCCCCACCGTGATGACTCCCGAGCGCTGCGAGACCGCCCACAAACTCCGCGCCGAAGGGCACTCACTGGCACAAATCGCCCGCATCCTTCAGGTCAGCAAGTCCAGCATCCAACGCACCCTCGCCTAACACCAACCTGCCTCGCCCGCACCGTCACCACAGCTGTTCTTGGAGCCGATCGACTGCGCCCATGCCGTCGTCGATCGCGGCCGCCAGGTCTGCCCTGGTCTTGACGGCATCACGCAACGCTTCGGCGCGGCCGCGTGATCCTCGGCGATCACGCAGTGGCGACCCCGGAATGGTTCGGCGGGCTGCCCATTCGCGCCGATTTGTCGTCGCGGTGCCGATGCGGAGATGGGCAGGTTGTTGGCAGAGCGGGTTGTCGCAGTCGTGCGAGATGACCTCGGGCATCTCGGTGACGTCCTGGTTGCGCTCGAGCTGGTCGATGAGCCACGCGAACCGATGCGCGATCACCACCAGGGCAGGGTCATCACTGATCCAGAACCGGCCGTGACCGCGGCCGCTGATGGCGCCGGTCCACAACCAGCAGCCCAGGTCAGGACTGCGATGAATCTTCACTCGGAATCTCGCCAGCACTGTCGGGTTCTGTGCTGCTGCTTTCAGCTCCTCGAGGTGATCCGTCATCGTCGCTGCCCTCCATCTCCGGCGGTGCTGCATCAGTGAGCTGTTTACGTGTCGGGATTGCGCGGACGGGAAGGTCCAGTCGTTGCGCGATCTCGCCACGGTTGATGCCCTCGTCGTAGAACCTCTTGATGACGCTGTTGCGTTCTGCTTCGAGGGCAGCGATCTTGTCGCTCAGTACGAGGTGTTCGACCGCCAGGTCTTCAAGGCGTCGTTCGCGCGCAGCGAGAAAGTTGCTGCGTCCGCGCACTGCTTGACGGGCGCTGGTCTTCGTCATTGTCTTCCGCATCCTTTGATGATACGCCTGCTGGTGGTGTGAGGCCATCGAGGCCTCACACCACACCCTCGGTTCGCCTCGGGTACATCTGGTTCCGGTGACGCAAGAGGAGGCTTTATCGGTGTGGCGGGCCATCGAGGCCCGCCACACCGCGTTTGCGTTGCCGACTCGTGTCGCCTGGTTGTCCACACGGGGACCGTGCCGGTTGGGTGCGCCGGGCGCAGGGTGGGTGTGTCCCCGCATGGACAACCAGCACCGTCGACCTGGGTGCGGTGCGGCCCACTGCGGGTTCCCGCCCATCGAGGGCGGGAACCCGCATCTGTTGCACCCGCTCCTGACGGAGCAGGCACAACCCTTCATGAAGATTTTCCTGCACCGTATACAAGACCCGACCCAACAACCCACACGGGTACGCTTCGCGTACCCGTGACGGCTGGAGATGCCTGAATCCCTTCCGAGCCGATTTTGAAGTCGCTTCGCTCCCACCTAACCCGGAAGGGGTTCAGGCATCTCCAGCCGTCACACTACTGGCACTTTCAGCCCTTGAAGCAGATCGTGAGCTATGATGAGGCTCGTGGTGATGACGATCAGCCGACTCTCAGCAGGGGACGGCTATGAGTACTACACCTCCTGCACTGCGCGCGGAGATCACCCCGGCCGCGACCAGGAGCTGGGCGACTACTACCTCGAATCCGGCACACCTCCAGGCCAGTGGATGGGGCAAGGAGCGGCCGCGCTGGGCATCGAGGGCAAGGTCACCGAGGCCCAGATGAAGGCTCTGTTCGGCGAGGGATTGCACCCTGAGGCGGATCGTCTCATCGCCGAGCAGATCGCCGCAGGCGTGAGCGCGAAGAAGGCCATTGAGGCCGTGCGCTTGGGACGAAAGTTCGCCGCCTACCAGGTCCCAGACAGCCAACTTCGACGCGCGATTGACGATGCTGTGAGTGCTGAGGAGCGTCGGCTTGGCCGTGATCTTGATGCCGATGAGCGCCTGCGGGTGCGGATGAAAACAGCTGGGATCGCGTTCCGGGAGGCGCACGGGCGCAGCGGGAATCGGGTCGAGGTTGCCAAGTGGATGAGCCAAGAACTGGCCGCGAAGCAGAACACTGTGGCCGGGTTTGACTTGACGTTTTCGGCTCCGAAGTCGTTGTCTGTGGCGTGGGGGATCGCCTCACCTGAGCAGGCTGTACGCCTCGAAGCCGCGCACGAGGCAGCCATCGAACGCACGATCTCCTGGCTCGAGGACGAGGTCATTAGGGCTAGAAGTGGAGCCCAGGGTGTCGCCTTCCATACCACCCAAGGCCTCCTCGCTACACGCTTCAGGCATTGGGAATCCCGTGAGGGAGACCCCCAGCTCCACGACCACGTCGTCGTGGCCAACAAGGTGCAGATCACCGACGAGCAGGGCCGCGCCAAGTGGCTCACCATCGACTCCAGGTCGCTGTACAAAGCCACCGTCACCGCCTCATCGGTTTACAACCAGGCCCTGGCAGCTGAGCTCAAGAAGCTGGGTATGGAGTTGCGGGAACGCACCACACCCAGCGGCGACTACCGCGGCATGGAGCTCGCAGCGATCACTGATGAGTTGATTGAGAAATGCTCTGGGCGACGGGCCGCGATCACCGCCCGCACCGAGCAACTCATCGCTGAGTTCGTGGCTGAGCATGGGCGCCAGCCCGACAAGAAGACTCGTCTTGCGTTGGCGCAGCAGGCCACCCTTGAGACCCGCGTGCCGAAGTCTCAGGCAATCACCCGCGACGAGCTCCGCGCGCAGTGGCGGGATCATCTCGGGGCTGATGCGGAGCGCATTCAGGCCGAGATCAGCGCACAGCTCGAGACCGAATCTGCGCCAGCCCTGGTCTCAGGTGAGGGTCCTGAATCAGGTGTGGTTGTGGACCAGGTCGCCGCCGACATCATCGCCGAACTGTCAGCGCGGCAGTCGGTGTGGAACCGCAACCACGTCTCCACCCGCGTGAACATGTGGGCCGCCGCGCAACCCGCCCTTGTCCCGGATGAGCTCCGGCTTGAGGTGCTCGATGCGGCGTTGAATCGGGCGTCGATCTCGATCACCCCAGAGGTGAAAGCCCCCGACCTGCCGGAGCTCCTCAACCCCGACGGCACGTCGATCTATCAACCTCCAGCGGCACGCCTCTACACCAGCGCGATGGTGCTGAAAGCGGAGGATGTGCTGGTGGATGCCGCTCACGACATCCACCTCCCAGCAGTCACGAACGAGGTGTTCGATGCCGTCCTGGCCGGGCAGGACCTTCAGCTTGATCCGGGGCAGATTGCCCTGGCTCGGCAGGTCGCTCTCAGTGACCAGGTGTTGACGGTTGGGATCGGTCCGGCAGGTGCGGGGAAGACCACCGCCATGCGCGTCGCAGCCTGCGCGATCACCCAGGCTGGGGCCCGAGCATGGGGTGTGACGGTCTCGGCCGCGGCCGCCGACCAACTCCAGCAGGCCACCGGAATGCCCTCGACGACAATCGCGAAATGGCTGCACGACCATCGCGAAGGACGCCTCGAAATTCGGCCTGGTGATGTGATCGTGGTCGATGAGGCCGGGATGGCCTCCGCCACCGATCTGGCACAGATTACCCGCGCCGCCCGCAACAACGGGGCGTTCGTCCGACTGGTGGGGGATGATCGCCAGCTCCAGGCCATAGGCGCCGGGGGAGCGTTGAAGATGCTCACCCACGAGGCCGATACCGTCCGCCTCGAGCAGCTCCACCGCTTCACGGATGAGGCCGAGGCGGCCGCGTCGCTGCGGCTCCGGGACCAGGGCGATGTCGAGTGGCACATCCAGCAGGGGAGGGTCCACGGCGGGACCGCCCAGGCCATGCACCAGCGCATGGTCCAGGCCTGGACCCGCGACCTCGAACAGGGCGCTCAGGCCCTGATGATGGCCACCACCAACCACGCCGTCGATGCCCTCAACCTGCTGGCGCAGCAGCAGCGCATCGATGACGGCCACGTCACCACCGCCACCACCATCACCCTCGCGGACGGCGCCGAGGCCGGGGTGGGGGACTGGATTCTCACCCGCCGTAACGACCGCCGCCTGACAACCGGCAGCGGCCATTCCTTTGTGAAGAACGGCGACCGCTGGACCATCGAAGCCATCCGCTCGGACGGGAGCATCGAGGTCATCGATGACCACAACCGCACCTGCACCCTCCCCGCGGATTACGTCCGTCAGTGGAGCAGTCTGGGCTATGCGGTGACGGTGCACCGGGCCCAGGGCCGCACCGTCGACTCGGCCCATCTCCTCCTCGACACCACCGCGATTGGGCATGACGCGGTGTACGTCGGCCTCACCCGCGGCCGTAGCAACAACCAGGTGTGGGCAGTCACCGACGGCACCACAGCCCCCGACATGCTCCGCCACGCCGCCACCAAGGACGTCCAAGCAACCTCGGCCAGGGAGTTGATCGCTCAGGCCCAGGCGGAGGCTGAGCACCCCACCCACCTGGTGCGCATCCTCGCCGACATGCAACGCCGCGCCGATGCCCACCGCTTCAACCAGGTGATGCGGTTGGAGCATCCGGCCGTGTGGTCCCAGATCGAGACCTCCCCCCAACTCCACCGCCTCCACGCCGCCCTCCACGACGCCGAACACCAGGGTTTCGCTCCGGCCCGCATCCTCCGCGAGTGTGCGGAGAATCTGCCCGACGGCGTCACGGAGCCCGCTGGGCTGATCGCGTGGCGTATCCGCCGCCACCTCACCCTCGCCACCCACCACGCCGCCAAACAAGCCGAGATGGTGCGTCGGTTCGGCCACCTCGACGATGCCGAGCTGGCCGCCCAGCTCCACGCCGCCACCACCGACAAAACCACCGCTCTCGACCAGCTCAAGGCCACCAGGAAGACGGCGTGGGAAACCGACCCCGTGCCAGCGGTCACGAAGCGCAGGGAGCAGGTGCCGTCCTGGCAGCACCGCCCCCACGGCCACCTCGACGACGCCGAACTCGCCACCCAACTTCGTGAAGCCCGCGGCCGCGCCGAGGCGGCCTCGAAGGCGATCACCGAGATTCGCCGCCACGTCCGGCAGTTGCTGCGTGACCCCGCCGCCCCAGCCTCAGAGCAACTCCTGGAACGGCTGGACGCACGTCTCGAAAGGTTGCGCAACGATCGGTATGAGGCGACCCGGACCGCCACCCAGCTGCGGGAGGAGACCACCACCCGCCACCGCCTCGACGGTACATCCTGGTACAGGGAGATGGTGCAGCGGGAGGCCGCCACCATGCCGGAACGCCCCGGCAACCTCGCTGGTGATGTGGACCGCGCCGAACTTGGCTTCACCGCCGTCCAGGAGCTCCGTCGGCAGTTGTGGATCGAGTCACAGCGTCGTCGTCTCGACCCCCACCCCGAACCAGCAGAGCGGTTCGGTGCCCCCTCGTGGGCGATCTCCGGTCACGGCACCACTGACCCGGCCATGCCCTCGACATGGGCGGCCGCGCTCACTCAGATGCGGCACCAGGTCGCTGACGCGATCACCACCCGCGGCGCCGCCCTGGCCCTCGACCCACCCACCTGGGCCACCCTCTATCTCGGCCCCGTCCCCGCAGCTGACGATCTCGCCCGTCGGGAACGGTGGGAGCAGATCGCCGGGCAGATCGAGACCTGGCGAGGCCTCACCGACCACACCAGCCCCGACATCGCTCTGCCCGCCCCGAGCCGGTCACGGGCCATCGGCTCCAACCCACACCAGGTGGCGACATGGCTGCACACCCTCCACGCCGCCGCCTCCGACCTCCGGGTTGGCCGCCCCCTCCCCACACCAGACAACGATGACCCCGGCAACGGCAGTGGGGGAGCAGAAGCAGCGCCGCCTACCCTGGTCCCCGTCCTCACCACCCCCACACCCACCACCGGGGGCGAGCAACCACGCCGCGCCGCAACCGAGCCCGCCAGGCGCATCCAGCCCGCCGCCCGGCCAGCACCAGCACCCCGCACCACCCCCACGCCCGCCGTGCTCGAGAAGCCCGCAGTGTCCTTGACCTCTGCGGTGGAGCTCGAGCGGGAACTTCTCGGGGCCACCAACCGAGACCGCATCCTCGACCTCACCCACCAAGCAGCCGACTTCTTCCGCGATCATTACCAGGGCTCAGGTGCACAGCAGTACCTCAAGGAACGGTTGGGCACCGACCTTGTCGATCATCCTGAAATCGTGGTCGGCTACGCACCAGCGGGGAGCCGCCTGGTCCAGCACCTCCGCCGTCACGGTGCCACCGACCAGGAGCTCATCGACGCAGGCCTGGCGAAACCCGCCCACAACGGCCGCGGCATCATCGACGTCTTCAGGGATCGCCTCATCCTCGGCATCCACAACCCAGGCGGCGACCTGGTGGGATTCGTCGGCCGTGCCCGCCCCGACGCCGACCCGCGCGTCCCGAAATATCTCAACACGCCGACCACCCGCGCCTTCCACAAGTCCGAGATTCTGTTCGGCCTCACCGAACACCGCGCTTTGCTGGAGCAGGGTGCTGATCTGGTGCGGGTCGAGGGACCCCTCGACGCCCTGGCCATCACCCTGGGTACCGGCGGGAAGGCGGTGGGTGTTGCCCCGCTCGGGACCGCCCTGACCGAGCAACAAGCCCAGGCGATCGCCGCCCAGGGAGTGCGGGTGTGGGAGGCCACCGACACCGACCAGGCAGGACAAACGGCTGCCGCCCGTGACCACGAGCTCCTCATCCGCCACGGCATCACCGCCCTGTCCTTCCCCCTCATTCCGCCCGACGGGCAACCGGTGAAGGACCCCGCCGAGCTCCTGCAACGTGACGGTGGTGCCGAGGCGTTGCAGACGGGGCTCCTGCTCGCCGACCATGCCCCCACCGTCGCCGGAGGCCTCCTCACCGACCTCGTCCACGACCACGCCGCCCGCCTGCCCGGAAACCCCGCCCTCCGCGTTGCCGTTGCCCGTCACGCCGCCGCCCTCATCGCCGACCTGCCCCCCGAGCAGCAAACCTTCCACGTTGGGGTCGCGGCCGCCGCCATGCACAGCGTCGACCCCACCCAGGACCGGGCCAGACTCCACGACCTCATCACCCACGAACTCCACCAGGCCCAGCAGCCCAGCCCAGCCGAGCCAGGAACCCGACTCCGCCCCCGGGCAGGGGAAAAGCTCCAGGAGCTTGCCACCCACCTCGGCATCCCCACCACACCCCCCACGCCCCGCAGCGATCACCTGGGCCAGCCTGCCCCCCAAACACCCGGCCTGGTGCCGCCATCCCCCCGGCAGCCCCTCCACACCGCCGCCATCACCCGACCCACAGCACAGCCAGCACAGGAAGCGCAGCCAGCACACTCGGTGCAGCCACCGCACCCAGCACACACGCCACACCCAGTGCAATCAGTGCAGCCGACACAGCCCCCACCGCCAGCGCAGCCAGTGCGCCCAGTGCAGTTGGTGGGGTCGGTGCAGGACCTCATCGACCGGTGGGAGCTCCGCCAACAGGCCACCGCCCTGCAGGACCGGCTCGAGACCTTCCCCGAGCGTGCAGCCCTGACCCTCGACCTCGATGCCGCCCAACGCGCCAGGACCCAGCTCCGCCCCGCCCCCGGTACCCCCCTCATCGAGACCCTCCAAGCCACCGCCGCGCTCGACCGCGAAATCGTGGACCTGCGCGCCAAACTCGCCGACCTCAACAAACCAGCGTTGCAGCGCAGCCTGGAACGCCACCAGGCCGCCATCGAAGCCCGGAAGGCGCGGGCCATCGACGCCCAGGCCAAGGGGATTGCGGCCGACACCACCCGCCCCCTCATCGACCGCCTCCAAGAAATGGCCGCCCTCAAACGCCACCAAGAGCCCCCCACCCCACCAGCGCCACGCCGCGACCACGACGCCCCCGAACGCTGAGGGGTGTAACATGACGGGGCATAATATTCCCCTTCAGCCCGTCCCGCCTTGAACATGCTGGTGCCCCGCCAACCCTGTAGGGGGTTGGCGGGGCACCAGCTGTCAGAGATCACTCCTCCACGGCCGCGAGAGGATGAAAAGCCACATCGGTGACCGTTGCCGGTGGGTCTGGCTGATGCCCGTTCCGGCACCGATCCACGCCCTGCACATACGCCAGGAAGGGCCGCCAGGAGTAGGTGTACCAGGCGATCAACTCAGGGCTGGGGTGGTGGGCGGCGGCGAGCTCCCACGCACACCTGAGAGCCTCGAGCTGATTCACCAGGTCAGGGTGAGCCAGCCAACACGGCGGGATCGCAGTCACCGCATGGGTGGCACAGATTCCATCCACCCACACGATCAACCGCTCCCAGTCCTCCACACTCCTGTCGGGGTCCATGCTCCACGGCCACAACACCAGCACCTCGGCCTTCGCCCCAGAACCGACCGTCGTCGTTCGGGCTTCGGTCTGCTGCAGCCGCTCCATCACCTGCAACAACAAGGCGTTTTGCTGTGCGACCTCCTGCGACAACCGCGCGACGGCATCATCACGGACATCCCCACCCACCTGGTCATCGACGTGCTCGCTCATCGTTCACTTCCTTCCTGGTCTTGGTTGTGGTGTGTCGCCCCTCAGCAAGGGGGCGGAGTTTCTTGCCCCGGAATGGTGGCAGGCCTCGGATCAAAACCAGGGCCTGATCGCCGGGCAGACGCCCAACCTCATCCGCACTCAACAAATCACGGGCAATCGTCTTGACGTTCCGTGAGCCGCCACCCCGACGGCCGTGGGAGATCGACGCATCCACCGTGCGAATCGTCTGCTTCCCCAAGGCCGCCGTGATCCATTTCAGGGTCTCGGCGTCCTGTGAGCCGAGGAACAAGGTGGTGTCGCAGTTGCCCGTGATCGTGGGCCATGACTCCTGGTAGAGGGCTTTGCCCTGGCCCAGAGCCTGGACCACCAACACCACGGAGATTCCGCGGGAGCGAACCGTGGCCATCGTGATCTCGAAGTCGGGAATCCTGCCAATGTTGGCGAACTCGTCCAACCAGCACGTCACCGGGACGGGCAGCATCCCGCTGGGCTGCTGGTCGGCCAGCCACACCGAGCGTTGGAAGAACATTGAGAACATCAGCGCGGACAGCCAGGCGAACTGCTTGTTCGAGTCGGAGATCACCGCGAAGATCGCGGTCTTCTCCTGCCCGACCCGATCCAGGGCCAGGGTGTCGCTGGCCAGGATGCGGCGGATCGCCGGGATGTGCAGGGGTGCGAGACGCGCCCCTGCGGTGACCAGGATCGACGCGGCCGTCTTCGACGCCGCCTGTTGATACACCCTGTACTGGGACAAGGCGTAGGTGAGGAGCTCGGACTCGGTGGCGAACTCACCGGCCTGGAGGAACAGCTCATCGACGGGGGAGAGGGCGTCGTCCTTGCTGGCCTGCATCTGCGACAGCAGGTCCATCACCTCGCCCAGGTTCTGCTTCTCTGGTGGGGCGGTGGCGGCGACGAATGCGATCAGCGCGTTCAGCACTGCGGCTTCAGCTCGTTCCCAGAACGGGTCACCGCCCGAAGGTTTCTGCCCCGGTGCGCTGGTGTTCGCAATGATCGTGCGCACCAACAGCGCGACATCTTCCGGCTCATGCCCAGGGCGCAGATATGCCAGCGGGTTGAAGCCGTCGGACTTGCTGAAGTCGATGAGGTTCAGCACTCGCACCTGGAACCCGGCCTGCTCCAACCCAGGACGGCACTCCCGCAGCAGCTCACCCTTCGGATCCGTCACCACCACCGACGACAGACCACGCGCCAGATTCGGCATCACAAAGAACCGGGACTTGCCCGCGCCGGAGCCGCCGATACACAAGATGTTGAGGTTGCGCTGATGCTCTGGCTTCCGGGCGCGGGTGATGCGGAGCCGGTGCTCCCTGGTCAACCACACGTTCTTCTCGATGTCCGGGTCCATAAACGGTTTCAGATCGCGGGGCTTGCCCCAGCGGGCGGAGCCGTGTTCCTCGCCGGAGCGCTGAGGCTGGGTCACGGCCCAGGCGGCGATCAGCAATCCAGTAAACACGGCAGCCCCGGCCGCGATCACCAGGTCGCGAGGCTCCCACGACCACGATGGTGGCCACGTCACCACCCGACGGGCCGCATCCGGCAGACGCACCACCCACGACACCGACGGCTCAGCGCCCACCCGCAACCCCGCCGAGATCACGTTTGCGGCATACGCCACCAGCGCGGCAACGATGCCCGCGAACACCACGATCCCCTTCTTCATCACAGACCTCCTAGGTGAGGAGTTCCGCGACCAGGGCGGCCGCCAGGATCAACCCGATGGCTCCCAGGACCCAGCGGCGCAGCTCCGCGAGCAGGGCCAGTACCAGCCCGGCCACCCGCACCGCCACCAACAGCAACACCACAGCCAAGACCATCTGCATCGCAGTCATCAGCGCCACCCCCTCCCCAGCTCGTCTGTGTGGTCATCGTTCTGGTCCTTCCTCTCGATCCCTGTTCCTGTCTGGTTGCTGCGCTGTCATCCAGCGACTCAGCTGCGACTCATTCCGGGCCGCTTCTGCCCGCTCCTTGATTCGGTCGATCAACGGCCGTGGCTCATTGACTGCTGCACGCTGCTTCTGCTCCCGGCCCAGGCGGGCCACCAGCTCGCGAGGAACAGCATCACGCAACCGCGCTGACAGGCCGGGGAGGGACTGGTCGATCTCGGTGCGCTGCACCTGCCGCAGCTCCTGCACCGCCCGGGCCTCGATCCGCTGGACCGTCGTAACTGACAGGCCCAGGCGGTTCCCGATGGAGGCGCGGGTCTCCACCTCCCCGGTGGCCAGGCCAAACCGGGCCGTGACCACATCCCGAACAGTCGGGTCCAGCTGCGTGATGCGCTGGCGAAGCTCCTGGACACTCCAGGCCTGCATCACCTGCTCCTCCACACCCAAGGTGGGAGAGTCAAGCGCCGCTGTGTGAGCGTGGTCCTCCACAGACTCGCTCAAGGTTTCGTGACGTTTCAGGGCCTGCTCCGAGGTACGGCCGCGGGTCACCCACCGCCCCGCCTCCTGGCGTGCGACCTGCCACACCCACCCGGCCAACCGGCCCCGGGTCTCATCCCAGGTGGTGATCTGCTCCGCGACATGGGTTTGCGCCGCCGACAACAGATCATCCCCAGCCGGGCCACGACGTCGCGCCAAGTCCTCCCGCAACGCCGCGACCACCATCGGGCGGGTGAAAGCGATCAGCTGGGCCTTCCCCAGCCGTCCCCGCTCCACCAGCTCCTCCAACCGCTGCCGAGGAACCCCCGCAGCCGCTCGAACCGCCTCCGGGCGGCCATCCAACGCGGCCTGCGCAACAACTCCCGCCTGCATCATCCGAGCAGCAGCCACATGCGTGGCATGAGTGTTCTCCATCTCCGGGTCACTCTCCACCCCACCACGCCACACAGACACCACCCCCGCCGCCGGATCTTGTGGCGGCGTCTGCTGGGTGGGGGAGTGACCCACCCCCGTGGGGGTGGGCTGCCGCAGACGTGGTGGGGTGCGGTCCTGGAAGGTCAGGCCGTGCAGCGGATCAGCGGCGATCTCCACCCCCACCCCAACCTGCGTCAACACAGTGTCGGCATCCCCCGGCGCCCGCACCGACAACCCAGCCTGCACACACCCCCCAAAAACCGGTTGCGATCATCGCCTCCACCCGACGAGCCACCGACGGCTCCGCCCGCACCGCCTGAGCAACAGCCACCCACCGCCGTGACAACTCCGCCACCGCAGCCGGGCTCTGCTGTTCCCGCCTGGTGACATCACGCCACGACGACGCAGCGACCTGCCACACCTCAGCCGCCACCGTGACCGCGTCCTGAAGCCCTGCGAGCTCGACACCAGCAGGAGCCTCCACCTGGCCGATCCAGCCGCGGGCCTCCACCAGAAGCCGCGCCTGCACCGCCGCGATGTTCACCGCCTCATGCGGCCCCACACCCGTGGCGGCAACCTGGTCCCGCCAATCCCGCAACGCCACCACCAAGGCAGACGGCTCCCGATGCGGCAACAGCTCACGCTCCACCGCCGCCAGGACCTGCTCCTCACGATCCCCACGCGCGGACCGCAACGCCAAATGCGTCATCGCCGTCACCGCCAGCCGAGCCTGCCCATCCCACCCCGACCCGGCGGCCGCGACCGTCTCAGCAACCAGGCGATCAGCGGGACGCGCCTGAACCCCCGCGACAAGAGCAGCCCCAGCCGCCATCTGAACCGCCGACGCAACCGCCGCATCCTCACCAGCCACTGGGCCGACAGCAGCCATCACTCCACGCCACTGCTCGAACTCCAGCCCTTCCCCGGTGACCAGACGCTGATGCGCCTGCTCGGTGATCTCACGCCACCCCATCACAGCCCCCGACTGGTCAAGGCATCATGGACATCCACCAAGTCGAAGAAGAACTCCTGCGCCTCCATCGTGGTCAGCTCCCACGACGTGACGATCCCCAGCGCTTCCGCCACAGCCTCCCGCCCCGACACACCATCAAAGACTGGCACCACCACCGGGGCCTCCCCGGCCGGAGCGAACTGCAGCACCCCCAGTGGCAGCCCCACCAGCTGGAGGCCCACGTCCCCCAACTCCTCACTGCCCAGCACGTTCGCAGCCCAGGTCACCAGCGCCCAGACCCGCCACACATCCTTCATCCCTGCACTCCCTTTCACGAGTGGTTTCTCCTTCACCTATCACCATGTGCACCCTCCAGCCCGACATGCTCACCAGGTCCAGAAAATCTGCCGTCTGTGGACAACTCGCTCATCCCGGGTTCGTGGTGGTCACCGTCGACACCCCCGCCACCTGATCACCCACCACCCGCACCACCCACACCAACGGCTCCGACTCCCGCACGTCACGCTGCCCCTCAGCATGAATGGTGCGGGTGAACACCACCTCAATCTCCACCCCATCCTTCGGGGTGGGGGAGTCCTCCGGCCCTGGTGCTGCCTGCGGTTCATCACCCAACACATTCCCGAACTCGACAGAAACCCAGCCGTCGAGGCGCTGCAGCCGCCCCCACCCCGCCACCTGGCCCAGAGCAGAACCAGCCTCAAGGTCTGCCACCAGGGCCGGGGTCATCATCGACTTTGCGCGCCGCCACGCCCCCTCCGGTACCTCATCCACCCGGGTATCCGCTGTTGCCGCGACCCTCACGAACTCGGCCGCACGCCGAGCAGGCCCCGACCCCACCCACGACGGCACCACGCTCGCCTCGACACCCCTCGACACCTGCACCGACGCCGCCACATCAGGGGTGGGCGCTGGTGCCTCACCCACGCCCGGGCTCCCGCACCCAGCCAGCAACACACTAGCTGCAATCAAGCCCAGGGCTGTACGACGATCCATCTCGTTACTCCTCGAAATGCAGGAAGTTGGTGAAATCATGCGACCCATTCCCGATCCGGGCCGTCCTGGAAGAGAACTCCCGAGTGGTGACGTGATTGTATTCGTTGATGACAAAGCTGCCGTCGTCATTGACTGCGACGACGTAAGCAACATGTCCCCAGTCTCCCGAGGTGCGTTGCGCAACCGCCCCCACTGCTGGGGTCTGATCCACCCGAATCCCGGCCTTGCGCGCTGCCACATGCCAATGCTTCGCGTCGCTGAACCGGCCCCCGTCCTGCCGCCACCAATTATTGAAATCCTTGTGCCGGGAATACGTCCTGACCGCGAACCCCGCATATGACGTGCACTGCCGCCACGCGAACCCATTCGGGTCGTATCCTTCCGCCTTGACCATGTCTGGGAGCTTCGCATACCAGCCCGCGTAGTCGTCCTTGCCCGCCAGACCGCTGGCCCCTGGCACCAACAGATCCACCTGAGAGCAGCCCTGAGGGTTCAGCGTCGGCAAAAGGCTAGCGACGGTGGCCTCGTGCTTGGCGTAATAGTCGGGGAAGGCGCTCACCTGGACTTTCTGGGCGGCCTTCCCCAAGTCCATCGACTCCCACCCGGAAATGTTGACCAAGCCAGGGATCTGATAACCAAGACTTCCAGCCCCAGATGGCGAGAAAACGCCAACCTTGTGACCCAGAAAGAACGTTTTTGCAGCGTAGCGGACATCATTCAAAATCCTGGTGTTCTCAGCCATTGTTGCCCCATCGGCATACCAGCCGAGTTTTGCTCTTTGCTGGAACACCCCCACATCCCCGTCCCCATTTGGCTGCTTCGTGGCGGGGTTGGCGCCCATCGTGGACTCCTGCATCGCAGTCATCAACGCCACCGCCCACCCCCTGGGAGGGATACCTGCTTTCTGTCCCTCCTCCACAATCGCCGTCGCCGTCGCTCGCTGCTCCTCGGACAACGAACCGGAGATGTCGGTGCCGCGCGGTGACGGCAGAAACACCGCAACATCCGCAGCTGAGACCACTCCAGGGCCACTGCACGACGTCAACTGTGACCGGCGTGCAGCCTCCTCGCGACGTTGGTTCTCGGCCCCGGCGCCGGTGATGAATGAGGGCAGGATGGCGCACAGCACGGCCACGATGCCGATGACGATCAGCAGGACCGGCAGAATTGTCCCGACGGCTCCGGCGAGTGCTCCGATGAGGTGGGCCACGGCCATTCCGGCTTTCACAGCGAGCGCGGCTGTTCGTGCCGCGACCCACCGGGTGGCTTTCCCGGTGTGTCGTGCCGCCCACCGTGTGGTGACCCTCGCTCCGCGGGCGGCAGCTCGGCCGGTGACTCCCACGGACTTGTTCCATGCCCGCTGCGTCATCCGCGCCGCGGCACGGTCCACGTCGAGTTGGCCGCCATCAGCCATCAGGCCCACCCCGCCACGGACCTGGTGCATCAACCCGGACCCTGCCCGACGAACACTGCCAGTCAACCCAGAGTGGGGTTTCTTCTCGATCCCGATCTTCTTCAGGACCTGACGTCCCACCCCGGCAGCGACCCTTTTGGTGGCTCGTCCGGTGGTGCGGGCCGCAGCACGGCCCGCCATGGAGAGCTGGGCATCGACGTCCAGCTCTCCGGCTGCTTCGAGCTTCCGCAGCTGGGCCCTGACGGTGCGGGCCGCCCGGCTGGTGGTGCGGGCACCGACTCGTCCCACCGTCGCAGCACCAGAGACGCTTTGGGTCCAGGCGACATGACCCGCCTGCCTGACCGCTGAGGTGATCTGCTGCCTGGTGGAGAGGGTCTCAGACACCCAGGTTTCGGTCTTCCCATTCACGGTTTTCGTCGTGGTGGTGATCGTGCCACCGTATCGGGGCCGGGCGGCTTCCAGACCGTTGTGACGCCACCCCGCCCGGGACACCACACGAATGTCCCGCCACCTGCGGGGACGATCATCAGCCACGACCACCATCCTTGAACGAGGTGTCGAACAGCGCCGCAAGGACCCCGTCCTGCGGTTTCCTGGCATTGAGGGGGAACGAGGTCGAGCCAACCCGGATCAGACCACAGCCCGGCTCCACCGCCCTGAAAGCCCGCACCTCCTGATCAGACAGGCCCAGCAACTCTTCCAACGCCTTGGCGTCGGCATCGGATTGGCCCATCAGCACCAGGATTTCGGCGTTGTTGAGCATCTGGACCGCTTCCTCGACCTCCAGCAGTCGGGTCACCGACTGCAAAATGCCGCTGGCCATCCCGCCATACTTACGGAAGCGTTGGAAGAACTCCATGAACTGGTTCATCGCGTGCCGGTTGGTGAACATCGACGCGAACTCATCGACCCACAACCAAGATCGGATACCACGCCCGTAGTTCCGCTGGACCCGCTGCCAGATCGAATCCAGCACCACCATCAACCCGAAGTTCTGCAAGGCGTGGCCGAGCTTGGAGGTGTCGTAGATCACGAACCGGTTGCTCACATCGACGTTGGTCTGTTGCGCGAACCCGGAGAACGATCCCACGGAGTAGAGCTCCAGTTTCATCGCGGCCGTGGCCGCGGCGGGCTCGGGCTGTTGGCGGAGCTCGTGCCACAGGTCCACGAAGGTGGGCATCACCGACGACTGGGTCTGCTCCCACCGGTTGTAGAGGTTACTGACGCAGCGATCCAGCACGGAGCGGGCCTCCCCACTCAGACCGGCATCACCGCCCAGTAGGACCTCCAGCATCCCCAGCACCGCCTCGGTCTTCAACCGCAACGGCCTGCCCTCCAGATTCACCATCTCCACATCGAACGGATTGATGGTCTGCTCAGACGCGGCGTGAACCTCCACGATGGTGGCCCCCCACGCCTCACCCAGGGCCCGGTACTCCTGCTCCGGGTCGATGATGATGAGCTCATCACTCGGGTTCCCGATCAGGACCTCGCAGATTTCCCACTTCTCCAGATGGGACTTGCCCGACCCAGAGGTGCCGACGGTGAACTTGTTGCCGTTGCGTTTGCGACGGCGGTCCACCACGATCGGGTTCCCGGTCCGGCCGTTGAGGCCGTAGAACACGCCCTCAGGATCGAGAATCTCCTGCGACGCGAACGGCACCTGTGTCGCCACTCCGGCCGTGGTCAGGGTCCGCCTCACCGGGACCCGATGCCCACCAAACAGCACCTGGTTCAGCCCAGCCTCCTGGAACCCCCACATCCCCGACATCTGGCACTGCTCACCACTCGCGGCGCGGATCACCAACCGAACCCGCTCCGCCAACTCCTCCCGCGACGACCCCCGCACAGCGACCAGCAACGTCGTGGAGAACAACCGCTGGCCCTCACGCCGCATCGCATCCCGCAACTCCGCAGTCTCATCCAACCCCTCCACCAACCGTTCCGGCAGATCGACATTCGGGTCCAGCTTCGCGTTGATCGCCCGACGCCTGGCACCGGTGCGTTCCATCTTCAGATCCCCGATCCGGCTCCCCACCAACTTCATCGCCATGGCACGATCAAGCGGCTCGATGTTGAACGAGATCACCAGATCCGCAGAGATCTCACTGATCCGGGCAAACAGATCATCGGTGAGATACGCCGGATAGTTCCGCAACACGAGGGTTTGGAAGTGAAGCTCCTCGGTGTCACCGTGCAGCACCATCCGTGACTTGCTCCGCCGATCAACACCCTGGGGCGCCAGCTCATCCTTCGTCGATGCACCGGACAACCCCAGCGCCTCAAAATCGAAGCCCTTCGCATACACGCCCCGGGTCCACTCCCGCAGGAACTCCACCCGGGCGACCCCATTCAGACGCTCAGCCCGGCAGCTCAACAGCTGCAACAGATCCGAGATCACGCTGGCCTCCAACCGCTCCAGCCGGGCCGTCGCCTCCTCCACATCCTCAGCCGACACGGTCAACAGCAGGTACTTCTCCGACACGATCATGTAGTCCCGGTCACCCAGCATCGCCTCCACCACCCGATTGTGGTCAGCCCGCCATACCGTCAAATCGTCCCCATCACGAGGCTCAGGAAAAAGCACCCTTCCCACCAGGTCCTGGCGATCAATCCGGCGATTCGCGATCATCACCGTCACCTCTTCACCAACACCAAGCTTGTTGAAGAACCGCGCGTAATTCTCCAGCACTCCACGCTGGTGCGTCTCGCCGCCCATGTGATAGTTGATGTCCGCCAACCTCAGCATGACCGAATACAGGCCGCCGCCGAGCACGCAAATCCCCGACTCCAGCAGCGACTCATACCACAAGACATCCCGCGCCGTGCGCTGTCGCCTGGACTCCCGCCCCCTCTTCTTCCCATGCCTCCCGCCAGGGATGTCACCATCCGGCCTCGGGTCGCTTTCCCGCTTCTTTCCGAGAAACATTCTTCCTCCCAGCATGTGCATCATCAAAACTCTTCACCTGGCCCAGCGAAACAGGATCATTCCCATACCGCAACACGCGAGGCTCCCACACGGCCCGCCACGCATACGGCACCCACTTCTCAAACCTCATCCCCATCGGCTTCGCCCACGCCCACAACGCCAACGGCGCCAACAACGGAGTCACCACATACGGCAAAACAGGCAACCTCCCCAAGAAGAACAACACCGTCCCCAACCCGAGAAGGACCGGAACCCCCACCAAGGTGAAAACGAACTGCCGCCACGTCAACGGCCCAACCACCTTGGCATCGATGTCGGTCACCTCCGAATGGACCCGAACCTCCAGCGCCATCCCCTCATCCCTCCTTCCTGGACGTGTCCTTGCCATTGACAACCAGATTGAGATGAGCGTGGATTTCCAGCTTCGCAGGGAACTGTACCGCCCCAGTGGCAGTGACCAGCGTCAGCATGAACTGAACCGTGCAGGACTTGTTCACCACCGAGAAATGAGGAGGCTGGCCATCCAACACACTCCGCGACGCCACCCGATCCGCGACATCACTACTCCAGCCCGAAACTTTCTCTGCATTTTCTGACAGCCACGTGTCCATCTCGCTCGGTGGCGCGGTCGGGCTTGAACTCGAGCCAAATGGAAGGTGAGAAGCTGTGCGCTCCAACGTGGCGGTGGCGTCAACCTTCAGGTGAAGCACCACAACATCCCAGCTCCCATCATCATGCCATGCATCAGCCTCCCACGCGGTACCCGGCAGGGCCTGCACAGCCTTCGCAGCGCAGCTCCAGTACGCCTCTCCACGCTCCTGATCCTCCTTCTCGGCCTTCTCGGCCAGCTTGCGGACCTCCTCCACCGTGGCGGCGTCCTCCAGCCCAGCCTGCACCGCCTCCAAGTCCTCCAGGTACAGCATCTGGGCCACACGAGCAGCAGCCTCCGCACGGGCCTCATCCACCGACTGGCCACACCCCACCGCCCCGACGACGACCAAGGCCGCGAACACCGTAGTCACCAGCAGTTTCCTCATGTCATCCTCCAACCAGTTCCGAGGCCAGCTTCTCTGACCCCATCACGATCATGCACAACACGATACCCATGAAAATGTAGACCGCACCGATTTGCAGTGCAGCCTCCACACCCTGAGACATGTCCATCTCCATGATCTTGTCCGCCCACTTCGATGAAAGGAGTCCGTAAATCCCGAACGACAACAACAGCACGAAAGCCTGCAAAATGGTCTTCGAGTAGTTCCGCAAAAAACCAATCCCGAACGAACGGCCATGCTCCGACGCCAACAACGCCATCGGAACCGGACACCAAGCGGTGAACAAATAAATCTTCATCAACCGCACCACCGCCACAGCAACACACCCCAGCACAGCCCCTTTGTTCACCAGCCAAGCAATCAACATCAGCACAACCAGCAGCGTCTGCCCCAACCAATCAAGATCCTTCACGCTATCCAGGAACACCTGTCGCTGCTCATCCAAATCATAGGTGCCCGTCCCTGGGGCCAGCTGCTCGGAAACCTTTGTCGCGATCTCATTCCCCATCTTCCAGATATCGAAAAGTATCCCCGGGGCCTGGTGGAAAATCGCCCACACCACCCCGAACTTCACCACGGTGAAAACAATCGCCTTCGTCTTGGTCTCGCCTTCCCCGTCGGTCATCAAGGTAACCCGCTGCAAATCAATCGAGCACATGATAACGCACATTACAGCCGCCACCGAAGAGATCAACGCCGCCGAAACCTGGCTGACCAACGCCCACACTTCAGGATTCTCCGTCGAGGGATCAGTGAGCACGAACTTCACATCCAACCCGAAAATCTTGCCATCAGCCAAACTGTTCAGGATCGGCTCCAAAATCTCGGTTGCCCACGACAACACAACAGGCCCCGCCATGACTCACCCCCTTCAGAACATGGCGATGAAGAACCCGCCGAGCGCTCCCAGCAACCCAGCGGCAGCGGCCCAGTTCAACGCGTTCTTCATCGCCGCACCATCCCGTTCACCGATGAGATTCATCGCGAGCACCGCCACTGCCCAGCCACCCATAATGGCTGCGAGGGCCGCCAACATGCCACCCACCAGATCCATCAGCGTGTTCAACATCGACGTATCGAACTGCATCACAAGCCCCTTTCCAAGGCACCCACCCCACACAGTGAGGAGGCAACAAACAAAACCATCACCGCAGCGACTCCTGCCCCTGCTGCACATCACGGGCACCAGACCCGTCCATCCCGACCAGCGACTCCTCGCCAGCCGAAACCTCATCTATCGCCCGCCGCAGCCACCACGACCGCGGCCGCGCCGCATCCGGCGACCCGACCCGGATCGCCTCCCGGCGCGCGGCCTCAGCCCGCACCACCACCGGATTGACCTCCTCCGGCCTCAACGGCACCGACGGCGGATCAGGCACCCGCCATGACCCCCGCGGCCGCGGCGGAGGAGGAGCCGCATCCACCGGCACCCGACCCACCCGATGCGCCACCAACCCCGCCAAATGCCGCACCCGCTCCGGCAACGGATCAGCCGCCAGGACATCCCGTAGTGCCTCGGGCCGCCACCCAGCCTCCAAACGCTCCCGCAACAGCGGCAGCACCAGCTCCAGCCCCGGCCCATCCAACGCCTGCATCCCCTCGGGCAGGCACCGCCGCACCAACCCCCACGCCTCCGACGACACCGAAGACCCGCTGCCAGGCCCAGGCCCAGGGTCAGCACCCGGACCGGAGCCCGAGCTCGACGACACCGTGGAGGGCGGCCCGGCCGGAGCCTGCTCCGGCCCAGAGCCAACCACCAGGACCAGGGGAGCCCCGTCGTCGTCGGTCGCGGAGACCACCCCGCCCAGCCCAGCCAAGCCACCCGACCCCAACCCCGGTGGCGGTGTGGGGGGTAGGGGGGCTTGGCTTGGTGGTTCTACTGATGGTTCTTCCTTATATAGGGGTGACATGGGTGTCACCCCGGAACTGTCACCAGTGTCACCCCGAAATTCCGGGGTGACACCCATGTCATGGCGGACCTGACAAGGCATTTCACCAACCGAGCCGTCCGGGGTGACACCAGTGTCATGGCGGACTCCACAAGGGGTTTCACCCGCGACCTCGAGCGTGGCAACACCACCGAAGCCCGAACTCTCGCGCACCTCCTGAGGCCTCGACGCCCCCCGACCCACACGCCTGGACACCGTGTCCGGCACATGCAACCGATACACCGAATTCACCTGCCGCACACCACCCCCAGCCGTCTTCACGAACCCCTGCATCCGCGAAATCAACCCCGCAGACTCCAACGCCTCCAACGCCCTGAACACCGTCCGCTGCGACGCATCCAACACCTCAGCCAACGTCTCCACACGCGGCCACGCCTCATCCTCATCATCCGCGTAATCAGCCAACGCCACCAACGTCAACTTGTCCGTCCGCGACAACCCCCGCACACGTAGCGCCCACGACACAGCCCAGATACTCACGGCTCCTCCAACCCAGGCAGCGGATCATCTGGGGGAGGCGACTCGGCAGCCGCTGGGTCGGAAGGCTCCGCGCTCTCGCTGGCCAGCAGCTCATGAACCCAGGTGGCCGGAATGAGCCAACGTCCGTTCACGGCACGTTTCGCCCCGGGGACTCTTCCCTCCTTGCACCACCGCGCGACCGTGCGCTTCTCCGTGTCGGGGAGAAGCTCGGCAACTTCGGCAGGTGACCAGAAGGGCCGGTTAGGTAATGGAAGTGACGTGTCTTGCAAGTCCACGGCGTCAAACTTACGCCTAGCGTCACCTTGTCGTCAAGGATGTCCCTAGGTTGCGTGGGTGGCCTTAGGTGACATCATCTTGCATCAGGTGCCCTTAAGTGCCTAAGATTGCATCATGTCACAGCGTCTCGAAGCGGCGAGAGCGGCCGGGGTCATCGACTCCTACTCGCTCTACGAATCCTTGGGCATTGCGGTGCAGTCGGCGATGTTCCGGCGGCGGATCCGCAACAAAGACTTGGCGTTGGCGCTTGGTGTCACGCCATCGGTGGCGGGCCGGAAGCTCCGGGGGGAGGTGGCTTGGACACTGCAGGACCTATTCGCGGCGGCCGAGATGCTTGGCCTGGACCCGCGGGGTCTCCTGCCGTCCCGGAGGACGGAAAATCCCGACCAGGTTGACCTGGTCGGGATTCCCGATCTGGTAGCGGGGACAGGATTTGAACCTGTGACCTCCGGGTTATGAGCCCGGCGAGCTACCGAGCTGCTCCACCCCGCGTCGCTCGACCAACAATACACGCTCCCGGCTTGGACGCCAAATTTGTGGACGAGGGGTAGGATCGTGCGGGTCCTGTCACCGATTCGGGAGATATCGCATGAGCTTCAACCACGGCCTGCGGCGCCTCGTCGCCCTGGTAGGTGCCCTGCTGGGCGTGAGCCTCCTGCTGAGTGCCTGCACCGGGCCGACGACGGGGACCGGGGGCAGTCAGCCGGTGGTCCTCAACGTCGGGGCGACCGCCGAGCCCACAGGACTTGACCCGGCCACCACCACGGGAGCCGGGACCCCGTTCGTGCTGTTGTACAACGTCTACGAGACTCTCGTGCGGATCAACGACCAGGGCGAGATCAAGCCGCTGCTGGCCAGGACCTGGACCGTCAGTCCTGATGCGACGGTCTACACCTTTGACCTGGAGCCTTCCGCCACCTTCGCCTCGGGTCGTCCCGTCAACGCTCAGGCGGTGGTGGACTCCCTGCTGCGCACCCGCGACGGTGAGAAGACCACCAAGGTTCTGAAGGGACAGCTGGAGAAGATCAAGCAGGTGACCGCGGTGGGGGAGCGGCAGGTCGAGGTCACCCTGAACGCCCCCAGCCAGCAGTGGCTCTATGACATGACCTCCACCGCGGGCATCATCTACGACCTTGGTGCCGACGGTGACCTCAACACCGCTCCGGCGGGCTCCGGCCCCTACGTCTTCTCCGCCCACGACGTGGGGGCGAGCGTCACCCTGAAGCGCAATGAGAACTACTGGGGCACCGGGCCGCGCGTCGATGAGGTGAACTTCAAGTACTACGCCGACGCCAACGCCATGGTCACCGCCATGCTTTCCGGGCAGCTCGACGTCATCTCCAACCTCACCGTCCCGCAGGCCGTGGACCAGTTCAGCGACACCTCCAGGTTCAAGGTCTCTGAGGGAACCACCGACGGTGAGGTGGTGCTCGGCTTCAACCATGCCAACCCGGCCCTGCAGGACGTCAGGGTCCGCCAGGCCATCAACCACGCCATCGACCGGCAGGCCATCATCGACGGCGCATGGGGTGGCAAGGGCACCCTCATCGGTTCGATGGTGCCGCCGACCGACCGCTGGTACGAGGACCTGTCCAAGACCTACCCTCACGACCCCGAGAAGGCCAAGGCCCTGCTGGCTGAGGCCGGGCAGGAGGGGCTCACGCTCAGGTTGCGGGTGCCGAACCTGCCCTACGCTCCGCCCAGCGCCCGCCTGGTCGCAGCCCAGCTGCGTGAGGTCGGCATCGAGGTGGTCACCGAGGAGCTTGAGTTCGCCACCTGGCTGGATTCGGTCTACAAGCAGCGTGACTACGACATGACGATCGTCGCCCACGTCGAGCCGTGGGACCTCGGGGCATTTGCCCGCACTGACTACTACTGGGGCTACGACAACCCTGAGTTCGCGGAGCTGATGGCCAAGGCTGACGCCACCACCACGCAGGACGAACACACCACGACCCTCAGACAGGCCGCCAAGCTGCTGGCCGACGACGCCGCCGCCGACTGGTTGTTCCTGCTGCCGAACATCATCATCACCACCACGGAGGTCTCCGGGATCGAGGCCAACAGCACAGGCCTGTCCTTCGACCTCACCCACGTGGCGACCAGCCGCTGACGATGAACCCACGCGCCGTGTTCCGGCGAATAGTCGGTCTGGTCGCAAGCCTGATCGTGGCGTCGATCCTCATCTTCCTCGCCACCAACGCTCTGCCCGGAAGTGTGGCCAGCATTCTGCTCGGCACCCAGGCCACCGCCGAGGAGATCGCAGCCTTGGAGGCCCGACTGGGGCTCGACCGCCCCTTGGTCATCCGCTACTGGGAGTGGATCAGCGGGGTTCTTGTCGGGAACTTCGGGACCTCGATGATCTCAGGCCAGGACGTCATGGCCCAGATCCTGCCCCGACTCGGCATCTCGGCATGGCTCATCGTCTTCGGCATGGTTGTGGCGCTGTGTGTGGCGATCCCGCTCGGCACCCACGCGGCGTTGAGACGACGCCACGTCAGCGGCTTCGTCAGCTCCACGCTCTCCCAGATCGGGTTGGCCGTTCCAGCCTTCTGGGCTGCGATGTGGCTGGTCATCGTGTTCGCGGTACAGCTTCGTTGGCTGCCCGCCGGGGGCTACGTCCCACTCCGCCAGAACCCGGCCCAGTGGGCAATCCACCTGGTGCTCCCCGCGCTCTCCCTCGGGCTGGTGCAGGGCAGCCTGCTGTCGCGTTACGTGCGCAGTGCTGTGATCGAGGTCACGGCCGAGGACTGGTTCCGCACCGCCCGCTCCGTCGGCTGGAGCAGGTGGGGAGCGCTGTTGCGCCACGGCTCCCGCAACGTGGCCATCTCCCTGCTGACCGTCATCGGTCTCCAGGTGGCCACCCTGTTGGTGGGGGCGATCATCATCGAACAGGTCTTCGCGATCCAGGGGCTGGGTTCCAGACTGCTGCGCGCAGTCGGGCAGCGCGATCTGGTTCTGGTCCAGGGCATCGTGCTGATCCTGGTGTGGGCGGTGCTCACCATCAACTTCATCGTCGATGCGGTCTACCACGCGGTGGACCCACGGCTTCGAGAACAGCGGGGGCTTCGATGATCCGGCGCTCCAACCTGTTCTTCGGCACCCTGCTCATCGTCCTGGTTGTCCTGGCCGCCGTGATCGGGCTGGGATGGACCCCGCACGATCCACAGGCCATCACCGGTGGGCGGGCCGAACCGCCCTCACCCCAGCACTGGCTGGGCACCGACGGCGGTGGCTTCGACATCGTGAGTCGCATCATGACAGGGGCCCGTCTGGTGCTGCTCATCGGCGTGCTCTCCGTCGCAGGGGCCGCCGTGATCGGGATTCCTGCCGGGATCATCGCAGGCATGAGCCGGGGCTGGTCCGGCAGACTCATCGCCCGAGGGGCCGACATCCTCTACGGCTTCCCGGCCCTGCTGCTGGCCATCCTCTTCGCCGCGGCGCTGGGTGGTTCCATCTGGACCGCACTCATGGCGATCTCCTTGGCCAGCATCCCCGCCTTCGTGCGGATCGCGCGGGCCGCGACGCTGCAGGTCATGGGGCAGGCCTACGTGGAAGCGGCCCGCCTGTCCGGCATCCCACGCAGCCACATCGCGTGGCGTCACGTCCTGCCGAACATCGCCCCGGTGCTGGGGGTGCAGGCCAGCGTCAGCGTCGGTATCGCGATCCTCGCCGAGGCCGGGCTGTCCTACCTCGGCCTGGCCTCCAGCGCCGATGACCCCACCTGGGGACGGATGCTCCGCGAGGCCCAGGACCAGCTGTTCTCCGCCCCGATGGTGGCGTTCTGGCCCGGTGTGGCCGTAGCCGTGGCCACGATGGGCTGCAACCTGCTGGGTGACGGCCTCCGCGATCTCCTGGACCCCCGGCTGAGGGAGCTGACATGAGCCTGCTCGAGGTCGAGAACCTGCGCATCACCTTCGGTCGCCGCCGCAGCGTGGCAGTCGATGGCATCAGCTTCACCCTCGAGGCCACGCAGCGGCTCGGGATCATCGGCCAGTCCGGCTCCGGCAAGTCCGTGACGGCGCTGGCGATCATGGGGCTGCTGCCGGAGACCGCGACGGTGACCGGCTCCATCCGGCTGGCCGGTCAGGAACTCGTGGGCCGTCCCGAGAAGGAACTGCGGGCTCTGCGTGGGGAGACGGTCTCCATGATCTTCCAGGAGCCCATGACGGCCCTCGACCCGACGATGCGGGTCGGCAGGCAGGTGGGGGAGGCGGTGGCCCTGCACCATCCGGAGCAGCGGGGCCGCATCCGTGGCGTCGTCACGACATGGCTGCAACGGGTGGGACTGGATGAGCCGGAACGAATCGCGGGTTCCTACCCGCATCAGCTCTCAGGGGGTCAGCGGCAGCGGGCCCTCATCGCGATGGCCCTGGCCAACGAACCCGACCTGGTGATCTGCGACGAACCGACCACCGCGCTCGACGTCATCGTGCAGCGCCAGATCCTCGACCTGCTGGGCACCCAGCTGTCGGGCCGCGCCGCCCTATTCGTCAGCCACGATCTGGCGGTGGTCAAGGAGGTCTGCCAGGAGGTCGTCGTCATGCTGGAAGGGAAGATCGTCGAATCCGGCCCCATCCAGCAGGTCATCGACTCCCCGCAACACGCCTACACCCGGGGCCTGGTTGCCGCGGCGCGCATCCTGGCCGTGCCACCGGGGCAGCGGCTGCCCACCGTCGCCGACCACTGGAGACGACCATGACCGATCTCGTGCAGCTCAACCGGGTGGATGTGACCTTTCACCGGGGGCGAAGCTCGTTCCCGGCACTGCGGCAGGTGGATCTGAGGATGGCGGCAGGGGAGCGGGTGGGGCTCGTCGGCGGCTCCGGTTCCGGCAAGACAACACTGCTGCGCACCATCCTCGGCCTGGTTCAGCCGACTGCCGGTGAGGTGATCTTCGACGGTGAGCGCGTCGATCACCGCACGGACCGGCAACTGGCCGAGATGAGGCGGCGGGTCTCCCTGATCCACCAGGACCCCAACTCCTCACTCAACCCCCGGATGAGGCTTCGCGACATCGTTGCCGAGCCCCTGCGCTCGCCGTGGACCCGGCGGGCAGGGGTCGCCATCGACGCCTCCGTGACCGAGGTGGTGACCGCCGTCGGCCTGGAGGCGGAGATGCTGGAGCGCTACCCCCACCAGCTCTCCGGGGGGCAACGGCAACGTATCGCCATTGCTCGGGCCCTCATCAGCGAACCCGACCTCCTCATTGCTGATGAGCCGGTCTCCGCCCTCGACGTCTCCGTGCGCGCCCAGGTGCTCAACCTGCTGAACGACGCGGTGCGGGCTCGAGGGCTGGCCATGCTCTTCGTCAGCCACGACCTCGCGGTGGTCCGGCACCTGTGCCAGAAGATGGTGGTGCTGCAACGCGGTGAGGTGGTGGAATCCGGCCCGGTGGCGCAGGTGCTCGAGCATCCGGAGCACCCGTACACGCAGGAACTGGTCGCTGCGACGCTGTCCTTGTGAATCCGGGTAACATGCCGCAGGTGAAGGCCCTGCTGCTCGAGAACATCCATCCTGAAGCCGTCCGTGTGCTGTCTGCCCGGGGACACGAGGTCGAACTGCTCCCCAATGCGCTGGGTGAACAGGAACTGATAGCAGCCCTCGACGGGGTGCAGTTCCTCGGCATCCGATCCCGCACCCATCTCACCCCGGCCGTCTTCGAGGCGCACCCGGGGCTGGCAGCTGTCGGAGCGTTCTGCATCGGCACCAACCAGGTGGATCTGCCCGCAGCAGCCGCAGCCGGAATTCCGGTGTTCAACGCCCCCTACTCCAACACCCGCTCAGTCGTGGAGCTTGCGCTCGGCGAGATCATCGCGATGGCGCGTCGCCTCGGCGACCGCAGCGCAGGGATGCACGCCGGGGTGTGGGACAAGACCGCAGTCGGCTCCCACGAGGTGCGTGGCCGCACCCTGGGCATCATCGGTTACGGCAACATCGGCTCCCAGCTCTCGGTGCTGGCCGAGGCCCTGGGGATGCGAGTCTACTTCTACGACCTGGTGGATCGCCTGGCACTCGGCAACGCCACCCGGGTGGACTCGATGGAGGAACTGTTCGCCACCTGCGAGACGATCTCCCTCCACGTCGATGGACGCGCCGCCAACAAGAATCTCATCGGGGCCAAGGAGTTCGCCCAGATGCGCCCGAGGACGCTGTTCCTCAACCTGTGCCGGGGCAACGTCGTCGACATCGACGCCCTGGCCGAGGTGCTGCGCTCCGGCCACATCGCAGGGGCTGCGGTGGACGTGTTCCCCAGCGAACCGAAGAGCAAGGACGAGCCCTTCGTCTCCCCACTGCAGGGCATCCCGAACGTCCTGCTCACCCCGCACGTCGGCGGCTCCACCCAGGAGGCACAGGTCGACATCGGTCGCTACGTGGCGGGCAAGCTCGCCGACTACGAGGAGTTCGGAAACACCTCAATGTGTGTGAACCTGCCGGAGGTCTCGGTGACCGCCCCGCGCAGCGAACGGATCCTGCACCTGCACCACAACGTGCCCGGCGTGATGGCTCGTCTCAACCAGGTGCTGGCCCGCCACAACATGAACATCGGCTCCCAGACCCTGGCCACGCTGGGGGAGTACGGCTACGCCGTCACCGATGTCACCGGGGAACACTTCGAGGGTCTCCTCCAAGAACTCCAGTCCCTCGAGGAGACCCTCCGCGTACGCGTGATCTGAACGGCTGTCCTCGGGGTCAGAGGCTGAGCCGCTCCATCACGGCGTCGTGGAGCAGGCCGTTGGTGGCCAGTGCATTGCCGTGGTAGGGGCCGGGTTTGCCGTCGACGCTGGTGAACCGGCCCCCCGCCTCGCGCACGATGATGTCGAGGGCCGCCATGTCGTAGAGCTGCAGTTCCGGTTCGCAGGCGATGTCCACGGCCCCCTCGGCCAGCAGCATGTAGCTCCAGAAGTCGCCGTAGGCGCGGGAACGCCACACGTCCCGCATGAGATCGACGAAGCCCTGGCCTCGTCCAGACTCGATCCAACCCTCGATGCTGGCGTAGGACAGGGAGGCATCCTCGACCTTGGCCACCTTGCTGACGCGGATCTCGGTGGGGTTGAGGATGGAGCGGCCGGTGAAGGCTCCGCCGTCCTTCGTCGCCCACCAGCGACGCCCCAGCGCGGGGGCGGAGACCACCGAGGCCACGATCTCGCCCTCCACCTCAAGGGCGATGAGGGTGGCCCACACCGGCACCCCGCGCAGGTAGTTCGCGGTGCCGTCGATGGGGTCGATGATCCAGCGCCTGGGGGAGCTGCCGGAGTCCTGCATCTCCTCGCCGTGGACGGCATCCCTGGGGCGGGTTCGTGACAGGGTTCGGCGGATCGCCTCCTCGACAGAGGTGTCGGTCTCGGTCACGGGGGTCCGATCCGGCTTGGTTCGCACATCGAGGTCCTGCGCCTTGAACCGGGCCATGGAGATCGAGTCGGCGTCGTCGGCCATGACATGGGCCAGGCGGATGTCATCGGTGAAGGATTTGCTGGAGGCCATGACCATAACCTAGCCCAGTGAGCGGGCGATCACACGAAGGCCCGTTCCATTCTGCGGAACGAGGCGAGCCTCTCCCCGTCGAGCAATCCCTGACGCAGTGCCTCGTCAAGCCCACATTCAGGGGCTTTCGAGTCGTGGCGGCAGCCTCTCGGACAGTCCTCGACGAATTCCGCCAGGTCCAAGAAGGCCGCCACGAAGGACTCAGGATGAACATGGCTGATGCCAAATGAACGCACCCCGGGCGTGTCAATGATCCAGCCGCCTCCCGGCAGGGCGATGGCGGCCGCAGATGTGGAGGTGTGACGCCCCTTGCCGGTGACCTGGGAGACCTCCCCCGTGGCGCGCCCGGTCCCCGGAACCAAGGCATTGACCAGGGTGGACTTGCCCACCCCGGAGTGTCCGATGAGCACCGTCGTGAGGTCTCGCAGCTGCTCACGCACCGGGTCCAGATCCGCCCCGGGGCTGGTCACCACGATGGGTACCCTGAGCGGCTCGTAGGCGGCTCGCAGTGTCTCGGGGGAGGCGAGGTCCGCCTTCGTCAGGCACAGCACCGGGGCAACCCCTGCGTCGTATGCGGCGACCAGGATGCGGTCGATCATCCCCATCCGGGGTTCGGGATCGGCCAGGGCGGTGACGATCATGAGTTGGTCGGCATTGGCGACGATGGGGCGCTCGAAGGTGTCGGCGTCATCGGCGGAGCGGCGCAGCATGGAGGAACGCTCCTCCACCTCGACGATGCGGGCCAGGGTGCCCGCGGCCCCGGAGACATCGCCGTCGAGCCGGACCCGGTCGCCGACGATCACCCCCTTGCGGCCCAGAATCCTGGCCTTGGTGGCACTGACGGCATGACCGTCGGGCAGGAGACAGCGGTAGCGCCCCCGGTCGATGGAGGCCACCATCGCCACGGGGGCCTGCGAGTAGTCGGGGCGGTCCTTGGTGCGGGGCCGACTACGACGCCGAGGACGCTCGAAGGCAGCGTGCTCGTCATCCCAACGAGCCATCAGGACCCCACCAGGGCGGTCCAGCGGTCGAGGAAGTCCGGCATGGTCTTGGAGACGCAGCCGATGTCATCCACCGCGATCTGCGGGCGGGCCAAGGCCAGGATCGCGGCGAAGTGGGCCAACCGGTGGTCGGCATGGGTGCAGAGCTCGACCGCAGCTCCCGTGGGCAGGCCACCGGTGATCTCCAGCCCATCCGGCAGCTCGGCGACCGTCACCCCCAGCTTCGTCAACTCCGCCGCCAGGGCTCGTAGCCGGTCCGTCTCGTGGCCACGGATGTGGGCCACCCCGCTGATCCGCGTGGTGCCCTCCGCGACGGCGGCGAGGGCTGCCACGACCGGGGTGAGCTCGGAGGCCTCGTGCAGATCGATCTGGGCGGCACGCAGCCGCTCGGGGCCGACCAGCCGGGCTGCGCCATCGGCGACGGCGACCTCGCAACCCATCCGCCCAGCCACGTCCAGGAACATCGCCCCCGGCTGGAGCGAACGGGCAGGCCACCCCGGCACGGTGACCTGCCCCCCGCTGACCGCCGCGGCCGCGAGGAAGGCCGCGGCATTGGTCAGATCCGGTTCGATGGTCACGTCACGGGCGGCGATGCTTCCCTCGGTCACGTGCCAGGAGGAATCGTCCGGACTCGTGATCTCGACTCCGCGCTCCTGCAGCATCGAGACGGTCATCTCGATGTGGGGACGCGAGGGCACAGAACTGCCTCGGTGACGAAGGCGCAGGCCCCCGGGCACTCGGGCTCCGATGAGGAGCAAGCCGGAGATGAACTGGCTTGAGGCCGAGGCGTCGATCACCACCTCACCCGGGTGACAGGTCGGGCCATCGGGGCCAGGGGTGACGGTCAGCGGCAAGGCGTCGCCAAAGACCGTCACGCCGAGCTGTCGCAGGCCGTCGAGCAGCCCTGCCATCGGGCGTTTCGAGGCGTGTGGGTCGCCGTGGAAGGCCACCGGGCCGTCCGCCAGGGCAGCCATTGGCGGGACGAAGCGCATCACGGTCCCGGCCAGTCCACAGTCGATGCTCTGGGCAGGGGAGGAGAACCGGGGCGGGGGAACCAGACGCAGCACTCCCGGGGCGGGGGAATCGATGGCCACACCGAGGCTGCGCAGGGCAGCGATCATGAGATCACTGTCCCGGGACGTCAGGGCTCCGGAGATGGTGGCGGGGCCGTCGGCCAGAGCAGCCAACACCAGGGCGCGGTTGGTCTCGGACTTGGAGCCGGGGACAGCGCAGGTACCCACCACCGGCCCCGCGGCGGTGGGCAGCGAATGCCGGATCAGGACGACATCACCTGCTTCTTGACCCGGGCGCTGGCCTTGGCGACCTTGCGTGCGGCATGCTTGCGGCGCCACTTCAGGCTGGGCTGCCCCTGGAGGTCCCTCGTGGCGAGCACGGCGGCCCCCACCAGAGCCAGGCGGCGCAGCAGGTCCGGCCGCTGGTGGACCCGATCCGCCTTGGGGGTGTCCTTCCCGGGCAGCGCCATGAAGACGTTCATGATCCCGGCCTTGGTGAGCAGCACGGCACCTGCACGACGACCGATCCCGGTGGCGAACATGACGCCGCCTGCGATCTCCGCGACCCCACAGATCCTGACCCAGGTCTCGGGAAGCTCGGGCACGTAGGAGGAGTACTTGGCGGGCAGCACCCGCTGGATGACGGGGGCGACGCTGGAGGTGAACTTCTCGGCCTCCGGGGCCACATCGTTGGTCTGGGTGACCTTGTGGACGCCATCGGCGATGAAGGCACTCGCGAAGAGGCTACGGGCGAGGAAGCGCAACGGACTCATGCCACCAAACATACCCACACTCCGGGCCGTTCGTCGCGAACACCTCGCAAATCGTGCCGCGACACGGCCGGAATAGACGGAGCGCCGACAGCGTTGTCAGGGGCATGACCGCAACCCTGATGCTGGACGCTCGCACAGCCAGAACCCCGGAGGCGGTAGTTTCTTCCCCGATGGATTCTTCAGTGGAGATCGACGCAGCCGAACTGGGCCTGGCGTTCGAGCAGGAGGCGCTCAGCCACCTCGACCGCCTCTATTCCGCTGCCCTCAGGATGACCGGAAACCCAGCCGATGCCGAGGACCTGGTGCAGGAGACCTACGCCAAGGCGCTCAAAGGTAGGGAGTCGTTCAAGGACGGCACCAACATGAAGGCCTGGCTCTACCGGATCCTCACCAACGCCCACATCAGCACATGGCGCAAGGCCGAGCGTTCCCCGAAACTCAGCGGGGACGAGGAGGTCACCGACTGGCAGTTGGCAAAGGCCGCCTCCCACGACTCGCAGGGGCTGCGCTCCGCCGAGATGGAGGCACTCGACAACACCCCGGACCAGGCCGTCGCCGATGCGATGGCGGCGCTGCCGGAGAACTACCGTCTGGCGGTCTACCTCGCCGACGTCGAGGGATTCAGCTACAAGGAGATCGCGGCCATCATGGACACCCCCGTCGGTACGGTGATGTCCCGGCTCAACCGGGGACGTTCCCAGCTGCGCACCGCACTGGCGGAGTACGCGGCACAGCGCGGCATCGGGAGGTCCCGATGAGCGACCCCGCCATGTGGAGTCATGACCACGACGAGATGGACGAGTGCGTGCGCGCCCTGGAAGCGGTGCACGCCTTCCTGCACGGCGAACTCCCCGAGTCCGAGGCCGACCTGGTGCGCCATCACCTGCATGCCTGTGAACGCTGCATGGAGAGCTTCGAGATCGAGCAGACCATCACGGTGATGATCCAGCGCAGCCAACCCGCCACCCGGGCCCCGGCCGAGCTGAGGCATCGACTCACGGCCTTCTGCCTCGGCCAGTGAGGATCGCCGAAGACGAAGGACGCCCCCGCCCGGTCAGGGCGGGGGCGTCCTGGCGTTCAGGCGTTGGGACGCTTGCCGTGGTTGGCCTTGTTCTTGCGGCGAGCGCGACGCTTGCGACCGGTCTTGCCCATCAGGGTCTCCTTCTCTTGCGATGCGACGGCCCATTGTGCCAGAACCCTCGTGGCGCCACCAGCTCCCGTGATGGCAGAGTATGCCCATGGTGATGTCCGCCGTCGATCAGTTGACAGATGCCGAGTGGCTTCTCGCCTTCCAGGGCCAGTGGCACCTGCTGAGCGATCTCTCCTTCTCCGACCTGCTGCTGTGGGTGCCCGATGACGACTCCGAGGACTGCCAGGAGTTCACCTGCGTGGCCCAGATCCGCCCCGTCACCGGACCGACGGCACTGGAGGATGATGTCATCGGGGAGCGCATCTCCTACGAGCTGGAGCACCAGGTGCTGGTGGCCTTTCTCAGCCACGAGATCTGCGAGACCAGCGACAACGCCCTCTCGGCCGGGATTCCGGTCGATGTGTGGGCGGTGCCGATCATCCGGCGGGGCCGATGCATCGCGGTGCTGGAGCGGCACACCAACCAGATGGGGATGCGGGCGAACGGGGCGCTGGAGGAGAACTACCTGGAGGCTGCCGACATGCTCACCTCGATGATCCTCGAGGGACGCTTCCCACTGGCCCCGGTCAGTGACAAGGCGTTGGCCCCCCGGGTGTGCGACGGTGTGCTCCGGGTGCAGCCGAGCGGCCGGATCAGCTACGCCTCGCCCAACGCGATCACCGCCTTCAGGCGGCTCGGTGCGCTCGGCGATGTCGCGGACGAGGACTTCCCGGTGCTGATCCGCAGCGTGATGAAGAATGTGGAATCGGTGGGGCAGACGGTCCAGTCCGACCTGGCGGAGCAGCGCAGCGTCGTGTTCGACGTGGAGCAGCCCAGGGCCTCGATGCGGCTTGTGGTGCTGCCCCTGGTGGTGCAGAGCGAACGTCGGGGATCGCTGGTGCTGTGCCGCGACACCACTGACCTTCGCTCCAGGGACCGGATGCTGGTCACCAAGGACGCCACCATCCGGGAGATCCACCATCGGGTCAAGAACAACCTGCAGACCGTCGCCGCCCTGCTCCGGATGCAGTCCAGGCGGCTGGGCTCGGAGGAGGGGCGTGAGGCCCTGACCGATGCGATGCGTCGGGTTTCGTCCATTGCGTTGGTGCACGACACGCTGAGTCACAGCATCACCGATGACATCGCCTTCGATGCGGTGTGTGACCGCATCCTGCAGATGGTGGGTGACCTCGCCGCCACCAACGGTACCGTCGAGGCCAGCCGAGAGGGCACCTTCGGGGAAGTGCGTGCCGAGGCAGCCACCTCGTTGGGCATGATCATCACGGAGCTGTGCCAGAACGCCATCGAGCACGGTTTGAACAGCGGGTCGGGTCGGCTCGTGGTTCATCCGCACCGCGACGACCAGCACCTCTTCGTCGATGTGATCGACGACGGTGTGGGTCTGCCGGAGGATTTTCAGCTCGGCAACCAGAAAAGTCTGGGGCTGGCCATCATCTCCACGCTGGTGGGGGACCTGGGTGGCACCCTGGAGATCGAGTCGGTGGAGTCGGGAGTGGGGACCAGGGCGCGCCTGGTGCTGCCCGCGGAGGTGTGACTCAACTGGCCCGTACGCGGGAACGGGCCTGACGGCGCTTGATGGCGCGCCTCTCGTCCTCGCTCATCCCGCCCCACACCCCGTGGTCCTGCCCGGCCTCGAGCGCCCAGGCCAGGCACTGGTCCTTGACCTCGCAGCGCTGGCAGATCCGTTTCGCATCCTCGATCTGCTGAAGGGCAGGGCCGGTGTTGCCGACGGGGAAGAACAATTCCGGATCCTCCGTCAAACAAGCTGCCCTGTGCCGCCAATCCATTGGTCGAGCCCCTCCATCTGTCATCAATTCGCGAGCGGATGAACCTTACCCCTCAGGGACACGATAGACAACCCCCTTCGTGCAGGGGGCGGTTTCGCGATATTTCTACTGGAGTCGACCGGCTCCGGCCTCGGGGCTGGCGATGAACCACGTGGGGCCATCGAATCCGGCTCGGTTGAAGGCCTCGGTGATGGCCCGGGCGATCCCTGCTCCCTCACCGCCACGGCACCACGCGATGATGCAGCCACCGAATCCACCCCCCGTCATCCGGGCGCCAAGCGCACCCGCGGCACGTGCGGTCTCCACCGCGAGATCGACGGTGGGCACCGTGATCTCGTAGTCGTCACGCATGGAGGTGTGGGAGGCGTCCAGCAGCGCCGGGAACTCGTCGAAGCGCCCCTCCCGGGCAGCGGTGAGGGCAGCCACAGTTCGCGCATTTTCACTGACCACATGGCGGACACGTTTGCGCATTCTTTCGTCCGGCAGTGCGGCCAGTGCCCGGTCCAGGTCATCGACGTCACGCAGGGCGGAAACCCCCAGCAGGGAGGCGGCCTCCTCGCAGGTCGCACGGCGTTCCCCGTACTCTCCGTCAACATGGCTGTGGGGGGTGCGGGTGTCCAGGACCAGGATCTCGATGCCGTGGGCAGCCAGAGGAAGCGGCACCGCCGTGGCCTCCAGGCTCCGGCAGTCCAGGAACATTCCTGCATCCTTGGTGCACAGCGTCGAGGCCGCCTGGTCCAGCAGACCCGTCGGTGCCCCGACGTAGACGTTCTCGGCCCGCTGACACAGCTTGGCCCGCTCCATCGGGGCGATGTCCAGCTCGAACAGATCACACAGCGCGGTCATGGTGGCGCACTCGATGGCCGCGGAGCTGGACAGCCCGGCCCCGTGGGGGACATCGGAGGTCAGCACCAGCGACACCGGCCCCACCGGGTGTCCCGCTTCCCTGAGCACCCACACCACCCCGGCCAGGTAGGCCGCCCAGCCGCCGCTGCCCGGGCTCAACTCGGCCAGCGGCAGGGTCACGGAGTCGTCCAGATCAAGGGCGTGCATGACCACCATGCCGTCATCCCGCCGGGCCGCCGCCACCCGGGCGCGTTGCCGCAGGGCGAAGGGCAGGACGAAGCCGTCGTTGTAGTCGGTGTGCTCCCCGATGAGGTTGACCCTGCCGGGGGCGAACCAGATGCCCTCGGGCTCCTGCCCGATCAGCGTGGTGAACCTCGCGGCGAGATCGCTCATCACTCCTCCTCGTCGTCCAGTCGGGCCAGCCACGACGCCAGCCGGTCCACGGCGGTCTCGAACTCCGGGTTCAGGTCCGTGAAGATGCGCAACTGATCGGCCAGCCACTCGAAGGAGATCTCCTCCTCGCCACGACGGGCCGCCAGTTCTTCCAGGCCACGGTCGGTGTAGTACATCTCACTCCTCGAAGGCGGCCGTCAAGAGGGCCTCGCTCTGCTGTTGGTGGACCTTGAGGGAGCCGACCGACGGGGCCGACGACCACGGCCGGGCGATCCGACGCATGGTCAGCCTCAGATCGGAGTGCTGGGCGACGGCGTTGGGCAGGTGGACCGAGATGAACGGCCATGGTCCCTGGTTGGCCGGTTCATCCTGCACGAAACGGATGTCGGTGACGTGGCGGTAGCGTGCCAACACCTTGGCCATCTCTGCGCCCGGCAGCGGATAGAGCCGCTCCAGGGCGACGATGGCCACCCTGCCGTCCAGGCCCAACTGCTCCCGCCTGGCCACCAGCTCCCAGCGGATCTTGCCGGAGCAGACCAGCAGCCGCTCCACCCGGGACGGATCGGTGATGGTGGGATCGTCCAGCACCGGTTCCCACTTGCCGGAGGTGAAGTCATCCGGCATCGAAGCGGCGGCCTTGGCACGCAGCATCGACTTCGGGGTGGCGATGACCACGGGACGGTGCCAGTTGACGTAGGCGTGCTGACGCAGCAGGTGGAAGTAGCTGGCCGCCGTCGAGGGCTGGCAGACCGCCAGGGCGTTCTCGGCGCACAGCTGGAGCCAGCGCTCGATGCGCGCCGAGCTGTGGTCCGGTCCCTGCCCCTCGAAGCCGTGCGGCAGCAGCAGCACGACCCCGGACTTCTGCGACCACTTGGCCTCACCCGAGGCGACGAACTCGTCCGCGATGGTCTGGGCGCCGTTGGCGAAGTCGCCGAACTGCGCCTCCCACAGCACCAGGGCGTCGGGGCGGGCCACCGAGTAGCCGTACTCGAAGCCTAGGACGGCGTACTCGCTGAGCAGCGAGTCGAACACATCGAAGGTGCCCTGGTCGTCGCTGAGGTGCTTCAGCGGTACCCAGGCCTCGTTGGTGACCCGGTCGACGATCGCAGCGAAACGCTGCGAGAAGGTACCGCGTCGTGAGTCCTGGCCGGTCAGTCGCACCGGGCGTCCCTCCATGAGCAGGGAGCCGATGGCCAGCAGCTCGGCGGTGGCCCAGTCGATGGGTCCCTCGAGGATCTGCTCGGCGCGGCGCTCCAGCTGGGGCATCACCTTCGGATGTGGGGTGAAACCCTCGGGCAGTCGGGTGTGGACCTCGCTGATGCGGCGCATCATCTCCGGGGTGATCTCGGTGAGACGGCGCTCCGGCTTGGTGGGGTAGTAGGGGACCCGGGTGTAGTCCTCGGAGACCTTGCCCGAGCTCTTCGCCTCGCGTACCACCTTGAACACGTTCTCCAGGCGGTTGCGGAACGCATTCATCACGTTCTCGGCATCGGTGACGGAGATGTCGCCACGACCGATCAGGGCCTCGGTGTAGAGCCTGCGCACTGAACGCTTCTGCTCGATGAGGTCATACATCTTCGGCTGGGTGAAGCTCGGGTCGTCGCCCTCGTTGTGGCCACGACGGCGGTAGCACACCAGGTCGATCACGACATCCTTGTGGAACTTCTCGCGGTAGGCGAAGGCGATGCGGGCGGCCCGGATGCACGAGTCGGGATCGTCACCGTTGACGTGCATGACGGGGGCTGAGATGGCCTTGGCCACATCGGTGCAGTAGGTGGAGGTACGGGACTCCACGGGGGCGGTGGTGAAGCCGACCTGGTTGTTCACCACGATGTGGATGGTGCCTCCGGTCTTGTAGCCGCGTAGCTGGCTCATCTGGAGGGTCTCGAAGACCACGCCCTGTCCGGAGAACGACGCATCCCCGTGCAGCAGCACCGGAAGCACTGCGAAGTCATCGCCGCCCAGCATGTCCTGCTTGGCCCGGGTGATGCCCTCCAGCACCGGGTTGACCGCCTCCAGGTGGGATGGGTTGGCCGCGACGGAGGTCTTGATGGTCGAGCCGTCGTGGGCCACGAACTCGCCCTCGGCCCCCAGGTGGTACTTCACGTCACCGGTGCCGGAGACGTCGATGGTGCCGTCGAACTCCTGGAAGATCTGGCCGTAGTGCTTGCCGATGATGTTGGTGAGCACGTTGAGTCGGCCACGGTGGGGCATCCCGATGCAGACCTCGTCCAGCCCCTCGGAGGCGGCCTGCTGGCAGACCTCGTCGAGCAACACGATCACGGACTCGCCGCCCTCCAGGGAGAACCGCTTCTGTCCGACGAACTTGGTCTGCAGGAAGGTCTCGAAGACCTCGGCCTCGTTGAGCTTGTCGAGGGCGTGCATGTGCTCCTCGTGGGTGAGCGACTGCCGGGGCACCTCGATGCGCTCCTGGAACCACTCCCGCTGCCTGGGATCGGCGATGTACATGTACTCGTAGGCGACGGTGCGACAGTACGAGTTCTGCAGGATCTGCAGGATCTCGCGCAGCGTCAGGTAGGAGCGTTTCTGCGCCCCGAAGGTACCGACGGCGAACTCGCGGTCCAGGTCCCAGATGGACAGGCCGTGGGTCTCCAGCCGCAGGTCCTCGTGGGCGCGCTGCCGGTACTCCAGTGGATCGGTGTCGGCCACGAGGTGCCCGACCGTGCGGTAGGCGTTGATGAGCTCCAGCACCCGGCCCTGCTTGCTCACCTGGCTCGCCCGGTGTGCGGAGACGTCCTGGCTCCACCGAAGCGGCTCGTAGGGGATGCGCAGGGCCTCGAAGATCTCGTCGTAGAAACCGTCAGCGCCGAGCAGCAGTTCGTGCATCACCTTGAGGAACTCTCCCGACTGGGCGCCCTGGATGACCCGGTGGTCGTAGGTGGAGGTCAAGGTGGTGATCTTCGAGATGCCGAGATCGGTGATGCGGGAGATCGAGGTGCCCTGGAACTCGGCCGGGTAGTCGATGTTGCCGACCCCCAGGATCATCCCCTGGCCGTTCATCAGGCGTGGCACCGAGTGGTTGGTGCCGATGCCGCCCGGGTTGGTGATGGTGGCTGTGGTCCCGGCGAAGTCGGCGACGGTCAGTTCACCCTTGCGGGCCTTGGCCACCACCTTCTCGTAGTCGGACCAGAACTGGGCGAAGTTCAGCCGCTCGCAGCCCTTGATGTTGGGGACCATGAGCTGCCTGGTGCCATCGGGTTTCTTCAGGTCGATGGCGATCCCGAGGTTGATCGCGGGGTTCTCGATCAGCGTCGGCTTGCCGTCGATGAGGTCGTAGGCGTTGTTCATCGCCGGGACGGACTTCAGGGCCTTGACCATCGCGTAGGCGATGATGTGGGTGAAGCTGACCTTGCCGCCCTTGGAGGTGGTCAGGAAGTTGTTGATCTGGATCCGCTGGTCGATGACGAGCTTCATCGGGACCGAGCGCACCGAGGTGGCGGTGGGGACGCTCAGGGAGGCATCCATGTTCTTGGCGGTGCGCATGGGAGCACCGCGCAGCACCGTGAGTCTCGGCTCGACGGCGGCGGCCTCATCGCGCACCGAGGGGTTGGGGGCGTTGGCCGACAACCCCGCCCCGGTTCCCGGGGAGGCCGGGGTCTCGGTGGTGGCCGCGGCCTTCGACTCGACCCTGGGCTGGCTGTTCTCCGGCCGGGACCCCCGTTCCTTCGGGGCCGGTGGGGCAGTGGTGGCGACGGGCGCCTCGGGTTGTGGGGTGGGCTGCTTCGCAGCGGTGGCGCCGCTCGCGAAGAACCGCTGCCAGGATGCATCGACCGAGGATGGGTCCTTCTCCCACCGCTCGCGCATCTCGTCAATCAGCCAGGAGTTGGCTCCGAATGCTTCGTTGGAGTCAGGATTCGACATCTTTGCCAGCGGCGCTAGCCACTTTCCCCTTACGTGAGAGTGAATGAACACAGGCGATCCCTCTTCGCCCAGCGGCCAGCTTAGCGAAACTTTGACGATGGGGCTGTCGCACGCCAGGCGAGTCCACATGCCAGGCCACAGATGAGCATCAGCAGGAGGTTGCGCCCCACCAGCGAGGCGACCTCCAGGCCACCCGGGCTGGGAAGGGCCATGATCCCCTGCGCGGCCCAGGGATAGGTGAGGTGGGTGAGGATCGCGACCCCGAACAGCAGGGCGGACATGGCGAACAGGGGGCGTCTCAGCCAGCCGCGTACGGGAAGCGCGAGCAGCGCGGCCAGAGGACCCGCCAGCCACTGGATGTACTGCGGCGAGAGGGTCTTGTTCGCCACGATGGTGGCCAGGACGATGGCCAGGACGCTCAGCAGCACCGCCTGTGGGTGCCGGGAGGTCTCGGAGGGCACGTTGCGGAACAACCGCCAGGTCAACAACCCGGTGAGCAGGATGGAGGCCAGGGTGAGCAGGGAGGAGACCCGCAGCAGGTGCTCGGTCGCCGGGCCGAACAGCTCGATGGCGTTGTACTGACTCAACTCGAGGGACCAGCTGGTCTCCGAGGTCCAGGCACGGAAGATGTGGATGGGGGTCGCAGGTACGGATTCGATCTGCAATCCCCGGTTCGACTGCCAGGTGATGGGGGAGACCGACCGTGCCCATCCGCCGAGGATGAGGGAGGCCAACCCCAGCAGACCCCCCAGGGCAAGGAACCCCACCACCCGGGATCGGGCCGCCCCCGGACGCTGCGGATCGGAGGAGGCCATCGGGAAGATCAGCAGGGCAGGCCACAGCTTGACGGCCGCACCGAGCCCGACCAGGGCGCCGGAGACCGAGGGATGACGGGTGAGCCACAGGCACGCCAGGGCGACGGCAGCAGCGGTGAGGATGTCGAAACGGAACCACACGATGGGACCACAGGCGCCGATGTAGAGGATCCAGAACAATGCACCCCGGGGCGAGCCGTGCCGATGCAGCAGCACCGCGACGACGCCGTCGAGCAACAGCATGGTCAGGGCGAACAGGGGCAGCCAGGTGTTGAAGGCCCCGGGACGCAGGGGGAGTGCTGCGATGAACCACACCCCCAGGGCGATCAGGAGCAGCAACACCGTGGAGCAGCAGGCGGCACGTGGCCGACGCATTGCGCGCAGCAGGGCGTGGCAGGCAACGGCTGCAACAGCCAGGGCCAGCAGCACCCACGGCAGCCAGACGGGCAGCGGGGACCCCAGGGTGTAGACCAACTCCAGGAACCACACGGCGGGCAGTGGGTACTCGGTCATGACCCCTGCGCCTGCCAACGCATCCGCGCAGCGCTGCTGACCGGCCCCGTCACCGAGCAGGCACCACAGCCAGTAGCCGTAGTAGGAGACGTCGTTCTGCACGAAGTCTGCACCAGGTGTGCGCCAGAACCAGATGTTGAGCACCCGGGTGGCCAAGAAGGTGCCGATCAGGATGATCCCCCAGCCAAGACGGCGGCTGGGGGAGGTGGGTGATGACGCGGCAGTGGTCACACCCGATCCCCCTGGAGATAGCTGTGCCGGTGGTCCCGGCTGTCCAGCGCCCCCGCGAGGATTCGAACCTCGGCACCCGCCTCCGGAGGGCGGTGCTCTATCCCCTGAGCTACGGGGGCTGAACTCGTCGCATCGATCACGCGACCTGAGAAAGGGTAGCAAACTCAGGCGAAAGTGCCACATGGTGAGTCGGGGGTCGCATCCCGGCGAGTGCTCTGGCACCCTGTGGAGCCATGACACACACGCACATCGCCGGGGCGATCCACGCGGATGTCGCCCAGGGTGGGCCGCAGTGGCTCACCCTGCCGACGGATCTCAACGCCCTGCAGCAGCAGCTGTGGCCGGAGGGAACCGAACGCGACGCCCAGGGGCGGATCAGGGTCGGTGGCCTCCCCCTGACCGAGATCGCCGAGCAGCAGGGCACCCCGGTCTACGTCATCGACGAGACCGACTTCCGCACGCGGGCCCGTGCGTTCCGGGACAGCTTCGCGGGATGGCAGGTCTACTACGCCGGAAAGGCGCTGCTGACCCGCACCATCGTGCGCTGGGTCGCCGAGGAGGGTCTGGGCCTCGATGTCACCACGATGGGCGAGATGCACATCGCGCTTTCCGGTGGGATGCCCGCAGAGCGGCTCGGGTTCCACGGCAACAACAAGTCCTTCGAGGAGATCCGCTTCGCGCTCGAGAGCGGGGTCGGGCGCATCATCGTCGACTCGTTCAACGAGATTGATCGGATCGAGCGGGCCTGCACGGAGCTCGGAGTCGTCGCCAAGGTGCTGGTGCGGGTCACCACCGGGGTCGAGGCCCACACCCACGAGTACATCGCCACGGCCCACGAGGACCAGAAGTTCGGGTTGTCGATCCTCGGCGGGCACGCGCTGGCCGCCCTGGTGCGCTGTCAGTCCTCCCCGCACATGGAACTGCGAGGTATCCACTCCCACATCGGCTCCCAGATCTTCGAGACCCATGGCTTCGAGGTGGCGATCCGGCGCACCCTGAAGCTCGCCGAGCAGTTCCGAACCGCCACGGGGGTGGAGCTGTCCGAGCTCGATCTGGGCGGCGGTTTCGGTATCGCCTACACCGAGGCGGACTCCCCGAAGAGCACCGCGGACCTGGCCCGGGCCTTCGAGGAGATTCTTGACCACGAGTGCCGCGCCTTCCAGATCACCCGCCCTCAGCTCAGCATCGAGCCCGGGCGCGCCATCTGCGGGCCTTCCGGGGTGGCGCTCTACGAGGTCGGTACGGTCAAGGTGGTCGAACTCGACAATGGACGCAGCCGCACCTATGTCTCGGTGGACGGCGGGATGAGTGACAACATCCGCCCCGCGCTCTACGCCGCCGAGTACTCCTGCGCCCTGGCCAACCGGGCGAGCGATGCAGACCCGGTGCTCAGCAGGGTGGTCGGCAAGCACTGCGAGGGGGGAGACATCCTGATCCGTGACGTGTTCCTGCCCCGCGACATCGCACCGGGTGATCTCATCGCGGTGCCGGGGGTCGGAGCGTATTGCCGCTCGATGGCGAGCAACTACAATCAGCTTCCGAAACCGCCCATGGTGGCGGTTGCCGAGGGGCGGGTCCGCACCATGCTGCGCCGCGAGACCCTCGACGACATGATGCGTCTGGACGTAGGGGAGTGAAAATGGCGGAGGACACGGCGCCATTGAAGGTGGCGTTGCTCGGGGCGGGGGTGGTCGGCTCCCAGGTGGCTCGGATCATCACCAACGAGGCCGAACAGCTCCGGCAGCGGATCGGTCGTCCCCTGGAGCTGGTGGGGATCGGGGTGCGCCGGATCGACACCAAGCGTCCCGGTATCGATCCGGCGCTGTTCACCACGGATGTCCACGCCCTGGTGCAGCGCGGAGACCTCGATCTCGTCATCGAGGTGATCGGGGGGATCGAACCCGCCGCGACGTTGCTGACCGAGGCGATGAACGCCGGGGCCTCCGTCATCACCGCGAACAAGGCCCTGCTGGCCGAACAGGGGGCGGAACTCAGCGCGGTCGCGCGGGCAGGCGGGGTGGATCTCTACTACGAGGCCGCCGTTGCCGGTGCCATCCCGATCATCCGGCCACTTCGGGAGTCCTTGGTCGGGGATGAGATCCGCACGGTGATGGGAATCGTCAACGGCACCACGAACTACATCCTCGACCAGATGACCACCAACCGCCTGAGCTTCGAGGTCGCGCTGAAGCAGGCCCAGGAACTGGGCTTCGCGGAGGCGGACCCCACTGCCGACGTCGAGGGCCATGATGCCGCGGCCAAGGCGGCGATCCTGGCCGGGCTGGCCTTCCACACCTCGGTGAACCGCTCCGAGGTGTTCTGTGAGGGAATCGCGAAGGTCACCCAGGAGGACATCCACGCCGCCGACCTGATGGGTTGCGTCATCAAGCTCCTGGCGGTGGCGACCCTGACCGATGACGACCGGGTCATCGTCAAGGTCCATCCCGCGATGGTGCCCAAGACCCACCCGCTGGCCTCGGTCTCGGGGGCCTACAACGCGATCTTCGTGGAATCGGTGGAGGCCGGGCAGCTGATGTTCCTCGGGCAGGGAGCCGGTGGCGCGCCGACGGCCTCGGCGGTGATGGGGGACGTCGTGACGGTGGCCCGCAACCGGGTCCGGGGCACCGCGAGCCATCTGGGGACCGGCTACACCAAGCGAGGCGTGGCCCCCATCGGGGAGGCGACGAGCAGTTATCACATCAGCTTCCAGGTGCAGGACAGGCCAGGTGTGCTGGCCAAGTGCGCCACCATCTTCGGCAACAACCGGGTCTCACTGCAGACCTGCCAGCAGTCCTACCTCGAAGGGCTGGGTCGTACCGACGGCTTCACCGCGCGGCTCAACCTCATGACCCACGAGGCCCGGGAGTCCGACCTGCAGGCGGTCATCGCGGAGTTGCGTGGGGCGAGCTTCGTCGGAGAGGACATCAACTACATGCGCATCGAGGGCGGATGAGGGTGAAGGTCCGGGTCCCGGCCACCACGGCGAACCTGGGATCCGGTTTCGACTGCGTCGGTCTGGCGGTGGACTGGTACGACGAGCTGACCCTCGAGACCAGTGACACCCCCGGGGTGGAGATCGAGGTGACCGGCGAGGGGGCCGCGCAGGTTCCCCTGGACGCGAGTCATCTCGTGATCGCGACGATCCGGCACTGCCTGAAGCTGTGGCAGGTTCCCGGCCCGGCAGGGCTGAGGCTCAGCGCCCACAACACCATCCCGCACGCCAGGGGGCTGGGTTCCTCGGCAGCGGCCATCGCCGCAGGTTGTGCGCTGGCCCACGCCCTGGCCTGGCCCGAGAAGGAGCTGGATCGCCCGGAGCTGGCCAAAGTGGCCTCCCTGCTGGAGGGACACCCCGACAACGCCGCCGCCGCGGTGTGGGGCGGGGCGATCCTTGCCTGGATCGAAGGCCAGGAGGTGGAGGTGATCCGGCTGGAACCGGCCTCGGGGCTGGGCTGCCTCGCCCTGGTCCCGGATTTCGAGGTCCCCACCTCGGGGGCCAGAGCGGTGCTGCCCGAGGTGGTCACCCGCAGTGACGCCGTCGCCCAGGCCATCAGGGCGGCCAGCCTGCCGAAGGCCCTGGAGCAGCGCCCTGATCTGCTGCTGAGTGCCACCCGGGATCGGCTGCACCAATCCCACCGGGCCGAACTCATGCCCCAGTCCTGGGAGCTGATGAACCGGCTGCGGGACCACGGCGTCCCGGCCACGATCTCCGGCGCGGGGCCGACGGTGTTCGCCCTCGGCCTGCCGGGGCAGCTGGCGGCCGCGGCTGAGGTGGGGCACGACGGGTTCACCCGCCACGATCTTGGGATCGGGCAGGGCGTGGCCGCAATTGTGTGCTAAACTCGCAGCAGTCATCTGTAGCGCCGGTGGGAATGTCTGCCACCGAGAATCGCACAGTGACCTCAGCACAACCGGGACCTTCAGTTCTGCATTCCCGGTGTCCAGAAATTTTGGAAAGGCACTCCGTGACCGAATCCGGCACCAACACCCTGGCGAGCCTGAAACTCCCCGAGCTCAAGAAGATGGCCTCGGACATGGGGCTCAAGGGCGTCTCCACGATGCGCAAGGGTGATCTCATCGAAGCCATCACCAACAACGCCCGCCCCGTGCGCAGGCCCTCGACCTCTGCGGCGGAGCGTGCGAAGGGCAGTCGGCAGTCGCAGCCCGAACAGCCTGAACTGCTCCAGGCCAAGGGAGCCCAGAGCTCCCACGCCGAGCCCTCGGGGAGCGTTGAGAAGCCTACGGAGAGGGCGCATCCCAGGGCGGACCATTCAGGTTCCGAGAGTGGTGCCGAGGTGTTGCGCAACCGCCGTCGTCGCAACCGGGACCGCGACAGGGCGGCCCAGGAGGCCACGAACGAGGAGGTGGGCGAGCGTCTGGCCTTGGCCCTCGGGCAGCCTGCCACCCCACCGGCCCTGCCTCCGGCAAGTTCCGGTGCCAGCCGTCTCGACGACGATGACAACGGCAGCCGCCGTAGCCGTCGTCGTCGCAACCGGGAACGTCAGAACCGTCGCAACCGTGGATCGGCGGGCTTCGAGCGCTTCGACTCGGAACCCACGGTGGCGGAGGATGACGTGCTGGCTGCCGTCTCCGGCATCGTCGACATCCTCGACAACTACGCCTTCGTCCGTACCACCGGGTACCTTCCCGGCCCCAACGACGCCTACTTGCCGCTGCCGATGGTGCGACGCTTCGGACTGCGTCGTGGCGATGTCATCGTCGGGGCCATCCGCACCCCACGCGAGGGGGAGCGGAAGGAGAAGTACAACCCACTGGTGCGCATCGACTCCATCAACGGCGACGACCCCGAGAAGGCCAAGGGGCGTCCTGAATTCGCCAAACTCACCCCGCTCTACCCGCAGCAGAAGCTGCGCCTGGAGACCGTCGGCACCCAGCTCACCGGCCGGGTGATTGACCTGGTGGCCCCCATCGGCAAGGGCCAGCGTGGCCTGATCGTCTCCCCGCCCAAGGCGGGCAAGACGATGGTGATGCAGAACATCGCCAACGCCATCGCCGCGAACAACCCCGAGGTCCACCTCATGGTGGTGCTGGTGGATGAGCGGCCCGAGGAGGTCACGGATTTCCAGCGCACCGTCTCCGGCGAGGTCATCGCCTCCACCTTCGACCGCCCTGCCGAGGATCACACCGTGGTCGCGGAGCTGGCAATCGAGCGCGCCAAGCGCCTCGTGGAGCTGGGGCACGACGTGGTGGTGCTGTTGGACGGCATCACGCGGCTCGGTCGCGCCTACAACCTCGCCGCACCGGCCTCGGGACGAATCCTCTCCGGCGGTGTGGACTCGGCTGCGCTGTACCCGCCGAAGAAGTTCTTCGGTGCAGCCCGCAACATCGAGAACGGCGGCTCGCTCACCATCCTGGCCACGGCCCTGATCGAGACCGGCTCCCGGATGGACGAGGTGATCTTCGAGGAGTTCAAGGGAACGGGCAACATGGAGCTCCGGCTCGCCCGTCAGCTCGCGGACAAGCGCATCTTCCCCGCCATCGACGTGGACGCCTCCGGCACCCGGCGTGAGGACCTGTTGCTGGGACGCGACGAGCTGAACATCATCTGGAAGCTGCGTCGGGCCTTGTCCGGGCTGGACGACCAGGCCGCCCTCGAGACGCTGCTCGCCCGGATGCGCAAGACACAGAACAACCACGAGTTCCTGCTCAGCGTCCTCAAGACCACCCCGGCCCAGGACGGCTGAGGTTTGGAAGCTGTGCCCCTTGGTGGCACAATTGCAGCTTGTGCCGGTTCACGCCCACATCACGCCACGGCGTGAGGGCGACCCGGGGAAACCACGAACAGGAGAAGACCATGAAGCAGGGAATCCATCCCGATTACGTCGAGACCGAGGTGCACTGCACCTGCGGCAACCGTTTCACCACGCGCAGCACCGCCGTCAAGGGCTCCCTGAGTGCAGACGTGTGCGCTGAGTGCCACCCCTTCTACACCGGGAAGCAGAAGATCCTGGACACCGGTGGCCGTGTCGCCCGCTTCGAGCGGATGTACGCCAAGAAGAAGTGACCCTGCTCGGTGTTTGAATCCGCAGCGCCTCTGGTCGAGGAATTCGACCGGTTGGAGGCACAGCTGGCGGACCCCGCCACCCATGCCGACCCGGTGCTGATGCGCCGGGTCGGTCGGCGTTACGCTGCGCTTCGCCCCATCGTGGAGGCACTGGCCAGCCATCGTGAGACGGCTGCCGACCTGGAGGCGGCCGAGGAACTGGGCAAGAGCGATGACTCCTTCGCTGAGGAGGCCGAGGAGCTGCGGCGACGACTCGACGAGATCGCTGCACGGCTGACCCGGCTGCTGGCCCCTCGTGACCCGAACGACGACGTGGACGCCATCCTGGAGATCAAATCGGGGGAGGGGGGCGAGGAATCCGCCCTGTTCGCCGGTGACCTGCTGCGGATGTACCAGCGTCATGCCGAGGCCATCGGGTGGAAGGTGGAGGTGCTGGACGCCCAGGTGACCGATCTCGGCGGCTTCAAGTCCGTCACCATCGCCGTCAAGGGGGCGGCCATCGACGGGGTGGGTCCCTACGGCCGGTTGAAGTTCGAGGGTGGGGTGCACCGTGTGCAGCGGGTCCCCGTCACCGAGACCCAGGGTCGCATCCACACCTCGGCGGTGGGGGTGCTGGTCTCCCCGGACGTCGAGGCCGAGGAGGTGCAGGTGAGCGAGCAGGACCTGAGGATCGACGTCTTCAGGGCCTCCGGCCCCGGGGGCCAGGGGGTCAACACCACCGACTCCGCGGTACGCATCACGCACCTGCCCTCCGGGGTGGTGGTGAGCTGCCAGAACGAGCGCTCCCAGCTGCAGAACCGGGAGCAGGCGCTGCGGATGTTGCGCGCCAGGCTCGCAGCCATTGCCGAGGCCGAGGCGGCCGAGGCGGCATCGGCGGCCCGCAGGTCCCAGGTGCGTACCGTGGATCGTTCTGAGCGCATCCGCACCTACAACTTCCCGGAGAACCGGTTCGCGGACCACCGCATCGGCTTCAAGTCCCACAACCTGGACCTGGTGCTGCAGGGAGCACTCGCTCCGGTGCTCGACGCCCTCGCGGAGGCCGACCTGGCCGAGCGGTTGGCCGGGGCCACGTCGTCGAGGTCCTGATGCGGGCCTGGGACGTGGTGCTGGAGGCCGCGGAGCAGCTCGCGGCAGCGGGGGTCGCCAGCCCGGCGGCGGATGCCCGATGGCTGGTGTGCCATGTGCTCGACTGTGATGCCGCAGCACTGGTCACGCGCGAACTGGGACCTGAGGCCCGGGCCCGGGTGGCTCACCTGGTGGAGCGTCGCAGGGCGGGGGAGCCCGTGCAGTACATCACCGGCCAGGCCGCGTTTCGCTACGCGATGCTGGCGGTCGGCCCCGGGGTCTTCATCCCCAGGCCCGAGACGGAACTGCTCGTCGATCAGGTGCTGCACTTCCTCGGGGAGCATCCCACGGCCCGCCGGGTCGTCGAACTGTGCGCCGGCTCCGGGGCGATCACCCACAGCCTCGCCACGGAGCGGGGCGGGCTCGAGCTGCACGCCGTGGAACGTTCCCCCGAGGCCTGGCCCTGGTTGTTGCGCAACCTGGATGGGCTCGGTGTGGACTGCCGCCTGGGGGACATGGCCGAGGAGTTCGGCGACCTCGACGCTCAGGTGGACGTCGTGGTGGCCAACCCGCCATACGTTCCCGAGGCCGTCCGGGACCTGCTGCCCCCGGACGTGGCCTGGGACCCGCAGGAAGCCCTTTTCGCCGGGGCGGACGGGTTGGCGGCGTTGCGGGTGGTGCGCCAGGTGGCAGCCCGGTTGCTGCGCGAGGGCGGGCTGATCGCGGTGGAGCACGATGAATCCCATGCCGCCCAGGTCCTGGAGCTGTTCGCACCCCCGGATTTCGTCCGGGCCCGCACGGTGCGTGATCTCGCAGGCCGACCCAGACACTGCCTGGCCCGACGTGGCAGGATGGGCGGGTGAACGAAACCGGTTCCCAGATGTTCTCACTGGCAACTCAGCGGGAGGAAGCCCTCGAGGCTGCCCGGCGTGCCGTGCTCCAGGGGCAGTGCGTGGTGCTGCCCACCGACACCGTCTATGGGGTCGGGGCAGGTGCCTTCGACCCCGAGGCCGTGGCTCGCCTGCTCGCGGCGAAGCAGCGTGGTCGTGACATGCCTGCCCCGGTGCTGATCGCCGAGGCCTCGATGCTGCGGGCGCTGACCGCTGAGCTCCCCGAGGCGGCCAAGGCCCTGGTGGATCGGTTCTGGCCGGGCGCGTTGACCGTGATCCTGCCAGCTCAGCGAGCCCTGAAACTTGACCTCGGTGAGGCCGAGGGCACCGTTGCGGTCCGGGTCCCCGACCACGACGACGCACGCGACCTGCTACGCCGCACCGGCCCGCTGGCGGTGAGCTCGGCCAATGTCACGGGTGCTCCGGCAGCGACGACGGCCGAGGCCGCCCAGGAGATGCTGGGCGAAGCGGTGGCGGTCTACCTCGACGGGGGCCAGGCTCCCGGAGGGGCTGCCTCAACCATCGTGGACTTCACCGTCACCGACCACGGCCGGGTGCTGCGGCCGGGGGCGATCAGCGTCGAGGAACTGCGCGAGGTCGTGCCGGAGATCCAGGCTGACTGATGCGCGAGTACCTGCTGGTCCTGCTCGTCGCGGCAGCTTCGACCTACCTGTTGGCGGGGCTGTGCCGAGAACTTGCCATGCGCTGGGGGGTGCTGGCCCAGGTGCGTTCCAGGGATGTCCACAGCCGACCAGTCCCGTACTTCGGTGGGATCGCGATGCTCGGCGGGTTGGGCATCAGCATGTTGCTGGCGCTGCAGATGCCTTTCCTGTCCCGGCTGGCAACTGTCGGCCACGACGCCGCCGTGGTGCTCGTCGCCGGAGGGGTGATCTGTCTGGTCGGGGTGCTCGACGACAAGTACGACCTGCCGGCTCTGGTGAAGTTCGGGGGACAGGTGCTGGCTGCGGGTATCGCCGTGCTGGGCGGGGTGAAGATCTTCTGGATCCCGCTGCCGAACGCCGTCATCAGCCTCGACGAGGCCACATCCATTCTCATCACCGTCTTCTTCATCGCGATGTGTGTCAACGCGGTGAACTTCGTCGATGGGCTCGACGGCTTGGCGGCCGGGGTCGTCGCCATCGGCGCGGGGGCCTTCTTCGCCTATTCCTACGTGCTCGCCTATGAGCAGGAGTTGAGCCGCGCCACCACGGCGAGCCTGCTGACCGCGGCGACGGTGGGGGTCTGCCTCGGCTTCCTGGGCCACAACTTCCAGCCCGCCCGGATGTTCATGGGAGACTCCGGGGCGATGCTGCTGGGGCTGCTCATGGCGATGAGCGCGATCTCCTTCACCGGGCAGGTGGATCCGAGCGCACTGAGCGACACCCCGGGGGACGTGTGGCCAGCGGTGTTGCCGATCCTGCTGCCCTTCGCCACCTTGTTCCTCCCGATGGCGGACCTCGTGCTGGCCTACATCCGACGCACCGCGCGTGGGCAACACTGGTTCGTCCCCGACAAGCAGCACCTGCACCACCGGCTGATGGCTCGTGGGCACAGCCACCGAGGAGCGGTGGTCATCCTGTACGCCTGGACCTTCGCCATCTCCGGTGGCCTGGTGTGCACCGTCCTGCTGAACCATCCCGCCACCTGGTGGCTCTTCGTGCTGGGCACGGTGGCTCTGCTGGTGCTGACCCTGCTGCCCGTGAAGAAGCTCAAGGAGAGATCCCATGCGCAGTGAGCGCCGGGTCACCGGGGCGACACGCCGGGCCCGGCAGATGATGCTCGGAGGCCTGGTGGCCGGACACGCCCTCGGTCTGGGGGTGTGCGGACTCGCACTCGTGGTGGGGAGCAAGGCCCTGGTGGGAGCCCTGCTCGGTTTCGCCGCCGTGGTCATCTTCTTCTCCATCGGGCAGGCGATCGAGGTCGTGGCCTGCGAGCTGGAGCCGACCCAGGGGATGGGAATCGTCCTGGCGAGCTATGCCATCCGGGTCACCGGGATCGGGGCCGGGCTGTGGTTCCTGCTCGGACACCCCGTGATCGGTGCTGCCATCGACCGTGGTTGGCTGGCTGCCGCTGTGGTGGTCACCGTGCTCGCCTGGACCACCGGGGTGGTGCTGACCGCGGCGCGGCAACGGGTTCCCGTCTACGACATCCATGACGACTGAGCGACGCTGAGGCCCCGGGTGTGTGAGCGGGAGGTTTTTCCGCTAGGCTCACTCCCGACATGGGCACCACACCAGAGACCGAGGAGAAGCCCGGGCATCGGGGCGGTACCGAGGACGGCATGGTCGTGCTCAGTTACATCCTTGCCGGACTGCTCTTCTACGGAGGGCTCGGCTGGCTGGGAGACCACTACTGGAAGACCTCGTGGCTGCTGCCGCTCGGCCTCATCATCGGCCTGGTGAGCAGCATCTACATGATCATCAAGAGATACGGGAGCGGCGCGTGATCCCCTGGCTTCTTCCGCTGGAGAGCGGCCACGACGGTGGGTACACACCCCCCAGTGTCAACGACTTCATCTTCGACACCCCGGTCATCCCCGGCACCCCCGTCTGGATGAACAAGCCCTTCTGGCAGGCTGTCATCGGTGCCCTGCTGGTGGTCGGGCTGTGGTGGCTGGCGTCGCGGAAACTCCAGGTCAAGCCGAGCAAGAAGCAGTTCCTCGCGGAGTCCATCTACGAGTTCGTGCGCAACGGCATCGCCCGTGACATCCTCCACCACGACTACAGGAGGTTCCTGCCCTACCTGCTGGGTCTGTTCTCCTTCCTGCTGGTCAACAACTGGTTCGGCGAGTTCTTCCTCTTCATGCTCCCGACCTTCAGCAATGTCGGTTTCGCCTACGGCCTGGCCTTCCTGTCCTGGTGCGTCTACGTCGGCGCCGGGTTCCAGAAGTTCGGGATCGGTTTCCTCAAGCGGGCGCTGGTGCCTGACGGGGTTCCCTGGTACCTGCTGCCGCTCATCGTTCCGCTGGAGTTCCTCGCCACCTTCGTCACCCGACCTGTCACCTTGGCGCTGCGTCTGTTCGCCAACATGTTCGCCGGGCACCTCGTCGTGCTGGTCTTCGTGGTCGGGGGCTCCTTCCTGCTGACATTCCAGAACAACCTGATGTACAACATCTCGGGTGGGGTCTCCGTGGCCTTCAGCTTCGCCATCCTCTTCCTCGAGTTGTTCATCGGTGCGCTCCAGGCCTACATCTTCACTGTCCTCACCGCCCAGTACGTGTCCACCTCGATCTCCGAGGCGCACTGACCCAGATCCAGACCCCTGACCAATCCCGGTCAGGGGCCACCGAGAAAAGGAAAACCATGCTGACCCTCCTGGAAATCAACGGCTCGCTCAACATGATCGGCTACGCCATCGCCACCATCGCTCCGGCGCTGGGTGTGGCGTGGATCTTCGCCTCCGTCATCAACGGCACCGCCCGTCAGCCCGAGGCCCGTGGCGCCATGATGAGCACCGCCTTCATCGGTTTCGCCGTGGTTGAGGCCCTCGCCATCATCGCCATCGCCCTCGCCTTCGTCCTGAACTGAGGTTCAACGTGGTCCCCGTTGCAGGGGCGTTGCTCGAGTCCGGGATCGATCTCGGACCTCTTCTGCCCCATCACCTCTCCGAGGTCGTCGTCGGCATCATCTTGATGCTGCTGGTGTTCCTCGTCATGTGGAAGGTCGTCGTCCCGGCCTTCGAGAAGATGTACGAGGAGCGTTACCAACGCATCGAGGGCGGCATCCGTCGGGCCGAGCAGGCCGAGGCCAAGGCGGAGGCGGCACTCGCCGAGTACAACGACCAGCTGAGTTCCGCTCGTGAGGAAGCCGCGCGTATCCGCGAGGAGGCCAAGAACGCCAGTGCCCAGTTGCTGGCCGATGCTCGCGAGAAGGCCGTGAAGGAGTCCGACCGGATCCTGGCCTCCGGGCGTGCCCAGCTCGAGGCCGAACGCAGCCAGCTGATGGCTGAACTGCGCGGCGAGATCGGTGGCCTGGCGACGACCCTGGCAGGCAAGATCGTGGGTGAATCCCTCACCGACGACGAGCGCGCCAATCGCACCGTCGACCGGTTCCTGAGTGAACTCGAAGCGGCAGGCAGGGCCCGATGAAGTCACACGACGCCGCCCTCAGCTCCTTCGACGCCGTCGCCGATGCCACGCGCATCGACGAGCAGGCCGGAGGCGAGCTGTTCGCCGTCGTCGACCTGCTGGAGGAGCAGCCACCGCTGCGTCGCTCCCTGTCGGATCCCTCGGCCACCCCGAAGGACCGGCAGGCCCTGGCACGGCGGCTCCTCGAAGGTCGGGTCTCACCGGCGGCGCTGACCGTCGTCAGTGAGATTGCAGGCCAGGCCTGGGCCAGCGGTGGTGCGCTCGTCGGCGCCATCGAGCGGCAGGGCATCCGTGGTCTGTTGAGAACCGCGAGGGATGTCGGTGAACTGGAGCGCGTCCAGGAGGAGCTGAACCAGTTCGCCAGCGCCATCGACGGTTCCCCCGAGCTGGCCGATGCACTGCGCAACCGTGGCCGGAGCCTGGCGGACCGCCGCTCGCTCATCGGCAGGCTTCTCAGTGGCAAGGCCACCGGGGTGACCAGGGCGTTGGCCAGCCGTGCTGCAGCCGCTCGGAAGCGGACCGTTGCGCTGACGTTGAGGCACTACCTCGCCCTGGCTGCGGAACTGGCCCAGGAACGGGTCGCCCGTGTGGTCGTGGCCCGGCCGCTGGATGCCGCACGTACGCAGCGGCTCCGCAAGGCCCTCGAGGCCCAGGTCGATGGGAAGGTCTTCCTCCAGTTCGAGGTTGACCCGGCCGTGCTCGGCGGCATGAGCGTCACCCTCGGGTCTGACGTGTACGAATCCACCATCGCCGCGCGGCTCGACGATGTCCGCCGGCAACTGAACTGAAAACTCCAAGCGAGAAGCGAAAGTAGGACGCAATGGCTGAACTCACCATCAGTCCGGACGAGATCCGTAGCGCGCTCGACGAGTTCGTCTCGTCGTACCAGCCCGCAGCTGCCAGCAAGACCGAGGTCGGCGTCGTCGTCACCTCGGGTGACGGCATCGCGCGGGTCGAGGGTCTGCCCTCGGCGATGGCGAATGAGCTGCTGCGTTTCGACAACGGCACCATGGGCATCGCCCTGAACCTTGACGAGAGAGAGATCGGTGTCGTCGTGCTCGGCGACTCCGAGGGCATCGACGAGGGCTCGGTGGTGCACGGCACCGGCGAAGTGCTCTCGGTTCCCGTCGGTGACGGCTACCTGGGCCGTGTGGTCGATGCAATGGGCAACCCCATTGACGGTCTCGGCGAGATCAAGGGCCTGGAGGGGCGGCGCGCCCTCGAGCTCCAGGCCGCCGGTGTCATGGACCGCCAGGAGGTCCGTGAGCCGCTGCAGACCGGCCTCAAGGCCATCGACGCCATGACCCCCATCGGGCGTGGCCAGCGGCAGCTCATCATCGGTGACCGCAAGACCGGCAAGACCGCCATCGCCATCGACACCATCATCAACCAGAAGGCGAACTGGGAGAGCGGAGACCCGAAGCAGCAGGTGCGTTGCATCTACGTGGCCATCGGTCAGAAGGGCTCCACCGTCGCCGAGGTGCGCGGTACGCTCGAGGCCGCAGGTGCTCTGGAGTACACCACCATCGTCCACGCCCCGGCCTCGGACCCCGCCGGTTACAAGTACATCGCCCCCTACACGGGCTCTGCCATCGGGCAGCACTGGATGTATCAGGGCAAGCACGTGCTCATCGTCTTCGACGATCTCACCAAGCAGGCCGAGGCCTACCGCGCGATGTCGCTGCTGCTGCGTCGCCCGCCGGGGCGTGAGGCCTACCCTGGCGACGTCTTCTACCTCCATTCCCGCCTGTTGGAGCGCTGCGCGAAGCTCTCGGACGAGCTGGGGGGCGGATCGATGACGGGTCTGCCGATCATCGAGACCAAGGCCAACGATGTCTCGGCCTACATCCCGACCAACGTGATCTCCATCACCGATGGCCAGATCTTCCTGCAGTCCGACCTGTTCAACGCCAACCAGCGTCCGGCCATCGACGTCGGCATCTCGGTTTCCCGAGTCGGCGGTGCCGCGCAGGTCAAGGCCATGAAGTCGGTTTCCGGGTCGCTGAAGATCAACCTCGCCCAGTACCGCGACATGCAGGCCTTCGCGATGTTCGCCTCCGACCTGGACGCGGCGTCCCGGCAGCAGCTGGACCGTGGTGCCCGCTTGGTGGAGTTGCTGCGGCAGGGGCAGTACGCGCCCTACGCCGTCGAGGACCAGGTCGTCTCCGTGTGGGCCGGTGTCGAGGGACACTTCGACGACGTGCCGGTTGCCGATGTGCTCCGCTTCGAGCAGGAGTTCCTCGACCACCTCAGGCACAGCAGTCAGGTGCTCCAGACCATCGCTGAGACCAAGCTCTTCGGGGATGACCTCAAGGAGGCCGCGACCACGGCGCTCAAGGACTTCAAGCAGCTCTTCCGCACCTCGGACGGGAACCTTCTGGTCGGGGTCGAGCAGCATGATCCGATTGACGAGCAGGACATCGCACAAGAGACGATCATCCGCAAGAAGCGAGGGTGAGGCCCCATGGGTAGCAGCCTGCGGGAACTGAGGCAGCGGCGCAATTCCGTCGCTGCCACGAAGAAGATCACTCGAGCCATGGAGCTGATCGCTGCCTCCCGCATCGTGAAGGCACAGCAGACGGTTCGGGAGTCCCGCCCCTACTACGAGGCGATGATTCATGCGATCTCGGCGCTGGCGACCTATGGTCACGTCCTGGAGCACCCGCTGCTCAAGGACGTCCAGCCACCTCGCCGCTCAGCCATGCTGGTCGTCACGGGGGACCGTGGCCTGGCGGGTGCCTACTCGGCCAATGTCATCAAGGTGGCGGAGCAGCTGATGACCCGGCTGCACGACGAGGGCCAGGAGACCGTGCTCTACGTCACGGGAAACAAGGGGATCTCCTACTACGAGTTCCGGGACCGTCAGATCGAGCAGAGCTGGTCGGGCTTCTCCACTGCACCTGAGCACGGGCACAGCAAGGAGATCGCCGATGTGCTCATCGAGCGCTTCCTTCGACCCCACGAGGACGGGGGTGTGGATCAACTCCACATCGTCGCGACCCGCTTCGTCTCGATGCTCCGGCAGGAGGCGGTGGCGCTGCGGATGCTTCCCCTGGTGGTCGAGGAATCCGACGAGTCGGAGGATGACGACGGAATCCTGCCGCACTACGCCTTCGAGCCGTCGCCCGAGGCGGTGCTCGACCGGGTGCTGCCCATGTATGTCGCGAACCGCATCCATGCGCTGCTGCTGCAGTCGAGCGCATCGGAGCTGGCGAGTCGGCAGCGGGCGATGAAGTCGGCCACGGACAACGCTCAGCAGCTGATCGAACGTCTGACCCGTGAGGCCAACCAGGCCCGTCAGGCGGAGATCACCCAAGAAATCTCTGAAATCGTCGGTGGAGCTGCTGCGCTCGCCGAATCAGCCGGAAACGAGTGAGGAAAGAAATGACTGCCACAGCAGATTCGACCGCTGCGGTCGGCGTTGGCCGGGTCGCACGGGTGATCGGTCCGGTCGTGGATGTTGAGTTCGCGGCTGACCAGATCCCGGAGATCGGCAACGCGCTCCTGGTGGAGACCGAGGTCATGGGCGAGAAGCGCACGATGACGATGGAGACCGCGCTCCACGTCGGGGACAACCTGGTGCGTGCCATCGCCCTGAAACCCACCGACGGGATGCGTCGCGGTGCCGAGGTGAGGGACACCGGGGCCCCGATCTCCGTGCCGGTCGGTGACATCACCAAGGGCCACGTGTGGAACGTGACCGGCGATGTGCTCAACGTGGATCCGGCCAGCATCGAGATCACCGAGCGGTGGCCGATCCACCGTCCGGCCCCTGAGTTCGACTCGCTGGAGTCCCGCACCGAGATGCTGGAGACCGGTATCAAGGTCCTCGACCTGCTGACCCCCTACGTCAAGGGCGGCAAGATCGGTCTGTTCGGTGGTGCAGGCGTCGGCAAGACGGTGCTCATCCAGGAGATGATCTACCGCATCGCCCACAACTTCGGCGGCACCTCCGTGTTCGCCGGTGTGGGGGAGCGCACCCGTGAGGGCAACGACCTCATCAACGAAATGGCCGAGGCCGGGGTGCTCAAGGACACCGCGCTGGTCTTCGGGCAGATGGACGAGCCCCCCGGCACCCGCTTGAGGGTGGCACTGTCCGCGCTGACGATGGCGGAGTACTTCCGTGACGTCCAGAACCAGGACGTGCTGCTGTTCATCGACAACATCTTCCGCTTCACCCAGGCGGGCTCCGAGGTCTCCACCCTGCTGGGCCGGATGCCCTCGGCGGTGGGTTACCAGCCCAACCTGGCGGATGAGATGGGGCAGTTGCAGGAGCGCATCACCTCGACCCGGGGTCACTCCATCACCTCGATGCAGGCCATCTACGTTCCCGCTGACGACTACACCGACCCGGCGCCGGCCACCACCTTCGCGCACCTGGATGCGACGACGGAGCTCAGCCGTGAGATCGCCTCGCGTGGTCTCTACCCGGCCGTGGACCCGTTGTCCTCGTCGTCGCGCATCCTGGACCCGCAGTACATCGGGCAGGAGCACTACGACACCGCGGTGCGGGTCAAGCAGATCCTGCAGCGCAACAAGGAGCTCCAGGACATCATCGCGATCCTCGGTATCGACGAGCTGTCCGAGGAGGACAAGATCATCGTCAACCGGGCCCGCCGCATCCAGCAGTTCCTCAGCCAGAACACCTACATGGCAGAGAAGTTCACCAACATCCCGGGCTCCACCGTGCCGCTGGCAGACACCATCGAGGGCTTCTCGATGATCTGCCGTGGTGACGTGGACCACATCGCGGAGCAGGCGTTCTTCAACGTCGGTGGCATGGAGGATGTCATGGCGAACTGGAACAAGATGCAGAAGGACCTGTGAGCGTGGAACGCGAGCCGCTGAAGCTGGAGGTCGTCGCTGCCGACCGCTTGGTGTGGCAGGGCGATGTCGTCAACGTCATTGCCCGCACCGAGGAGGGAGACATCGGCATCCTGCCGGGCCATGAGCCGATCATGGCGTCCCTGGTGCCATGCATGGTCGAGGTGGTCTCCGTCGATGGGCGAACTGAGATCCTCGCCATCGGGCAGGGACTGTTGGCCGTGGCCCACGGGTACGTGCGCATCCTCAGCCAGGAGGCTCGGCTGGCCGAGGAGGTCTCCCTCGAGGCCGCGCAGCAGGAGGCACACGAGTTGCGACGGCTGCGCAACGAGGGAGATGCCACCGATGAGCAGGTCCACCGGCTTCACATCCTCAACGCCCAGATCCGGGCGGGGGAGCGAGCCAGCGGGGTCTGAGCCTTCGCGCCTGTCGTTCTTTTGGGGGCAACACCGGCATCGGTGTTGCCCCCATCTCGTCAGATGACGATGTTGCCGCTATCTTTTCACTCATGGGTTGGACGACGCTTGGGGTGATCGTGGGCATCATCGCTGTTTGTCTGCTTCCCTTGGTCCTGCTCTATGCACGCCGCCGCTGGCTCTCCAACCAGGGCGGCCTTTTTGATTGTGCGCACCGGATGCGGGAGCACCCGCCAGAGGCCGGGTGGGCGCTCGGCTTCGGGCGCTACCGTGACGACCGCCTGGACTGGTACCGCGCCTTCTCCTTCTCGCTGCGGCCGACACGCTCCTTCCCCAGGGCCACAACGGTGTGGCTGCATCGTCGGGCCGCCACCCCCGTGGAGGAGGTGACGTTGTTCAATCAGTCCTGGGTGGTACGGATCAGAGACCGGGTCACCGGCCACGAGCACACTCTGGCGATGGATCTGGAGAACGTCATGGCGCTCATGGCCTGGCTGGAATCGGCACCACCCGGGAGCCACTGGGTGCCAGGAAGTGCGGATTCACCGCCCTGAGTGTTGTTGTGGGGGCTCGCGGTCGGTACCCGGTACCCAGAGGACATCGCCGTCGCTGCCCGCAGCAGCCCGGCACATGATGAACAGCAGATCGCTCAACCGGTTCAGATAGGTCACCGCCAGGACGTTGATCCCCCCCATCCCCTTCTCGGGCGAGGGCTCGGTCCCGTGGGTCTCGACCGCGCGCCAGGCGATCCGCTCGGCACGGCGGCAGGTGGTGCGCGCCAGGTGCAACCCCGCGACAGCGGGGGAACCGCCGGGGAGGATGAAGGAACGCAACGTTGGCAGCGCCGCCCCCAGCTCGTCACACCAGGCCTCCAGCCGATCGATGGAGGCCTGCTCAATCCGAAGCGGTGGCCAGGGCGGAGAGGGATGCTTGGGGGTGCTGAGGTCGGCGCCGACATCGAACAACTCGTTGCGGATGAGGTCCAGCATCTCCACGACCCGCTCCGGTAGCCCGCCGTGGGAGAGGGCGACGGCGAGGCACGAGTTGGTCTCGTCCACCGCTCCGTAGGCCTCCACCCTGAGATCGGTCTTCGGCACCTCGGCATTGTCCGACAGGCGCGTGTTCCCGGCATCTCCCGTGCGGGTGTAGATCCGTGTGAGATTCACCATGCCCCAAGCTTAGAGTGTTCACGGGATTGTACGTGGCGGCCCGTCAACCGCCTGTGAGCAAGGGCATTCCGTAAGATACCGGCCATGAAGCTTCGACATGCTGCCCCAGTGATGGCCACTGCCGTCGTGCTGATCGGTTGTACGAATGCCAATGATTCCGCTCCTCGTCCCGAACAGGAGGGGGTCACCCGGGCTTCAGCCTGCGCCTACCCTCTCGCCGGGGAGCCGGTCAAGCCGGTGGATCCGCCGTCGGAGAACGATGTCATCAACACCGGCGAGGCGAAGGTCACCGTGCACATGACCGCAGGGGACCTGGAGATCACGATGGATCGGGCGACAGCGCCGTGCACCGTCAACTCCTTCGTCTCATTGGCTCAGCAGGGCTGGTTCGACGACACCTCCTGCCATCGGCTCGTGGATCATGGAATCTTCGTGCTCCAGTGTGGGGACCCCAGCGGCAGGGGAACCGGCGGCCCCGGCTACACCATCCCCGATGAGCTCACGCCGAACACGACCTCGCTGGAGAAGGTGGACAACGACAACGTGAACTACCCACCCGGCACGGTCGCGATGGCCAACGCTGGGCCAGAGACCGGTGGCTCGCAGTGGTTCATCGTGTGGGACAACACCCCGCTGCCTCCCGACTACGCGGTCTTCGGGAAGGTCGATGCGGCCGGTCTCGAGGTGGTGCGGGGCATCGCGGCCCAAGGGGTGGATGCGGCGGACAGGATGACCCCCATCGCGGAGGCGAAGATCACCTCGGTCACGCTGGGCTGAGTGCTGGACCCGAGGCCAGGAACTCCCGACACAAGGTGATGAAGGCCTCGGGTTCCTCTGCGTGGACCCAGTGTCCGGCACGTTTCAGCCGGATGCTGACCACCAGGGGAAACAGCTTCTTCATGTCGGTGGTGTGCTCCGGCTGCACATAGGGGGAACGCCCCCCGGAGACCCACCACACCGGGCCCTCGTAGACCGCGCTGGTCGGGGGCCACCCGCCGATCTTCGACAACGAGTCGCCGAGCAGGTCCAGGTTGGCATCCCACGTCCAGCCCGTGGCCACCTTGCGGAGGTTCTGGAGCAGGAAACCACGGACCACGGGGTCGGGGATCTCCGCCTTCAGGAGGTCACTGGCTGCGCTGCGGCTGGTCAGGTTCTCCAGGTCGAGGCCCTGCATCGCGGCGACCAGCGGGGCGAAACTGGCGGGCCCCTCACTGCGCGTCGGTGAGATGTCCACGACCATGAGGCGCTCCACCGCCTCCGGGTAGCTCAGTGCCAGCCGCATCGCGAGCTTGCCGCCCAGGGAGTGGCCGATGACGGAGACCGGGTCGGTGAGGTGGTCTGCGATCCAAGAGGCGATGTGGTAGGCCTGCCCGTCCAGGGAGAAGTCGATGGTCCAGGAGGAAGAACCGTGGTTGGGAAGATCCACCAGGTGGCAGGTCGCGAGATCGGACAGGGCATCGGCGATCCGGGAGAAGTTCTTGCCCCGCCCGAACAGGCCGTGCAGGAAGACCAGCTGGACGGGGCCGGTGCCAACCGTCGTGGAGTGGATCATCGGTGCAACCTCCAGCAGTGGGTGTGCCAGTGACGACGCTGTTCGATTCCTGAGGCGAAGCCAAGCCCGGGCTCCTCCGGCCACGCGACGAGGTGGGCCATTCCCGCTGGGATGACCGACTGGCAGCCGGGACAGGTGTAGGACTTCTCGGCCCGATGGGCAGGCACGTCGCGCACCATGTAGGAACCGGCCTGCCTGTGTTCGCGTCGGGCGGCGCGGGAGGTGTCCAGGGGACGCGGTGGGCGCAGGTGCTTCGACGGGCGGCGGGCCATCAGAACAACCGCTCCTCGGCGTTGTCCATGCCGCGCAGTGCGTCGTAGTCGAGCAGCTGGCAGGCGATGCCACGGTCGGCTGCCAACGTGGCTGCCTGGGGCTTGATCTGTTGGGCTGCGAAGACCCCCCTGACCGGGGCGATCTGGGGATCGCGGTTCATCAGTTCCAGGTAGCGGGTCAGTTGCTCTACACCATCGATCTCACCGCGTCGTTTCACCTCCACGGCGACATGCAGGCCGTCAGGGTCCCGCAGCAGCAGGTCCACCGGACCGATGGCAGTGTAGTACTCCCGTTTGACGAGCTTCCAGCCCTCACCGAAGGTTCCGGGGTGTTCCGCGAGCAGGGCCTGCAGGTGGGCTTCGACTCCATCCTTCTGCAGCCCGGGATCGGCTCCGAAGGTCTGCTCCTCGTCGAGATGGATCTCACCGATGGCGATCCGCAGGGTGTCGCCGTCCTTGGAACGGACCTGCCACAGCTGGGAGGCACCGGCGGCCTCGGCCAGCTCATCCGGTTCGCTGATGGTCAGGGTGCAGGGGGCACTCATCCAGTTCAATGGTTTGTAGGCGCGGTCGTCGGCATGGATGGAGACAGAGCCGTCGGATTTGACCATGATGAGTCGCTTCGCCATCGGGAGATGGGCGGTGAGTCGACCGGAATAGTCAACCTGGCACTGGGCAATCATGAGGCGCACAGGCCAAACCTACCTCACCGGTTCTGGTCTCAGCTCGCATCGAGATGGGGTTGCAGCACCTCTCGGTAGAGCAGCAGGATCGCGGCGGTCGTCGGGATGGCGATCAGTGCCCCGATCACACCGAGCAGGAGGCCACCGATGACGGCGGAGAGCACCACCAGGGCTCCCGGCACCTTCACCGTGTGCTTCATGACGGTGGGGTAGAGGAGGTAGGCGTCGAACTGCTGGTAGATCAAGAAGTAGATGATGGTGGCGACCCCGGTTGCGGGGGAGGTGCCGAAACCGACCAGGGCGACAGCGATCATCGCCATCGAGGAGCCGACCAGGGGGATGAAGCAGAACATCGCGACGACGAAGGCCAGGGCCAGGGAGTAGGCCCCCAACCCGATGATGTTCATGAAGATGTAGGCACACACGGAGGCCACCGTCACGATCAGGAACATCCCGGTGATGTAGCCCGAGATGCCGCGGAAGATCTCGTTGGCCAGGTAACGGGCTCGGTCCCGACGCGACCCCGGGGCCATCTTGTAGATGGCCTCCTTGATGAGTGGCAGCGAGGCCAGGAAGTAGATCGTCAACACCAGCGTGATGATGAGCGAGAAGATGAGGTTGGCCAGCAGCACGCCAGCTCCCCAGATGCCGCCGAACAGGTTCTGGACGATGTTGCCGGAGGTGATGTAGGTCTTGACCTGGTTGATGATGTCGTACTCGCGGTTCCAGGTCGCGATCTGCTCGTTGGAGTTCAGCATCTCCAACCAATGGGGCACCTGGTTGGTCAGCGACTGCACCTGGGTGCTGAGTACAGGGACGATGGCGGTGATCCCGAGGACCACCACTCCCAGCAGCGCCATCGTGACCACGAAGACGGCGATCGGGCGCGGGACCCGCCGTCGGGTGAAGAACTCCACGGCAGGGTTCAACCCCAGGGCCAGGAACAGCGAGAGCACCACCAGCACCAGGACGTGCTGCACTCGGATTGCAGCACCGATCAGAGCGATGGCGAACAGCACACCGAGCGCACCGATGAAACCGATGCTGAAGGGGGAGTAGGACAGCAGCCGGGGGGAATCGTTGTTGACGATGATGGGAGGCACTGGGAGGTTCTGCGGCTCCGGGGTCGGGGTCAGCAGTTGACGGGCACCGCGCCCGGCATTGCCGAGCAGGCCTTCGAGGTGGCCCCGCGCCCTGCTGCCCCAGGAGCGGGTCTGTTGGTCATCCCTCGGTACCTTCGCGTTGCGGCGACTGAACAGGCCGCGACGGCGACGCTGCACGGGGGGCTCGGTGGGGGAGTCCGGTACGGCCGGAGTCTGAGGCGTCGGTTCGTCCTCGGGCGAGCCCTCAGGTGTGGTCGAGGGGTCTTGCTCAGGGGAGCTCACGTGGCCTTCTCGGTGTTGCGCAGCTGGGGGATGGTCTCCTCGTCCTCGGGGGCGGCCTCGGCCTCCGCGGCGATGGCCTTGAGGTTCTGCATGGAGGCCACGATCGAGGCACGTCGCGCCGTGAGGGCAGCGATCTCACGCTCCAGCTGTTCCTTGCGCCAGGCGATCTGCTCCTCCAGCTCGGCGCGCTTGTCGCTGAGCTCCTGGCGCATCGTCGCCAAGCTCTCTTCACACTCCCGGGTGGCGGCAACCCTGAGCTCCTCCGCCTCAGTGATGGCGGTCTCACGGATGCCCAGGCTCTCCAACCGGGCGGTCTCCAGCTGCTTGACGGCCTCGTCGGCCATCTGACGGGCCCGCTCCAGGTGGGTGTTCACGGTCTTCTCGGCCGCATCGGCGGCATCCTGCTGCTTCTTCAGCGCCTGGGTGGTGTCGTTCTCGACGGCGAGCCTGGTGGCCACGGCGTCACGTTCCGCCTCTTGGCGTAGACGTGCGGCCTGGACCCGGGCGGCCTCGGATTCGGCTGCGATCTTGGTTTCGGTCTCCTCGATGAGGGACTTGGCGCGGGCCTCCGCCTCGACACGGATCAGGTGGGCGTCCCGGCGGGCGGCCTCCAGGGCGGCCTGTCCAGCCTCGGCCTGCTCCTGGCGGAGCTTGCGCAGGCTGGACAGCCCGGTCAGTCGGACGTCGTCAGCTTCCTGCTGGGCGGCTTCGCGGGTCTCAGCCGCCGCGCGCCTGGCCTCCGAACGGATGCGGTCCGCCTCCTCCTCGGCCTGCCTCACGAGCTCGGCAGCCTGGGCCTCCGCGGCCTCGAGCAGTCCACGGGTGTGGGCCCCGAGCCGCCCGAAGTCAGTCGTCCCCACCTGCTCCTGGACATGATCCGTCGTGAGCTTCTGCTCCCGCAACTGCACCTTGAGTTCCACGATCCGGTTCTCGGTCTCGCGGACGTACTGGTCCACGGCTTGACGGTCATAGCCGAGCATCGTCGTCGGGAAGCCGCTGGTTGCTGCGGCGGCCGGGGCGTCGAACAGGTTCAGCCCGGGTGACGACTCGTCGTGATCGGTGCGGGCGTCGGTCATGTGTGTCTCCTGGCGTCGGAACGAACAGCTTGAGCCTACCCTGAGTGGACCCCGAAGGGCCGGTGGTTCCAGATGAGCCACCGGCCGGGGCGGGGAAAATCGCTCAGTGGGAGGCGTCCTTGGCGGGCTCGACGAGCTCCAGCAGCACGCCACCGGCATCCTTCGGGTGCACGAAGTTGATGCGCGAGTTCGCGGTGCCACGCTTGGGCTCGGGGTAGAGCAGTCGCAGGCCACGCTCGCGCAGGACCGCGCAGACGTGGTCGATGTCGTGGACGCGGTAGGCCAGCTGCTGGATACCGGGCCCGCCGTTGCGTCCCAGCCACTTGGCGATGGTGGAGTCCTCGTTCAGGGGAGCGAGCAGCTGGATCTTGCCGTTCTCCTCTCCCTGGTCTCCGGTGCCGATCATGGCCTCGGCCACGCCCTGCTCCTCGTTGACCTCACGGTGGAGTTCCCGCCAGCCGAGGACCTCGGTGTGGAACTTGATGGCCTCGTCGAGGTCAGGGACGGCCAGGCCGACGTGATCGATGCAGATGAACAGGTCTTGATTCTCCATGAGGCACATTCTTCCACCCCTGTCGTCCGAGCCCCCAGCCGGGTCCCCGAGAGGCCCCGGCGGCGCGTCGGCCTGCGAACTCCCGGCTACGTGGCACACTGGTGGGTGTTGGTTGCAGCCCTCTTCCCACCCTGAGACCTGGAGGCATCATGGTTGGCTGGATCAAGAAGGTCCTTGTCGTGCTTGGCGTGTCCTTCGTGGTCTTCTATCTCTTCACCCGGCCTGAGGACGCCGCGAACGCGGTCAAGGCCTTCTTCGGAGGATTTGAGTCCATCGCGAGGTTCTTCAACCAGCTCGCAAACCGGTAGGCCTCGTCATGGCGGGGTTGATCGGTGCGATGCTGGACCCCGACGTGGACCAGCATCTCCTCGACGAGGAGGGCGAGCGGGTCATCGACAACGTCCAGAAGCACTGGGTGGTGGTGGTGCCGTGGGCCTTGCTCATGGCCACCAGCATTCCGTTGTTCATCCTGATGACCTACATGGGCGGGCTGTTCTGGATCCCGATGCTGTTGGGGCTCGGTGTGCTGGCCCTGGGGATGTGGAAGGCCCACGTCTACCACATGGACCGATTCGTCATCACCAACATGCGGGTGTTTCGCATCCACGGGGTGTTCAACACCCATCTGGCGACGATGCCGATGACCCGAATTCTTGATATCTCGATGGAGCAGCCGTTCTGGGGCAAGATTCTCGACTACGGCCACCTGGTCTTCGAGTCGGCCGCCCAGGCCCAGGGGCTTCGGGAGATCCGCTACATCGCGGCTCCGGGGAAGCGGGACCTGAAGATCCAGGAGGTCATCCAGCGTTCGGGTCTGCGCAAGAAGATGGAGATGCGGGACTCGGATGCGGCTGCAGGGGTCTGAATCCCTGCAGCCGCATCCGGTTCAGCCCTGGAGGGCGGCGTCGACGACGACCTTTGCCTCGACCTGGAGTTGGGCCAGGTGCTGGGCGTCGCGCAGCGACTCGGCGTAGATCTTGTACTTGTCCTCGGTGCCGGAGGGGCGTGCCGCGAACCAGCCGGACTCGGTGGTCACCTTGATTCCGCCGATCGGTGCCCCGTTGCCGGGGGCTGTGGTGAGGATCGCGGTGATCGGTTCACCGGCCAGCTCCGTCGCCGAGACATCCGCAGCGGAGAGTGCGGCCAGCCGGGCCTTCTGCTCCCGGTCGGCATCAGCGTCCACCCGGGCGTAGCAGGAGGTGCCGAACTCGGCCTCCAGGTCGGAGTAGAGCTGGCTGGGGGAGCGTCCCGTGACCGCCAGGATCTCGCTGGCCAGCAGGGCCAGCAGGATGCCGTCCTTGTCGGTGGTCCAGGTGCGGCCCTCGCGGTCGAGGAAGGAGGCCCCGGCGGACTCCTCGCCCCCGAAGCCGAGCGAGCCGTCGGTGAGGCCGGGAACGAACCACTTGAACCCGACGGGGACCTCCACCAGACGACGCCCGATCTTCGCCGCCACCTTGTCGATGATGGAGCTCGAGACCAGGGTCTTGCCGACCCCGGCATCGGCTGACCAGCCGGGACGGTGCGTGAACAGGTGGTTGATCGCCACCGCGAGGAAGGCGTTGGGATTCATCAGGCCGGCGTCAGGGGTCACGATCCCGTGCCGGTCGGAATCCGCGTCGTTGCCCGTGGCGATGTCGAAGCGATCCCGATTGGCGATCAGGGAGGCCATCGCGTCGGGGGAGGAGCAGTCCATGCGGATCTTGCCGTCGGTGTCCAGGGTCATGAAACGCCACGTCGGATCGACCTCGGGGTTGACGACGGTGAGGTTCAGCCCCGCGTGCTCGGCCAGGTGCTGCCAGTACTGGACGGAGGCCCCGCCCATCGGGTCGGCCCCGATCCTGACCCCGGCCGATGCGATGGCCTCGAGGTCCAGCACCGCCGCCAGCTCCGTGCAGTACGGCGTGCGGTAGTCGTAGCGGTTCACCCGTGGGGAAGCCTTCGCGTAGGACATCCGGCGGATCTGGCCGGGGCTGGCCATGAGCTCGTTGGCCCTGGCTGCGATCCAGCTGGTGGCATCGGTGTCAGCCGGGCCGCCGGTGGGCGGGTTGTACTTGAACCCGCCGTCGCGGGGCGGGTTGTGGGAGGGGGTCACGATGATGCCGTCGGCCACCTTGTCGGGATGCTCCCGGTTGTAGCGGATGATCGCCCGGGAGACCGCCGGGGTGGGGGTGTACTCGTCCTCCCGCTCGGCCAGCACCACCACGTCGTTGGCCACCAGCACCTCGATGGCGGTGGTCCAGGCTGGCAGGGACAGCGCGTGGGTGTCCTTGCCGATGAACAGGGGGCCTGCGACACCTTGGCCGCGTCGGTACTCGACGATGGCCTGGGTGGTTGCGGCGATGTGCAGGTCGTTGAAGGCCAGGTCCAGGCTGGAGCCCCGGTGCCCGGAGGTCCCGAAGGTGACCCGCTGATCGGGGTTTTCCGGGTCGGGGACCCGGTCGTGGTAGGCCGCCAGCAGGGCCTCGACGTCGATGAGATCGGATTCCTGGGCCACCTGGCCCGCGCGCTCGTGTGCCATGACCCCATCCTTGCATCCCCGGTTGTCCGATTTGGTCAGGCCCGACAAGATTGGGGGCATGAGTGACCCGAACTTCTCACGTCCCGGTGCCGTCGACCTGTCCGCGCTCGCCTCGAAGGCCACCGCTGCGGCGGCTCCCGGGGGCGCCACCGCGACCTATGTCACCGATGTCACCGAGGCCGGGTTCCAGCAGCTGCTGGGGCTGTCCATGCAGCATCCGGTGATCGTGGAGTTCCACTCCGCCAAGGACGTGGCTGGCCAAGGTGTTGGCCAGGCCCTGGCCGAGGTGGTCAACGCCGCCGATGGTCGTTTCCTGCTGGCCCGGGTCAACATCGATGCGGAGCCCCGCCTGGCCGAGGCGCTGGGAATCGCGGCCGTGCCGACGGTGGTTGCCCTGATCGGCGGGCAGTTGGCCCCCTTGTTCCAGGGCACCCGGGAGCGTGCCGAGATCGCTGCGATGCTGGACCAGGTGGCCCAGGTCGCGGTGGCCAACGGGCTGACCGGCCGGGCCCAGCCCATCGGGATGGCGCCGAGTGCTCAGGAGCAGGCTCCCCAGGCTGATCCCCGTTTCGACAAGGCCGATGCAGCCCTGGCAGCGGGGGACTACGCCCAGGCGGTCGAGGAGTTCGACGCGCTGCTGGCGGCCACCCCCGGGGATCCCGAGGTGATCGCCGGGCGTGCCCAGGCGGCGCTGTTGGCCCGCTCGGTGAACTTCGACGGGGCTGCAGTGGTGAGTGCCGCCAAGGAGCGTCCCGATGACATCGCAGCGCAACTGGATGCCGCGGACCTGGAGGTCATCCAGGGGGCGAATGAAGCCGCCTTCGACCGGCTGCTCGGGCTCGCCGCGGAGGTGGGCCCGGAGGACAAGGAGACCATCCGGGTGCGGCTGCTGGAGCTGTTCGAGATCGTGGGTCGCAGCGCCCCCGAGGTGCTGAAGGCGCGCCGTCGGCTGTCCACGGTGCTGTTCTGAGCCGCGCCGTTCTGAACCGCACCGTGCGCCCTTTCAGGCGGTGCCGAAGCGTCGCTCCCGGGTGACGTACTGCTCGACGGCTGCCCACAGGTCCCGGCGGTCGAAGTCCGGCCACAGCCGATCCATGAAGATGAACTCGGCGTAGGCCGACTGCCACAGCAGGAAGTTCGAGGTGCGCTGCTCCCCCGACGAGCGCAGGAACAGATCGACATCGGGAATCTCCGGCTCGTCGAGGAAGCGCCGGAACCGTTCCTCGGTGAGGCGGTTGGGGTCCAGCCTGCCCTCCTTGGCGAGCCGGGCGATCTCGCGGGCTGCGTCCACGATCTCCGCGCGGCCGCCGTAGTTGACGCAGAACTGGAGGGTGAGGGTGGAGTTGTGCTGGCTCAGCGCCTCGGCCTCCTCCAGCTCCCGGATCACCGAACCCCACAGCCGGGGCCGCCTCCCGGCCCACCGGATGCGCACCCCCAGGGCGTGCAGCTCGTCACGGCGACGGTGGATCACGTCGCGGTTGAAGCCCATCAGCCAGCGCACCTCGTCGGGGGAGCGCTTCCAGTTCTCGGTGGAGAAGGCATAGGCCGAGAGATAGGGGATGCCCAGCTCGATGGCCCCGTGGATGACATCCAGCAGGGCGGCCTCCCCCCGGGCGTGGCCCTCCGTGCGTTTCAGACCCCGCTGTTTGGCCCACCGGCCGTTGCCATCCATGACGATGGCCACGTGTTTCGGCAGCTTGGTCGAGGGAAGCGCCGGGGGACGGGCGCCAGAAGGGTGGGGGGTGGGAGCAAGAGGAGCCATGAGCACAGCCTAGGGCCTGTTGCGAAAGTCATGTCGGGCTGCGGGCACCATCTCATGAAGCCACCCGGACAGGGATTTGACCAGCTGCCCCCATGGTCCCCCGAGCCCACGGTGGGAAGGATTGAGGGTATGAACACTGTGAACAACACACCGTACCGAAGCCACTCCACACGCCTTGTGGCAGCGTCGCTGATCGGAGCCCTCGGGCTCGGCATGACGGGCCTGACCACTGTCCCTGCTGCGGCAACACCGTCGGAGCAGTCCCTGCAGACCCGGATGGGCGCCCTGTTGGAGGTGGGATACCCGGCTGTCCTGGCGACCGTCACTGATGCCCAGGGCGGCTCCACCGGGGTGGCCGTGGGCCTCGGGGACAAGGACACTGGCGCGTCGGCCCCGGTGAACGGGCAGGTGCGCATCGGGTCGAACACCAAGACCTTCGTGGCGGTGGTGGTGATGCAGCTGGTCCAGGAGGGCCGGGTGCAGCTCGATGAGCCGGTGGAGACCCACCTACCGGGTCTGCTTCGGGGCGAAGGCGTCGACGGCTCACGGATCACGGTGCGTCAGCTGCTGCAACACACCTCAGGGTTGCCGGAGTACACCGACACCGTGGTGCCGACAGGGGACTTCATCGAGCATCGCAACGACTACCTCTCTCCCCGGGAGTTGCTCGATGTCGCCCTGGCCAAACCAGCTGCCTTCGAGCCCGGTGACCGCTACGCCTACACCAACACGAACTACATCGTGCTGGGAATGCTCATCGAGAAGGTGACCAGACGCACGGTGAGTGAGCAGATCGACCAGCGGATCGTGCAGCCCCTCGGACTGCACAACACCTACATGCCCCATCCTGGTGAGCGGTTCCTTCGGGGTGCGCATCCGCAGGGCTATCATCGCGACGTCTCGGGGGAGCTGGTCGATGTCACGGAGATGGAACCGGCCTGGGGGTGGGCGGCCGGTTCCATGGTCTCGACCCCGGGAGAGCTCAACATCTTCTTCCAGGCCCTGCTCGATGGCACCCTGCTCTCGGCGGAGAGCCTGGCCGAGATGCAGCGCACCGTCACCACGGATCAGGAGGGCAGTGAGTACGGGCTGGGACTGATCAAGAGTTCGCTGAGCTGCGGCGAGGCCTGGGGACACGGGGGAACCATCCATGGGTACCAGAGCATCAACGCCGTTGGACCCGATGGGACCGCCATGACCCTGGTGACCACGGCAATTCCTCTCGCGCTCGTCGAGGACCCGACTGATGTGGAACGGATCATGCCCTTGTTCGCACAGCTGGAGGACACACTGGAGACCACACTCTGCCAAGGCTGAGTGATCCGGCCCATAGACTGGTCCTCTGCTCGGTCGAGGACAAGGAGGGGTCAGTGCACTGGATGGTCATCGCGGAGCTGGCCCTGGCCACCGTCTTGTCGGCGGCCATCGGGCTGGAGCGGGAGTTCAACTCGAAACCGGCGGGGATCAGGACCTGCGCGCTGGTCGGACTGGGGTCGGCGCTGTTCACCGCGGTCTCCCGGCACGGTGAGTGGCTGCTGCCAGGATTGACCGTCACCAATGTGGACGGCTCCCGGGTGGCGGCCCAGATCGTCTCCGGGATCGGTTTCATGGGAGCCGGGCTCATCTTCGTGCGTCGCGACTCCGTGCGGGGCCTGACGACTGCGGCCTGCATCTGGCTGGTCGCGGCGGTCGGGATGGCGGCAGGGGCCGGGACCATCGACATCGCGATTGCCGGGACGGTGCTCTACATGCTGGCGGTCGTCGGCCTGCAGCCGCTGCGACGTCGCCTGCCACACGCCCGTTCCACCGTCGAGACGGTGTGGATCACCTACCGTGACGGCAAGGGGGTGCTGCGCGACATCATGACCGCCATCGGCGACCACGCGGTGATGATGGATCATCTCAAGGTGCTGCCCCACGATTCCGACGATGTGCCCTTCCCCACACAGCGGGTGCGGATCGAGCTGCACAGCCAGGGCGGTTCCTTCGCCCCACTGATCCACACGCTGGCCCAGATACCCGGTGTGGTGGAGGTCCAGTCCTCCCACGAGCACGACGAGTCCTGATCCCATGCGCACCTACCGCACCGAGGCCGTCGTGCTGCACACCTGGAAGCTGGGGGAGGCTGACCGGATCATCTCGCTGTTCACCCGCGAGTACGGCAAGGTCCGTGCCGTGGCGAAGGGGGTGCGGCGCAGCGGCTCCAAGTTCGGGGCCCGGCTGGAGCTGTTCAGCCACGTGGACGTCCAGCTGGTCGAGGGGCGCGGATCGCTGGACACCATCACCCAGGTGGAGTCGTTGCACCCACCGATGCTCGGCTCCGACTACGACCGATTCTGTGCGGCCCAGGTGCTGGTGGAGGCCGCGGATCGGATCGTGAGCGAGGACCGTTCCCCGTCGCTGAGCCAGTACCGGCTCCTGCTGGGGGCGCTCATCGCGCTGGGGCGCGGCCAGCTCCCGGCGATGGCGGTGGTCGATTCCTACCTGCTGCGCGCCCTGGCCGCGGCGGGCTGGGCCACGACGGTTCAGGCCTGCGTGAGCTGCGGTGACACCGAGGACCTCAGGTGGTTCTCCCCCCAGCTCGGTGGTGCGGTGTGCCCGACCTGCCGGGCCCAGGGGTCGGCCTCGGCCAGCCCTGAGCTGCTCGCCCTCATCGGGGCGCTGCTGGCGGGGGACTGGGACCACGTCTGCGCGGTGGCCCCCAACCTGCGGTCCCGGGCCCACGGCATCGTGGGGGCCTTCGCAGGCTGGCACCTGGACCGCTCCCTTCGATCCCTGCCCTTCCTGGAGGGAAGTGCTCTGTGAAGTGTCGAGGTCAGCCCTTGGTGCAGCTGCGGCACAGCCCGAAGATCTCCAGGTCGTGGCCGGCATCGCTGAAGCCGTGTTCCTGTGCCACCTCGTTGGCCCAGCGCTCCACGGCCTCCCCGGCGATCTCGACGGCTGTGCCGCAGGAACGGCACACCAGGTGGTGGTGGTGCCCGCTGGAGCACATCCGGTAGGCCGCCTCACCCTCCGGGGTGCGCAGCACGTCGAGATCACCGTTGTCACTCATGGTCTGCAGCGCCCGGTAGACGGTGGCCAGGCCGACCTTGTCGCCCACGTGGCGCAACTCCGCATGGATCTGGGCTGCGGTACGGAACTCCTCCGTGTTCGCCAACAGGGCGCGAATCGCGGCCCGCTGCCAGGTGTTGCGGGTGTTAGTGCTCGTCATAGTGGTCTCCGTGCCGGGCATGTCGGTGAACCCCCACGATTTCGTCCAGGTGGTCACCGTGCTGGATGACCGTCACCTTACCGGAAGAGCGCCGGGCATCGGAGTGGGGCTCAGCGGGAATATGCGGATGTTCACCGTGATCGGGGATGAACACCACCCGGCGACTGCGCCGCTGGATCAGCGTGCCCACGGCGGTGGCCATCCCCAGCAACACGATGGCGGTGACCACGATGGTGGCTCCGGTCGCGGTGTTCAGATGGTACGAGCCGACGGTGCCACCGACCGCTGCGATCACTCCCACCGCCATCGCCCCGAGCAGGGCGGAGCGGAAGCTGACGAACAGCTGCTGGGAGGTGGCCACGGGGATCACCATGAGGGCGCTGATGAGCAGCAGGCCGACGGTGCGCATGGAGATGGTGACGGTGATCGCGGCCACCACGACCACGAGCAGGTTGAGCAGCCTCACGCGCATTCCGAGCACCCGGGCGAAATCCTCGTCGGCGCAGATCGCGAACAGCCGGGGCCACAGCCCCACGGCGAACAGCGCGATGGCCACCCCGAGCCCGGCGATCACCCACAGGTCGGCCTGGCTGACCGAGGTCAGTGCCCCGAACAGGAAGGCCGACAACCCGGCCGTTCCCTGCCCGGCGAGACCGGCCATCATCACACCGGAGGCGATGCCGCCGTAGAACAGCACCGCCAGACCGAGGTCACCGGAGGCTTTTCCGCTCTGGCGCAGCAGCTCGACGACAACCGCGGCGACGACGCAGGTCACCACGGCCATCGGCAGCGGGGCCCAGCCGGTCAGCAGGGCCAGCCCCACCCCCATGATGGCGACGTGCCCGAGGCCGTCACCGAGCAGGGACAGCCTCCGCTGGACGATGTACATCCCGATGGCAGGGGCCACCAGACCGCTCAGGGCAGCCGCGATGAGGGCTCGCTGCATGAACGGGTAGTCGAGCAGGTTCACGTCGTGCCTCCGAGGGGGTCCTCCAGGCCGAGGGGGGAGACGGCCCGTGCGGGTGCGTTGGTGGGAACAATGGGGTCGATGTGGGTCACGATCCGGCCGTCGCACAGCCTGATCTCACGGTCCAGCACATCAGTCATCACGGCGGTCTCGTGCAGCACGACGGCAATTCCCAGGCCCTGATCACGCAGCGAGGAGAGCAGCTCTGCCAGGGCGGCCTGACTGTCGAGGTCCACCCCCGCGAGCGGTTCGTCCATCACGAGCAGTTCCGGGCGGGTGGCCAGCGCGCGAGCGATCAGCACCCGCTGCTTCTGGCCTCCTGACAGGGGAGCGAATGGCCACTTCGCCCTGTCGGCCAGCCCCACCGTGGCAAGGACCTCCTGGGCGATCCGGCGATCCTTGCGGGAGAACCAACCGAGACGGTGATGGGCCAGCCGCCCCATCAGCACGACCTCACTCACGGTGGCGTTCTGGACGTTGATTGAGGAGTGCTGGGGGACATAGCCCACGCGATGCCATTGTCGGAACCGCTGGATGGGGGTGTCGAACACGGTGAGCTGGCCCTGCTGGAAGGCGTTGAGCCCCACCAGGGTGCGCAGCAGCGTGGTCTTGCCGGAGCCGTTGGGACCGAGGATCGCCACGGCCTCCCCGGCATCGACGTGGAGGCTCACGTCGCGCAGGATCGGCAGACCGCCGAGGGCCACGTACAAGCCCTCGGCGGTCACCAGGCGGGTCTGGTCAGGAGCAGCCATTCGCTTCCTGCAACGACTTGAGGTTCGCCTTCATGATCGACGGGTAGTCGGTGCCCTGGGAGTCCGGGGTCACACCCTCCAGCGGGTCGAGCACGGCGGTCTTCAACCCGAGGTCCCCGGCGATCGACTGGGCGACCTCCGGCGAGGTGAGGGTCTCGAAGAAGATGGTGGTCACACCGTTCTCTTTCGCCTCCTGCTGCACCTCCGCGATCCTGGCGGGGGAGGGCTGCTCGTTGGGGGACAGGCCCGAGATGCCCACCTGCTTGAGGTCGTAGCGCTCCGTCAGATATCCGAAGGCCGCGTGGGTGGTGATGACGGTCCTCACCGAGCAGGTGGCGAGTCCGCCCTTGTACTCCTCGTCCAGCGCGGTGAGCTCAGCGACGGTGGACTTCGCGTTGGCCTCGTAGGTCTCCTTGTTCGTGGCGTCAATGGTGCCGAGCCCGGCAGCGATGGCGTCCACGGACTTGGCCATCAACGTGGCGTCCAGCCAGTAGTGGGGATCGACTCCACCGTGATCGTGGTCATCGTGGGCTTCCTCGCTGGCGTGGTCGTCATGCCCCTCGTCGTCGGCGTGATCGTCATGGCCCTTCTCGTCGCCGTGGTCATGGTCGTGACCGTCGGCGGAGATGGGATGCAGGTCGATGACCGTCGCCAGATCGAGCTTGTGCTTGGCCTTGGAGGCTTCGACCGCCTTGTCCACAGCGGGCTGGAAGCCTCCCAGGTAGACCACCAGGTCGGCCTCGTCCAGGCCGGCGATCTGCTGCGGGGTGAGCTCGAGATCGTGGGGCTCGGTCCCGGGCGTGGTGAGAGTGGTGACTGCGATCTTGTCCGCCCCGACCTTGGAGGCGGCGAACTCAATGGGGTAGAAGGCCACGGACACCTTGAGGGCGTCAGCCGCAGGGTTGGCCTCTGCGGCTGCGGAGCTCATGGCCGGATCGGTTGAGGCGGAGGGAGAAGTTTCGGGCTGACCGCCGGAGGAACAGGCTGCGAGGAACAGTGTCGCGGCAGCCGCCAGTACAAGAACAGGTGACTTCATGAGAACGACTATCACAGAATCGAGGGGTGAATTCAACCGCCTCCCGCGTCGTAGGGTGTCCTCATGTTTGTCATTTCACGATTCGCGGATGCTGATCCCCAGCTGGTGCAGGGGCTGCATCGCGTGGCGGAGCACTGGCGGAACTCGCCGGGTTGCGAGTGGGTGGAGGTGGTCCACAATCTGGACCAGCAGGGGCTGTGGGCGCTCCTCGGTCGATGGCGCGACGTCGGCAGCTATCGCCGCTCCTTCGCGGGACACGAGGCGAAGATGCTGCTCACCCCCGTGCTGTTGCGAGCCGTCGATGAGCCCTCGGCCTACCTCAGGGAGGAGGAGTTCCAGTGGGCACCGGACAAGCTCGAGGAATAGTGTCAAAAACTATTGTATTGTTTCTGAGAACCTGAGGAGGTGCCGTGACGGGATTCGTGGGGCGGCAGCAGGAGCTGCGGGAACTGGCCGCCTGTTTCGACGTGGTGCGGCAGGGCGGCCGCGCCGATGCGGGAGTGGCCGTGATGCTGCGAGGCAGGAGACGGGTCGGCAAGTCCAGGCTCGCCACCGAGCTGCTGCGGCGCCTGGGGGTTCCGGCGGTCTACTTCCAGGCCGCGCGCTCGGCCCCGCAGCGTGAAGAACTCAGCCTGTTCGCCCAGGCCATCGCCACCTCCGAGCTGCCGAACGCCTTCCTGGCGGAGGGGAACACCCCGGGCACCCTCACCGCAGCGCTCCGACTGCTGGCGGCAGCGTTGCCGACGGATGTGCCCAGCGTGGTGGTCATCGACGAGCTTCCCTGGCTGCTGGAAGGGATGCCCGGAGGCGCGGGTGAGCTGCAGCGGGTCTGGGACCAGGAGCTCTCCCGCAGGCCGGTGCTGCTCCTGCTGCTGGGCAGTGATCTCAGCATGATGGAGGCGCTGATGCGCCACGACCAGCCCTTCCACGGTCGGGCCACCGAGATGCTGCTGCGGGCCCTCACCCCGCACGATGTCGCAACCATGACGGGGCTGACTGGGGCGGCGGCCTTCGATGCCTTCCTCATCACCGGAGGAGCGCCACTCATCGCCCAGGAGTGGAAACCCGGGCTGAGCCCGGAGGAGTTCGTCCAGGCCTCCTTCCAGCGCTCCACGAGCGCCCTCGTGGTCGCCGGTGGGCGGGCACTCGAATCCGAGTTCCCGCCGGAATCCCACGCCCGGGCCGTGCTCAGCGCAATCGGCGGCAAGGGGGAACGGGTCCGGGCGGGTATCCTCAACTCCCTCCACGGCACCTTGTCAGCCGCATCCTTCGACCGCGCCCTGGAACTGCTGCTGCACAAGCGGATGGTGGCCTACGACGAACCGCTGTCCACCCGGGCGGCCCTCAAGGACCGTAGATGGCGGGTCGCGGACCCGTCGCTGAGATTCTGGCTGGCCTTCGTGGCCCCAGCCATCGCGGAGGTGGACCGCGGACGTCCTGATCTGGCCTTCGCCCGTTTCCAGGCTGGCTACACCTCGTGGCGTGGCCGCGCCGTCGAGCCGGTGGTGCGGGAGGCACTGAGCAGGCTCCTACCGGATGAGCGCTGGCCCGAGGTCAGCCGGATCGGCGGCTGGTGGCCGCGCAACAACAACCCGGAGATCGATCTGGTGGGCACCGACAAGAGCCCGGGAACCACGGTGGGCTTCGTCGGCACCATCAAGTGGCGTGAGCACGAACCCCTGGGGCTGGCCGATGTCCACGCGCTGCAACGTGGTGCCGCTCGGGTGCCCGGAGTGGATGAGCACACCCCAATGGTCGGGGTGTGCCCGCTCGGTGGTGAGGTGGCTGAGCTGGCCCAGGTGTGGGATGCCGACCAGCTGCTCGAGGCCTGGCGGTGAGCGTGCTCAGCGAAAGCTGATGAGGATGTCGCCAGCGGCGGCCCGAAGAGGCTGATCACCCTCGGTGAGCTCGTGCCACTCTGCGGGGTTGTCGGACTCCCGGTCGTCGAACAGCCGGATCTCGGAGTACAGGCCTGAGGGGGTGCCGGGCAGCAGCGGTACGACGGTGGGATGGCCGAGAGGCATGGGCCCCGCCTGCTCCAGGTGCTGACACAGCAGTATCAGCAGCTTGAGCTGTGAGACGAGGTCACGGTCGGGCTCATGGCCCTGGTACTGCTTCTGCAGCTGCTCGTGGAGCAGCTGTTGGATCGCTTCGATGCTCACCCGAGGCAGTGTAGTGAACGGACGAACGCCCTTGCCGAGGGGGTGTCACGGTGAAACGCGTGGACACTCGTTTCCGCGGCCCGGGTGTGTTGCTCAGGCGTGGGGTGAGCCCCGACGATCACCGAGGTACTCCGTGAGCGTCGTAGCCCAAGATTTCGTCAAATGGCCTGGCGTCCAGCGTCGGGCGCTGTCGTCCCCGACGGATGTACTCGGCCAACCGCTGGGAGCGCTGGTGGCGCCTAGCTCGCCCATGCGCCCTCGCGAGTTTGTCACTGACGTGATTGACCATGAAGGGAGCATATCTTGAAGACTTTGCCTGCCACTGACCGACCCAGAAGGTCGTTGACATTTTGACTGACTGATTGGATGACGTGGTTCACGTCTCCCGGTGTCTCGCTCTAGGTTGTTGCCATGTCGTACATGGGGGAGTCCTCGCAGCCGAGGAGTCAGATGAGGAACAAGGTGCTGCGCAGCCGGTGGTTCATCGGGGCGGCGGCAGGTCTGGTGGGTGTCGCCATCGGGGCCGGTGGTGGTGGAAGTTCCCAGGCGGGAACCGCCATCCCTGAGCCCAGCGTGGTCGTGAGCACGGTACCGGGGCCGACGATGACTGCAACTGCAACCGCCACGGCGACCACGACGGTGACCGCCACCCCAGAGCCTGCCCCCACGGTCACCGTCACCGCGACCGAGACCAGCGTGGCCACCGAGACCGTGACCGCCGCCCCACAGCGATTCGCCGACACCGGATCGGGCTCGCAGGAGAGCAAACCGCAGCGCAACACCGGGGCCTACTTCTCCTCCTGCAAGGAGGCGAAGGCAGCCGGGGCAGCACCGCTGTACCGGGGACAGCCCGGATACCGTCCCAAGCTCGACCGCGACAACGACGGGGTGGCCTGCGAGCGGTGATCAAACCACCTGTGTGAGCAGGCCGGTGTCCACGTCGTAGAGGAAACCACCCACCTCGGCCCGTCCCCGGATCAGGGGATGGGCCAGCACTGCCTTGACGTCCCGGCCCAGCCGGGGCAACTGATCGGGGTTCGCCCCGAGCTCCAGCCACGAGGCGTCCTGCCCGCTGCGCTCCGAGATACGACGGTGGAGGTCGTCATCCGTTCCGGTCATGGCGCACCGGGTGTGGGGGATGATGAGGATGCGCTCCACCTCCAACAGCTGGACCGCCAACACCAGCCCGGTCATGGTCCACGGCTCCACCCGGCCCCCGGGGGAGCGCAGAATCTTGGCATCACCGCAGGCCAGGCCGATGATCGACAGCGGGTCGATCCTGGAGTCCATGCAGGTCACCACGGCGATCCCGGCCTGGGCCACCCCGGTCATCCCCGGAGGATGGAACTGGGAGGCATAGTTCTGGTTGGCTTCCAGCAGATCGCTGAAACTCATGGTTCGACTCCTTCCAGTTCAGGGGCCGGGCGCGACCCAAGGGCGGTGATCGTCCCGGCGACCGTCTCCCCGGAACCGTCCCGGCGCAGGTTGACCGCGGGCAGCTCCACCGGAGCCCCCTTGCCGTCGGCCGCCGTCACGATGCCACCGATGCCAGCCACCAACAGGGCCGATTCCCCTTTGAGGAAACGCTGACACCGGACCCCTCCCGTGGCCCGCCCCTTGGACGGGTACTCCGACAGCGGGGTGACCTTGACCCCGCCGACAGCCTGACCGAACAGGTCATCACCGCTCCCGGCGACGGTGACCACCAGGTCTCGCTCCGGGTCCACCCCGCCGAAGAACAACACCTCGGCCCCCTGGCCGAGCTTGATGCCCGCGACACCGCCACCGGAGCGACCCTGTGGTCGCACCGCGTCGGCTGCGTAGTGCAGCAGCTGCGCATCCGTGGTGACGAAGGCCAGGCTGGGGGAGCGCAACTCCACCGCGCCCACCACCTCGTCGCCGTCATCGAGCCGGATCACATCCCACGAGTCCTTGCCCAGGATCTCCGGGTTGACCCGTTTCACGATGCCGCGTCGGGTCCCCAGGGCCAGCCCTGGCCCTTCGGGGTCGAGACTCGTCAGGCCCACCACCCGTTCCCCGGGCTCCAGGGGCCACAGCTCGCCGACATCGGTTCCCCCCATGAGGTTGGGGGCAGTGGCCGTCAGTGGCGTGGTCGGCAGTTCGATGGCCCGAGCCCGCACCAGACGGCCCCGGTTGGTCACCACCCCGAACTCGGCGTGGGCCGAGCAGGGCACGGCCGCGACGAGCACGTCGTGGCTGGCGCGTGGCCCGCCCGTCGGGATGGGGGCCCGGGAATCGGTACGGGCGGCGCGTCCGGTGCTGGACAGCAGTACCCAGCACGGGTCGTCGGGCACCTCCAGTGGTCCTGCCGCCAGTGCGTTGCCGTCGCTGGCCAGCAACACCGTGCGGCGGGCATCCCCGAACTGGGCGGCAACCTCGTCCAGCTCGGAGGCCACCAGCCGGTTGAGCACGGCCGGGTCCTCCAGAATCTCCTGCAGCCCGGCGATCCGCTCCGTCAGCTCGTCGGCCTCGGCGCTCAGCTCCAGCGTCGAGTACTTCGTCAACCGCCGCAGCTGCATGTCAAGGATGTAGGTGGCCTGGACCTCATCCAGCTCGAAAGCACTCATCAGGCGGCTTCGGGCCTCGGCCGCATCCTCGCTGGTGCGCACGATGGCGATCACGTCGTCGATGTCGGCGATGGCCACGAGCAGGCCACGAACCAGGTGGAGCCGGTCCTCGGCCTTGCCCAGCCGATGCTCGGTGCGCCGGATCGTCACCTGGATCCGGTGATCCAGGTACACCTCCAGCATCTCCTTCAGCGTCATGGTGCGGGGCTGGCCTTCCACCAGGGCCACCGCGTTGATCGCGAAGGTGTCCTCCAGTTTGGTGTTGCGGTAGAGCTGCTCCAGCAGGGCCTCGGGGTTGATCCCGTTCTTGACCTCGATCACCAGCCGGGTGCCATGGGTGAGATCGGTCAGGTCCTTGACGTCGGCGATGCCGGTGAGCTTCTTCGCATCGACGGCCTTCTTGATCTGTTCGATGATCTTTTCCGGTCCGATCATGTACGGCAGCTCGGTCACCACGATGCCACGACGACGGGGGCTGACCTGCTCGATGCGGGTTCTGGCGCGCACCTTGAACGAGCCGCGCCCGGTGGCGTAGGCCTCACGAATCCCGTCGAGTCCGATGATCCTGCCGCCGCCGGGGAAGTCCGGCCCCGGCAGGTGTCGCATCAAGGCGTCCAGGTCGATCTCCCGATTCGCCAGCAAGGCCTTGAGAGCGGCCACCACCTCCACCAGGTTGTGGGGGGCGATGTTGGTGGCCATGCCGACGGCGATCCCGGCCGCGCCGTTGACCAGCAGGTTCGGGAAGGCAGCGGGCAGCACCTCCGGCTCGGTGTCCTTGCCGTCGTAGTTCGGGCGGAAGTCCACCACATCCTCGTCCAGCCCAGCGGTCATCGCGACGGCGGGATGGGCCATGCGGCACTCGGTGTAGCGCATCGCGGCAGGACCGGCGTCGAGGGAGCCGAAGTTGCCATGACCGTCCACCGTGGGCAGACGGACCGCCCACGGCTGGGCCATCCGGACCAGGGCGTCGTAGATGGCGCCGTCGCCATGTGGGTGCAGCACGCCCATCACCTGGCCGACGACGCGAGCGCACTTGACGTGGGCCTTCGACGGGTCGATCCCCATGTCGTCCATCGAGAACAGGATCCGGCGTTGAACCGGCTTGAGGCCGTCCCTGGCATCCGGCAGGGCACGGGAATAGATGACGGAGTATGCGTACTCGAGGAAGCTGGACTCCATTTCCTCGGTCACATCGACGTCAAGGATGTGCTCCTCGAATTCCTCAGTGCTGGTCGTCATGTGGTGGTATCGCTCCCTGGGTGTCACACATCGATCTCGCGCAGTTTATCCGCGAGTCCGTCTCCATCGGGGGCACGCACCTCCGGGGCGAGGTCAGGAGTCCACTCCCACGGGTTGCCGGTGTTGGCCCTGATCCCGTGGGCGAGGGCGTGCTCACCCGGTGTGAGTTCCCGGATCGCCCGGGCGCGTACATGCTGCGGCTGCAGTGTGGCGAACTCGGCGTACAGCTCCGGGTCGTGCTGGCCGTCGTCACCGATGAGGACCCAGCGGATGTTCGGCAGGTCGCGGGCCAGTTCCCTGAGGCAGGTACGTTTGTGCTCGGCGCCGCTGCGGAACCAGCCGGTGTTCGTCGGCCCCCAGTCGGTCAACAGCAACGCGCCGTCGGGGAAGCCGTGGCGCTTGAGGAAGCGGGTCACCATCGGGTAGGTGTTCCACGCCCCCGTCGAGACGAAGATGAGCGGGGCGCCCGGGTGGTCGGTCATCAGCTGCTGGTAGAGCCGTGCCATACCGGGTACCGCCTGGCGTGCCCCCTCGGTGAGGACGAAGGAGTTCCAGGCCGCGACCAGGGGGCGGGGCAGCCATGTGGAGATGATGGTGTCGTCGATGTCGGAGACGATACCGAAGCGCTGCTCCTCGTCGATCACGTGGACCGGGGCCATGACCGAGGAGCCGGATTGGCCCCGGATCTCGACGTGGTGCCAGCCAACGGGCAGCCCGTGGTCACGGATGCGGACGTCGATGTAGCCGCCACGGTCGGAGGTGACCGGGACCGTGAGGTCTCCGATGACGATCTCGGCAGGACTGGCCACCCGATTCGTGCTGATGAAGTTGCGCCATCCGCGACGGTGCAGCAACTCCGTGGCCGCCTGGGCCAGACCCTGCTGCTTCGAGGGCTTCAAGGTGACTCGAGCGAGGATGCGCAGCTGGCTGGTGGTGCCGAAGCCGGTGTACGCGGTGATCGACTCCTGCCAGCCCATGCGCACGAACACTCGCTCGAGTGACCGGTTGATCCGATCCTCGATGCGGGCAGCAACGAATGGCCGTGACTTCATGACAGACAAAATAGTGGAAGAATGGCCGGGTGATTTCACAGTCCCCCGAGACCATCATCGCCGCGCTCAAGGGCGAGGTGGAGGAATGTCGATTCTTCCCCGAGCTGGTGTGGAGTTCAGTTGCCGGTGCGCTGGGGAGTCAACCGATGCTTGGCTACCTGGTCCACCACGAGGCCAGCTTCGCCACCGGTGATCTGCAGCGCCACCTCACCGTGCTGGTGCTCACCCCGAAGCAACTCATCATCTCCCACACCGATGAGCAGGACGCCGGAGACCCGAACCGGGCCATCACCAGTGCGGAGGTCGTGGCGTTGCGCGCCATCCACTCGGCAGTGCTCACCCGTTCCGTCAGCCAGCCGGAGAAGTGGCCGGGCCAAGGGGCCCAGCTGGTGGAGGCGTGGCTCAGCATCGCCTGGGGGGCGGCGTCGCGACTCGACATCGGGCCTGCCAGCTGTGAGGACCCCCAGTGCACCGCTGATCATGGTTGGACGGGGATGGCGGTTCCCAACGACCTCACGGTGCGGATGTCGCCAGCCGGGGACGGCTGGCCGAGTGTCGAGCGACTCGTCGCCTTCGGGGCGCTGCTGCAGGAGAACGTCGGATGAGCAGCTTCGTGCTGCCCAGTCACGACGGCTTTTCCCTGGCGGATGTGCTGCCCGGTGTGGCCGCGCGGTTCCAGGGACGCTCGGGCAGGCTGCCGCTTCCTGAGGCCGAGCGCTACGTCGTGTTCATGGTGGACGGCCTCGGCTGGGAGGTGCTGGAGACTCACGCGGCTGACAGCGCCTTTCTCGCCCCTCGGCTCGGCGAGGCCGCGAAGCTGACCTGCGCGGTTCCCTCCACCACGGCCACCTCACTGACCACGCTGGGATGTGGGGTGCCGCCGGGGCAGCACGGCATCGTCGGCTACAGTTTCAAGGACCCGCAACGGGGCAGAATTCTCAACGCCTTGACCTGGGAGAACGGCCCGGAGGACGTGGCAGGATTTCGCTGTGCCCCCACCGTCTACGAGGTCCTGCGGGAGACCGGGCGGGAGTCCAGCTGCGTCAGCCTGGCACGATTCGCCACCAGCGGATTGCAACAGACCGCTTTCGCCGGGACCAGGTTCAAGGCGGTGGAGCAGGAGTCGGATCCCGAAACGATCATTCCGCTCGTCCAGGACGCTCTGGCCGACTCCTGTGTGGTCTACCTCTACGAACGACTTCTCGACCATGACGGTCATGCCCACGGGGTGGGCAGCTGGCAGTGGCTCGACCGGCTCGGGCACGTCGAGGACCTCGTGCACGCGCTCACCCAATCCCTGCCCGATGACACCGCTCTGTTGGTGACGGGGGACCACGGGATGGTCAACGTGCCCAAGCAGCACCAGATCGTGATCGAGGATCACCCCGGGTTGGCCGGTGCCCACCTGATCGGCGGGGAACCGCGCTTCCGGCAGCTCCACACCGACCGGCCGACGGTGCTGGCTGCCGCGTGGCGGAAGGAGCTGGGGGATCGCGCTGAGGTGTGGCTGCGCGACGAGGCCATCGAGGCCGGATGGTTCGGCCAGGTCTCGGAGCGGGTGCGTCCCAGGATCGGCGACGTGCTGGTCGCGATGCGCCAGGACTGGGCCGTCAACACCCTGACGCGACCCAAGGAGTTCACCCTGGTGGGACAACACGGCTCCCTCACCCCGACGGAGATGTACGTTCCCCTGTTCACGTTCGGACCCCGCTGATGAGGGTGGCAATCCTCATCGACGACTTCTACCCCTCCTCCGGGGGGATCGGTCGCTCCGTCGAGACCCAGATCGAGGAACTCACCGCGATGGGGCACGAGGTGAGCCTCATCGCCCCGGACCGTCACCTGGAGAAGCCTCGCAACTGCCGGATCATCGAGTGCCCCACCATCTACCTCGAAGGCCTGCCCGCTCACCTGAGCATCCTGCACAGCTCCGAGCGGCGGGCTGGCCTGATCTCGCGGTGTGCCCAGTTCGACGTCATCCACAGCCAGACCGAGCGCGGTGCACTCATCCTCGGGGCCAGGCTGGCGCGCATCCAGGGCATCCCCCATCTGCACACCTTCCATGCCAACGTGGCGGGCACCCACCAGAGTGTCAAGGCCGCCATCTTCGGCACCTGGCTCTACCAGGTGCTCATCAACCCGACGCTGACCAGGGCAGCCGGACGCGCTTCGTCGAGGTCGAGGTTGGTCTCACGGCGTGACGAGCCGGGCGGTCTGGCCGCTCGGATGGACTGGGCCTCCTTCGCCGACATCGCGGGGAAGGTGGACGGCTGGACGGTGCCGAGCCCCTTCATGCGCGATCTCGTGATGGGTGCCGCCACGCACGAGGTCCCGGGCTTCGTGGTGCCGACGGGGGTGGGGCGGCACATGCTCGAGGCCATCGCCCAGGTCCGTCGGGAACGCACCGATGATCGTATTCGGTTCCTCTCGGTGGGAAGGCTGGCCAAGGAGAAGCGACTGGACGTGCTGGTGCGGGCCTTTCGTCGCGCGGCCATCCCTGAGACGGAACTCGTGCTGGTCGGTGACGGGAACCAACGAAACCTGCTGAAGGCCCTGGCCGGTGGGGCCGAGAACATCGACTTCCGGGGACATCTGCGCTCCCACGAGGCGATTGCCTGGGAACTGGTCAACGCCGATGTGTTGGCCCTGACCAGCCACCGTTTCGACTCCCAGGCGCTGGTGCTCTCGGAAGCGGTCGCGGCCGGGTTGCCGATCCTCTACTGTGATGACCGGCTCACCGTCGCCACCTCACCCGAGACAGCCCTGCTCACCGCCCCGGATGTGGGTTCGGTGGCGCGGGGCCTGGTCCAGCTGACGGACCGGGAGCGGCTGGCCCGGATGAGGGCAGCGACCGCGGGGCTGCAGAACCGACTCACACCACGACACACAGCGGAGAACTACGTGGCGATCTACGAACAGCTGATGGGGGAACGACGTGCCTGAACTGGTCTTCCACACCGGTCCGATGGACTGCGGGAAGTCAACCCTGGCGCTGCAGTTCGATCACACCCAGTCCAGTCACGGCCGTCAGGGCCGGGTCTTCACCTGCAACGACCGGTCCGGTCAGGCCAGGATCTCCTCACGACTCGGGCTCAGTCAAGATGCCCACGAGGTGAACGAGGAGTTCGACTTCTGGCGCTATGTGATCGCCGAGCTCATCGCGGGACAGCGCATCGACTACGTGGTCTGCGACGAGGCACAGTTCTACACCGGCGAGCAGGTGGAGCAGCTGGCCCGGATCGTCGATGAACTCCAGATCGACGTCTACGCCTTCGGTATCCTGGCAGACTTCAGGACCCGGTTGTTCCCGGGTTCCCAGCGGCTGGTGGAACTTGCCGACCGGGTGGAGACCCTGCCGCTCGGGCCACTGTGCTGGTGCGGGGCCAAGGGCACCCACAACGCCCGCACCGTCGATGGCCGCATGGTCACCGAGGGTTCGCAGGTGGTGGTGGGGGACACCGAACAGGGCGAGGTCCGCTACGAGGTGCTGTGCCGCTCACACCACCGCAGGAACATGACCGCCAGCCGGGCCAAGGCGACGCTGGGAACGGACCCGCTGCCCTTCGATCAGGGCAGGTAGTACAGCGGCGGGAAGGCCAGCATGTCATCGAAGACGTTGAAGGCGACCGGGCCGAGGTCGATCTCGCTGACCTCGGCGGCCCAGCCCCGGTAGCGTTCGGCCAGGGCGTCGAGTCGCGGAGCATCCGAGGCCCACTGGGTCAGCCGATACCCGAGGCTGCTGTGGAACTCGTAGTCCTCGGACGCCGGGATCTCGAGCAACTCCGCAGCCTCGGCGCGGAACCGGGTCAGCTCTGCAGCGGTGTCCTCGTCGCCGGGGGCCAGCCTGATGGACAGGGCCCAGCCGAGGGGCCACACCGCCACGGGTTTCATCCGCAACACCTCAGGCCCTCGGAGCCCGCTGGAAACGATCCGATCGAGCTGGCGACGCACTGCGGTGGGGAAGTCAGGGGAGTCCTGCAACCACGACGGCCAGGCCTTGCGATCCGATTCGACGAGGACATCGAGGAGCGTCATGTGAAGGCTGGACAAGGGGAGCAGGCCGTAGTCCTGGGCGATGTCCGCAGCGTGGATGTCGTCCAGGATCCGACGGGCGAGCAGGTGGAACGGGCTGTCGGTCACCACGTGGGCGACGAAGGTGGTGCCCCGGAAGGTGCGGGCGTTGCCGTTGGGGTCCCACTTCTCCCAGACCCCGGGATCGGTGACCGGAGGACGCTTCGGAGAATTCACCTGGGGCCGCCGAACATGATCTCGTCCCAGCTCGGGACGCTGGCCCGGCGGGGCTTGCGCTTCGGCGGGGCGGGGGTTTCCTCCCCCTCGACCAAGGCCTGCTGGATCGGCTCCGGGAGCCTACGGTTGCGGATCGTCGGCTCGGGCTCGGGTTCCGGGTCCGGCTCGGGCCTGGGCTCGGGTTCGGGTTCCGGCTCGGGGTCGTCATCCTTGGGTTCAGAGGCCTCGAGGGCATCGTCGATGGTGTCCTCGTCCTCCAGGCCGACGTAGATGCGCACCGAGTCCTCACTGACCCCGCTCAGCATGTCGTAGAGGTCGTCCAGCTCCGATGTGGCCGGACCCTCGTCGTAGTGGTCGGTCGGCACGTCGTCGCCCGGAACTGCAGGCGGGGTCTCGGGCTGGCTGGTGGCCCGGACCAGGGCGAACTCGTCGTCGAAGTCGACGGTGTTCTCGTTGTCCGGGTTGGTGGGGCCGGGCAGCTCCTCGCCGATCATCCAGCGTGCGTCGGCATTGTCCGCGACGGAGAACCGGCCCCGGTTGTCGAACAGGAACTCCGCGGTGCGGTCCAGCGACTCGAGTCGTCCCACGACCCGCCACCGGAGATCCGGTTCACGCCATGCGTCCCAGGAGATCTCCTCGGCATCGACGCTGCGGGCCTGGAGCCGAGAGGTGAGCAGTTCTCCCAGCCGACGGTGCCCGGAGCCGTCGCCACGACGGCGTACCGCGCAGGACAGCGCGGTCAGGGCGATGTGCTCGCGTTCAGCCAGAACCGGTTTGGCGAATCCCTCCAGACGCGCCTGATCGACCCCTGCCTCAGCGGCGACCTCGGCGAGGGTGGCCCCACTGCGGATGCGGGTCTGGATCTCCCGGGGACTCAGTGCGCTCTCCATGAGTCCACAACCTACCAGCAGACCACCGGGAACCCCCGGAACTTGCATGTTGGCGAAGATGTGGTACACATACCCCGATCAAATTCGAGGTACTGCCCGAGAAGTCACACAGGAGGGAGCGCGCATGGCCACCGACTACGACGCGCCACGCAAGAGCGAAGAGGAGATGAGCGAGGACTCGCTCGAGGAACTCAAGACTCGCCGCAACGACAAGAACTCAGGCAAGGTTGACGAGGACGAGGTCGAGGCGGCCGAGTCCTTCGAGCTGCCCGGGGCCGACCTCTCCCACGAGGAGTTGACGGTCAGGGTGTTGCCGAGGCAGGCGAACGAGTTCACCTGCGCCTCGTGCTTCCTCGTCAAGTCCATGAGTCAGCTCGCAGAGACCAAGGGCAACCTGCAGTACTGCGTGGACTGCGTCTGACCCATCTGACTCACATGTCCATCTTGTTGCGCAGTCGGCCGGGGCCCTTGTGGCCCATCGTCGACTGCCAGCGGTTGTGCATGAAACGGTTCATGGTCAGCTGAGCCATGCCGACGCCGAGGCCGCTGGCCGCAGCCCAGATCACGGCCTGGGTCAGCGGGGTGTCCGGATCGTTGGGATCTGGTGGCACATCGCCTGTTGCAGCCTCCCAGGCCTTGGTGACCAACTTCTGGGCGACCAGGGTGGTGATCGCTCCGACGGCTCCGGCGTAGATCTTCCAGAGCAGCTTCTCCTCGACGGCCATGGCCGATGGTCCTTTCACTGTGGGTTTCCTCCATTATTCCGTTGTGGCCGAGTGCGCGCTACATTGACCGGGTGCAACAGATTCCAGTGGTCCTGGACGATGCGGAGGCCCTGCCGCTCCACGCCCATCCCGGTGACGCCGGGGCGGACCTGCGGGCAACGCACCCGGTCCGATTGGCGCCGGGGGAACGTGCCCTGGTGGGCACCGGGGTGCGGATCGCCCTGCCGGAGGGTACCTTCGGCATGGTCACCCCGCGTTCAGGGCTGGCAGCACGCTGCGGGCTCAGCATCGTCAACAGCCCGGGCATCATCGATCAGGGGTATCGCGGCGAGATCAAGGTCTGTCTGGTCAATCTCGATCCGCGGGAGGCGATCGACATCGCGGCGGGGGATCGAATCGCCCAACTCGTCGTGGTGCCCTTCGTGCGGGCGGAGTTCGTGATCACCTCGACCCTTGATGCGACGCCTCGTGGTGAAGGCGGTTATGGTTCAACAGGTAAGGCGTGAGGCGAGGAGCAGCATGGCAGACGACAACGAGAAGTGGACGAGGATCGACGAGGACTTTGATCGCGATGAGGGTCCCTTCGACATCGACGAGGTTGACCTGGAGGCCGACGATGTCAAGCGTCTGGACCTCGGCCCCCTCGTCGTGACCCCCTTCGAGGGGATGACCCTGCAGTTGCAGGTCGATCAGGCGAGGGAGCGGGTGCAGGCCTTCGTGGTCGGCGATGGGGCCTCTGCGATGGAGGTGGCGCTGTTCGCCGGGCCGCGATCCTCGTCAATGCTCGCGGAGGTTCGCGAGGACATGTCCGAGGCCGCAACGAAGGCCGGTGGTACCGTCGCTCTCCACGAGGGCCCCTTCGGGGTGGAACTGCGCCGCAGCCAACCCGTCCAGGACCAGGAGGGACGCCGAGCACTCCAGCTGTCCCGCACCTGGCTGGTCGCTGGTCCCGGCTGGATGCTGCGTGGGGTCGTGGTGGGCAAGGCCGCACTTGAACCGGACGACGAGGACGCGGCGATTGCGCTGCAGGAGTGCTTCGCCAACCTCGTGGTTCGACGCGGCACCAGCGCCGCAGCCCCCGGCAGCCTCATCACCTTGACGGTACCGAACCTGGAGAGCTGATGGGTGACAAGCCGTCGGGGCTGCTGAACCGGCTGAAGCGGGTGTTCACCAGCTCCGAGGAACTGGAGGATCAGGACCTGGCGGCCCGGGCCCACAGCTCGGGTGCCTGCCCGCTGTCCCAGTGCGCCGAACGCTCGCGGGTGAAGGTTCGAGGCACCATCCGCTGGGTGGCGAAGCTGCCCAGCGGGGGTATGGAGGCCCAGCTCAGCGACGGCACCGGGAATCTCAGTCTGGTGTGGATGGGGCCGAGGCGGCTGGAGTGCATCCAGCCGGGAAGCAGCCTGCTGGTCTCCGGTCGGGTCTGCTCCGGGGAGGACGGCCCGGTGATGTACAACCCCGAGTTCGAGATCGTGGACTGATCAGTGGTCCTCGACGGCGGCGAACATCGCGCTCAGCTCGCCCTCGGCGTCCTGACTGACCACGAAGAGCATCTCGTCCAGGGCCTCCAGCGCGGCATCGCGCTCCGGGACGATGGGAACCCCGTCACGGATGATGGCCACCAGCACCACCTCACGTGGCAGCTCCACGTCCCGTAGCCGCCGCCCCACGAAGGGGCTGCTCTGCGGCAGCCGGATCTCGGAGAGATTGGTGGTGGACTTGGTGAAGGTGAACAAGCGCACCAGCTCGCCCGTCGCGACGGCCTCCTCGACCAGGGCAGACATGATGCGTGGCGTGGAGACTGCGACATCAACCCCCCAGGTCTCGTCGAACATCCACTCGTTGCCGGGGTGGTTGATCCGGGCCACGGTTCGGGGCACCCCGAACTCGGTCTTGGCCAACAAGGAGTGGACCAGGTTCACCTTGTCGTCCCCGGAGGCCGCGATGGCGACATCGCAGTTGTCCAGCTCGGCATCCTCCAGGCTCTGCACCTCGCAGGCATCCGCCTGGAACCACTCGGCCCCCGGCACGGAGTCCGGCTTGATGGCAGCCGGGTTCTTGTCGATGAGCAGCACTTGATGACCGTTGCTGATGAGCTCTCGGGCGATGGATCGGCCGACGTTTCCGGCCCCTGCAATGGCGACGCGCATGAAGTGACTCCTGATCTCAGTTCCGGGCTGGAGGGGCGGCGAACAATGACTCGACGGTGTCGGTGCGTTCGGTCTCGCAGGCGATGAAGATGAGATCCCCGTCCTGGAATCGGGTCTCCGAGTCGGGGACGATTCCCCGGCCGGTCCGACTCACGAAGGGTATGGGTGCCTGGGCCGCCTGGGACAGGTCACGGATGCGTCTGCCGACCCAGCCGTGGTGCACGTGGACCTGGAGCAGCCGCACCGTGCCGGAGGGGTCGCGCCACACCGGTTCGCTGCCCTCCGGCAGCAGCCGTCGCATCACCTGGCCAACCGTCCAGCGCACCGTCGCGACCGTGGGGATGCCCAACCTTTCGTAGACGGCGGCGCGACCTTGGTCGTAGATCCGGGCGACGACGTTGTCCACGCCGTACTGCTCCCGGACCACGCGGGCAGCGAGGATGTTCGAGTTGTCACCGCTGGAGACCGCGGCGAAACCGTCGGCGTGTCGGATGTCGGCGGCCTCCAGAACCTCCCGGTCGAAGCCGACCCCCCGCACGGTGATCCCCTTGAAATCGCTGCCGAGGCGGCGGAAGGAGTCGATGGAGACATCGATGACCGCGACGGAGTGGCCGCGGGTCTCCAGGCCCCGCGCCAGCATCGAGCCGACTCGCCCGCACCCCATGATGACGATGTGCATGGCAATGACGGTATCGCAATACCCGCGCGATGGGTCTACCGTAGGGCCGTGTGAACATAGTCGCGGGTCTCAAGCGTGTGCTGGTGGGCAGGAGACTCACCACATCACAGCTGGGGGAGACGCTGTTGAGCAAGCGCCTTGCCCTGCCGGTCTTCGCCTCCGACGCTCTCAGTTCGGTGGCCTACGCGCCTGATGTGATCCTCATCACGCTGGCCCTGGCTGGAATGAGCGGCTACCTGTTCTCCTGGCAGGTCGGCCTGGCAGTCGGGTTCGTGGTGGCGGTCGTCGTGTTCGCCTACCGTCAGACCGTGCGCGCCTACCCAAGCGGTGGTGGGGACTACGAGGTGGTCCGGGCGAACCTGGGACGGCACGCCGGACTCACCGTCGCCTCGGCCCTGCTGGTGGACTACGTGCTCACGGTGGCGGTCTCGGTCTCGGCCGGGGTGCTCAACGCCAAGGCGATGATGCCCTGGCTCGAGGGCCACGAGGTGCTCGTCGCCGTGGTGGTGATCGCAGGCCTGGCCCTGATGCACCTTCGGGGGGTGCGGGAGTTCGGGGGGCTGTTCGCCTGGCCCACCTACATCTTCGTGTTCTCGATGCTCACCATGCTGATCGTGGGTTTCGTCAGAATTTTCCTGCTGGGACACACGGTGCGCAGTGAGACCGCGCATCTGGAGGTCATCGGGGTGGGGGAGGCCGCGACGGTGGGCGGCTGGTTCCTCGTCGCGGTGGTCGTGCGGGCCTTCGCATCGGGATGTGCGACGCTGACCGGGGTGGAGGCGGTGGCCAACGCCGTGCCCGCCTTCAAACCACCCAAGGGAAGCAACGCCGCGAAAGTGCTGACGGTCCTGGGGATCGTCTCGGTGGTCATGCTGCTCGGCATCATCGCCCTGGCCGGGATGACCGGGGTCCGAGTCATCGATGAATTGGGTGGAACCCGCTACCTGACCCCGGAGGGTGTCATCAGCGACATCCCGACTGTGACGGTGACGGGACAGCTGGCCCGGGCCGTGTTCGGGGACTGGTTCGCGCCGGGGTTCTACGTGATGGTGATCGCCACCGTCGCGATCCTGTTCCTGGCGGCCAACACCGCCTTCAACGGATTCCCGAGCCTGGCCTCCACGCTCGCCAAGGACGGGTACCTGCCCAGGCAGCTCCACACCAGGGGGGATCGACTGGCCCACTCCAACGGCATCATCTCGTTGGCGGTGGTGGCCAGCGTGTTCGTCGTCATCTTCCAGGCTTCCGTGATCGCCCTGATCCAGCTCTACGTGGTGGGGGTGTTCATCTCCTTCACGCTTGGCCAGCTGGGGATGGTGCAGCACTGGAACCGGGGTCTTCGCTCGGAGCTGGACCGAGGGGTGCGCAGGCGGATGCAGCGCTCCCGGATCGTCAACGTGATCGGTGCCGTCGTCACGGCGGCGGTGCTGGTGGTGGTACTGGTCTCGAAGTTCACCCACGGGGCCTGGGTGGCGTTGCTGGCGATGGCAGGGGTTTTTCTGGTGATGCTCCAGGTGCACCGCCACTACGCCCAGGTCCGCCAGGAGCTCGCCCTGGAGGCCGCGACGGATCGGATCCTGCCCAGCAGGGTGCGGGCGGTCGTGCTGGTGCAGCAGGTCAACCGGCCCACGGCCAAGGCCATCGCCTACGCCAAGGCCAGCCGGGCCACGAGCCTGACCGGGGTGACCATCGCCGTTGATGACGAGGAGACGCGCGACGTGGTGGCGGCCTGGGACGAGGAGGACTTCGGGATTCCGCTTCGGGTGATCGCATCCCCGTACCGTGAGATCACGCAACCCTTCCTGCGCTATGTCTCCGAGCTGCGCACCGAGAATCCCCGCGACGTCGTTGCTGTCTACATCCCGGATTTCGTGGTGGGACGCTGGTGGGAGCGGTTCCTGCACAACCAGACCTCGCGTCTGATCCGGGATCGGCTCCACGTGATGAAGGGGGTCATGGTGATCTCGGTGCCCTACCAGCTCAGCAGCTCGTTGAAGCGTCACGAGAGGCAGGGCCGTCGATGAACGTCCTGCGGCTCGAGGGTGTGGCCCACGGCGGGATGGTGGTCGGGCGGATCGACGGCAAGGTGATCTTCGTCACCGGTGGATTGCCGGGGGAGCTGGTGGAGGTCGAGGTCACCGAGCGGGGGAAGCGGTTCGACCGAGGCGTGGTCGTGCGGGTGCTCGAAGCGGCCCCAGGCCGGGTGGAACCCGGCTGTCCGGTGGCGGGGGAGTGCGGGGGATGCGACTGGCAGCACGCCGACGCGGCCACCCAGCGGGAGCTCAAACGCGCCGTGGTGGCGGAGCAGCTGGCGCATCTGGCAGGGCTGGACTGGCAGGGAGAGGTCGAGGAGGTCACTCCTCGGCTCGGGTGGCGCACCCGGATGCGTTATGCCGTCGAGGCGGGGCGGGTCGGGCTGCGGGGCAGGCGCTCCCGCCGGGTGGTGCCGCTGCCGGAGCAGGGCTGCCAGGTGGCCCTGGGACCCTCGCCGCTTGAGCTGCAGGGGATGGCCCCGGACGGTGAGCTGAGCGTGGTGGTCAGCGATGGCGCGGTGAGTGTGCTCGCCGGACGACGGGTGTTGCAGGGGCCCGAGGTGGTGCACCAGCAGGCTGGGGGCAGGCGGTACCAGGTGTCGGCCGGAGGGTTCTGGCAGGTGCATCCGCGAGCCGCGGACACCCTGTTGGAGGCGGTGCTGACCGGGCTGGCACCCAGGGCGGGGGAGACCGCGCTGGACCTCTGCTGCGGGGCGGGGCTGTTCGCCGGCGGGTTGGATGCGGCCGGGGTCTCGGTGTTCGGGGTGGAACTCGATGCCCGAGCCGTCGCCCATGCTCGCAACAACGTGCCGGGGGCGAGGTTCCTGGCCTCGTCACTGGCGCGAGCCCTGCCACGGTTGCCGGGTCGGGTGGATCTGGTGGTGCTCGATCCGCCGCGTCGAGGGGCTGGGGCCGAGGTGGTGAATCACGTGGCCGGACTCGGTCCTCGGGCGATTGCCCACGTGGCCTGCGATCCTGCGAGTCTCGGGCGCGATCTGGGGCTGTTCCGGGAGCGGGGCTACGAGCCTCACAGCATCCGGGCCTTCGATCTGTTCCCGATGACCCACCACGTCGAGTGTGTGGCCATCCTGCAACGCCACCCCCGGCACTAGACTGGCCACCTGGACCCGGTGGCAGGGTCCACCCCGCTTTGGGACAGGCACCCACACGTGGTATCTTGATGTCAAGATAACTGGCGGGAAGCGAACGAAGGAGAACGATGAGCGTCAACAGCTTCAAAGCCAAGTCCTCTCTCGAGGTGGGTGGCACCACCTACGAGATCTTCCGCATCGATGCGGTCGAGGGTCACGAGAAGTTGCCCTACAGCCTGAAGGTGCTGTTGGAGAACCTGCTCCGCACCGAGGACGGGGCCAACATCACGGCGGAGGACATCCGCGCGCTGGGCAACTGGGATGCCACGGCCGAGCCGAACCACGAGATCCAGTTCACCCCGGCCCGGGTCATCATGCAGGACTTCACGGGCGTGCCCTGCGTGGTGGACCTGGCCACCATGCGCGAGGCCGTGACCGCGCTCGGCGGCGATCCGGCCAAGGTCAACCCGCTGTCCCCGGCCGAGATGGTGATCGACCACTCGGTCATCGCCGAGGTCTTCGGCATCGCGAATGCCTTCGAGAAGAACACCGAGATCGAGTACCAGCGCAACCGTGAACGCTACCAGTTCCTGCGTTGGGGGCAGACGGCCTTCGACGACTTCAAGGTGGTCCCGCCCGGCACCGGCATCGTCCACCAGGTCAACATCGAGCACCTGGCCCGGGTGATCTTCCCGCGTGTCGTCGACGGTGTGCTGCAGGCCTACCCGGACACCTGTGTCGGCACCGACTCCCACACCACGATGGTCAACGGCCTCGGCGTCGTCGGCTGGGGGGTTGGCGGTATCGAGGCCGAGGCTGCGATGCTCGGCCAGCCGGTCTCGATGCTCATCCCGCGCGTGGTCGGGTTCAAGCTGACCGGCAAGCTGAACGAGGGCACCACCGCCACCGACCTGGTGCTCACCATCACCGAGATGCTGCGTGAGCACAAGGTGGTCGGCAAGTTCGTCGAGTTCTACGGCGAGGGCGTCTCCCAGGTGCCACTGGCCAACCGCGCCACCATCGGCAACATGAGCCCTGAGTACGGCTCCACCATCGCCATCTTCCCCATCGACGACAAGACCACCGACTACCTGCGCCTGACCGGGCGCGACGAGCAGCAGATCGCGCTGGTCGAGGCCTACGCCAAGGCGCAGGGGCTGTGGCACGAGGACGACCGGGAGCCGGTGTACTCGGAGTACATCGAGCTGGATCTCGGCACCGTCGTGCCGTCGATCGCCGGGCCGAAGCGTCCCCAGGACCGCATCCTGCTCAGCGAGTCGAAGGCCAACTTCGCGGCCGCTCTGCCCACCTACACCGACGACGTCGCCGCCTCGGTCCCGGTGACCCTGGCCGATGGCACCAGCTTCGAGCTGACCAACGGCGCGGTCACGGTGGCCTCCATCACCTCCTGCACCAACACCTCCAACCCGAGTGTCATGCTGGGGGCGGCCCTGGTGGCGAAGAAGGCGGTGGAGAAGGGGCTGACCCGCAAGCCGTGGGTCAAGACCTCGCTGGCACCGGGCTCCCAGGTGGTCACCGACTACTACGACAAGGCCGGTCTCACCCAGTACCTGGACGCCATCGGGTTCAACCTCGTGGGCTACGGCTGCGTGACCTGCATCGGCAACACCGGCCCGCTCATCCCCGAGGTCTCGAAGGCGGTCAACGAGCACAACCTCGCCGTGGCGGCAGTGCTCTCGGGCAACCGCAACTTCGAGGGCCGCATCAGCCCGGATGTGAAGATGAACTACCTGGCCAGCCCGATGCTGGTCATCATCTACGCGCTCGCGGGCACGATGGACATCGACCTGTTCAACGATCCCATCGGACAGGACGCCGACGGCAACGACGTCTTCATGCGGGACCTGTGGCCGAGCCAGGCCGAGATCGACGAGGTGATCGGTTCCTCGATCTCCCAGGAGATGTTCGCCTCCCGCTACGCCGACGTGTTCCGCGGTGACGAGCGGTGGCGTTCGCTGCCGACCCCGGACGGTGCCCTGTTCGAGTGGGATGAGGACTCCACCTACGTCCGCAAGGCCCCGTACTTCGACGGGATGCCGGTGGAGCCGAACCCGGTGGGGGACATCCACGGCGCCAGGGTGCTGCTCAAGCTGGGGGATTCGGTGACCACCGACCACATCTCCCCGGCGGGCAACATCAAGGCCGACTCCCCGGCGGGTCTCTACCTGGCCGAGCACGGGGTGGCCAGGCACGACTTCAACTCCTACGGTTCGCGCCGTGGCAACCACGAGGTCATGATCCGTGGCACCTTCGCCAACATCCGGCTGCGCAACCAGGTGGCCCCCGGTACCGAGGGCGGCTTCACCCGCGACTTCACCGTCGCCGATGCGCCCGTGACCACGGTCTACGACGCCGCCCAGAACTACGCGGCCAAGGACATCCCGCTGGTGGTGCTGGCGGGCAAGGAGTACGGCTCCGGGTCGTCGCGTGACTGGGCCGCCAAGGGCACCGCACTGCTGGGTGTGAAGGTCGTCATCGCCGAGAGCTACGAGCGCATCCACCGCTCCAACCTCATCGGCATGGGGGTCCTGCCGCTGCAGTTCCCGGACGGCGCCTCGGCCGATTCGCTCGGGCTGGACGGTGAGGAGACCTTCGAGGTCACCGGCATCACCGAGCTGAACAACGGGGTGACCCCGAGGACGGTCCACGTCAAGGCCACCAAGGCCGACGGGAAGGTCGTCGAGTTCGATGCCATCGTGCGCATCGACACCCCCGGGGAGCGCAGCTACTACCTCAACGGCGGCATCATGCCCTACGTGCTGAGGAACCTGGCCAAGGCCTGATCCAGGAATCCGGGCAACTCGCCACCGAGAGCCTCTGAACAGTGGTTTCAGGGCAGTGGGCGGCGAGTTGCCCGGATTTTCGTCATGGGAGCATCGGGTGCTGCTGGGCCTGTGCGGCCTCTTCGTGGTGACCCAGGTGGTCCTGTCCAACGCCCATTCCCGGTCCCAGATCGACCTGCAACGTTTCGTTGAGGACCATGACCCGCAGTGGCCGTACCTCAATGCGGTGGACATCACCGCCACGGAGTGCCCGGATGAGGGATGTCTTCAGGCCGTGCAGAGCGCTCACGTGTCCGTGCTGAAGTTCCCCTCGGTTGAGACAGCAGCAGAGTTCGCCTTGAGTTGCGACTGCAGCGCAATCGATCCCATCGTGATTCGATTCGACCGCGCACCGGTCACCGCAGCAGTCCGCGCTCAGGTCATCGACCCCTCGCAGGCATCAACGCCGACAGTCCCGACTGATCCGCACAGACTCACCCCGGTGCTGCAGAGGGCTGGTTGCGCTTGACAGCGATCAGGGACAAAGAGGAGGCGCCGTTGTCTGGCCTCACGCCTTCTCCGCCATCTGGCGCAGACGGGCGAGGCCGCGCAGCACCTCGGGCCGGTTCTTCGCCAGGAGCATCCAGCGTGGCAGACGGTACCCCAGTTCCTGGGATGCTCCCGGGGCCTTGCGAGGGCGGTGCAGGGCGCCGATCCAGCTCTCGAGGTATGCGACGTGGTCGAGGTTCGCAGCCCACAGGACCTCTCCGACGCAGCGGGTGCGCAGGTGGAAGGGCAGACCGGTCAGCTGGTCGTGATCGGCGGGGGGTGTCGTCATCCAGGGGTACCAGGCCGTCTTGACGTACATGGGGGTGCCGCAGGTGCAGGTGGGGCAGACCGGGGTGTGGTCCCGCTGGAGTGGGCGGACCTCCTCGGTGACCCTGCCGCAGTACTGGCAACGGAACTCGACCCTGGTCTGAACGGTTGGTACCCCGACTCCGGGGCAGCGTCGTCCCGGCCCCTGACAGCGGCACCGAAGACTCGTCTCCCAGGCCCAGGCGCAGTGCAGGCACCGGGCGATCCCGGCCCGCACATGGATCGCTGCCCCACAGCGGGGGCAGGTGACGAGCACGTCGTCATGGGGTACGGCGAGCAGACGGGACACATGGTGATTCTACGATCACCCCGAAAAGCCTCGCAGGACACCATCGACGGTGTGCCCGGTGAACTCCTCCCAGTCCATGTTGCCGAGTGTGAGGTTGTTCTCCACCGACCACAGCTCTGCTGCCGGGCAACGGAAGGTGGGGGGCTGATCGTCAGGGTGCAGTGAGACGACCAGGACCGGGTGTCCCGGCTCGAGCTGGGTCCTGTGATCTGCGATGAACAGCACGGGATGACCGTGGTGCGCGCCCTGCTGGCGGAGCAGTTGCCAGGGTGCCTCACGGAGGCCGGGGTGGTCGAGCACCTCAAGGTCCGCGACGAAGCCCTCCTCAGTGGGGATGAGGCACGCGGTCCGGGTGTCCTCCCAGGCTGCCGTGTCGTTGAACCAGGTGCGGACCAGCAAGGGGGCATCGCTGCGTGGCAACGGTGGGGACCAGGTGTGGTTCATGCAGGAAGTGTAGGAAGCAGTGGGGCCAGAGGGACATCACCGGGTATCGACACACCCTGTCGAAAAGGCTCTACACTGATCGGCATGTCCCTGCTTGAGAAGATCCGTGACCCCCGCGCGCTGCGGTCCCTCTCGAGACAGCAACTGGACGAACTGGCCGAGGAGATCAGGGGTTTCCTCATCAACCGGGTGAGCCGCACCGGCGGCCACCTCGGCCCCAACCTCGGGGTGGTGGAGCTCACCCTCGGCATCCATCGGGTGTTCAACTCGCCGCGTGACCCCATCATCTTCGACACCGGACACCAGGCCTACGTCCACAAAATCCTCACCGGACGCGCCGAGGGCTTTGAGGCTCTTCGTCAGCAGGGCGGGCTGTCGGGCTACCCGGACCGCGCCGAGTCCGAGCACGACTGGGTGGAGAACTCCCACGCCTCGACGGCCCTGTCGTGGGCCGAGGGACTGGCGAAGGGGTTCCGGCTGCGCGGTGAGGAGCGCACGGTCGTCGTCGTGGTCGGCGACGGCGCACTGACCGGAGGCATGGCCTGGGAGGCCCTCAACAACATCGCGGCCCAGCCGGAGCTGAGGATCGTCATCGTCGTCAATGACAACGGGCGTTCCTACACCCCGACGGTGGGTGGCCTGGCCAACCATCTGGCGGGGCTGCGCACCGACCAGCGTTACGAGCAGACCCTCAGCTTCATCAAACGCCGACTGCAGCGTCTTCCGGTCCTGGGGCGCCCGCTCTACGATCTGCTGCACGGTTTCAAGACCGGGGTCAAGGACGTGCTGGCCCCACAGGGGATGTTCTCCGACCTCGGGCTGAAGTACACCGGCCCCATCGACGGCCACGACATCCGCGCCGTCATCGGGCACCTGGAGCAGGCCCGCCAGTTCAAGGGCCCGGTGCTCGTCCACGCCATCACCAGCAAGGGCAAGGGGTTCAAGGCTGCGGAGGAGCACGAGGAGGATCAGTTCCACGCGGTGGGGCGCATCGACGAGGTGACCGGGCAGCCGCTCAGCGACGCCGTGCAGGCCACCTGGACCGATGCCTTCGGTGAGGCGATGGTGCGGATCGGGGAACGCAACCCGGATGTGGTCGCGATCACGGCTGCGATGCTGCACCCCGTCGGGCTGGCCCGGTTCGCCGCCGCCTACCCGGATCGCGTCTTCGACGTCGGTATCGCCGAACAGCACGCGGTGGTCTCCGCGGCAGGCCTGGCCCGGGCCGGGATGCATCCCGTCGTCGCGGTCTACGCCACCTTCCTCAACCGCGCCTTCGACCAGGTGCTCATGGACGTGGCCCTTCACGGCGAAGGGGTGACCTTCGCCCTCGACCGGGCCGGTATCACCGGGACGGACGGCCCCAGCCACAACGGGATGTGGGACCTGGCGATGCTCAGCATGGTGCCGGGTATCGAGATCGCTGCCCCGCGGGACCAGGAACGGCTGGTCGCAGCACTGGAGCGCGCGGTGACCGTTGATGATGCCCCAACCGTGCTGCGCTACTCCAAGGAGAAGCTGCCGGATGCGATCCCGGCGCTGCGCAGCATCGGTGAGGGACGCAACCAGGTGGACCTGTTGCGCATCGACCCCGACGCCCGGGTGCTGGTCATCGGCTACGGCCAGTTCGCCGGGATGGCCCTGGAGGTGGCCTCCCGGCTGGCAGCCGAGGGCGTGGCCGCGGACGTCGCCGATCCCCTGTGGTGCCTGCCCATCGCCCAACCGCTGATCGACCAGGCGAGGGCCCACGACCTGGTGGTCACCCTGGAGGACGGTCTGCTCGTCGGTGGGCTGGGGGAGCGGCTCAGGGGGCTGCTGTCCGACCGGGCCCCGCAGACCCGGGTGCTCTGCTTCGGGGTGGAGCAGCGGTTCCTGCCCCACGGCTCCCGCGACCAGGTGCTGGAAGAGCTGGGCCTGACCGCGAAGAACATCGCCCGGCAGGTGCTGGAGGTGGCTGTGGCGGACCCGGCCACGACGGCGGATCAGCTGCTCTGAAGCAGCGGCTCCAGCACCGGGGTGAGCAGCTCGACCTGCCACGGCCTGGCCCCGAGCGCGCTGAGACCGGAATCAACCGGGGTGTGATCCCAGGAGTGGACGAAACGCTGGAGCACAGCGGGAGGAGCCACGAGGCTCGCCTGAATCCCGAGGGATGCGGCCAGCTCATCGACGGCGGCACGAACCGGCTTCCAGCGCCGCCACGCCTCAGGACAGCTCCGCTCCCAGGTCCGAGGATGTCCAGCCCCTTCACGGGCTGGGCGGAGGCTGGGGAACTCCGGCGGGGACAGCCGCGCCACCGTTTCCAGGGCGAGCAGCCAGTTGGTGCGGTAGCGGGCGGCTCCCCGATGCTGGAAGCCTGGGATGGCGGCCATCGCAGCGGCATCCGGCAGGGGGCCGTCCTTGCCGACCAAGGCCGCGAGGCTGATGATCGCCTCGTCGCCGAGGATGCGGCCCGGAGGCCGATCCCGTTTCTGGGCGACGGCGTCGCGGGCCTCCCACAGGGCGCGGGCCAGGGCCAACTGACGCGGCCGCTTCAGGGTCTGGATGCCTGAGAGCCGACGCCACGGCTCGGCCCGCGGGGTGGGAGTGACGGTGAGCAGATGGGCGAACTCCTGCTCCGCCCAAGCCAGGCGCTCGGCCAGGATCAGCTCTTCGCGCAGCACGGCTGCGAGCTCGAGCAGGTGTTCGACGTCGAGGGCCGCGTAGAGCAGCCAGGAATCCGGCAGCGGGCGTCTCGACCAGTCGGCGCTCGAATGTGCCTTGCGGAGGCGAATCCCGAGTTTGGTCTCCAGCAGCGCGGCCAGGGAGACCTGGGGTTCACCGAGCAGCCGAGCCGCCAGCTCCGTGTCGAACAGCCGAGGCGGTTGGATGTTGACCTCCGTCATGCAGGGCAGGTCCTGGGTGGCGGCGTGGATGAGCCACGGTGCATCCACGACCGCATCGACCAGCGTGTGGAGGTCTGCCCGTTCGGTGACCTCGAGGGCCACCGGATCGATGAGCCAGGTCCCGGAACCTTCGCGACGCAGCTGGAAGAGATAGGCCTTCGGCCAGTACCGGTGCCCGTGGGAGCGTTCGGCGTCGAAGGCGATGGGTCCGTGGCCGTTGCGAAGGCTCGCCAAGCACTGCTCCAGCGCGGCATCCGAGGTGACGACGGGGCGCAGTGGCTCCCGCAGGGTTTCGCTGAAATCGCTCATGAGCGGCCGGGGAACTGCACGACCCCGCTCGGCAGGGGCGGACGCCCCGAGACCTGGAAGAGCACGTCCTGCCAGACGCGAAGGTGGGGCAGGAAGCCGTGCTTGGAGTCCAGCACGGGGGTCCAGGAGGCGCGAATCTCCACCTCGGCCTGCCGGTTGTCGAGCTGCCCGAACCCTTGGCCGAAGGAGGCGGTGACGGTGCCCGCCAGGCTGTGGTGACGCGCCCCCTGAGCTTCGAGGGCCTCGGTGAGCCAGGACCAGGCGGCCTCCGGCAGCAGCGGATCGGTGACGAGCTCCTGCTCCACATCCGCATGGGCGTAGGTGACCACCCGGAAGTCGCCCTCCCAGGCCTCATTGCCCACCGGATCGTGCAGCAGGATCAGGCGGCCGGTGCCCAAGGTCTCGGGTCCCTCCGACAGGTCACCGGAGAGCGCCACCCCGTAGGGGGCGATCCGTTGCGGGGAGCCGATCTCCTCCACGACCACACCGGTGCGCCAGCTCATCGTGGCAAACTCTGCGAGGGCGCGCTGGAACTCAGGAGCAGCCTGGACGGTGGGGGAACTCACGAAACAGAGCCTAGGGTTTGCTCGCGTCCGTATCGGGGCGGCGCGCCGGGATCAGCCGCAGCGAGACCGAGTTGATGCAGTAGCGGTCATCGGTCGGGGTGTCGTAACCCTCGCCGGAGAACACGTGTCCCAGGTGCGAGTTGCAGGCGGCGCAGCGCACCTCCGTCCGCGGGCGGTTCGGAAGTGAGAGGTCCTCCAGGTAGAGCACTCGATCCTTGGCCAGGGGCTCGAAGAAGCTCGGCCAGCCGCAGTGGGAGGCGAACTTCGCGTCGCTGCGGAACAGCTCGGTGTGGCAGGCCCGGCACTCGTAGACGCCCTCGGAGAACTCGTCGGTGTACTCGCCGGTGAACGGTGCCTCGGTGCCGGACTGGCGCAGCACGTGGTACTCGAGGTCACTCAGCTTCTCCCGCCATGTGGCATCGGGTTGGTCAAGGGGAAATTCTGTGGACATGTCACTCCTCGTGGGGGTCAACGTCGAGCAGCCGCATGGCTGCGAAGGCGTACCGGGCCAGGATCAGCTCCGTGACCCGCGGGTCCTCCGTGATGGGGGAGGTGACTGCGAGGGCGCCGGCCCGCACAGCGGCTTGGTGGTGGGCGCGAAAGACCGGCCCTGAGGTGAGGAACAGGGAGCCGACGGCGATGTGGCGGCGTCCCTGGGTGCGCAGCGCCGCGATGGCCTGGGCCGTGGCTCGCCCCGTGATGTCGTTCTGTGCCAGTTGCACGGGCAGTTTGTGGTGCGCACCCCACTGCCGAGCCCGCCGGGCCAGCAGGGACACCCCTCGGACGTCCCCACCGTCGGGGCAGGCCAGGACCAATGAGTCCACCTCCACCGCATTGGCGCGGTGCAGGGCCTCCCGCAGCTTGGCGTCGAGCACGTTGAGCAGTTCGACGGCAGGGCCGATGGGTCGGGAGATGACGATGCTCAGGTCCGGGTGCTTCGCCCCCACGACGGCGGCCGCCCTTCCCAGTATGGGGGAGTGGTCGGTGGCGGAGGTGAGGTCCATCGGCACCATCGCGATCTCTGCGGTGCCGGTGAGGGCCAGGTCCTGAACCGCTTCCTCAACGGTTGGGGTGGCGCTGTTGATCAGACCGAGGGTGACCTGGAGATCGGGACGCAATGCCTGGAGTTGTCGGATCACGGCGTCGAGGGAGGCGAGTACTGCGGGGTCGTCGTCACCGCGTGCCACCAGGACAATTCCGGGTGCCGCCATGTCACTTCCCTTCCGACAGCCGACGAAGCGACCCTTCACGGTGGGCGATGGCGGTTTCGAACCGCCGACCTCTTCGGTGTGAACGAAGCGCGCTACCACTGCGCCAATCGCCCGTGCGAGGGAAGACATTACCCGAGCGATGCCTCAAATGACAATTCGGTAGCCTCGTGGAAGGTGAAACAGGCCTCGAGGAGGAGCAGTGGAAGGTCAGGAACAGATTCGACGGCGTGCGTTGCAGGCCCTGGCGGCGGTGCCGACCGGGTGCCTGGTGGGGGAGGGCTTCGGCGAGTCCTCCTCGGGGCGCAACTTCGGGGTCGAGAACCCCGCCACCGGTCAGGAGCTGACACAGGTCGCCGACTGCGACCATCGTGACGGTGAGCGGGCGCTGGATGCCGCCTGTGCTGCTCAGTGGCAGTGGGCCGACACCGCGCCGAGGCAGCGGGCGGAGCTGCTGCGCGCCCTTCACGAACACATCCTGGCCCGGCGTGAGGAGTTCGCGGCCGTGATGACCCTGGAGATGGGCAAGCCGCTGGCCGAGGCCCGGGCGGAGGTCGCCTATGGTGCGGAGTTCCTGCGGTGGTTCTCGGAAGAAGCGGTGCGGATCAACGGGCGCACCACCCTCAGCCCGGAGGGGTCCTTGCGGATCTGGACCATGAAGCGCGCCGTCGGTCCGGTGCTGGCGATCACGCCCTGGAACTTCCCGCTCGCGATGGCGACCCGCAAGCTCGGTCCGGCCCTGGCGGCAGGGTGTGTGGGAATCCTCAAGCCCTCGGTGCTGACCCCGTTGACCGCACTCGCCTTCGGTGCCGCCTGTCTCGAGGTGGGAATCCCCGCTGGTGTGGTCCAGGTGCTGCCCACCTCCGATGCCCCAGCCGTGACCGCCCCGATGATCCGGGATCGGCGGTTGCGCAAGCTCTCCTTCACCGGTTCCACGACGGTGGGGAAGCAGTTGCTTCGCGAGGCTGCGGGCAACGTGCTGCGGACCTCGATGGAGCTCGGGGGATGCGCCCCCTTCATCGTCTTCGAGGATGCGGACCTGGATCGAGCCCTCGAGGCGGCCCGGATCACGAAGCTGCGCAACATCGGTGAGGCCTGCAATGCAGCCAACACGTTCTACGTCCACCGCAGCCTGGCCGAGGAGTTCGCGGAGCGACTGGCCGTGGAGTTCGACTCCCTGACGGTGGGGGACGGGTTGTGTCCCGAGGTCCAGGTCGGTCCGCTCATCAGTGCGCAGCAGCTTCACCGGGTCCAAGGCCTGCTCGACGAGGCGATGGCGGGCGGGGCGCGCATCCTCACCCGCGGCGAGGTGCCCGGGGAGGGGTATTTCCTGAGGCCCACCGTCGTGGCAGGGGTCGGGGCTGAAGCCGCGATTGCGGTCAATGAGATCTTCGGCCCCGTCGCCCCGGTGGTGCCCTTCGACGATGAGGCCGAGGTGTTGGCCTGGGCCAATGCCTCTCCCGTCGGGCTGGCCGGGTACGTCCACACCGCGAGCATCGAGCGGGCGCTGAGGATGGCCGAGCGGCTGGAGGTGGGCATGATCGGGATCAACTCGGCCACCACCTCCAACGTCGCGGCCCCCTTCGGTGGGGTCAAGCACTCCGGGCTCGGCAGGGAAGGCGGCAGCGAGGGTATCGAGGAGTACCTCGAGACCGTCTACGTGGGGCTTCCGACCCAGCCGTGACACCTCGATTTGTGCATCGCTGAAACAGTGCGCTAGAGTCCTCCATGCGCCGAACGCGACAGGCCGAAAGGCAGGTCAAGGAAAGTGCATGCGGACGTGGCTCAGTTGGTAGAGCATCACCTTGCCAAGGTGAGGGTCGCGAGTTCGAATCTCGTCGTCCGCTCGGAGACAGAACTCCACCCGGTGGAGTGGCCGAGAGGCGAGGCAACGGACTGCAAATCCGTGTACACGGGTTCAAATCCCGTCTCCACCTCGGGCGGTTGGCGCAGTGGTAGCGCGCTTCCTTGACACGGAAGAGGTCGCCAGTTCAAACCTGGCATCGCCCACCGAGACACCGGAAATCGCCGGGCCTGAGGGCCCGGCTTTTCTCTTTCCCGGGACATGGTTCAATGACTGTTCATGAGTGACATCGAACTGAGCAAGAACGAGGCCGCCTCCCGCTACGAGCTGAAGCAGGGCGACGAGGTGGCCGCCTTCGTGGACTACGTCATCGACGGCGACGTGATCGACCTCAACCACACCGAGACCCTCCCCGCCTTCCAGGGAAAGGGCCTGGCGGGCAAGGTCGTGGACTTCGCCCTGGCCGACATCCTGCCCACCGACCAGAAGGTGCGCCCCAGCTGCCCCTTCGTGGCCGACCGGGTGGCCGGGCGCGATGACTTCGCAGGCCGCGTCGTCAAGTGACCCTCACCCCCAACCCCTCAGGACCCGGCTGGCTGGTTGCCGAGCGCACCCGGCTCAGCCGGGTCCTTCCCGATGGCTCCTCGGACGTCATCACCGAGCTCCCGGGCCTGGCGGGTGAGCTCGAACTCCGAGCCCTCGAGCGCTGGGCCCTGGTGGCGGAGCGTTTCGGGCTGCGCGCGGTGCTCATCGACCTGAACTCCGGCGCCACGAGGCCCTACGCGCGGGAGGAGTACCACGCGGATGTCTCCAGCTTCTCGGTTGCCCTGCTGCATCTCAATGGGCGGGTCGCGGTGGTGCTCCAGACCCAGTGGTGTCGGCTGGACCTCTTCGACGCCGAGACCGGTGCCCTGCTCACCGACCGCCAGATCATCCGGCGCGAGGACGGGAGCAGCGAGAACTTCGTGGACTTCTTCCACTCCCGGCTGCTGGTCTCCCCTGAGCACACCCGCCTGGTGAGCAACGGCTGGGTCTGGGCCCCGGTGGATGTGCTCATGGCCTACCGGGTACAGGACTTCCTGGAGCGCTGGGAGCCGAGCGGCACCCGGTTCCAGGGCAGTGGGTACAACTGGGACCGTCCCGCCGCCTTCGTCGGCGAGGACTCCCTCATCGTGGCGCTGGACCGCAGCGAGTACGCCCACTGGGACAACACGGAACCCCACCATCCCTTCGCCCTGCTGGACCTGCGGCAGCCGGACGAGGACGGGGGTCTTGTCGTCGAGCGGTTCCTCGGCCCGGATTTTCTCTCCCCCGACCCCGAGCACGGCGAGGTGAAGGGGGAGCTGGCCTTCGACGAGGCCACCGGGCTGGTCATCGCCACGGACGCCGCCAAGGGCAGCATCGCCTTCGACCTCGACGGCGAGGTGCGCCACGAGTGGCCAGAGTTCGCCCTGGGGGAGGGGTGGCGGTTCTTCCCCGAGCGAGGGTGCTTCGCACGTCTGATCGAGGCCGTGGGTGTGGAGGAGCGGGCAACACCCATCAGGTGATGGCACAATGGGCCAGTCATCTACCGGAAGGAAGACCCGTGTCCGCAATCGTCGTCATTCGTCCTGACTCGCGTGAGAGCGTGGAGTTGACGACGACCACCACCGGGCTCGACCTCTTCGGCTCGGACCGCAGCGTCGTGGCCATGAAGGTGGACGGGGAGCTGAAGGACCTGCAGCTGGAGTTGAGCGACGGCTCGGAGGTTGAGCCGGTGCTGGCGACCAGCGACGAGGGGCTCGCCATCCTCCGCCACTCCTGCGCACACGTCACCGCCCAGGCCCTGCAGGCCCTGTTCGCCGAGGCGAAGCTCGGCATCGGCCCGCCCATCGTCGATGGCTTCTACTACGACTTCGCCACTGCTCCGTTGACCCCGGAGGACCTGAAGGCCATCGAGAAGCAGATGAACCAGATCGTGCGCGAGAAGCAGCGCTTCGTGCGCCGCGAGGTCTCCGACGAGGCCGCCCGCGAGGAGCTGGCGGCTGAGCCCTTCAAGCTGGAACTCATCGCCGACAAGGGCGTGGCCTCGGCCGCCGACGGCTCCTCGGTGGAGGTCGGCGAGGGTCAGCTCACCATCTACGACAACGTCCGCCGCGACGGCTCGGTGGCCTGGCGCGATCTGTGCCGCGGCCCCCACGTGCCGCACACCGGCTACCTGCAGGCCTTCGCGCTGACCAAATCCAGCGCCGCCTACTGGCGCGGCGACCAGCGCAACGCTGGTCTGCAGCGCGTCTACGGCACCGCCTGGGCCACGAAGGATGACCTCAAGGCCTACCAGACCCGGATGGTCGAGGCCGCCAAGCGCGACCACCGCAAGCTCGGCACCGAGCTGGACCTGTTCAGCTTCCCCGACGAGATCGGCTCGGGGCTGGCGGTCTTCCATCCGAACGGGGCCATCGTGCGGATGGAGATGGAGGATTACTCGCGTCGCCGTCACATCGCCGACGGCTACCAGTTCGCCTACACCCCGCACCTGACCAAGGCCTCGCTGTTCCAGGCCTCCGGGCACCTCGACTGGTACGCCGACGGCATGTACCCACCCATGCAGATGGACGAGGAGCGCGACGCCGAGGGCAACATCCGCAAGCAGGGGCAGGACTACTACCTCAAGCCGATGAACTGCCCGATGCACAACCTCATCTTCCGTTCGCGCGGACGATCGTACCGGGAGCTGCCGCTCAGGCTGTTCGAGTTCGGCACCGTCTACCGCAACGAGAAGTCCGGGGTGGTGCACGGCCTCACCCGCGCCCGCGGCTTCACCCAGGATGACGCACACATCTACTGCACTCGCGAACAGATGCGCGACGAGCTGACCCGTCTGCTCACCTTCGTGCTGAACCTGCTGGGGGACTACGGCCTGGACGACTTCTACCTGGAGCTGTCCACGAAGAACCCGGAGAAGTACATCGGTGACGACCAGGTGTGGGAGGAGGCCACCCGGGTGTTGGAGGAGGTGGCCGAGGCCTCCGGGCTGGAGCTGGTGCCCGATCCGGGCGGGGCAGCCTTCTACGGCCCGAAGATCTCGGTCCAGGCGAAGGACGCCATCGGACGCACCTGGCAGATGTCAACGATCCAGCTGGACTTCAACCTGCCGGAGCGCTTCGAGCTGGAGTACCAGGCCGCTGACGGTACCCGTCAGCGCCCCGTCATGATCCACCGGGCGCTGTTCGGCTCCATCGAGCGGTTCTTCGGAGTGCTGACCGAGCACTACGCCGGCGCCTTCCCGGCCTGGCTCGCCCCGGTGCAGGTGCTGGGGGTGCCCGTCGCAGATGAGTTCAACGAGCACCTGGAGACGGTGGCAGCGCTGCTTCGGGCCCGCGGGGTCCGCGTCGAGCTGGATCTGTCCGATGACCGGTTCGGCAAGAAGATCCGCAACGCCTCGAAGTCCAAGGCCCCGTTCATCCTCATCGCCGGTGGGGAGGATCGCGACGCCGGGGCGGTGAGTTTCCGCTTCCGTGACGGTTCCCAGCTCAACGGGGTACCCGTCGAGGAAGCGGTGGAACGCATCGCCCAGCACATTGACACCCGCCGCAACGACGACCCGGGGGCCGAGTGAGTGAAACCAGCGCCGAGATGTGCGGGATCCCGGATGCCTTCCAGCGGCTGTGGACCCCGCATCGGATGGTCTACATCAAGGGGGAGGCCAAGCCGGGGGATGAAACCGGGTGTCCTTTCTGCACCTCACCGAGGAAATCCGATGCCGAAGGCCTCATCGTCGCCCGCGGGGAGCACGCCTTCGTGGTGATGAACCTGTTTCCCTACTCACCGGGACACCTTCTGGTGTGCCCGTACCGGCACGTCAGTGGCTACGTGGATGCCACGCCGGAGGAGACCAGGGAGATTGCCGAGCTGACCCAGCAAGGCATTGCGACGTTGGCCCGGGTCGCCCACCCGGCGGGGTTCAACATCGGGATGAACCAGGGTGAGGTGGCAGGCGCCGGGATCGCGGCCCACCTCCACCAACACATCGTGCCCCGCTGGGGAGGGGACATGAACTTCATGCCGATCATCGCCCGGACCCGGGTGCTGCCACAGCTGCTGGAGGACGCCCGGAGTCAGCTCGCGGAGGCCTGGCCATCGTGACGACGGGGCGGGAGCCGGAACCCAGGCGTCGCCCGGACGCCAGCATGAGCCTGCTCACCGAGCTGGCCGAGACCGCTCTCGAGCCGGAGTACCGCACCTCCTCGGCGCCGCGACGTTCCCCGTGGCACCTGGCGGTTGCGGTGATGCTGGCCTCAGCCCTCATCGTGATCGCCGTCATCACCACCACGGCCTCCCGCTCCGACATCGCCGATGAGCGGGCCGACCTCAGGGCGCGGGTCGCTGAGGAGGAACAGCGGCGCGACCACCTTGCGGCGGAGGTGGCCCAGCTCGATGCCGAGAGTGACCGGCTCCAGGACGCCCTGGTCACGGACCCGCAGGCTGCAGCCAGCATCCAGCGGTTGGAGCTGGCCACTGGGGGGTCGCCTGTTTCAGGTCCCGGGGTGGTGATCCGCGCCACCGACGCACCGGCCCAGGCCGACAGCGCCCGTGGCCTGATCTTCGACTCGGATCTGAGCCGCCTGGTCAACGGGCTGTGGGAGGCCGGAGCTGAGGCCGTGGCCATCAACGGGCACCGGATCACCTCCATGACCCCGATCCGTTCCGCGGGATCGGCCATCACGGTGGACTACGTCTCGATCAGCCCTCCCTATCAGGTTGAAGCCATCGGGGATCCGGCCACACTGCAGGCGAGGTTCGCCCAGACCACGGCCGGGAGCTGGTGGCAGTACATCCACGACAACTACGGGATAGGGTTCGAGATCAAGGCAGCTGCGCAGGTGTTGGAACTCCCGGCAGACCCCGGGATGGTACTCAGGAAGACCGAGAGCTGAAGGAGGAGACATGCTCGCCGTGCTGGGACTGATCGCAGGAGTGGTCATCGGCCTTCTCGTGGAACCGACCCTGCCGACGGTGTTGCAGCCCTATCTGCCGATTGCCATCGTCGCGGCCCTCGATGCCATCCTCGGTGCTGCCCGGGCCTGGTTCGAGGGAGTCTTCTCCGACCGGGTGTTCGTGGTCTCCTTCCTCTCCAACGTGCTCATCGCAGGACTGATCGTCTTTGTCGGTGACCAGATCGGGGTGGGCTCCCAGCTCTCGACGGGAGTCGTGGTGGTGCTGGGTATCCGCATCTTCAACAACGTCGCCGCCATCCGAAGGGCGGTGCTCCATGCCTGAGGCTCCCGACCAGAGGGTCCGGCCTGGATTCTGGCGGTCCTTCCTGAGACCCGGTCGCGGCCAACTCATCGTCGGTGCCCTGCTGTGCGTGACGGCGCTGCTGGTGGTGTGGACGCTGCGCTCCCAGGCCTCCCGCCCCGACTACTCGACCCTGCGCCGCGACGACCTGGTCCAGCTGTTGGACAACCTCACCGCGGAGACCCGAAGGCTGGAGGCCGAGGCCAGAGAGCTCTCGACGACTCGCGACGAGCTGCGCTCCGGGGTGGCAGGGGCCAAACAAGCTGACGAGGAGGCCCAACGCCGGATCGCGCGGCTGCAGATCATCGCGGGTACGGTGCCAGCGCACGGCCCGGGAATCCGCATCACCATCGAGGACCCGTCGGAAAAGATCACCCCGGAACTGCTGCTCGATGCCCTGGAGGAGATGCGCGATGCCGGAGGAGAGGTGATCGAGTTCAACGACAGCATCCGAGTGGTCACCGGAACCTGGGTCGGGCGTGACTCGCAGGGGAGGCTGACCGTGGACGGAACCGTCGTCACCGCCCCCATCCACATCGATGTCATCGGTGATGCAGCCACCCTCGAGGCCGGGGCCAGGTTCCGGGGCGGGCTGGTGAGCCAGGTCGAGGGCAGCAGGGTGCAGGGCAGGGTCACCATCTCCCAACAGGAGAATCTGGAGATCAGCTCCACCGTCACGCCTGAGGAACCGCAGTTCGCCAAACCGAAGTGATGAGACCCGCCGGTCACGCACTTGTATATCTGACTTCCACCGATAGTCTTGGGTCTGCTGAGAAACAGCCAGAGAAGAGGAGGGGGTAGGCGATGTCAACCAACGCAGGCGACAGCGGCGAGCTCACAGGACCGGGCAACGACACCACCGGTATGCTCACGGTGCTCACCGACGAGCATCTTTCCATCGTCGGCGCTGGTCTGGCGGCCACCACGGGTGAGCTCGATCCGGGCAATGCGCTGCTCGTCGTGACACGCGGGGGGGTCAAGGAGTCACAGTTCTTGATCGATTCGGACAAGACGACGCTCGGGAGGCACCCGGAGTCGGACGTCTTCCTCGACGACATCACCGTCTCCCGACACCACGCCAAGCTGGAGCGTGCCGAGGGTCGGCTCTCGGTGGAGGATTTGGGGAGCCTCAACGGCACCTACGTCAATCGAACCCTCATCGAAGGGCCGACACAGCTGCGGCACGGGGACGAGATCCAGATCGGCAAGTATCGGGCCACGATCCTCATGAGCGAGTCCGGGCGGGGCTGATGCCGAGCGCACCGCGCACGATCGGGCAGGTGCTGGATGCCATCCGTGGGGAGTTCCCCGACATCTCCGTCTCCAAGCTTCGCTACCTGGAGTCGGAGGGGTTGATCTCGCCGGAACGTGATCACCCTTCCGGATATCGGCGTTTCCAGCAGCAGGATGTTGACCGCCTGCTGTTCGTGCTGCGTGCGCAACGGGACCGTTATCTTCCGCTGAAGGTGATCCGGGAGCAGCTGGACGCGATGGATCGAGGGGAGCCGATCCCCGAGGAGGCCGAGGCCCCTACGGCGGCCGAGCCCGCCACGCCGTCGCCGCCTGCTGCGGCGCCGCGTCAGAAGAACCAGCTGTTCACCCGGCGCCAGTTGATGGCGGAGTCGGGGCTGGGGGAGGCGGCCATGATCGAGTTGGAACGCCTCAAGCTGGTCAGTCATCGCAGGGGAACCCAGGTCTATGGGAGGGAGTCCTTGGGGGTGGTGATGGCGGCGAAGCGGCTGGCTGATTTCGGCGTTGACATCCGTCAGCTGCGGGCGATTCAGCAGTCCGCCACGATGGAGGCTGCTCTGGTGGAGCAGGTGTTGAGTCAGTTCCGCCGTCGTTCCGGGGTACCCCCGGAGGTCAGGGCCGAGGTGTTCCGCACCGTGATCGGGGCCCACAGCTCACTCATGATGCAGCAACTGATGAACTGAGGAAGCGGAGGAGTCATGGCCGAGCTGATCGTTGAGGGGATCCACATGATCGAGGATTCCCCCGTGCTGCTCCTGCGGGAGCGCGACGGTGAGCGTGTCCTGCCGATCTGGATCGCGGCTGCCGATGCCGCAGCCATTGCGGTGGCCCTCGACGGTGACGTCCTGGGCCGTCCCCTGACCCATGACCTGTTGGCCCAGACCCTCGACCTGCTGGCTGGGGAGGAGCCCCCTGAGCTGAGCATCACCACTGTTGAGGAGGGAGTGTTCCTCGCCGAGATCACCGTGGCGGGCCAGACCCTTGACGTTCGGCCAAGTGATCTCGTCGCAGTTGCCGTGCGTCGCGGCTGGGGCATCGAATGCCCCGCTAGACTGCTGGACGAGGTCGGGGTGGTCGGGGAGTCCGACAGCAGCGACGAGGTGGAACGGTTCCGCGAGTTCTTGGATCAGGTGGAGCCGGATGACTTCTCTCCACCACCGGCGCAACCTTGAACCTTCACTGGAGGGTTTCCTCCTCGGACATGTCCGCCTCGGGCGTGTCGTTGACCGGCCGGGATTCGGCGGGCTAGCTTCAATGTGCCGCAACACGCGGCGACCGACGACCATCAGGATGAGAAGTGGCTGACATGGCATCCACGCAGGATTCGCTGCAGAAGACCCTCTTCGACGGAGACTTCGCTCCGGTTGCCAAGGACCTCGGATTCCGTGGCCCCATCGCGCACCGGGTGGCTGGAATCACCTATCGCCAGCTCGACTACTGGGCCCGCACCGGGCTGGTGGTCCCCGAGCTCAGGGATGCCACCGGGTCGGGGTCCCAGCGGCTGTATTCCTTCCGGGACATCCTGTTGCTGCGGGTGGTCAAGCGTTTCCTCGACGTTGGCATCTCGCTGCAGCAGATCCGGGTGGCCATCGACCACCTGCGTGCCAGGGGGGTCGAGGACATCACCGGGATCACGCTGGTCAGCGATGGGTTCAGCGTCTACGAGTGCACCTCGGCCAATGAGCTGTTCGATCTCACCAAGGGTGGCCAGGGCATGTTCCTGATCTCCGTGGCCAGCGTGTGGCATGAGATCGAGGGCACCCTGAGTGAGCTGCCGACGGAGCGGGTCTCCGAGACGCCCGTGGAGCATCCGGGCGACGAACTGGCGTCGCGTCGTCGGGCGAAGGCCGTATGAGCAAGCTGCTCCAGCATCCAGCAATCAGGAAGCTGCTGGCTGCATGGGAGCGCTACGGTCAACGGCATGGGGCCCAACATGCCGCAGCCATCACCTACTTCTCCGTTCTCACGGTCATCCCGGTGTTGATGCTCTTCGGTGCCCTGACGGGTTTCGTCCTCACCGTGGTGAGGCCCGATCTGCTGGCGGTGGTCCGCTCCAGCATCACGGAGGTGTTGGGAACCTCAGGGATGGCTGAGAAGATCATCACCACCCTGGATGCGGCGCTCGGCAGCTGGCGAGGGCTGGGCCTCACCGCCATGTTGGCCGCCGCCTACACCGGTTCCGGCTGGATCGGGAACCTGCGGGTGGGGTTCTGCGCGATGATGCGTGCGGAGGATGCCGAGAGCACCTTGCAGCAGCAGAACTTCGTCGTGACGCTGCTGCGCAACCTCGCAGTGTTCTTCGGACTGCTGCTCTGCCTGCTGCTGGCTCTGGCAACCACGATCATCGGCACGGCCTTCGCGGATCAGCTGGGCCTGCTGGGTGGGGTGGCCCGAATCCTGGTCACGGTGCTGGTGAGCTGGATCATGTTCGCCTTCTTGTTCCTCACCCTGCCCGAGGAACGGCTGCCGCTTCGTCACTGGGCGAGTGGAGCGCTCGGCGGTGCTGTGCTGGTGACGGTGCTGCACCAGTTCGCCGGGCTCGTGATGGGGGCATTCGCCAGGAATGCGACGGCGGCGGTGTTCGGCAATGTCATCGTCATCATGTTGTTGCTCAACCTGGTGGCGATGATCATGCTGCTGACCTCAGCCTGGACCGGGGTACGCCATGAGTGGTCACTCAACGGTGTGCCGGAGCTCAGGGAAGAGGCAGCGGAGGGCGGTGAGCCGAAGGAGGAGGCAGCAGCCCTCTCCGAGGTGCAGAGCTGGGCGGAGAGACGTCGTAGGCAACGGCTGGCCGCCACCATGAGCCTGGAGGAACTGCGTGTGGAGGAGACCGACCTGTTCCAGGTCCCGCAGGCCGATCCCGAGCAGCAGGTGCCGGAAACGGTTGCGGCCCGCGGGGTGAGAGTCGGGATGAGGGTCGGCTACGGCGTGGGGGCGGCCACGGGGCTCGGCCTCGGAGCCCTCGTGACCGCCCTCATCGGTTGGTTGAGACGCCGCTGATCAGTGCTCGGCCGGAACCGGCGCGGGCTGACCGATGGCGCTCAGCATCTCGGTGTACCACGGCAGGGTGATGTCGAACGGCTTGCCGCCCTTGATCCGGTCGAAGGCGATGGCGGTCAGCTCGTCGCCGTTCTCCTCGTCCTGTCCGATGACCCCGGGCCTGCCGGCCAGGGCGCAGTCCACGGCCAGGTCGGTGCACTGCTTGATCAGCGCCAGGTCGGCCTCGTTGGCGGCGGCGGAGCGGGAGAAGTAGCCGGACTTCTGGATCATCACCTTCTCGGCACCCAGCTTCTCGGCGAACTTGTCGCCGAACCACTTGCCGGGGTTGATCCGGTCGAGCTTGACGTGACCGAAGGGATCTCGCGGCACCTCCTCGCCAGCGGCCTCCATCTCGGCGACGATGGCGTCGAGTCCTGCCCCCTCGGACAGGAAGATCGTCACGTTGCCGACCTCGTCCATCACTGTGTTCAGCCGCTCGGCCTCAGCGCTGATGTCGATGACGGCCTCCGGCACGTAGACCGCGTGGACATCCCAGGCCTCACGCGACAGACCGATCTCCGGCAGCCACTCCTGGGCGTCGAGCCACTTGCGGTACTCGGCGGCGGTGGCTGCGGTCAGCCATCCGCAATGACGGCCCATCACCTCGTGAACGATGAGCATCCGGGAGCCGGAGTTGTGCTCGGCGACGATGTTCTTGGCGAAGATTGCACCCTGCTCGGCGGCGGTCCAGGCTCCCAGCGACTGGCGGATCGGGATCACGTCGTTGTCGATGGTCTTGGGCAGGCCGACCACCGTCAGTGGGTAGTCGTTGGTGGCGAGGAAGGCCGCGAGGTCTGCCGCCGTGGTGTTGGTGTCGTCGCCACCGATGGTGTGCAGCACGTCCACGCCGTCCGCGACGAGCCGGTCAGCTGCGACTTTCAGCGGGTCGGCCCCCTCGGCCACGAGGCCGCGCTTGACCAGGTCCTTCACGTTGGTGAGCTTCACCCGGGAGTTGCCGACGGGGGAGCCGCCGAACAGGTGCAGCAGACCGGCCTTGGCGCGCACCTTCTCGTCCACGACGAGGTAGTCGCCCTGGAGCAGACCTTGGTAGCCGTGACGGTAGGCGATGATCTCCACCTCGGGAGCCACCTCGGTGTAGCGCTGGATGAGGCCGCCGATGGCTGATGACAGGCACGGGGCGAACCCGCCAGCCGTGAGAATGGCTACCTTCTTGACCATGAAGAGTCCTTTCAGGAGGTGAGTTTTCTCATAGCCTATCGTCGCTGTGGCGTCCGGCCCTGTTTGGTGGCAGGATCGTCACCATGAGGACCGGGCGGCCTCAGTGCGCAGGTGCAGAACGAGGGCTCGCGACGGCGGTGGAGGCCGCAATCGTGTTGCCTGTGTTGATGTTGCTCATCGGCCTGGTGGTCGTGCTGGCGGGGCGGGCACTGGCCCAGCAGAGCGTGGACGGGGCTGCCTTCGCAGCAGCTCGGGCTGCATCCCTGGAGAAGAACCCCGCGGCTGCGGAGCGGGCGGGAAGGGCTGCTGCCGAGGTGGACCTCGGCAGCTCCAGGGTGAGGTGCCGGGGGATCACGGTCACGGTGGACAGCTCCCGCTTCACCGCAGCATCTGGGGCTGAGGCCTTCGTCACCACGACGGTGACCTGCCAGGCGGTGTTCCCGATCTCGCTGCCCGGGCTGCCGGAGAACGTGACGATCCGTGGCCAGGGTCGCGCCCCCGTGGACCCCTACAGGAGCAGCGATGAATGAGCAGCGGGGCCTTTCAAACAGTGTCCAGATGGCGCTGCTGCTTCCGCTGGCCTTCGGAATCCTCCTCGGGGTGTTGCAGTGGGCGTTGCTGTTGTGGGCTGAGGCCGGGCTTCGAGGCATGGCCAGTGACCTCGCCTGGCGGACCGCCAGCCATCAGGCGAGCGGGCGTGAGTCTGTCCAGGTGGATGGGGTGAGCAATCTCGAGGTTGATGTCCAGCGTGACTCGCACATTGTGCGGGTCACGGTCAGTGGGGAGGCGGTGCGGCTGCTGCCCTTCGTGGAGACCCGGATCGTCCAGAGCGCACGGGTGCCCACCGAGCGGTTGTCCTGAGGGCGTAGAGTTCAACAATGGCGCAGTACTTCGATGTTCATCCCGACAACCCGCAGCCCCGCTCGCTGGCCCAGGCCACCCGCATCCTGGAGCAGGGCGGCCTCATCGCCTATCCGACGGACTCCTGCTACGCCTTGGGCTGCGCGCTGGGCAATGCGGAAGGGCTGGAGCGGATCCGTAGGATTCGCCGCCTGGGGGATCGGCACCACTTCACCCTGGTGATCTCCGAGTTTGCCCAGCTCGGCCCCTACGTGGAGATGGACAACTGGGTGTTCCGGGCCGTCAAGGCCGCCACACCTGGTCCCTACACCTTCATCCTCAAGGCCAGCCGTGAGGTGCCGCGGATGATGCAACACCCGAGGAAGCGCACCATCGGGGTGCGGGTGCCGCAGCACCGCACCACCTTGGCGCTGCTGGAGGCCCACGGGCAACCCCTGGTGTCCTCGACGCTGCTGCTACCGGACCACGACGAGCCGCTGGTGGACGGCTGGGGGATCAAGGAGCTGCTGGACCACGAGATCGATGCGGTGCTGGACTCAGGCGACTGCGGCATCGAACCCACCACCGTCGTCGACCTGAGCGGCGAGGAACCCGAGGTGCTGCGGGTCGGCGCGGGGGACCCGAGTCAGTTCGAGTGAAAGGAGCGCGACCAGGAGGCGCTGCGACGTTTCGCGACCACTTTGCCCGGGCAGGCGACACTTCCCGATCTAGGGTGTCAAGAGGATTTTCCCGGCCGGGTGCCCGCTCTGGCTCAGCCGTAGCGCATCGGCAGCCTGGGCGAGCGGGAACGTCTCGCCGATCCGGACGGTGAGCGCGCCCCGCGCGGCAAGCGCGACGGTTCGTTCCAGTTCGTCGTCGGGATGCTGTACCCACGAGATGCCCGCCGCGTGGGAGTGCTCGTCGCCCCACGCCGTCACCGCACGGCCACCCGGCGCGAGCACGACTCGGGTCGCAGCAACCGAGGCCTGGCCGCCGACCGCATCCGCACTCGCTGTGATCGGGCCCAGATCGCTGAGCGCCGCGTCGAGACCGTCGCCATAGGTGACGGGGATCGCGCCGAGCGAGCGCAGGTAGTCGTGGTTCCGCGCGGAGGCAGTACCGATGACACGCGCCCCCCGATCGATCGCGACCTGCACGGTCGCTGCTCCGACGCTCCCGGCCGCCCCGTGCACGAGCAGGGTGTCCTTGCTCGTGATGCCGAGGTTGTCGATCATCGAGTAGCCCGCGACTGCGGACGACGGCAGCGCGGCGGCTTGCTCGATGCTCATCGTTTCCGGGCGCGGTACGACCAGGCGAGCATTCACGATGAGCTGTTGCCGGTATGCGCCGCCACGGGCGCCGGCGATCACTGGATCACCGACACGCAACCCGGTGACGCCGGGGCCGATGGCGTCGATGATGCCGGTGCTGGCCCAGCCGGGCACGTGCGGGAACAGGGCGCGGTCGGTGTGGTGGAAGTAGCCAGCGATCATCTTCCAGTCGACCGGGTTCACTCCGATCATCTCCTGTCGGATGCGCACCTGTCCGGTGCCGGGCTCTCCAGGGTCTTCGTTCTCGAAGCGAAGAACGTCGGGGCTGCCGTATTCGTAATAGGCGATTCTCGTACTCATACCTGTGACGCTAGAGCCTCACATTGGTGTGAGAGTCAAGCCGTGGCGTCACACGGCAGCGGGCCTCGGGCTCGCCGCGATCACTGTCTCCAAGGCATCGACCGAGGCGCGGAGCATGTCGATCCGGTCGATGAGCTCATCGCGCTCGGCCACCAGGTCGTTGTAGAGGTCGCCACAGGACAGGGCGATCCCGTCGTCGTGCTGGGCGAGGCAGGGCAGGATGTGCTCGATCTTGCGCGTGCTCAGCCCCGCCGCCAGGAGCGCCTGAACCCGCTGCACCCGGATCACGTCGGACTCCTCATAGACGCGGTAGCCGGAGGGCAGCCGTGCCGGGTGCAGCAGGCGCTGTTCTTCGTAGTAGCGCAGCGACCGGATGCTCACGCCCGACCGCCTGGACAGTTCACCGATCCGCATCCTCAGCTCCATTCTGGCTTGACTCTCACACTGATGTCAGAGGTTAGCGTCGATTACATGCCTGAAGGTCCTGAACCGTCGCTTTCCTGACGTTCCGGGACCATCCAGCTCCAGTGGGCACGAACGGCCCACGGTCGGACCAGCATTCCGAGCGCTCAGTGGGTGAGGCGCCCGGCCAGCAGCGTCGACATCACCTCGCCCGGCCCAGCTGCGATCACCAGATCGGCGGGCTGCCCGATCTCGAGCGTGGTCCGCGACGAGGCGCGTATCGCGGCCTCGAGGGGGAGGGCCTGGTCCGCCCGGTAGGGGAGTCGGCAGGCGGCCTCGAGGGTGCGCCACGGGTCCAGCGGGGCCACGGGCGCATCCGAGCCCAGCTGCAGCACCGCTCCGGAGCGCAGCAGGTCGAGCATCGGGTAGGCCCGGGAGGTGGCGGTCGGCCAGATCTGCTCGACGACCTCGGCATCGTCGAGCTGGTGCTGTGGCTGGATGCTCGCACTGATCCCCAGGTCGGCGAAGCGGGGCAGGTCATCAGGCAGCACGCACTGGGCGTGTTCCACGCTGCCGTGGCAACCGGTGGCTGCGAAGGCGTCCAGCACCTGGCTGCAGGCGGCATCCCCGATGGCGTGGACGGCGGCGTGCAGCCCGGCCCCATGTGCTCGGGACAGCAGATCGCGCAGCTGGTCGGGCTCAAGGTTCGCACGTCCGTGCGGTAGCCCCGGCAACGCAGTTGGGTAGGGATCGGTGCAGTGGGCGGTGCGGCTGCCCATGGCTCCGTCCGCGATGATCTTCAGCGGGCCGATCCGCACCCCTGGCGCGATCTCGTGGCCGTGGCGGAGCCCGAGGGCCAGCAGGTCGTCGAGCCGTTCGGGATAGGTGGCGGCCTCGATGCGCAGATCGAGGGTGCGCTGGGCGGACCGTCGCCGCCAGGCGTCGAGGGCCCAGTCCATCTCCATGTCGATGATGCCGACGACTCCCTGCCTGGCCGCCTGCTGCTCGGCGTGCCGGACGGCCTGATCCACGAGATCGGGGCGGGTGGCCATGATGTGACCGATGGCGGCGAAGGCCTCGTCCTCGACGAGGAAGCCGGTGGGGTGCTGCGGCTGACCGGCCAGCTCCAGCCCTGAGGTGTTGCACCACAGGCTGTGCAGGTCACGCGACATCAGCGCCACCGGGATCGTCGTCACGGCGTCGAGGTCGCTGGCCGCAGGTGGGGCAGGCCAGGTGGCTGAGCGGAATCCGAAACCGATGAGGCTGTCGGTGTCGTGGCCGAGGGCGTGGCGAACGTCTGCCAGGACCTCGGGCAAGGTGGCGTCGGGGGAGAGGGGAAGGGCCTGGTTGATCAGGGCGTGGGTGGAGAAGTGGACGTGGTGGTCCCACAGACCGGGCCACAGCTCGGCCCCGTCGGCGTCGAGATCGCCGTCGGCCTGGCCCGCGCTGGGGGAGAGGGCGGCGATGGTCCCATCCGTGACCGTGACATCGACCAGCACACCGTGCCACGATCCGGTGACGGGGCGGGTTCGGGTGATGCGACAGGATTCCACGCGCGAATTCTAGACTTGGGGTCGTGAACGAGATCGTTGCCAACCTGCGTGCCATCGAGGAGCGCATCGCCTCAGCCGCCCACCGGGTGGGCCGCGACCCAGGTGGGGTCAGGCTGTTGCCGGTGTCCAAGACCAAGCCGCCCGAGGCAGTGCTGGTAGCACACTGTGCGGGTTACCGGCGGTTCGGGGAGAACAAGGTCCAGGAGGCCCTGGACAAGTGGCAGAGCCTGGCTGACAGTGACATCGAGTGGGCGGTGATCGGGCATCTGCAGACCAACAAGGCCAAGTACGTGGCGCGGTTCGCCTCCGAGTTCCAGGCCCTGGATTCGCTGCGGGTGGCCCACGAGCTGGACCGCAGGCTCCAGCAGGAGGGGCGCCGTCTCGAGGTGCTGATCCAGGTCAACAGCTCAGGGGAGGAGCAGAAGTTCGGGGTGGAGCCGGGCGAGGTGGTGACCTTTGCCCGACAGCTGAGAGCCTTCGACGCGCTGGAGGTCCGCGGGCTGATGACCCTGGCCCTGTTCACCGATGACCAGGAGCGCATCGCAGCGTGTTTTCGCTGCATGGTGCAGGTGCAGCGTGAGTTGCAGCAGGCGACGGGGGAGCCGTGGCCGGAGCTGTCGATGGGCATGTCAGGAGATTTCGAGCTGGCCATTGAGCACGGGGCCACCTGCGTGCGCGTGGGCCAGGCGATCTTCGGCAACCGGCTGGACCCCAACCAGTACTGGCCGGGAAGCACAGCTCAGAACTGAGCCCTGAAGCTGGTGTGGTCGTTCTTCTTGTCGTGGGAGAACGACAGCTTGCGCCATGACCCCTCGGGGCAACTGAAATCCACCTGGGCGAGGCCATGCACGGTGTGAGGCAGCTCCGGGTGGCGCTTGATGAAACGCTTCACCTGGGGCAGGCTCATCACGCTGTCGGGGTTGGCGTAGTCGTCGAAGGACACGAACACCGAGGCTGCGTTGAGGGACAAGTGGCACGGCAGCCCGAGGAAATCCAGGCCAGCGACATGGCGGCAGGTGTCCCTGCTGGTGACGAACAGTGGCCCGGCCAGGGCTGAGCGCAGGTGATCCGCATCGCGGAAGTCCAGGGTGAGACGGTCGCCGATGTGGAGCACCGGCTGGTCGGGGAGGACGACGAGCTTGTCCACGAAGGGCTCCTCTCGGGCCCAACCCCAAAAAATGACATAATATCCATTATCGGACATTCCTGGGGGGTGGCAATGGGCGGGATAGGGTTGGTCCGTGCTCGAACCGTATCGCATGGAGACCCTGCCCCTGGATGCCGCTGACGACGATCCGCGCTGGGCGGCCTATCTCGACCTGTTCGCCAACGCCTTCCTGGAGTCGCGGCCCAACGAGGAGGCGCTGAAGCTCTACCGCGAGAACCAGCGGGCTGACCAGGCCACACTCTGCATGGTCACCGCTGAAGGCCCCGGGCTTGACGGACGTCAAGGGGTGGCGGGCTTCGCCTGGAACGACATCCTCGTCAACTGTGGCCGCGGCCCGGTCTCGGCGATGGTGATCAAGACGGTGGCCGTGCGCTCCACGCATCGTCGCAAGGGGCTGGCCCGGGCGATGATGAAGCACAACTTGATGCTCGGGCGGGACAGGGGTCATGCGCTGGCAGTGCTGACCGTCAGCGAGGCCACCATCTACGGGCGCTTCGGTTTCGGTATCGCCAGCCGCTACGAGAGCTGGGAGGTCGATGCTCGTCGGTTCGCCCTGCGTCCGGATGTGGACGTCGCCCCCGGCAGCTGCGAGCTGCTCTCCCCCGACCGGATCGCGGAAGTGTTCGAACAGGTTTCGGCCCGCTGCTTCGAGGCCCATCGCGGCGCCCACTCCCCCCTCAACGTCCATCGAGTGCGGGCGGCGGGACGCACCGAGGAGGGTGAGGATCGCACGCTGCGCCATCTGGTGCACTACACCCCGGAGGGTGTCCCTGACGGCTTCGTGAGCTTCCGCCACGGCGGCTGGGCCGATGATTTCAGCGACGGCCCCTGTCCCATGAAGGTCAGCGCGATCTGGGCGCCCAGCCCCGCCATCTCCCGTGCCCTGTGGCGCGGGCTGGTCGAGATCGACCTGGTGGCGAAGGTGCGCTACGACTCCGTGCCCCGGGGCGACTCCCTGCCGTACTCCCTGGTGGACAGCTGGGCGGTGAACCGCAGGTCCACCCACGATGGGGTCTGGCTGCGCATCCTCGACCTTCCCTCGGCGGTCGCCCAACGGGGCTTCGATGCCGACGGCGAGGTGGTGGTCAGGGTCGTCGATCCGATGGGATTGTGCGACGGCACCTGGCGGATTCGGGCCGAGGGGGATGTGGCCACGGCGACCCTCAGTGCTGACTCCCCTGCCGTCGAGCTGGGGGTGGACACCCTGGCCAGGCTCTGGCACGGCGACGTCACCGCGAGGGAACTGGCCCGCGCCGGGATCATCCGGGGTGATGGAGTGGCGGCGCTGAGTGACCTCTTCGCCACCCTCGATCCCCCGGTCAACCACGTCTACTTCTGATCAGGACAACGACAGGAAGAGTTTTTCGAGCTTACGCACATCGAGGCTCTCCCCGCTCGGGTCGTTCGCCAGACAGTCCCTCATGCCCTGGACGATGATCGCGTACCCGGCCCGGTCAATGGCCTTGGTGACGGCGGCGAGCTGGGTCACCACCTCGTCGCACTCGCGGCCCTCCTCGATCATACGAACCACGGCCCCCAGTTGGCCGTTCGCACGCTTCAGGCGCAACAGGGCTGAGGAGACCTCCTTGGGGTCAAGGCGCATCAGCGCTTGCCCAGCAGCTTCGCGACGAAGCCGCCGGAAGGCTTGGCCTTCTGGTCGCAGGCGCAGCGCTCGGCCTCGGGTACTCCGGCGAGTGCCTCCTCGACGTGCTGACCGCAGCCCGCCCAGGTGGGCTTGTGGCATTCCTTGCAGGTGACCTTGCGGCACATGGGGTTCTCCAATCCGTGGACGACTACCCTCAACCTATACCCCCGGGGGTACCTGGGCAAGGGGGGTGGGAAAGGCCAGTGGGCCCGAACCGTCGCTTTCCCGCCGGGTGGGGCCCCCGGGCGGTGTGGGCGGCGTTCCGAAGTTGTTAATGTGCCCGCCGATGCCGTGGGCGGCCTCCTTGATGGCCTCCGACAGCGTCGGGTGGGCGTGCACTGCGGCGGCGATCTCATCGGTGGTCAGATCGAACTGCTGGGCCAGGATGAGTTCCGGTAGCAGCTCGGTGACATCGGGGCCGATCATGTGGGCGCCGAGGAGTTCGTTGTAGCGGGCATCCGCCACGAGCTTCACGAAGCCCACGCCCTCCCCCAGGCCCCAGGCCTTGCCGTTGGCGGCGAAGGGGAACTTCGAGACCTTGACCTCGTAGCCCTTGTCCTTGGCCTGCTGCTCGGTGTAGCCGAAGGAGGCAATCTGCGGCTGGCAGTAGGTGGCGCGCGGGATCATGTCGTAGTTGACCGGGTGGGTCGCCACGCCCGCGATGGTCTCGGCGGCCACCATCCCCTGGGCCTCGGCGACGTGGGCCAGCATCATCTTCGCGGTGCAGTCACCGATGGCGTAGACGCCGGGGACGTTGGTGCGCATGTGGTCATCGACGGCGATGGCCCCCCGTTCGGTCAATGCCACTCCGGTGCGCTCCAGGCCGTAGCCCTCGGTGCGCGGGGCGAAGCCGACGGCGGACAGGAAGCGCTCGGCCTCCAGCACCCTCGACTCGCCGCCCTTGGCCGGGCTGATGGTGACCTTCACCCCGGAGCCGGTGTCCTCGATGCCCTCGACCTTCGTGCCCACCAGCACGTTGATGCCGAGCTTCTTGTAGGCCTTGGTGAGTTCAGCCGAGACCTCGGCGTCCTCATTGGGCACCATCCGATCCGCGTACTCGACGATGGTCACCTCGGTGCCGTAGGAACGCAGCACGTAGGCGAACTCGGTGCCGATCGCGCCGGAACCGCCGATGATGATCGACTTCGGGGCGGTCTCGGAGAGGATCTGCTCTTCGTAGGTGACCACGTTGGCCGAGACCTCGGTGCCTGGCAGCATCCGGGTCACTGAGCCTGCAGCGATGATGATGTTGCGGCCTCGCACCTGGGTGACCTTGCCGGAGTCGTCGGCGACATCGATGGTGTGGGAGCCCACGAAGGTGCCCCAGCCGTCGAACTCGGTGATCTTGTTCTTCTTCATCAGGAAGTGGATGCCCTTGGTCATCCGCTCCGAGACCTGACGGCTGCGGCTGAAGGCCTTGCCGTAGTCAACCGTGATGTCTCCCGAGATGCCGAATGCGTCGGCCTCCTGGGTGACGATGTGGGCCAGTTCCGCGTTGCGCAGGAGCGACTTCGTCGGGATGCAGCCCACGTTGAGACAGACCCCTCCCCAGTAACGCTTCTCGATGATGGCGGTCTTCAACCCCAGCTGAGCGGCGCGAATGGCGGCGACGTAGCCGCCGGGGCCGGCGCCGAGAACGATGACGTCAAACTCTTGCGAACTCATGGTCCCCACTCTAGTGCTCCACGACGTGGCAACACGCTTCCCGCGCACTATCTCAAATATGAGATACTTCTTCCATGACAGCTACCAGCCAATCCCTTGGAATCATGATCCGTGAGGCCCGCGTCAAGCGTGGGTGGTCGCAGCAGCGTCTCGCCGACGAGCTCGGTACCGCCCAGTCGGCCGTGCACCGCATCGAGAACGGCCAGCAGAATCTCTCGCTGAACATGATCGATCGGTTGGCACTGGCCCTCGACATGCCGCTGATCCAGGCCGCCACCAAGGGAACGGTCAACTTCGAGATCACAGGCCCCACCACCCTGAGCGGTGAGATCGAGGTGCGTACCTCGAAGAACGCCGCGGTGGCCCTGCTGTGTGCCTCCCTGCTCAACCACGGGCGGACCGTGCTGCGGGGCATCGCCCGGATCGAGGAGGTGGACCGGATCTGCGATGTCCTGATCTCCATCGGGGTCAAGGTGAACTGGATCGGTGGGGGTGATGACCTCGAACTGGTGCGACCCGAGCGGCTGACCCCCGAGACCATCGACCAGAAGGCCGCGCGGCGCACCCGCTCCATCCTGATGTTCCTCGGCCCCCTGATGCACGAGTTCGACACCTTTGAGCTGCCCTACGCGGGCGGCTGCGATCTGGGTGCGCGCACCGTTCACCCCCACATGTCGGCCCTGGGACGGCTTGGACTGGCCGTTGACGCCCACGACAACCGGTACCGGGCGACGGTGTCGCGTGACGGCGCCCTGGAACACCACATCACCCTGGTGGAGCGCGGCGACACCGTCACCGAGAACGCCATCATGGCTGCCGCCCGCACCCCCGGTCTCACCGTCATCCGCAACGCCTCGGGCAACTACATGGTCCAGGACCTCTGCTTCTTCCTGCGCAAGCTGGGGGTCGAGATCGAGGGCATCGGTACCACGACGCTGAGGATCAAGGGGCTGGCTCACATCGACTCGGACGTCGAGTACTTCATCTCTGAGGATCCCATCGAGGCAATGAGCCTGCTCACCGCAGGCATCGTCACCCAGTCCGAGATCACAGTGCGACGCTGCCCCATCGAGTTCCTCGAGGTCGAGATGGCCGTGCTCGAGGAGATGGGACAGCGCTTCGAGCTGAGCGAGGAGTACACCAGCCGCAACGGGATGACCCGGCTCATCGACGTCACGGTCAAACCCTCGAAGCTGGTGGCCCCCCTCGACAAGATCCACCCGATGCCCTTCCCCGGGCTCAACATCGACAACCTGCCCTTCTTCACCCTCATCTGCGCGATGGCCGAAGGGCAGTCGATCATCTACGACTGGGTCTACGACAACCGTGCGGTGCACCTGAAGAAAC
>JAUNKV010000003.1 GCA_030532575.1 Propionibacteriaceae bacterium | reverse complement strand
CGGTCGAAGGCCCTGTCCAAGCTGGTCCTGGCGATCGACGTGTCCCCGAACCGGGAACAGGCCGCCGTGGCCCTGGCCGGGCTGCGGGACGACGAGCTCGTGCACGTGGAGCTCGACGAGTCCCGGGAGGGCACCGGCTGGATCGTGGAGCATGTGGCTGCCCGTTGTGCGAAGAACCCGATCGCCGCGGTGGTGGTGGACGCGAAGTCCCCTGCCTCGTCACTGGTGCGGGCACTTCGGAAGGCGAAGATCAGGGTTGTCACGACGAACACCGACGAGATGACCGATGCGTGCGCCGACCTGGTGGACGCCTGCATGAACAACGAGCTGCGACACATCGCGCAGCCGCAGCTCACCCTGGCACTCAACAACGCCCGGAAACGCTCCATCGGGGAGCGGTGGGCGTGGAACCGCAAGACCGCAGAGTCGGACATCACCCCGATCGTCGCCGCAACTCTGGCGCACTGGGGGGTGCTGTCCCGGCGGATCCGCAACAAGACGACAACAGAGACCACGACCCGGCGAGGAGGTGCAGTGTGGTGACTCCGACGCTCCACCTCCGCCATCACGAGGAGAAGGCCCTGCTGGAGTTGCTGACGCAGCTTCAGCTCAAGCAGGCGATGAACCATCGCCGGGACCAGTACTACGGCGCGAAGAACGTCCTGCAGTCCCTCGGTATCGCGATCCCCACCGAGCTGGAGGGAATCGACGTCGTCCTCGGCTGGCCCCGCAAGGCCGTCACCGCCCTGGCGAAGCGGTGCGTCCTCACCGGCTTCTCCACCCCACAGGGCTCCGACCTGGGCCTGGGGAAGGTGATGTGGGACTCCGACCTGGAGGTGGGCTCCAACACCGCCCACAACGAGGCGGCCCGCTACGGCGCGCACTGGATCTTCTGCACCACCTCCGAAGAGGGGAACGTGCAGATGTGGCTGCGGTCCGCAAGGCAGGCCACTTGCCTGTGGGATCACCACCGCAGGGCACCCAGGGCGGCCCTGTCGGTGCAGACCATCGACCCGGTCAGCACCCTCCCCGCGTCGGTCAATCTGTACCTGCCGGGAGAGACGATCCGCCTGGAGCCTGGCCCGTCCGGGTGGGTGCCGCAGCGCTACCCGCAACGCTACCCCGGCGTGCCGGTGGTGCCACTCAGGCATGAGCCGGACACCGAGCATCCGTTCGGGACATCACGGATCACCCAGCCGGTGATGGCGTTGACGGACTCCGGGATGCGCACCTGGGCACGCTCCGAGGTCGCTGCCGAGTTCTTCTCCACCCCGCAGCGTTATCTGATCGGGGTTTCGAAGGACCTGTTCGCCGACGACGCCACCGGGGAGCTGCGTTCGCAGTGGGAGTCGATCATCGGCCGGATCTGGGCGATCCCCCCGAACGAGAACCCCGACGACCCGCAACCGCAGGTCGGACAGTTCTCTCCGGCGTCGCAGCAGCCCCACATGGAGCAGCTGCGCCAGATCGCCTCCCTCCTGGCCGGGGAGATCAGCATCCCTGCCGAGATGCTCGGTATCAAGCAGGACGCGAACCCGTCCTCCGACGGGGCGCTGGAGGTGCTGGAGCGGCCGCTGGTGCAGGCCGCCCGGGATGCCATCCGCACCTTCAGCGCCGACTGGCGCAGGGCGGCGGTGCTCGCCATCCAGATCCGCGACGGGCTGGACGAGCCGAGCGAGGAGGCGCTGTCGATCCGCGCAACGTGGATGGACCCGGCGATGCCGTCCGCGACGCAGTCGTCCGCAGCCGTGACGCAGCAGGTCAACGCCGGGATCCTGCCCGCGGACTGCGACATCGCCCTGGAGCGGCTCGGCTACTCGCGCGCCGAGATCGACCAGATCAAGGCGCACAGGGCGCTCGCCGCACCCTCCGACGTCGCCCGCTTGGCCGACGTGCTAGCCCGCACCCAGCCCGACCCGCAGGCCGACACCGCGGACATGAGTGGCGTCAAGCAGCAGTTCGAGGCCCTCGGACAGGCGATCCGCGCCGGGGTCGATCCCGCGCAGGCCGCCGAACGTGTCGGCCTCTCCGGGCTGGAGTTCACCGGTGCCGTCCCGGTGTCACTGCGACTGCCAGAACAGCAGGCGCAAACCCTGGAAGACCAGTAGCCCAGAGACGAGGGGGTGGGAAGAGTGACCCCCGACGAGTCGGCCCGCCTCCAGGCCCGCACCGGAGCACTGACGCAGCTGCTGCTCCGACAGCTCGGCACACAGTTCCTCGCCGGGGGCCTCTCCGACGTCGAACTGGTGGCGGCCTGGATCGCGGCGCAGCGGATCGGCCACGACCGCTCCGCCACCGACATGGCCACCTTCATCTCCGATTGGCGGCGTCAGCAGGCACCGAACCTCAACCATCCCGCCCCGGTGCTGGCCGAGTTCCGCGAGAACCTCGCCGCTTGGCGGGCCTGGCAGGTCGCAACCGCCGCCCGGGCACTCGACTCCCCGGAGGAGGCGCGACACGTCCTGCAGCACCAAGCGGCCGGGGGCTTCCGCGACACCCTGAACGCGGGTCGCGCCACCACCGTCCTGTCCGCCCACGCGGCACGACGCCGCTGGCGACGCAAAACCTCCGGGAAGGCGTGCAGCTGGTGCACGATGCTCGCCACCCGCTCGGACTACACCAGTCTGGAATCGGCGGTCTCGGTGCAGGGCCGCTCGGGCCGCCTGCGCGGCACCCAGCCGATGGGCAACCGCTTCCATGACCACTGCTCATGCACCGCCGTGGAGGTGGTCGGTGATTGGGAGCCGACCGAACTGGAAGCCGCCCAGCACCGGCTCTACCGGGAGGCTCGGGAGGCGGCGGGACGCGATCCGTCCACCGCCGACATCCTGACCCAGATGCGCCTGCTCGGCGGCGACACCCTCACCGACGCCGCCACCCCGGACGACTCCGGGGCGGGCACCTGGGGTCCGATCCTGCCGGGGCCCCGGATCATTCCCAGGGCCAGCAGGTTCGCCAAGGAGATCGGCGAGGATGCCGCCAAGGTCCTCGACCACCATCTTCGCGAAACACCCCACAAGGACACCGCGAAGCTGTGGCTCCGCCACGTCGACGACTTCACCCTCACCACCACGCAAGGGGTTCCAGACAACCCAAGCCGGGCATTCTTCAAGCCCGGCGAGGGCATCACCATCAACCTGGCTCGCGACATGGCCCCCGGCGACGGGATGCCACCCGGGCGGAGACTGCTCCACGAGACCGCCCACGCGCTCGACTGGCTGCACGCCAGCCCCGACGGCAAGCCCCTGTCACACCGTGGAGGCAGGCTGCTCGCCAGCTTGGACAAGGACCTCGAAGACCTGTGGGCCACCACATCGCGCTTGATCCGTCGCCGTCTCGGCGAGACGGAGAAGGAACACCAGAGCCGCATCCTGCAGCTCATCGCCGACGACGTGCACCGCCTCCCGCCCCGCGCCTGGATCGTTGACGACTTCCTCCGCGCGGCCTGGGGTGAGGCCTACCTGGCTCGCTTCGGCCATCAGCCCGGCTACTGGAACCGCGCCCGGGATCATCGCCGCGTGTCGGAGGCCTTTGCTGAGATGATGGAGGCGCAGCTGGGCAACCCGGAGGCATGGGCCGCGATCGAGCAGCGCTTTCCCCGGACGGCCGCGGCATTCGACGAACTGCTCCAGGAGGCCCTCCGTGACCGATGACAAAGAGCTGTACGACACATGGTGCAGCCTGCTCGACGACTACTGCCGCAAGTTCAAGCATCCGGCGATGAGCCCCGCCGGGGGCGGCGTGACGGACATGAGCATCCCCGACGGCATCACGGCCCTCCGGGAGGCCCTGGCGCGTGACGAGCCGTTCGCCGACCTGGATGTCAGCGACATCCCCCCTGACGTGCTGCTCTGACCCCAGAGCAGCCGATCCCCATCAAGGCCCGCGAGGACGATCCTGGCGGGCCTTTCCCATGCCCGCGACGGGCCAACCATAGGAAGGAAGTCCGCGATGGACGCCACCCCCACCACTCCAGCCCAGCTGCAGCAGGTCATCGACCTGCATCGAGAGATGTTCGGCGGCTGGACCATGATGGCCGACGAGAACGCCAACCCCAGCGAGGGCCAGCAGCCCCAGGCTGAAACCCAGAACCCTGCCGCCCCGGCTGACGAGCAGCTCGGCGACGGCGGGAAGAAGGCCCTCGACGCGGAACGGCGACGGGCCCGCGACCTGGAGAAGCAACTGAAGGCTGCGAACGATCGATTGGCCACCATCGAGGACGCCGAGAAGACCGACCTCCAGCGCGCCACCGACGCGGCCGCGAAGGCCAAGCAGGACGCAGAAGCGGCCCGGCAGGAGCTGGCCCGCGAGCGGATCGCCCGCAAGCACCGGCTCAGCGACGACGACACGGCCCTGCTGTCCGGCACGGAGGAGCAGATGGAGGCCCTCGCCGCCCGACTTGCCACCACCCCCACCCCCGGGCCGAGCTCTCCCCCCGAGGGGGGACTGCCCTCCCAGCCTGCATCGCCCGCCGCCCAGGCGGCCGCCGCAACCGCGGCGGGGGACGCCGATGCTGCCTTCGCGGCGAAGGTCCGGATGCTGGCCGACCTCAAGCCCGCCAAGTGACCCGCCCCCGACGGGGCATCAACCGACCCGAAAGGAATCCCAATGCCTGGAATCACCGGCATGGCCACCACCTACAACTGCCCCAACTTCGTCGGCGAGTTGTTCGCCGCAAGCCCCGACGACACCCCGTTCCTGTCCGCCATCGGCGGCCTGACCGGCGGCGTCCCGGTGAAGTCGGTGATGTTCACCTGGCAGGCCGATGACAAGCGCAAGGGTGCAGGTGATCGGCAGCGCACCGAAGGTGCCGACGCTCCCGAGGGGTCCGGCGTGGCCCGCACCCAGGGCCACAACGTCGTCGAGATCCACCAGGAGAAGGTGGAGGTCTCCTACACCAAGCAGGCTGCTGTCGGTCAGGTCACCCCTGCCACCAGCACTGTGACCCCGCTCGGCACGCAGCCGGTGCAGGATGAGCTCGCGTGGCAGCTGAAGTCCGCGTTCCGCTCCAAGGCCGACGATGTGGAGCTGTCCTTCATCTCCGGCACCTACCAGATGCCGACCGACAACAACACCCCGCGCAAGACTCGCGGCCTGGTCGAGGCGATCACCACCAACGTCATCGATGGTTCCGGCGGGCCGCTCACTGAGGATCTGGTGCTGGACCTCATGCAGAAGGTGTGGGAGTCCGGCGGTATTGGCGTGTCCGAGACCCGCACCGTCATCGTCGGTGCTGCGCTCAAGCGGGCCCTGACGAAGATCTTCATCAAGGACAAGGGCTACGAGGAGGGTGAGCGGAACGTCGGCGGCGTCAACCTGCAGACCTTCGAGACGGATTTCGGGCGCTGCAACATCATGCTGAACCGCTGCGCCCCGGCCAAGACCCTCATCGTCACCAGCCTCGACGAGTGCAAGCCTGCATTCCTGGAGGTTCCTGGCAAGGGGCATTTCTTCGCCGAGCCACTGGCGAAGACCGGCGCCCGCGACGCGGTGCAGCTCTACGGCGAGATCGGCCTGATCTACGGCAACGAGAAGCACCACGGCAAGCTGTTCAACCTCGCATGAGGCAGGTGGACGACATGAAGCTGACCTGCCCCCGCTACCCCGAGCTGTGGCTGCCGAAACACAACGTCCGCTTCGTCGACGGCGTCGCCGAGGTCTCCCAGCAGAAGGGCGAACGCATCCTCGCCGAGTCGCCCCACGTCGCACTGCTCGACCCCACCGACGACGAGCCCGAGGTCGGGGCCGATCCCACTGACGACGAGCCCGAAGTGGAGCCCGAGCCGAAATCGGCGCGGCGACGGCGCAACTGAACCCTGAAAGGAGGTGGCGGCGATGGCGCTGCTCGAACCGTGGCACATCGAGGCATTCCGCCCGGACGCCGACCACGGACAGATCAAGGCCCTCATCAGCGACGTCCTCGCCGCCGCCTCCGCCATCCCCGGCTTCAACCCGAACGAGCCCGACGAGGCAAAGGCGGCCCGCGCCCTGAAGGTGCTGCGCTGGGCGGTCATCCGACGTCTCGACGCAGGGTCGGGGGCGGCGACCTCCAGTACCGAAACAACCGGGCCGTTCACCAAGACCCAAACGTTCGGGTCGTCGTCGCTGAAGCTGCTGACCGACGACGACCTGGCCGAACTGCGAGCCATCTGGAAGACCCCCCACAAGGGAGCGTTCATGGTCAACACCGGTCCGAGGGCGAGAATCCGATGATCGCGTGGCGACCCGGCTGGGCAGTGTTCCCCCACGGCGGTCCGGCGCAGGTGCAGCGCCCTGTGCAGATCCGTCGCCGCATCGAGGTCCCGCCCGAACACCTCGACGACACACCGCGCACCTGGGGAGACCCAGAACCCCTCACCGTCCACGCGATGGCCCCGGGCTCCGCGGAGCCCGCCCTACCGGACAGGGAGGCCGAGGACGTCGAGTGGACCCTGTACCTGCCGCCTGGGCAACCAGTCCAGGCCACCGACCTGCTGGTCATCGACAACGACGAGTACGAAGTCGTCGGGCGCGCCCGCGACTGGGGCGTGGGTCTCGTGGTTGAGGCGAAACGAAGGGAGGGGTGATCTCGTGGGAAAGATGCGAATCGACTGGCATCCCGCGGGTTTCGAGCAGCTGCTGCGGCACCCCTCAGTCCAGGCCGACCTGGAGCGTCGCGCACAGGCGATCGCCGACCAGGCCGGTGAAGGCTACGAGGTGCGCACGCCAACCCGCCGCACCCGCCGGGCCCGAGCCGCAGTCATCACCACCACCGGCAGGGCCAAGCGGGACAACGCCCGCAACCTCACCCTGGTCAAGGCCCTGGGGGCGGGGCGATGATCCCCGACCCGATCCCCGAGATCACCGCCCTGCTCGCCCCGACAGGGGTACCGGTGGTCACCCTGATCCCGCCGAAACAAGGCCCCAAGGAACTGATTCGGATCGCCCCCGCCGGGGGTGACGGCGTCGGCCCGTGGCTGGCGCAGGTGCTGGTCACGGTTGAGGCGTGGGCCGACACCCCGCGACGCGCCCGAGAACTCGCCCTCCACGCCCGGACCCTGCTCCTGACAGGGGCGGAAACCAACGACCTGATCCACGACGCCGAAGCCACCTGGCCCGCGGCGCTCCCAGACCCCGACACGCCCACGCAGCGTGCCGTCTTCACCGCCCAACTCACCATCCTCTAGGAGGCCCCCATGGCAGTCACCCCGAACACCAACGCCAACGTCGACGTCGGCCGCTTCAAGGTCGGCGGCTACGCCTTCGCCGGTCCGATGTCCGCAACCACCCCCGTCGACGCCACTGCCGATCTGCACGAGCAGTTCGAGAACATGGGCTACATCTCGAAGGAGGGCGTGGAGATCACCGAGGACCGCGAGAGCAGCGACCACGAGGACGTCAACGGCGACGTGGTGGAGTCCACCCAGGATCGCTACGGCGTCACCATCACCTGCACCTTCATCGAGTCGCTGCGCGGCGAACTCCTCAAGCGCATCCACGGAGCCGACAACGTCACCATCGAGGCCCCCACCACCCAGAAGGCCGGCAGCATCAAGGTCAAGCGGAACTCCACCGAGCTGGAGCCCGCGAAGTGGGTCTTCGAGATGGCCTCCCGCAAGGCAAAGAAGCGAAAGGTCGCCCCCAACGCCCGGATCGTGTCCACCGGATCCCAGAAGTTCGTCTCCAACGAGCTGATCTCCTACCAGGCCACGATCAAGTGCTACCCCGACGCGAACGGCGACAGCTTCCTGGAGTTCGCGTCCCTGCCGAAGCTGTCCGCCTGACCTCTGAGCCGGGGCTGGTTGCGTGCGCCTTCCCGCGCAGCCAGCCCCTGACCCACCCCTCCGGAAGGCCTGGAAGGAGAACCATGCTCGACGACACCTACATCGACGGCGACCTGCCCGACGACACCGACACCGAGGCCGCACCCACAGGACTGAGCGAGGCGGAGCAGGAGCAGCTGCGGGCCCTGCTCTCGACCGCAGGGAGTCAAGCCACGACGCCCCGCCGCAAGGAGGCCCCGAAGCCGCCCACGGTACAGGTCCCGCGCCGCCTCAAGCCGCGCAAGGTCACCCACGTCACGTTCCGGGTCGAAGGCTGGTCCGGGGCGTTCACGGTACCGTCCGCGAACCACCTCACCCAGCGGGAGCAGCAAGGCATCACCCGCGGCGACATGGACATCCTCAAGGAGGTGTTCGGCCCAGTCATCGAAGCGATCGAGGACATGACTAACGACGAGGTCCAGGCCTTCACCGAGGCCTGGCGCGACGCCTCCGGGGTCACCACGGGGGAATCCACCGCTGCCTAGCCGCCCTCGAGGCGCACCCCGACGCGGTCGCCCACGAGGTGATGGCCGTGCTCGGGGTACGCCTGCGAGACCTGGGCAGCGACCCCCTCACCTGGGCGGATCTCGCCACCCTCATCCAGTACCCCTGCAAGGGTGGTGCACTCCATGACGCCATCCGCGGCGAGCATGCACCGTGGACACTGGAGGCCGAGCTGGCTGCGGTGATCGCCGACCGGCTCGGGATCATCATGTGGCAGCTCGGTGGCGACGAGAACATCCCCCCACCCTCCCCCATCCATCCCGGCTCCAAGGCCCGTCACGCGGAGAGCGACGAGCCGCTGGATGAGGAGGACGCCTTCACCATGGAGGAGCTCGGCGCGATGCTCGGCATCGACCAGTAGCCTCCCCGATCACCCCTCCCGGTCAGTGGGGAACGCCATGAACTCCACCACCGGGAGGGGACATGTCCGCCATTCAGCTCGCCACCGCCTACGTCTCCCTCGTCGTCGAGGCCAAGGGCGTCGCAGGTGGGGTGGCGAAGGAACTCGGCGCGGTCGCCCGTGCCGCCGATCAGGCAGGGGCCGAGGCTGGGAAGCGACTCGCCACCGCTTTCGACAAGAACGCCAAGACCGACACCAAGCAGCTCCAGGCCGCCCTCGACGCGGCGAAGAAGGAGGCGGAGAAGGCCTCCGCCGCGGTGACGAAGGCCCGCGCCGCGCAGGAGGCCGCCACCAAGAAGGCCACCGACGCGGAGCTCGCCCACGCCAAAACCGTCGAGGCCGTCGCGAAGGCGCAGGCGAAGGCCGAGGACGCGGCCCGCAAGGTCACCATCGCCGAGAAGGCCCTCGCCGAGGTCAAGGCCAAGCATGGCGCGGACTCGTCCCGCACACTGGCCGCCGAGGATCGTCTGATCGTCGCCCGACGCCGCGCCGAGGATGCCTCCAAGGGGGTCGAGACCGCCCTCAGGGGACAGGAGGCCGCGCAGAAGAACCTCACCCAGGCGCAGCGGAAGGCCGAGGCGGCCGCCCACGGGGTGAAGGCCGCCACCGACGCCGAGAAGCGAGCCCTCGACGGCGTCGACAACGCCATGAAGGCTGTCGGCCGCGCCGCCGACAGCAGCGGAGCCAAGGCCGCCGGATTCGGACAGAAGCTGAAGGCCGGGCTCCGCTCCGGGCTGTCGAACCTCAACCCGTTCAAGGGGCTGAAGGCGAAAGCCGAGCGGGAGGGCAAGGAATCCGCCGACGGATTCAGTTCCAAGTTCACCTCCGGGGTCAAGGGCCTCGGGGGGAAGATCTCCGGCCTCATCGGCCCCGCCCTCGCCGGTATCGGCGTCGCCGCCATCGGCAAGGGCGCATTCGACATTGTCGGCAAGGCGGGCGACCTGGAGCAGTCGATCGGCGCGATCGACACCATCTTCAAGAGCTCCTCCGATCAGATGCATGCCTGGGCGGCCAGCGCTGCCGACGCCGTTGGCCTGTCCAGGAACGAGTTCAACGAGCTGGGCACCCTCATCGGGGCCCAGCTCAAGAACGGCGGCTTGGCGATGGACAAGCTCGCCCCGAAAACCAACGAGCTGATCTCCCTGGGATCGGACCTGTCGTCGATGTTCGGCGGCACCACCCGCGAAGCCGTCGAAGCCCTCAGCTCGGCACTCAAGGGCGAGAGGGACCCCATCGAGCGCTACGGCGTGTCCCTCACCCAGGCTGCGATCGACGCGAAGGCCGCCCAGCTGGGGTTCCAGAAGGTCGGCGGCACCCTCTCGGCGGAGGCGAACCAGGCCGCCACGTTGGCGCTCATCATGGAGCAGACCACCGACGCGCACGGAAACTTCGCCAAGGAGTCCGACACCTACGCCCACAAGACGCAGGTCCTGGCGAAGAAGTGGGAGGACTTCTCCACCGGGCTCGGCCAGAAGCTCATGCCGGTCGCCATGAACGTCCTCGACTGGCTGAGCGGCCTCGGCCCCGCCATCGACCCGATCCTGGGCTCCCTCGGCAACCTCGGGAACCTACTGTTCGGCGGAGACTTCACCGGCCCCATCTTCGGGATCGAGGAGGACAACCCTCTCATCGGGATCCTCTTCGATGTCAGGCAGGCCGTCCTCGACGCCGTCGGGGTCGCAGAGCTGCTGTTCACCGGTAACTTCTCCCGCCCCCTGTTCGGGCTCGAGGAGGATCATCCGGCCATCGGTGCGCTCTTCGACCTCCGGCAGGGTGTGCAGGACACCATCGGCCTGGCCGAGATGATGTTCACCGGCGACTTCTCCCGCCCCCTGTTCGGAATGGAGGAGGACCATCCGGCCATCGGCGCGCTGCTCCAGATCCGTGCCGGGTTCGAGAGCCTGGGCGCGGCATTCGGGCAGCTCATGGCTCCCGGCGCGGGAGTGTCCCAGCTCTTGGCGGGCATCTCGTCCGGGGCTGCGCAGCTGTGGGACGGCATCGCAACCCACCTGCTGCCGATCCTCGCCGAGGTGTGGACCAGCATCACCGGGGCCGTCACCGACAACCTCCCCGCGCTGCAGTCCGGTCTTGGGTTCCTGGGGTCGGCCTTCGACACCGTCGGCGGTATCGCCTCCGCCGTAGCCGCCCTCATCTCCCAGGCATGGGGTGCGATCTCCCCGTACGTGATGCCCGTCATCACCGGGCTGGTCACCTTCCTCACGGGCGCGTTCAGCAGCATCTCGCAGATGATCGACGGGGCGATGAAGTTCATCCAGGCCGTCATCACCGGAAACTGGGACGGAGCCTGGAAGGCCGTCAAGCAGATCTGGGACGGGGCAGGCAAGTTCCTGTCCGGGGCCTGGGACTGGCTGAAGAAACTCGCCGGGTCCGTGTTCGGCGCCATCAAGGACGGCGTCGTCGGAGCATGGAAGTCGCTGTCGAGCGGCGTCAAGGACGCCATGAACGGCCTCAAGACCTTCCTCACCGAAGCCTGGGAGGGCCTCAAGAAGACCGTCGTCGACTTCGCCGACGGCATGTGGAAGGGCGTCCAGGACGCATTCGAGCAGGGCAAGAAGGCGGCGGGGGAGATCTTCGATGGCCTGAAGGAGCTTGCCAAGGCCCCCATCAAGTTCGTCATCGAAACCGTTGTCAACAAGGGCATCATCGGCGGCATCAACTGGCTTGCCGAAAAGGTCGGACTCGGGAGGCCTCTCGGGGAGGTCCCCCTCCCGCAGGGCTTCGCCCGAGGCGGCATCCTGCCCGGCACATCCTCGTGGCGTGACGGCGACGACCAGCTGGTCCCGATGCGTCGGGGCGAGGGCGTCTACGTGTCCGAGGTGATGCGGGACCCATTCGAGCGTCGTCGCCTCTACGAGATGAACCGCGCCGCGATGCGCGGCATCCCGCTGAGCATCGCACGAGACCGCATCGACGGCCACGACCACGGCTTCGCCGCCGGCGGCATCGTGTCCTTCCGGGGTCACCGGTTCACCTCGACGTTCGCCTCCCGCATCCAGGCGGCCGAGAAGATCGCCGGTGCCACCATGCACATCAGTCAGGGTGGCTTCCGCCCCCGCACCAGCTACTCGGGCACCAGCCATGCCGGGGATGCCCTCGACATCACCGGTTCCTACCATCGGTTCATCGCCCCGTTGCGGATGGTGCAGATCCCCACCTGGGACCGGGCGGGCAAGGGCAACTGGGTCGCCCACGCCCACGGCGTCCCTCTACCGGGAGCGGGCAGCGCCGGGGGCTCCGCAATCTGGCAGGCACAGGACTACTTGCGAGGCGGCGACGGGCTTGGCGGTCGAGACAACGGCCCGAGGGTCAGCGTCAACACGAGCCTGGTTGCTCCCTCCCCGGAGGCCGCTGAGGCGTCCAAGGGCTGGCTGGACAAGGCCTGGGACTTCATCGCCAAGGCTGGGCAGGCAGCGTGGGACTTCTTCACCGCGCCCCTGAAGATGTTCAACGAGGCCATCGCCGGATTCACGAAGTTCATCGCTCAAACACCTGGTGGCAAGTTCGGCGAGATCGCCGCGAACAGCCCGAAAATCCTCATCCAGGGGATCAAGGACTGGGTCGCCGACCTGGTGGGGATCCCCCATTTCGCCGACGGCGGCTACACCCCCGGAGGCTTGGCCCTGGTCGGCGAGCGCGGCCCGGAGCTGGTGGAGCTGCCCAGGGGCAGCTACGTCCACCCCAACCACCACCTTCCGCGCCTCCGCCCCGGGGCGCGGAACGACACGGCACCGATGCACGTCACGCTGACGATCCCCGCAGAGGCTCTCCGGAATCTGGAGGACCTCGTGGAGTTCCTGAGGCGTCTACCGCTCGCCGCGAGGCGGGCAGGATGGCAGGTGAGCTGACATGGCTGTCGAGGTGCAGTACGGGGCGTGGGCCCCGAACGGCAGTGCCAACAAGCGGATGCGGCTGCGGTTGGTGTGGTCGGTGTCGGAGTCGGGTTCGTCGGCGACGGTGGGCTTGGCGGTCTATGTTGAGGCCGGGTACTCGTTCTATGACTGGACGAACTCGTTCTCGGTGTCGGGTGGGATGGGGTCTCGGTCCGGCACCGTGAACGTCCGGGTTTCGACGGGTGGGTCGCAGCTGCTGTGGCAGGCGTCCCGTACTGTCGCATTGACCGGTTCCGCGCAGACGATCAGTGCGGCGGCATCCCTGTCGGGCATCGACTACCTCGGTACGGGTGTCACGGCGTCGGTGTCGGGGTCGGTGACGCTGCCCGCACGGGCGGTTGCCGCTCCCGGTGCCCCGGCTCGGGTGTGGATCATCCCTGCCGAGGATCGCCGCCATGACGTGAAATGGCAGACCGTCCCAGGCGCCTCGACCTACACCGTGGAGCGGTGGAGCCGCTCCAGCGGGGTGTGGTCGCGCATCGGGGTCGGCGTCGTCGGGGACACGTTCCACGACCGGGGGACGACGTTCAACGACGCCTACCAGTGGCGCGTGTCGGCGGACAACGCTGCTGGCGGGTCGGCCGCAACCCTGTCCCCGGTGGTCTACACCTCCCCGTCCGCTCCGGTTGTGTCGGTGCGGCGGGAGGGCGCCGAGGTCATCCTCAGCCTCTCCCCGGGCGCGTCGAGGACGACCCAGTTCTTCGACATCACCGGACAGGCCGATGGCGGCGGGTGGGTGCAGCTCGTCACCCGCCTCTCCGCGACCAACTCGGAGTGGCGGCACACCCCGGACCCGGGGAAGACAGTGCGCTACCAGGTCCGAGCGGTGTCCCTGACGCCCTCGGACCTGCTGCGCGTCTCGGGCTGGGTGATGACCCCGCACGTCGCCCTCCCCGCACCTCCTGCCGCCCCGCTGCTGCTGGGGCCGCTCGGGACGATCGCCACCGGGCAGCCGTCGGTGCTCCACTGGCGACACAACCCGGTCGACGCCTCCGCGCAGACCGGCCACGAGGTGCGCTACCGCGCGGTCGGCACCGACGCATGGACCACCCGGACCGGCGGCACCGGCGACACCCACACGGTCACCCTCCCCCCGGGGCGCTGGGAATGGCAGGCCCGAACGAAGGGTGTGCATGCCGACTTCGGGCCATGGTCGGCCGTCTCCGGATGGCTGGTCGCGAACCCGCCCACGGTGCGGATCACCTCCCCCAGGGGCGGGCAGACCCTCACCAGCAACCGGCTCCGCGCCCGCTGGGAGTTCACCGACCCTGAGGGTGGCACGTCGGCGGGGTGGGAGCTGCAGCTCACCGGGCCTGACGGGACGCACACCTACAGCGGCGGCGCGAACAACCTCGAGCACACCCCGGCGCAGATCCTCGTCGACGGCGGCTCCTACACCCTCCAGGTGCGCGGCCGCGCAGCGAACGGGCTGTGGTCACCATGGGCGACGGCCCGGTTCGCCGTCGACTACCTCGAGCCGCCGGTTCCGCGCATCACGGCCCGCTGGGTCGAGGAGGCCGGTCAGGTGATCCTCGAAGTGGATGGGCGCGGAGCCTCGTCCCTGCCTGCTGCGGAGCAGATCCGCATCGAGGTGTCCAGCGACGACGGCGCGACATGGCAGGAGGTCGGGTCCGTCACCGGGACCCACGGCACCACCACCCACCACCTGCCCATGCTGGGCGGCGTCGTCGCCTACCGCGCCATCGCCATCTCCGCCCTACCGTCGGAAGCCACCTCCCAGGTGGTGCGCGTCGGCACCCCGACGACCCGCGCCTGGCTGAATGCCGACGACGGTGCTGCCGTCCACCTGATCCTCGACATGGGCGTTCAGGAGCAGCGCAGCCACGAGGTGGAGCTGGTCACCTATCTCGGGTCCGCATCGCCGACCCCGCACTTCGGGCGTGCCCGGGGGCTGACCGTCGGGTTCTCCGGCACCGTCACCCCCCGCCACGGCTCCCCGAAGCCCGAGTGGGAGCGGCTGCTCGGGCAGCGACTGTGGTGGCGCGACCCGACGGGGCGCATCGTGCGCGGAGTCCTGTCGAGCAACGGGATCGACATCCAGGAGCATCGCGGCCGCAGCGGCCGATGGTCGATCAGCGGGCAGGTGGTGAGGGTCGATGGCTGAGCACTGGCAGGTCGATGTCCTCGACCGGAACGACCGACCCACCGGGCTGGTGCTGCCCATCACCGGCGGCTCCCTCGACTGGAGTCAGTTCAAGCCGGTCCGGGGAGGAGGATCTCTGAGTCTGGCCAGCCCGCCCGACGTGGACTGGCTCACGGCCCGGCTGCGGATCCGCCACCACCGCGACGGGGAGCCGCCCCGCCCGGTGGGGGTGTGGCTGCCGATCCTGCCCGGATGGCAGCACACCTCCACCACGGTCACCGGCTCGGTCACCGTCCTCGACAAGACCGAGCTGCTGAACCAGCCGGTCGGGGCGCGCCACCAGGTGCCCGCCGGGACGGTCATCACTGACATGGTGGCGCAGATCATCCGCAACCACGGCGAGGAGGCGCTCGCTCTGACCCCCTCGGCCGCCACCACCCGCACCGCGCTGCTGTGGGAGCCGCAGGACACGTGGCTCAAGGTGACCAACGACCTGCTGGACGCCGCCGGATACGCGGCCCTGTGGGTCGATCCGCGTGGCTGGTGGCGGGCCGAGCCGTGGACGCCACCCAACCGCCGCCCGGTGATCGCCACCTACGGCGGAAACGACGGCGACTACCTCATGACGCCGTCATTTCAGGATGAGGCCGACCTGAGCAGCATCCCCAACGAAGTGGTGGCCATCGCGGCCGGGGACGACACTCGCCCCGGGCTGATCGGCCGGGCGCAGAACACCGCCCCCGACTCGCCCCTGTCGATCCCCGCCCGGGGGCGCGTGATCCGCCGGGTCGTCGACGGACTGGAGGCCGCCTCCCAGGCAGTGATCGACCAGCACGCGCGCCGCCTCCTCGCCGAATCCTCGGAGGTGACCCGGCGGGTCACATGGACCCACCCACTGGATGACGCCGACCTCGGGGACCGCATCCACCTGCGCCCCCTCGACATGTCCGGGGTGATCGTGGAGCGCAAGATCACCCTCGGCCTCGGGGCCGTCGTCACCGACACCGCCCGCAACATCTACACCGGAGGTCAGCTGTGGCAGCTCTAGATCGCGCCCTCGACGTGCTCAGTGCGGCCGCCGCCCCACCCCCGCCCGGCTCATGGGGATGGGGCCGCTGGGACGGCGCCCACGTGATCCTCGAGGACGACCCCGACGGCACCCCACTGGTGGCCGAGAACGCCACTGGACGCCTCGTTCCCGGCCAGCGGGTTTACTGCCGCACCGGCGGGAAGCGTGCCGTCATCATCGGCCCCGAGGCTCCTGCCCCGCCGCCCCCGGCAGTGCTGAGGGGCAGCAATGCGAACGGGCAGTGGTGGCGATACCCAGACGGACGGCAGGTCTGCCAAGTCGCCTACTCGGGGCTGGCGTCAACCGACCCCTACGTCTCCGGCCATCTGGCGGGCTCGGTGTGGCGCTTCCCGATGCCGTTCCTCGCCCCGCCGGTTGTCGTCTGCGGACGATTCCAACTCGCCACCGGCGCATCTTGGCCGACATCCCCGACGGACATCACCACGACGGAGGTACGTCTCCGCGGAATCGATCTCGTGGCCCGCGCCCCCGGCACCCCCGTCCATGTCCAGGCCCAAGCCTCAGGGTTTTACCGATGAGAAAGGAACGCCTAATGCGTCATCTCGCACAGACCATCCCCACCAATCCGGGCACGCTGATCGGGCGCGCCTCGCCGCCGTGCCCCGATCACCGCCCCGTGTGGGCGCGGGACGTTCCCGCACGCCGGACGCCCAACCCCGGGAAGGAGGCCCGGCATGGGCAGGCGTGACACCAAGCATTTCCCGTCTCAGACGGCGGAGATCATCACCAACCTAGCCGAGTGGGTGATCCGGACAGGCTCTCCCCTGATCTGGATCGGCCGGTCCTGGCAGGCCGGGGAGCCCGAGCACGGCACCGGCCGCGCTGTCGACCTGATCCTCTCCACGCATGTCGGGATGCTGCCGACCCCGGAGCAGAAGCGCGCCGGGGACCAGCTGGTGGCGTGGCTCATCAAGCACGCCGACGCCCTCCACGTCCGGCACATCATCTGGCAGAACAAGATCTGGAAACGGCGCTACCGGGAGCAGGGGTGGCGACCGCTCCCCACCCCGAGACGCACGATCACCGACAAGCACCTGGACCACGTCCACGTGTACCTCGACGACGCCGCCGGGTACGTGCCCAGCGACCCCATCACATCCACCACCACCGAAGGAGACGACGACATGCCCCTCACCCAGGACGACCTCAACAAGATCGCCAAGGTCATCAATCACAACATCTGGGAGACCCACCTCCCGAACGCCGGAACCTTCGCCGAGGCCATGTCCGACCTGGCAGTCCGCGGCCGCACGATCGCCCAGTCCACTGCCGCCGTGCACCGAGGCGGCGACCGGATTCCCCTCAACCAGGAGGTCGCCGACGCCAAGACCTTGGCGATGGCGCAGGCCGAGAGGATCGACGAGCTGGAGGCCAAGATCGACCGCATCCTCGACCTGCTGACTCCGGATCGAGCGGCCGAGTGACCCCACTCGACGCGGCCCCCGCCCTGTCGCCGGAGTCGTGGGGGGTGATCGCGGGGATGGCCCTCACCGTCGGGGCGGGGGTCATCCTCGGCATCCGGAAGGGCTGGCAGGTCATCATCCCCATCCTCCGCTCGACGAACAAGGCCACCGCCGAGATCCGGGAGCAGGTCGCCAACACCCACAGCACAAACCTGCGCTCCGACATGGACGAGATCTCGGGCAAGCTCGACGGCCTCGCCACCACGCTCGGGCACGTCCACGACATCGTGTCCCGCCACGACACCGAGCTGAAGCGCGTCAACGACCACGTGTCCGCTCAGGATGCGCGGGTCACGGCCCTCGATCAGCGGATGACCGCCCACAAGCAGGGCGTGGACCATGCCCTGCATGACCACTCGACCCGCCTCCACGACCTCGAGAAGCCCGATTGGAGGGACAACCCATGATCCGCCTACGTCGCCGTCGTCCCCGCCCGGAGCTGCTGGAGTATCGCACCTACGGCGGCTGGTCCGTGCAGCGGCCCGAGTTCGGGACCCTCGGCCGGTACAGCCCCGACATGACCCGGCTGCTCGGGGATGGTCGGACCTTCGAGCTGCGGCTCCGCCTCGACCGCGCCGCCTACCAGCTGCACCGCGAGCACGGCGTCGACCATGAGACGGCCCTGCACCACTCCCTGCTGTGCCCGTCGTGGGCGGGCCTGCACAACGCCCCAGCACACGGGGTCTGGGAGATGGAGATCAAGGCGCCCGCGACGGACCGCGTCGAGATGGTGGCCATGCTGTGGCCCGAATCGGACGACGAATGGCCCCTCGGGGAGATCAACTTTGTCGAGGGGAGGATCGGCTCCGGGGAGACGATGACGAATCTGCACTGGCCCGACGAGGAGGGCCAGCCCCAGCACGATCCGGCGATGATCCCCGTCGACGTCACGCAGTGGCACCGCTACCGCGTCGATGTCCAGCCCGGGCGGGTGCGGTGGAGCATCGACGGGCGCGTCGTCCGCACCCTCCACACCCCGCACGCCCCCGCCACCGTGCCCGTCCACATGGTCGTCCAGGCCGGAGTCAACCGCGCCTTCCTCCGGGACTGGCACCCGAACATCGAGTGGGAGGAACGCATCCTCATCCGCCCACTCCGAGCACCCCACAACCGAAAGGAAACCACCCATGCCTGAGATCACCACCCTCGCCACCCCGCTGGCCGTCCTCGCCCTCGTCGAGCTCGCCAAGAGCCTCGGCCTCAACGGCCGTGCCGCGACCGCCCTGGCTGTCGCCCTCGGCGTCGTCCTCGCCGTCACCGACCACCTCCTCGCCGGGAGTGCGCTGTACGGCTCCGTCGTCCAGGGCCTGATCCTCGGCCTCGGCGCGGCCGGGCTGTGGGACGCCGCCGGACGCGTCGGCAAGGCCGGAGCCCCCGGGGCGACCCAGTGACCAGCCCGGACCTGTCCTCGATGTCCTCGAATGACCTGATGACCCTACTCGAGGACGCCCAGCAGGCCTACGTCGATGCCATCGAGCGAGAGCGACAGGAGGCGGTCAGCGCGCAGCAGCAGCTCGTCGCCCTGGCCGAGCAGCTCGGCCAGCAGCTCGCCGCCCTCACCGCCATCGTCGAGGCCCCGACCGAGACCCTCGACCCCGTGCAGGCGGTCCGCACGATCGCCGGGGCGCTCGGGCAGGTCACCGAGCTGGCCCGGCAAAGCGTCCTCGTCGGGGCGCAGGCCGCCGAGATGTACCACTGACCCGGACTGACCCAGCGCACAAGAGGAAGAGCCCCCCACCCTGCTGCGGGTGGGGGGGCTCTTTTCGTGTTCTCTCCTGGGGCCTCGTCGGGGCCTGAAAGATCCCGGAAAGCCACCTTGGGGCCTCTCGGGGCCTGCGTTTCAGAGCATTTCCAGACATTTCGAGATGATTCACAACGGCAGCAAAACGCCTTGCCAAAACCGATTTCTGCCCCCGACAAGCCCCTATGCCTGGCCGATTGAGGGACGAGTCGGCCTGTAAGCCGGATTTTGTTGTCGATGACCATCCATCTGAGGCCCGCCGTTGCCGACGGGCTCGTGCGACCTACCCAGACGCCTCGCGCGAGCAACACTCGGACGGCGTCTGCGGCCAGCGGACCGGCCTTCTTGGTCTTGCTCCGGGTGGGGTTTACCGAGCCGTCCCAGTCACCTGGGACGCTGGTGGTCTCTTACACCACCGTTTCACCCTTACCCGGCCGAGGCCGGGCGGTCTGTTCTCTGTGGCACTGTCCCGCGGGTCACCCCGGGTGGGCGTTACCCACCACCCTGCTCTATGGAGTCCGGACTTTCCTCAGCCCGGTTGTCCGGGCCGCGGTCATCCGGCCGACTCATCCGGCAGCAGTGTAGCGGTTCTCCCCCTCACCCGGGATGGGAGAACCGCACCATCCCCTCGGCCAGGTCCACCTCATCCACCCTCACCTTCAAGGTGGTGCCGGGTTTGCGCCCCTCGGCGGGCAGCCGCGCCTCGACCGCCGGGTCTGCGATCTGGAAGGTACCCTGCCCGGTCCTCGGGCTGACATCGGTCAACACCGCGTCGAAGACCTCCCCGACCCGGGAGTGCAGCACCAGTGCCTCAGCCAGGTCCACCACCCCCCGCTCCCAGGCCCGGGCGCGACGACCACTGACGGCCATGTTCTCCGGCAGCTCCGGCAACGCCTCCTGCACCCAGTCGGGAATCTCCTCCCCCATCGACAGGCAGACGCTGATCTCAGAGGTGAACCGATCCACAAGTCTCCTGAGCGGGGCGGTGACATGGGTGTACTCGGTGGCGAGAGCCGCATGACCCAGGTCCCCCTCGGGCAGTCCTTCCCCGAAGGAGACATACCCTGCTCCCCGGAACAGGGAGGTGCACCGCACCAGCACCGCCAGCTGCCTTGGACTCGTCGGGTCGAGCTGCCGCACGAACTCGGGATAGCTCATCTCCTTCGGCCACGGCACCCGCAGCGTCCGTGCCGTCCACCTGAGCCGGGAGATGGCCCGCTCATCAGCCCTGGGCAGGGTCCTGAGCACCCCCACCCCGGCATTGACCATGAGCGCGGCCGCCGCCATCCCCGTCATCAAGGAGATCTGGGCGTTGAAGTCCTCCACCGGCAACAGCGTGCGGAACTCGGTGCGCCACGTGCCGTTCTCGGCGACGATCTCCTGCTCCGGCAGGTTGAGCGAGACCCCTCCCCGCTCAACCTCCAATCGCAGCCGCAACTCCCCCACCCGGGGCAGCAGGGCGATGCTCGGGTGAGCCCGCCCATGCTCCAGGTCCCGGGCCACCTCCTCGTAGGAGAGCTTCGCCCGGGAACGCACCATCGCCCGCGTCACATCCACCGCCGTGACCACGCCGTCGGCATCCAACTCGTGGGTCCACAACACGGCAGGCCGGGCGCGACCGTCGGCCAGCAGCGAGGCCGCATCCTCCGACAGGTCGGCGGGATGGAGCGGGACCCGTGCCCCCGGCGCGTACAGGGTCTCACCCCGCAGCCTCGCCTCACGGTCCAAGGCCGACCCCGGGGCGATCCACGCCGCGACGTCCGCGATGGCGTAGTGCACCCGGTAGCCGTGCTTGATCTCCTCGATGCAGACCGCCTGGTCCAGGTCCTTCGACGATGCCGGGTCCACCGTCACGAACTCGATGTCGCTGCGGTCCTCGTGACGCGGGAACCCCGGCGGCTCCCGTCTGAGGGAGGCCGCCTGCTCCAGCACCTCGACAGGGAATCCCTCCGGCAGTTCCAGGCGCTGCCGCAGCCGCTGGATGCCCTCGGCCACCGGGGGCGGGACCTCACTCAGCCGTATCGCCCGGCGTGGCATCAGAGCCCCGATTCCGCGGTGCGCACCAGAATCCGGTCACACTCACTGCACCGCAGCACCTCGTTGGGCGCCGCCTTGCGGTAGGTGTCCAGGTCCGCCACCGTGATCTCCAGCTGACAGCCACCACAGCGCCCCCGGTGCAGCTTCGCCGCACCCAACCCGGTGTGTTCCCGAAGCCTCTCGTAGAGCGCGAGCAGCGGCGCGGGGAGCTGCTTGGCCACCTCGGAACGCGACGCCGCAACGGCCTTGGCCTCAGCGCCGAGCCTGCCGACCTGCTCGTCCCGGATCGCGACCTCGGCCCGGACCTGCTCCTCCAACTCGGCCTTGCGGGACGCAAGGTCATCACGCTCCGCCGTCACGGTCTCCAGCAGCCCCATCACCTCCAGCTGGGCATCCTCCAACTCCTCGATCCGGCGACGAATCCGCTCCACCTCCTGGGTGAGCCCCCGCAGCACCTTCGGGTCACTCACCGAGCCGTCGGCAATCCGCTTCTCCTCCCGCTCCAGCCGGGCACGCACGGGAACCAGATCGGCCTCCGCCCGCTTCACCGCGACGGTGTGGTCATCGGCCCGGGTGGTGGCACGGGTGAGGTCCTCCACCAGCAGCTGCCGCTGTTTCATCTGCTCCGCGATGGTGGCGTGCTGCGGCAGGCTGCGGGCGGCGTGCTGCAACCGGGCGTACTCGGCATCCAGATCGGCCAGGGCGATCAGGCGCTGCTGGTCAGCGGGCTCGGCAAGCATGGTGCTGGTCCTTCCAACGAATTTCAGCGCCAATCTACCGGGTCACTAGACTGATCGGCCATGACTGAGCAGGAAGTGACCCCGGACGAGGCGAAGGACCGCACCGACAATCGCAAGCCCCCCTTCTCGGAGGCGTTCAAGAAGTTCATCGTCGCCGACTGGGCCCCCTACAGTGACACTCCGCCGAACCGGCTCCCCGCCGCGGACTGGACCCAGGCCCGCCAGGACGCCCTGCGCGCCGCCTTCCCGAAGGCGACGATGGTGCTCCCCGCAGGCCCCTACAAGGTGCGCTCCAACGACTGCGACTACCGATTCAGGCCCCACTCCACCTTCGCCTGGATCACCGGGCTGGGAGAGGACCGTGAGCCCGACGCCGTGGCAGTGGTCTCCCCAGCGGACACAGTGCTGTACTTCCGTCCCCGTTGCCCTCGCACCGACGAGGAGTTCTACGCCTCCAGCCGCTACGGCGAGATGTGGGTGGGACAGCGTGACTCGCTGGACGAGATGTCAGCACGCACCGGACTGGAATGCCGCGACATCCGAGAGCTGCGCGAGCACCTGGCTGGCGTCACTGACCTGCTGGTGGTCCGCGAGTCCGACCCCGACGTGACCGCCCTGGTCGATGAGCTGCGTGGCGGTGAGGCCGAGCAGGATGCCGAGTTGCTCCAGCAGCTCTCCGAGCTCAGACTCGTCAAGGACCAGTTCGAGATCGACGAGCTCCGCCGCGCCTGCGATGCCACCCGGGTCGGCTTCGAGGCCGTGGGTCGTGAACTCCCCAAGGCCATCGCCGTGTCCCGGGGCGAGCGCTGGGTGGAGGGTGTCTTTGCGCTCCACGCCCGCCACCTGGGCAACGCGGTCGGCTACGACTCCATCGTCGCCGGGGGCGACCACGCCAACACCCTGCACTGGATCCGCAACGACGGCGACCTCACGCCCGACTCCCTGCTCCTGCTCGACGCAGGGGTCGAGGTCAACTCCCTCTACACCGCCGATGTCACCCGGACCCTGCCGGTCGGGGGGCGTTTCTCCACGGCCCAGCGTCGCGTCTACGAGACGGTGCTGGCAGCGCAGAGCGCCGGGATCGAGGCCTGCCGCGCCGGGAACCCGTTCATCGCCCCCCACGAGGCTGCGATCCGGGTCATCGCCGAGTTCCTGGCTGAGATCGGGGTGCTGCCCTGCAGCGTCGAGGAGAGCCTGTCCCAAGACGGCGGCCATCACCGCCGCTGGATGGTCCACGGCACCTCCCATCACCTCGGTATCGACGTCCACGACTGCGCCCATGCACGTCGCGAGCTGTACCGCGATGCAGAGCTGCGCGCAGGCATGGTCATCACGGTGGAGCCCGGCCTCTACTTCAAGTCCACGGACCTGCTGGTCCCCGAGGAGTACCGGGGCATCGGGGTGCGTATCGAGGATGACATCCTCATCACCAACGGCGATCCGGTGAATCTCTCCGAGGCCCTGCCCCGTCATCCCGACGACGTGGAGGCCTGGCTGGCCAAGCTTCAGGGCTGAGCCCGATGAGAGCAGGGGCGGGAACCGATCAGTTCCCGCCCCTGCTCGGGTTTGATTCTGGCGCCTCAGTCGTCGGCCTCGCCCCGTCTGGGACGCCCCACGCGCTCCAGGAAGGCCCCCAGCGCATCGGCCACGTCACGAGGTGCCGCCACCGGAATCTGATGGGAGGCATCAGGCACCACCACGAACCGGGCACCGGGCACCGTCTCCGCAACGAACTCCTGGTTGACCATCGGGGTGGAGGAGTCCCGCTCCCCCGCGACGATGAGCAGCGGGCAGCGGATGTCAGTCAGGTCATCGCGCACATCGTGGGCGGCCAGGCAGCGGCACAGCTGGGCGTAGGAGTGGTCGTCGGCGTCCGCGAGCCCCTCCATGATCGTGGCCACAACAGCGGGATGGGTGGACCGGAAGGTGGGGGTGAACCAGCGCTGCACGGTCTCATCCATCAGGTGCTGGGTGCCCTCGGCCTCCACCCTCTCGGCCCGCGCCACCCACCGGCCGGGCTCACCCACCGTCGCCCCGGAGGCGAGCACCGCCACCCCGGAGACCACATCGGCATGGTCGCGCGCCAGGTGCAGACCGGTGGCCCCACCGATCGACAGGCCCGCGTACACGACGGGGAGATCACCCACTCGGTCACGCACCTGGCCGATCACGTCGGCGAGGGCAGCAGCGATGAGCTCCAGTCGCGGCTCGTCGGCGTCATCCCACACCGGGCTGAGCGCGTGGCCCGGATAGTCAACGAACACCACGCGCGCACGCTCGGCCAGCAGATCAGCCACCTTGGCCCACTGGTGCGCGCAGTTGCCCCCCAGACTGGGGGTGAGGACGAGGATGCGATCGGCATCGGATGCAGGGTTGTAGAGATCCCAGGTCAACTCCATGCCAGAACCATACCCAACGGTGTTCAGCGCTTCGTCCCCGGGCGCGAGGCCAGCAGTTCCCTGGCCCTGGCCGCCACCTTGTGCTCACACAGCACCTCGTAGCCGGTGGCCACCACCTGGCGCATCGACTCGAAGTCGCGGCGTCCTCCGCTCAGGCCGTAGCTGAGGGTGCTCGAGAGCACCCCGAACAACACGCCGAGCGTCAGCCCGGCCGAGAGCACGACGATGAAGTTGGTCTGCCTGTCGAGGAACAGGTGGAACATCAGCGCCACGAACACCCCGGTGCCGAGCCCGGAGAACATTCCCTGGGTGATGACGCGGGACCAGGTGCGACGCCCCATCACCCGCTCCACCGAACGCAGACCGGTGCCGACGATCATCAGGTTCTCCACCTCGAACAGCGAGTCGGACAGGAAGTCAACGGCGGCCTGGGCCTCGTCGTAGGTGTCGTACTCACCGACCTTCTGCGGGTAGTCCAACTCAAAAAGACGACCGTGGTTGTCCGGGGGATTCATGTCTTCTCCTGTTCGCCGCTGCCACCAGCGGCTCCGTCAAGTGTAGATTCGACCCCATGAGTGCCAAGGATCATGCGGTTTTCATCTCCCGGGTCATTGGCCTCCCCGTGGTCGATGCCGCCGGGGACCAGGTCGGCCGGGTCAAGGACGTGGTGTTCCACCTCAGGACGAACAACCTGCCGCCCCGCGTACGGGGGCTGGTCGTCGAACTCTTCGCCCGGCAGAAGATCTTCGTCCCCATGATCCGGGTCCACAACATCACCGTGAACCAGGTCGCGATCCTGGGCCAGGTCGACACCCGCCGTTTCACCAAACGCGAGACCGAGCTGTTGATCGACGCAGACCTGTTCGACCGCCCCGTCCCCCGCGACACCCCGGCCCGGATCATGGATGTGTCGATGATCCAGGTGCGCAACCGGGAGTGGGAGCTGCACCAGGTGGCCATCTCCTCCCGGGCCAAGGTCAGCCGGTTCGGCTTCGGCGGGAAACGGGTCACCGACATCATCCACTGGGATCAGGTACCGGACCTGGTGCTCACCACCGGCCGTACCCCAACCCACCTGGTGGCGAAGTTCAGCGACATGAAACCGGCTGACATCGCCCAGGAGCTGCACGACCTGGACCCGGAGCGGCTCGCTGCCGTCGTGGAGGCCCTTGACGACGAGACCTTGGCCGAGGCCATCGAGGAGCTGCCCGAGACCGAGCAGATCCAGCTCATCTCGAGCATGGACACCGAACGGGCCGCGGACGTGCTCGGCGAGATGGATCCCGACGACGCCGCCGACCTCATCAAGGATCTCCCCCAGGCCGTGGCCGAGGACCTGCTCGACAAGATGGAGCCCGAGGATGCCTCCGACGTGCGACGTCTGCTGGTCTACGGGGAATTCACCGCCGGCGGCATGATGACCCCGGAGCCGGTGATCGTCGGCACCGACGCCACCGTCGCCGAGGCCCTGGCCCGCATCCGCGCCGAGGAGCTCACCCCGGCCCTGGCCTCGATGGTCTTCGTCACCCGTCCCCCTCTGGAGACCCCCTCGGGGCGCTACGTGGGGGCCGTCCATTTCCAGCAGCTGCTGCGAGCAGCCCCCACCCTGATCGTGGCCACCATGATGGACCTCAACCTCGAGCCGCTGAGCCCGGACTCCCCCCTGGCCCAGGTCAGCCGCTTCTTCGCCACCTACAACCTGGTGGTGGCCCCCGTCGTCGATGCCGAGGGGGCACTCGTGGGGGCGGTCACCGTCGATGACGTGCTGGACCACATGCTGCCCGACGACTGGCGCGGCACCCAGATGGATGAACCGACCGACCCGGCGGAGGTGAACCGTGGCTGAGCGCAACCCGCTGTCCGAGCCGCGTCAGCGGCAGCGCAGCCTGCTGCCGAAGGTCTCCTTGGACTCCGAGACCTTCGGCGAGTTCGCCGAGGCTGCCGCCCGCTTCATGGGCACCGGCAAGTTCATCGCCTACATGACGGTCTTCGTGGTGGCCTGGGTCACCCTCAACGTCGTCGGCATCTTCGGCTTCCGGTGGGACGAGTACCCGTTCATCCTGCTCAATCTGTTCTTCTCCACCCAGGCCTCCTATGCGGCCCCGCTGATCCTGCTGGCCCAGAACCGTCAGGAGACCCGCGACAAACTGAGCCTTGACGAGGACCGTCGGCTCGCCGCGCAGTCCCGCGCCGACATGGACTTCCTGGCCCGCGAGATCGCCTCGATCCGGATGCATCTCGGCGAGCTGGCCACACGTGACTTCGTCCGCTCCGAGCTGCGCAACGAACTACGGGACCTCGCGGAGCGTCTCGAACAGGCGAACGAACGGAAGGAGCAGTCGTGACTGATGGACACATCAGCTGGTTCTCCGTCGTGATGCTGGCAGGTCACGCCCTGCTGGCGGGCGTCGGTGCATGGGCACTGTGGGTGATCGGGGGTGGGCTGTGGCTCGGGCTGGGGGCCGCCCTCGTCCTCGTGGTGGCCTATGCCCTGGTGTGGCGACGGTGGCTGGCACCGGCCTCCCGCCACCGGCTGGGCTACAAGGAACGCCTGGTGGTCCACCTCACCCTCGGACCAGCCATCGTGGTGCTGGCCACTCTGGCCAACGTCTGGCTGGCCGCCCTGGTCGGGGTCAGCCTGGTGCTGTTGGGTGATGCACTGGGACGGGGTATGGGAGGCCACGAGGTGGAATCTGTGTGAACGATTGGGGGAGAATCGAGGCGTGACTGACGAGAATCCGCTCCTCCCCCACATCCGGGCCGCCCTCCACACCGTCGAGGACCCTGAGATCCGCCGCCCCATCACCGAACTCGGCATGGTGGATGAGATCTCCGCCACGACCGATGGCGAGGTGTTCGTGCGGGTGCTGCTCACCGTCTCGGGATGCCCGATGCGCGCTGAGATCACCAACCGCGTAAAGGCCGCCGTCGAACCGGTGGCGGGGGTGACCTCCTGCCGGGTCGAACTCGGCGTGATGAACGACGAACAGCGTGATGCGATGCGCCAGGTGCTGCGCGGCAACCAGGCGGAGCGGGAGATTCCCTTCGCCCAGCCCGGCAACCTGACCAAGGTGATCGCCGTGGCCTCCGGCAAGGGCGGGGTCGGCAAGTCGTCAGTGACGGTGAACCTGGCCGTGGCCCTGGCCAAGGCGGGGCGCAGCGTGGCCATCCTCGACGCCGACATCTACGGGCATTCCGTGCCGGATCTGCTGGGTCTGGGCGACGCCCGCCCCACCGTCGTCGACGACATGATCCTGCCGGTGCCCGCCGCCGAGGGGCTCAAGGTGATCTCCGTCGGAATGTTGAAGCCCTCCCGGGACCAGGTGGTGGCGTGGCGTGGCCCCATCCTCGACCGGGCGCTGACCCAGCTGCTGGCAGACGTCTACTGGGGGGATGTGGACTTCCTGCTGCTCGACCTGCCGCCCGGCACCGGTGACGTGGCCATGAGCCTGGGGCAGAAGATTCCGAACTCCGAGGTGCTGGTGGTGACCACACCGCAACTCGCCGCCTCCGAGGTCTCGGAGCGGGCCGGGACGATGGCCCACATCATGTCCCAGCGTGTGCTCGGGGTGGTCGAGAACATGAGCTGGCTGGAGTTCACCGCCCCGGACACGGGCACCCAGTATCGGATCGAGCTGTTCGGTTCCGGAGGCGGCACGATGGTCGCCGAGGCCCTCACCGAGAGGGTGGGATACGAGGTCCCGCTGCTGGCCCAGATTCCTTTCGACGAGGCGCTGTTGGCCGGTGGCGACCGTGGAGAACCCATCGTTCTCAGCTCCCCGGACCACCCTGCCGCCCAGGCCCTGCTCCAGCTCGGGGCCGATCTGGCGGCGCGCAGCCGTGACATCGTCGGCAAGCTCCTGCCGATCAGCCCGGCATGAGAGCAGCTCGCTCAGGTGGCCTCGGGATCGAACGGGGCCGCCCGGGGCGGGGCGAGCAGTTCTGTCGGCTCCTCGAGGGGAGCCAGTTCGTCGACGTCCTCGGGATCACTCGGCCCCGCTGAGCCCTTGGCGAGGTGCGTGGCCGCGGTCGCCTCGTCCTTGATCGACTGCCCGGCTGAGACCAGATCCCGCCTGGCCTCGTCGATCGCGGCGATCTCGTCCTTGAACTGCTTGGCCACGAAGGTTTTCGGGTTGAGGTCCTGCAGCTTGAGGTCGGCGTACTCGGGGCCCAGCTCATTGCGCAACTGCGTCTGGGCGTTGTTGGCGATGTCACGGACCGCGACGAACACCCGCGCCGCCTTCCGGGAGAAGGCGGGCAGTTTCTCGGGGCCGAACAGGACCACACCGAGCACCAGGATGAGGACGAGTTCGGCAGCGTCAATGCCAAACATGGTGTTCAGGCTACCGTGCTTCCATGGCGATCATCCAATCCCGAGGAGCCGTCTCAACCCGCTCGAGAACCGATCCCCCAGGCTGAATTCACCGGCCCGCTCCCCGGGCAGTTCGGCGCAGGCCCGCGCCAGCAGGGCACGGGAATCGGAGGTGGTCACGGAGATCACCCCGTTGCCTGCCTGCCAGATGCTGACGTGCGGCTGCCCTCTGGTGTCGTCATCCATCCGGGTGACCTCACCGATCACACCGGACGTCCAGGAAACGCTGAGGGTACGCATCCCATCGGAGTAGACGAGGCGCTGCCAGGGTCCCTCCCTGGGCCCACTCGTGGCGTAGGCGACCAGGGGCAGCCCCGCCAGCGCCATGGGGCAGCGCGGGAGGCCCTGGCACCAACCGGCCCGGTCCGCAGAGCTGGCTGCCTGGAGGCTCATCGCAGGAACCGCATCCTGGTTGAGCTCGGCCACCCCGAAGGTGATCTCGAGGAAACCCGCCGCAACCACGAGCCCACCGGTTGCGTCGTAGCGCTCGTACCAGAGCACCACATCATGTTCGACATCCACCCACCAGCGGGAAACCACGACGCCATCGCGTCTGGCCTCCAGTACCCGTGCCGCACGCCCGGCGACCATCTGGGTGGCGGCGTGTGCATGGAAGTCCCGGTCCATCTCCCCTGAGAGCCCACAGCATCCGAGCATGGGAACGAACCACGACGAGAAAGCCTGCCCCTCGGCGTCGAACACGGTGACGCTGGCCCCCTGCCCCGCGATCTCGTCGATGTGGACCTCGTTGGCCCTCAGCACCCCGTCGTCCCCGGTCAACCACACCCGCTGCCTACCGGAGAAGGTCACCTCGTGGCGGTTCCGGCCGAGCACCGCCATCGCCTCGGCGGGGGCCACCGGGGTGGTCGGTTGCGGGTCCACCCAGCGGGGGGCCACTGGTGTGACGGGCGCGGACATGCCTCGTTCCCGCGCCCACATCGTCGCCCCCACAGCCTCGTTCACACTGATAGCAGTCAGCGACAGGTAGTACTGCTCCCGCGCCTGACCCACCGGATTGGCCACAGGCTTCGGTTCCTGCCCGAGCACCAGCGTCAGTCCGAGCAGGGTGGCCAGGATCACGACGGTGACCGCCCCCGACCGGGTGAGGCGCCGTCTCAGCTGCTCAGCCCGGGTGGGCAGGGAACAGCCTCGGCCAGGAGTCAGGTACAGCGGTTCATCGCGTTCCCCGCCTGCGATCCGCTCCAGCCTCTCGGTCAGGGATGCAGGGGCCGGAGGGCACGGCGAGGCGCTGGAGGACAACCGGGAGCGCAATGCCTGGATGCCTGCCACGGCCTCACGGCAGGAGGCGCAACCGGCCAGGTGTTGACACACCTGGCCCAGTCGGCGCTCCCCCAGCGTCTGATCGACGAACCCGGACAGGTCATCGACGAATCGTCGGCAGTCCCGCCCCCGGCTCACCTAGGAGACCCCCAGATACCGGGCATGTTCGCCGTGCGGGGCGCGGTGGGCCAACGCCTCCCGCAGCTGCGCCCGACCCCGGGCGATGCGGCTGCGCACCGTGCCGAGCTTGACGTCAAGCACCTGGGCGATCTCCTCGTAGGACAGTCCCTCGATGTCACACAGCACCACGGCGACCCGCTGCTGTGGCTTCAGCTCCGCCAAGGCCTGGGCCACATCGGCGTCGAGGGAGCCGTCGCTGTGGAGCTGCTCCGGGCTCGAGGCCTGTCCCCAGATGTGCTCGGGGGCCTCCGTCAGGGCGTCCATACGGATACGTTGACGACGCCTCGCCGAGTCCAGGAACAAGTTGGTCGTGATCCGGTGCAGCCAGCCCTCCAACGTTCCCGGCTGGAAGGTGTGGATGGAGCGGAACACCCGAACGAAGACGTCCTGGGTGAGGTCCTCCGCGTCCTGCCGATTACCGGTCAGTCGGTATGCCAGACGGTGGACCCGTTCCGAGTGCTCAGCGACGAGTTCGGCCCAGGTCGGGGCCTCCCAGTTGGCCGCTTTCTGCCTGGGCTTGCCCTGGAACATTCCTGCACCCTTCATGGCGCCATCCTGACAGGTGAACCTGTGACGAAGCTGTGAATCAGCGCTCGAGCACGTCGATGAAGCGCTGCAACACCTCCGGCGCGACCGCCCCCATCGGGGGACGGCACTGGCCGACGGCGAATCCCCTGCGGTTCAGCGCAGCCTTGACCATCATGGCCCCCTGCGTGGCGAACACTCCCCGGTAGGCCGCCAGGGCCTCGGCGTTGATCTGCTGGGCGCGCGCGATGTCCCCGGCCAGGAAGGCGTCGATGAGGTTGCGGGTCGCAAGGCCGGTGAAATGTGTGGAGGTTCCCACCACCCCCGCACCACCGACGGCGAGCAGCGGCAGCAGATAGGCATCGTCACCGGCGTAGTAGGTCAAGGTGGTGCGGGCCAGCACCACCGAGGAGGAGCCGATGTCCCCCTTGGCGTCCTTCACCGCCACGATCCGGGGGTGGTCAGCCAACCTGATGAAGCTCTCCTCCGGGATCGCGATGCCTGCCCGGTGCGGGATGTCGTAGAGCATCACCGGCAGCTCGGTGGCGTCGGCGACCGTGAGGAAGTGCGCCTCCAGGGCATCGACGGGGGGCCGGGAGTAGTAGGGGGTCACCACCAACACCCCGTCGGCCCCCGCCTCGGCGGCCTGCTCGGCGAGGCGCACGCTGTGGCGGGTGTCGGCGGTGCCCACCCCCGCCAGCACGCAGGCGCGGTCCCCGACCGCCTCGATGACGGCATCGAGCATGGCCCGCTTCTCGGCATCGCTGGTGGTGGGCGACTCCCCTGTGGTGCCGTTGATGACCAGACCGTCGTGCCTCAGATCATCGACCAGGTGGGTGGCCAACCGGGCCGCCTCGTCACAGTCAATCCCGCCGTTCGCCCCGAACGGGGAGATCATCGCGGTCAGCAACCGTCCGAAGATCGGCTCTGGCTGGTTGTAGCTCATCTCAGTCCTCCTGGGTGACGAGGCGTGGTTCCCGGTCTGGGTCGCGCTGCCCTCCCCGCAGCACGTGACTCATGGAAGCCAGAATAGGGCCTTCCCGGAAAACCTCGCAGCAGTCGCTAGAGTTGAGGCGTGAATGACGCCGCAGACACCAGCCTCCAGGCCCCCACCGAGCAGTCCTGGTTCTTCGCCGAGGACCTGTCCCCCATCAGCGATGAGCTGCGCGCCGCCCGTGACGAAGCCGTCCTGGCCGGCCTTCACCCCATCAGCCCCGGCGCCTCGGCCACCCTCACGGCCCTGGCCAAGGCAATCGGCGCCCGCACCGTCGTCGAGGTCGGCACCGCCTACGGCACCTCGGCGCTGTCCCTGCTGGCCGGGATGACCTCCGACGGGGTGCTGACCAGCATCGACCCCGAGGCGGAGAACCAGCTGCCCGCCCGAGGCTTCCTGAGCAGGGCCGGTTACCCTTCCTCCCGGTGCCGTCTGATCGCAGGTCACCCCCTCGAGGTCCTGCCGAAGCTGCGTGATGCCGCCTACGACATCGTCTTCGTCAACGGGAACAAGCTGGAGTACGTCGAGTACGTGGCCTCAGCCGCCCGGCTGCTGCGTTCCGGAGGTTCCCTGCTGGTCCACGACGTGCTGTGGCACAACTCGGTGGCCGATCCACAGCGTGAGGACGACGAGACCATCATCATCCGTGAGGCCCTCGACGCCGTGAAGGCCGCAGACTGCTACACCACCACCCTGTTGCCGGTGGGCAATGGCCTGTTGCTGGCGGTCAAGGACTGACCACCAGCAACAGTCGAGGGTCAGTCCCTCGGGACCACCGTGTCCTTGCCGATCACCACGACGCCGCCGCTGGAGACGTGGAACCCCCTGGCCCGGTCGTGCTCGTGATCCACCCCGATCTGGACCCCGTCGGGAACCACGACGTGTTTGTCCAGGATCGCCTTGCGCACCACCGCGTCCCGGCCGACCTGGGCACCGTCCATGAGCACCGAGTCCGAGATCTGTGACCACTTGTCCACCCGAACGTTCGGGCCGAGCACGGTGCGGTCCACCTCACCACCGGAGATGATGCACCCCGGGTTGACGATGGAATCCTCGGCCTTGCCCCGGATCACGAACTTGGCCCCCGGGGCCTGGACGTGATGGGTGAGGATCGGCCAGTCCGAGTTGTAGAGATTGAACTCGGGATCGATGCTCACGAGATCCATGTGGGCCTCGTGGTAGGCGTCGATGGTTCCCACGTCACGCCAGTAGTTGCGGTCCTTCTCGGTGGCCCCGGGCACCAGGTTGTCCCTGAAGTCGTAGACCTGGGCCTGCCCCTGCTCGGTGAACCAGGGGACGATGTCGCCCCCCATGTCGTGTTTCGCGGCCGGGTTGTCCGCATCGGCGCGCAGCGCCTCCACCAGGGCGTGCCGATTGAACACGTAGTTGCCCATCGAGGCGAACGACTCGTCGGGTGAATCCGGCAGCCCGGGGGGGTCGGCTGGCTTCTCCAGGAAACTCTTGATCTTCTTGTCGGCAGCGGCGTCGATGATCCCGAAGGCGGAGGCCTCGTGGCGTGGCACCCGGATGCCCGCCACGGTGCAGCCCAGGCCGGACTCGATGTGGGCCTCGACCATCGCCTCGATGTCCATGCGGTAGATGTTGTCCGCCCCGAAGACCACCACGTAGTCAGGGTTCGCGTCCCGGATCAGGTTCAGCGACTGGTAGATCGCATCAGCCGATCCCTGGTACCAGCGTGGCCCGAGCCGTTGCTGGGCGGGCACCGGGGCGACATAGGCTCCCATCAGCGTGGAGAACCGCCAGGTCATGGAGATGTGCCGGTCGAGGGAGTGGGACTTGTACTGGGTCAGGACAGCCACGCGGGTCAACCCCGAGTTCGCCAGGTTCGACAGGACGAAGTCGATCAGGCGATAGCTGCCGCCGAACGGGACGGCAGGCTTGGCGCGGTCGGCAGTGAGCGGCATCAGCCGCTTGCCCTCCCCACCGGCAAGGACAATGGACAATATCTTCGGGCGAGCGACCATGCCTGAAACCTAGCGCTTCCAACGGTCCCCCACAACAGAATGCAGAAAGTAGGATGACTGTTCATGAAGCTATCGCTGTTGACCCGTGAGTATCCCCCATCGATCTACGGCGGCGCTGGCGTTCACGTGGCCCAGCTCGTTCCCCAGCTGCGCAGGTTCATCGATGTCGATGTGCACTGCATGGGCGAGCCACGCGACGGCGCTCTCGCCCATCCCGAGAGCTGGCCGAAGGACGCGAACGCGGCACTGAGGGTACTGGGGGCGGACCTGTCGATGGCTGCTGCCGTCGCCCCTGACACCGATGTCATCCACTCCCACACCTGGTATGCCAACATGGGCGGTCATCTGGCAGGGCTGATGCTGGACCGCCCCCACGTGGTGACCTCCCACTCCTTGGAGCCGCACCGCCCGTGGAAGGCCGAACAACTCGGTGGCGGGTACCGGGTGAGTTCCTGGGCGGAGAAGACCGCCTTCGAGGCCGCCGACGCCGTGATCTCGGTCTCGGCCGGGATGCGTACCGATGTGCTCGCCTCCTACCCCGAGCTGGACCCAGAGCGGGTCTTCGTGGTGCGCAACGGCATCGATCCCGAGGAGTTCCGCCCCGACCCGGGAACCGACATCGTGACCGGGTTGGGCATGGACCCGGAGCGTCCCTCGGTGGTCTTCGTCGGCCGGATCACCCGCCAGAAGGGGCTGATCCATCTGGTACGGGCCGCCAAGCAGTTCGACCCCGAGGTTCAGCTCGTGCTGCTGGCCGGGGCCCCGGACACCCCGGAGATCGCCGCCGAGTTCGAGGCCGCCTTCGCCGAGGTCAAGGCCCAACGCAACGCCCCCGTGGTCTGGGTCCAGGAGATGTTGCCCCGGGCCTCGGTACGGCAGGTGCTCACCCACGCCACGGTGTTCGCCTGCCCCAGCATCTACGAGCCACTGGGGATCGTGAACCTCGAGGCGATGGCCTGCGAGACCGCCGTCGTCGCCTCCGCCGTCGGTGGCATCCCCGAGGTCGTGGTGGATCAGGAGACCGGCCTGTTGGTGCCCTACGACCCCGGGCAGGCCGAGGACCCGAGCTTCGTCGCTGCCTTCGAGGCCGACTTCGCGTCGAAGGTCAACACCCTCACCCGCGATGTCTCCCTGGCCGAGCGTTACGGCCGGGCCGGTAGGCAACGCTGCATCGACGAGTTCTCGTGGGAGCAGATCGCCCGCGAGACCGTCGCAGTCTACGAATCGGCCATCGCCCACCACCAGGCACGGTGAACCGACCGAGGGGCCGCCCGGATGATTCCGGGCGGCCCCTCGCGCGTCCTGGCGGACGAGGCTCAGCCGACGACGTCCTTGAGGGCGTTCAACAGATCGGTGGCCTCGGCGGCGTTCATCTCCACCACGAGACGACCACCGCCGTCGACCGGCACGCGCATGACGATGCCTCGCCCTTCCTTGGTGACCTCCATGGGTCCGTCACCGGTGCGGGGTTTCATTGCTGCCATGGGCCAACCTCATTCCTTCTCAAACCCGAGCGACTGGCTCCATTATTCCGCATCTTCGGGCGTACTCGCCCCTCGACGGGGTGTCGCCTGGGTTTCGAGAGCTTCGGTCGGTTGTTCGGCTGACACATCTGGAGACTCCACGTGAGTGGCCGAGACCCTCTGCTCCTCGAGCTCCCGCATGGCCTCGGCGATCACCTGATCCGTGGCCTGCATGTCATAGCCACCGGCCACCACGTCGAGCATCGGTTCCTGTCGGTGCTGCCCTGCCGCAACGGCGGCGAGGAAATCGTCAACCTGTCCCGGATCGTAGCCCGTGCTCACGCGCGGCAGCCGCAACCGGGCCAGGTACTCGGGCCCGAAAGGGAGGTCAGGAAACACCGGCTTCGGCCGGTCGTTGACCACCTCGGGCATCTCACCGAAACGTCCGGTACCGGCCACGGCAGCCACCCCGAGAATCACCATCGCGGCAACCACGATCAACCACACCATGAGGCGAGCCTACCGGCCTATCGGGGCGTTCCCATGGCAGCGACGGCCTCGGCGATGTCGTCGGTCACGGTGATGAGGTCGAGATCTCCCGGGCTGATGAAACCACCGGCCTCCATCGTCTGGGCGATCCATTCCAGCAGCGGCCCCCAGAACGTCGTGCCGAACAGCACCACGGGGAAGTGCCTGACCTTGCCCGTCTGGATCAGGGTCAGCGACTCGAAGAGCTCATCCAGGGTGCCGAAGCCACCCGGCATCGCGATGAATCCCCGTGAGTACTTCAGGAACATCGTCTTGCGGACGAAGAAGTAGCGGAAGTTGATACCGAGGCCCACGTGGGGGTTGAGCCCCTGCTCATGGGGCAGCTCGATGCCGAGCCCGACGGAGGTGCCACCGGCCTCCTGCGCTCCCTTGTTCCCGGCTTCCATGATCCCCGGGCCACCCCCGGTGATGACCGCCCACCCCTGCGTGGTCAGATCCCGGGCGATCTGCTCGGCAGCCCGGTACATCGGGGCATCAGCCGGGGTGCGGGCCGAGCCGAAGATGCTGACGGCCGGGGGCAGGTCGTGCAGGGTGTCGAACCCCTCGACGAACTCCGACTGGATGCGCAGCACCCGCCACGGGTCCTTCGTCGCCCAGTCGGCCCGGTCAGAGGCCAACAGGGCCTCATCCGCGGTGGGGACGGTGTGGGCGTGGCCACGAAGCACGACGGCTCCTTGACGACGATCAGACATCGGTTCTCCTTCAGTGTGGTTACGGCATCAGGTCAGCAGGCGGCGCAGGCCCTCGGCGCAGCTCACGAGATGCGAGGCCGGGCAGTGCTCGTCGTCACGATGCGCGAGCGACGGGTCCCCCGGACCGTAGTTGACGGCGGGAATGCCCAGCGCCGAGAACCGGGCGACATCGGTCCAGCCGTACTTGGGGCGGGCCTGACCGCCGACTGCCGCCACGAAGGCCTGGGCCAGCGGTTGGTCCAGACCGGGCCGGGCCGCCTGGGAGACATCGAGCACCTCGTAGTCCTGCCCACCCAGCAGATCACCCAGCTCGGCCAGTGCTTCCTCCGGCGACTTGTCCGGGGCGTAACGATAATTGACCTCCACCCACGCCTCGGGAGGAATCACGTTGCCTGCGACTCCCCCGCCGATGCGCACGGCGTTCAGCCCTTCCCGGTAGACCAGGCCCTCCACCTCGACCTGTCTCGGCTCGTACGCGGCCAGCCGGGTCAACACCTCGGCGAGGTCATGGATGGCGTTGTGCCCCATCCACGCCCGGGCGCTGTGGGCAGCCTGCCCCGTGGCGTGGACCCGGACCCGAATGGTGCCCTGGCATCCGCCCTCGATCCGGGCCGCCGTCGGTTCCATCAGTACCGCGAGGTCAGCGCTCAGCAACTCCGGCCGGTTGCGTGCCAGCCGCCCGAGGCCGTTGCGGTGGGACTCGACCTCCTCGTTGTCGTAGAAGATCCAGGTGACATCGACGCACGGCTCGCTCAGCTCACAGGCCAGCTTCAGGGCGACGGCGATCCCGCCCTTCATGTCGCAGGTGCCCCGACCGTGGATCATCAGCCCCTCAGAGGTCTCGACCAGCCTGGAGGGCAGGTTGTCGGCCACCGGAACGGTGTCGAGATGCCCGGCGATGATGATGCGCTGGTCGCGTCCCAGCTCGGTCCGGGCCACGACGCAGTCCCCGTCCCGCTCGACGATCAGGTGTGGCTGCTCACGCAGCACCTGTTCGACGTGACCAGCGAGCTCCGCCTCGTTGCCCGACACGCTCTCCACGTCCACCACGCTCCGCAGCAACGTGACCAGGTCTGCACTCGGGTCCAGGATCATGCGTGCAGCCTACTCGTTCCGTCATCCCCACCTCTGCCATGACGTGTCGGTGGGGGACTATAAACTTGCCGCCATGACTGACTCGCAGCGTCGTGCGTGGGGCTGGGGCCTCGCCACCGTCCACACCTCAGGCTCCGTTCTCGACGTGTTCTTCCCCGCTCCTGAACTCGGTGAGGCCGTCACCGAGACCGCCCCCGAGGCACTTCTCGCCGCCGAGGTGGACGATTCCCTACGCCGGGTCTCCTCGAAGGTGGTGCGGGTGCAGATCGACCTCGACGAGGCCCCTGCCTCCACCGAGGACGCCTATCTGCGCCTCCACCTGCTGTCCCACCGTCTGGTCCAACCTCACGGTCTCAACCTCGACGGCATCTTCGGCAAGCTGCCGAACAACGCCTGGACCAGTCGCGGCCCGGTGCGCGTTGAGGACGTGGCCGCAGTGAAGTTGGCCCTGCGTGCCCAGGGCGAGCACCTCCAGGTCCACGGCATCGACAAGTTCCCCCGGATGACCGACTACGTCACTCCCTCCGGCGTGCGCATCGCGGATGCCGACCGGGTGAGGCTGGGGGCTCACGTCGCCTCCGGCACCACCGTCATGCACGAGGGCTTCATCAACTTCAACGCCGGCACCCTCGGCACCTCGATGGTGGAGGGGCGCATCTCGGCCGGTGTCGTCATCGGCAACGGCTCTGACATCGGGGGTGGCGCCTCCATCATGGGCACCCTGTCCGGTGGCGGCCAGGAGGTCATCAGCATCGGTGAGCGATGCCTGCTCGGGGCCGAGTCCGGGATCGGGATCTCGCTCGGTGACGACTGCGTCGTCGAGGCCGGGCTGTACGTCACCGCCGGGACGAAGGTGGAGCTTCCCGATGGCCGGGTGGTCAAGGCCCGCGAGCTGTCGAAGGTGGCCGACCTGCTCTACCTGCGTGATTCACAGACCGGCAAGGTCATCGCTCGGCCGCGTCACGGCCGCACCGTGGTGCTCAACGACGAATTGCACGCGAACTGATGAGCCGCCGGTCCGTCGTCGCACTGGTCGTCGCAGTTTGCCTCGTCGCAGGTCTCGGGTTCGCCGGGTGGAAGGGCTGGGAATGGCTCAGCACCAAGCTCACCCCAGAACGCTGCTACCTTCAGGTGGATGGTGCCGAGGAGCCGCTGCGGCTCACCCATGAGCAGGCGGTGAACGCCTCCATCATCGTCGCGGAGTCCTTCAACCGCGATCTGCCGGAGCAGGCCGCCATCGTGGCCCTGGCCACCGCGTGGCAGGAGTCTGGGCTGCGGAACCTGGACCACGGGGACCGGGACTCACTCGGGCTGTTCCAGCAGCGCCCCTCCTACGGCTGGGGCACCGAGGAGCAGATCATGGATCCCTGGTACAGCTCCGGGCGGTTCTACGAGGAGATCGTGAAATTCGACAACTGGGAGACCACGGACGTCAACGACATGGCGCAGAAGGTGCAGCGCTCCGGGCATCCCGAGGCCTACCGCAAGCACGAGACGAACTCCCGTGCCCTGGCGGGGGCGCTGCGTGGTTCCCGCCCCGCCACCCTGGCCTGCATCGACCGGGTCGGCTCGGGCAACGACACCACTGAGCTGGCGAAGGTCCTCGATGCGGTGCCGGGTGTGGAGGTCACAGCCCAGGACACACTGTTCACGGTCCGAGGTGGTGACTCCACCTCCATGTGGGCAGCTGCCCAGCTGGCAATGACGCACACCCGCACTGCGGGCATCACCCGCATCACTTACGGCGAGCAGGAGTGGACCTCAACCGCGAAACAGTGGGGGACCACCCGCAGCGCCCCGGGAGAGTCCGACGTCGTGGTGGTGGCCCTGACCACCGGGTGAGACCACCATGTGACGAATTTTTCACAACGAAAAGGTCACGACATGATCCACAGGGCTGCCGGAAACGTCTTCTGAGATGAAACCCAAGGAGATGATGATGCAGTTGAATCGACGTGGCCTCTTGTTGGGCGGTCTGGCCGTCATGGCCTTGGCCGGTTGTGCCGCACCGAGGACGGAACGGCTGGCCGGTACCGCCGCCCACCAGCAGTTGCCGCTGACCACACCCAGTGTTCCTGACCTGGTGGCGGTCTCGCGGGACCTGGCATGGCAGCTGATGCAGCTGGAGGACCACGCGGGCAACACCGTCGTCTCCCCCGCCTCCCTGGTCTCGGCACTGGCCCTGATCAGGCTCGGGGCCAGCGGCAGCACTGCCGAATCCCTCGACCGGGTCTTCGGCATGGGCGCACAGGAGGGTGCGGCAGCAACCAATGCGTTGCGCACCGCCATGTCCGGCTACGACTCCCTGCCCGAGAAGGTGGATGCGAAGCACCCGCCGGAACGCCCCGTCCTCCACCAGGAGTCCCACCTGCTCATCATCGATGACGCTGCCGTGAGACCGGCGTTCCTGGACGACGCCGCCCGCTACTTCTCCAGCACCATGGAGCGCACCGAGCGCGGGTCCGCCAAGGCTGCCCTGGATGCGTGGGTCACGAAGCACAGCGCTGGTCTCATCAAGGAATCCGCAGTCACGGTGCGCCCGGACAGCCTGCTCGTTCTCCAGGACGCCATCCTCTTCGCAGCGGCCTGGCGGACCCGCTTCGACCGGGAGGAACCGCTGCTGTTCCGTCGCCCAGGCGGCCAGAGCGTCACCGTCGACGGCATCATGCACACCTTCCGCTGCCCACACGTCGACCAGGATGGCTGGCAGGCCATCCGGCTGCCCTACACCGAGGCCTTCGCCGTGGACATCATCCTGCCCCCGGAGCGCATCTCCCCCCACGAGGCCGACGCCACCCGCCTCGCCCGAATCCGGGAGCTGCTGGACTCCGCTGCCCAGCGCGAGGTGATGGTGCACCTGCCGACGCTGGACACCCGCAGCACCCTCGATCTGTCGGCTCTGCTGGCCCGGCACGGGGTGGAGTTCAAAGAGGTCGATGGCATCTTCCCCGAAGCCGTCGTGGGCGAGGCAACCCAGCAGGCCCGACTCCAGATCACCGCTCAGGGCACCGTCGGCGCTGCGGTGACCGAGATCATGGTGGTGGAGGTCGCCGCCCCGGGCACCGAGGGCGCCCTGCCCTTCGTCGTGGATCGGCCCTACCTGATGGACATCGCCTTCGAGGCCACCGGTTGGAGCCTGTTCCTCGCCGCGATCAGCGATCCAACGCTCCAGTGAGTCGCTCAGCCGCGGCGGCGATCCGTTCATCCGTCGCGGTCAGGGCCACCCGGACGTGGGAGCCGGAACGAGTGCCGTAGAAGTCCCCTGGAGCCACCAGGATTCCCCGCTCCGCCAGCCATGCGACGGTGTCCCGGCATGGCTCGTCGCGGGTCGCCCACAGGTACAGCGACCCCTGCGAGTCATCGATCCGGAACCCAGCGGCCTCCAAGGCCGGGCGCAGCACCGCACGACGCGCCAAGTAGCGTTCCCGCTGCAGGTTCACATGCTCCTGATCGCCGAGCATCGCGATCAAGGCCGCCTGGATGGGACCCGGCACCATCATCCCCAGATGCTTGCGGGCCTGCACCAACGCTTGGACCAACACCGGATCCCCCGCCACGAAACCGGCCCGGTATCCAGCCGCGTTGGAGCGTTTGGAGACCGAATGAACAGCGAGCAGACCGGTGAGGTCGCCGTCGCACACCACAGGGTCCAGGATGCTGACGGCCTCGGCCTCCCAGGCGAACTCGCCGTAGCACTCGTCGCTGGCCAGCACCGCCCCAAGGCGACGAGCCGCCGCAACCCAGGCCCGCAGCTCGGCGACATCGAGGATTCGTCCGCTCGGGTTGGCCGGCGAGTTGATCCAGATCAGTCGGGTGTTCTGCGGAATCGACTGCGGGTCATCGCAGGGCACCGGGGTTGCCCCGGCCACCCTGGCACCCACCTCGTAGGTGGGATAGGCGATCTCCGGGAACACCACGGAGTCCTCAGCCGTGACCCCGAGCAGTTCCGGCAGCCAGCCGACCAATTCCTTGGTGCCGATGACCGGCAGCACCGCCTCATGGCTGAGTCCCGTGGCCCGCCAGCGACGCTCCAGATGGTCGATGATCGCCTCGCGCAACGCGGGCGTGCCCCACACCGTCGGGTAACCGTGGGAGTCACCGGCCGCGCTGAGCGCCTCCCGGGCGATCTGAGGAGTGGGATCCACCGGGGTCCCGACGGAGAGATCCACCAGGGCGTCCGGGTGCGCGGAGGCGATCCGTCTGGCCTCCGCCAGAGTGTCCCAGGGGAAATCCGGCAGCGACTCCGCGAGCCCCATCACTCCCCCTGCGGGGGCAGTGCCTCGACGATCGGGTGGTCACCATCGACAGGACCGAGCCGCGCAGCCCCACCCGGGGAGCCGATGGAGTCGAAGAACTGGGCGTTCACGTCGTAGTACTCCGCCTGATCGGCGGGCAGGTCATCCTCGTAGTAGATGGCCTCAACCGGGCACACCGGCTCGCAGGCCCCGCAGTCCACGCACTCCTCCGGGTGGATGTAGAGCATCCGGTTTCCCTCGTAGATGCAGTCGACGGGACATTCCTCCACGCAGGCCCGGTCCTTGACGTCAACGCACGGCAAACCGATGATGTAGGTCACTTCCACTCCTTCACACTTGTCGCGGACAAGCTTAGAGCCTTCACCAACCGCTGAAAACCAACGAATCAGTTCTCGCCCGGTGCCGGAGTCTTCGGGGCGCAGGTGATCTTGTCCCCCGCAGAGTACTTCCAGGTGTAGTTCTCGGTCTTCGCGACAGCCCCGTCCTTGTGGAACAACCGCTGCCAGGTCGCGGTGAACCCCTTGATGGGGGACTGCGGCTTGCAGTCCGGGGTGTCGAGCACCCGCTCCCTGCCGTAGTAGTAGTCGGACTTCACCGGCTCGGTGGACTCCACCTTGTCCCAGGTGGGGATGGAGTGGATCCTGAAGGTCACGCTGCCCTTGTTGCCCGAGGAGGAGGGCTCGATGAAGCCCTCGATGTAGGCCGGGTACTCGGTGTTGTTCTTGAAGGACATGTCGAGTGCCCCGTAGACGACGGTGGCCTCCCGTCCCACCGGGTAGCGGTCGAAGTAGAGGCTGTGTGGTTTGTGCTCGACATCCTCGTAGCCGGCGAAGAAACCCGCGTTGTACAGCGTCGTTGCGGCCTGGGAGACGCCGCCGCCCAAGTCCTTGACCAGCACGCCGTCCTTGATCATGTAGCCCTCGGTGAAGCCGTTCGCCGCGGTTCGCTCCCCCAGCCTCCCGTTGAGGCTGAAGGTCTCTCCCGGCATCAGCACGGTGCCGTTGACCAGCTCAGCCGCGCGCCCGATGTTGGTGTTGCGGTAAGGGGCGTGAGGGTACCTGGTGGTGAACTCGCCGATCACCTGGGTGGGCTTGAGCCGTTCCGCGTCCTCCGTGGCGAACTCGGCTGGCCCCTGCACCACCTCGACGCTGGCGCTGCGGGCATCACCGCTCTTCGTCGCGGCCGCGAGCACCCCGGCGGCCAGTCCCTCGACATCGACCTGCTGGCCGTCCTCGGAGGGCACCACCTGGATGGAGCCACCACTCATGGTGTAGGAGGCGTTCTTGCCGACCTGCAACCCCAGCTCGGCCCGCGCCTCGCTGGTGAGTTCGAACAGCTTCCTGGGGTCGAGGTGGGGCACCAGTTTGTCCCCCTCGACGGCGAAGGTGGTGGCCCCAGCGATGTGCTCAGGGGTCACGTTGAAGGTGCCGTGGCTGCCGACGGCCACCGGAACGGGGCCGCTGATCGCAGGTTCGGCGAACTCGGTCACGGCCTGATCCACCATCGCCGTCGTGACAGCGGGAGCCTCACGCACCACCGTCACCGTCGCGGCCTGCTGGCCCTGCTTGAAGGCTCCAGCAACAGCCTCCACGCTCGCAGCCACATCCAGCACCGTGGCATCCGTGGACTCGGTGCGCACGATCCGTCCACCCTCGAAACCGAGCGTGGCGTCCACCCCTTCCACCTGGAACACACCTGCGTTGCTCTCCAGCTGGGTTCTCAGGGCCTGCTCGTCAACCGTGATGACCAACTGGGACTCGCCCCCGCCGAACAGCGTCTTGGCGATGTCCACGGGGTTCCAGCTGGCGCCACCCCCGGCCTCGGTGACGGACGCACTCCAGTCCACGCTCAGGCCGCTGGCAGCCGGTTCAATGGTCGCCTCGTTCCCGGCATCATCAGTGAGACTGATCGGTGCGGAATATCGCTCCGAGAGCGCAGAGCGCAGTTTCGTCTCGGCCTCAGCAGGTGCCAGTCCCCCGATGGACACCCCTGCGACGACGGCGTTGGAGGGCACCTTGTCCCCCGCTGCGAAGTGTGCTGCCACATAACCACCGGCCAGGAGCACCACCAGCCCCACACCGCCACCGATCAGCCACTTCCGGGCTGATCCTGACTTCTTCTCGGTCATGTTTCTCCTTGCAACATCATCTACACGCGGGGGAACAGCGTCCCCAATGGTACGCGAGTAGGGTTGCAGGTTGTTCCGGTGACGAAATCGACGCTTTGGGAGGACGACGGGCATGGGTCTGCGCGACAGGTTACGGGCAACGGGGCTGCCCCGCACCGCCTGGGTGCTGGCGACCACGAACTTCCTGGTCGCCATCGGCTTCGGCGTCGTGATCCCGGTGCTCGGCCCCTTCGCCCGTACCTTCGGGGCCAACAATTTCCAACTCGGCCTGGTGGTCTCGATGTTCGCCCTGATGCGGCTGGTCTCGGCCCCCTTCGCCACCCGAATCTCGCGCCACATCGGGGAGCGCAACGCCATCACCCTCGGCATGGTGATCGTCGCCACCACCACGCTCGGGGTGGCGATGGCCCCGAACCTGTGGTGGATGATCGCCATTCGCGCCCTGGGCGGGATCGGTTCGGTCACCTTCACCATCGCGGCGTTCAATCTGATGATCGCCACCACCCCGCAGCGGCTCCGAGGCCGCGCCTCCGGCCTCAACCAAGGTGGTTTCCTGCTCGGCAACATGGCAGGCCCGGCCCTGGGTGGTCTGCTCGGGGCCATCTCCCTGCAGGCCCCGTTCCTGTTCTACTCCGTGATGCTGCTGGTGGCGGGGCTGGCGGCCTTCCTGCTGCTTCCTGCCCATGCCACCCCGTTGCCCGGCACCCGGCAGGAACCGCGCCCGTTCCAGGAGGTGGCGCGTGACATCCGCTACCAGGCGGCCTGCCTCATGGGATTCGCACAGGGCTGGCAGTCCATCGGGGTGCGCTCCGCGCTGATTCCCGTCATGATCGCCGAAATCCACAACAAGGACACCGGATGGGCCGGTGTCGCCTTCGCCGTCGCTGCGGTGGTGCAGACTCTGGCCCTCACCCCCGCAGGGATCGCGACGGATCGCCTCGGCCGCAGACCTGTGATGATCGCAACCGGCCTGCTGTGCGGGGTCACGACCTTCGCCATGCCCTTCGCCCCGAACGTGTGGGTCCTGATCGCTCTGTTGTGCATCTACGGGGTCGGGGGTGCGATGCAGGGCACCGCTCCTGCCGCGGCCATCGGGGATGCCACCCACGGCCGAGGCGGTACCCCCATCGCCGTCTACTCGATGATCCTGGACCTCGGGGCGATCATCGGCCCCCTGGTGGTCGGGACAATCGTCGATCATCTCGGCCATCCCGCAGGTTTCGCAGTGGGTGGCTGCATCTTCCTGCTCGGAGCGCTGGCCTCCGCCCTGATCCCGAAGGACCTGGACCGCTCCTTCCTCAACCGCACACCGTGACGCATGACGACCAGAGCGATGTGGCCGCGGGACGTCGTTCCGCTGAGGCTTCGGGAGCGCTCACCTGAGGTCGAAGCGCCACGGCAGGGCCAAGGCCCCTTCAACATGGAGGCCGACGTGCGCTGCGAGGCCAATCCAGCTCTGCTCACTGCCCGGCCAGATGGTGCGGGTGGAACCAGCCCGGTGCTCGCTCGAGCGGGCTGGGATGACCTTCTCCAGCAGTGAACCCGTCCCGATGCGCTGTGCCACCGCCGTACGCGGGTCGATGTCGGCCAGGGCGCAGGCCCGTTGCCAGGCCAGGTTCCACCCACCCAGGTGATCGATCAGGCCACGCTCCCTCGCATCCGCGCCGGTCCACACCCGTCCCTTGGCGACGGTCTCCAGCATCTCCTTGGACATGCCCCGGTCCTCGGCCGCGAAGGTGGTGAAGGTCTCGTAGATGCGGTCCAGCTCCTGGTTCAGCCGCTCCCAGTCCTCAGTGGTGAACTCTGTCGCAGAACTCATCATCCCCGCCGCAGCCCCGATCCTGACCGGTTCCCGCGTGATCCCCAGCAGCTCCTGGAGCCGCCGGGTGACGAACTTGCCCGCCACCACACCGATGGAACCGGTCAAGGTGGTGGGCAGCGCCACGATCTCATCGCAGGGCATCGACACGTAGTACCCGCCCGAAGCCGCGACCTTCCCCATCCTGGCCACCACGGGACGGCCCGACTCCCGCACCCGCAGCACACTGCGCCGGATGAGATCGGAGGCGACAGCAGAACCACCCGGGCTCTCCACGTCGAACAGCACCGCCTTGACGTCGTCGTCGCGGAGCACGGCCCGGAAGTGCTCATCGACCAGATCGGAGCCGGCGGTCTCCCCGCCGAACGGGGAACGCCCTCCCCGACCGGTGACGATCCCGCCGCGCAGCGAGATCACCGCCACCTTGCCCCGGCCCCGGCCACACAGCTTCCGCATCCCTTGGCTGCGCGCCTGGTGCCGGGAGACGAACAGCAGCTGCTCCGGGGTGGCCTGCCACTGGCTCAGCAGCTGGGCGTAGACCTCGTCCCGGTAGGCCAGCTGATCGACGAGCCCGGCTTCTTGGGCCTGCCGGGCGGTCAGTGGGGAGGCGTTCATGGCCTGCCACACCTGCTCCTGGTCGAGCCCTCGTCGTCGCGCAATGGTGGCGACGGCGTCATCGACGACGGACTGCGCGATGCGGGTGGTCATCTCCCGGTTCGCCTCGCTCACCTCATCGGCAGCGAACTGGTCGGCTGCGGTCTTGTACTCGTAGCGTTGCCCGAACTGCGGATCGACCCCGGCCTTGTTCAACATCCCCTTGAGCAGGGTGATCTGGACCTCGAGTCCACCGATACCGAGCCCGCCCGTCGGTTGGAGGAACACCTGTCGGCAGGCCGTGGCCAGCTTGAACAGCCCGAGCGCGTCCCCGAGTTCACCGAAGGACTCACTCCAGGCGGCGGTCGGCTTGGTGGCGGCGAACTCCTGCAGCACCTCACCGATCTCGTCGAGCACCTGCAACGGCTGACCACAGTCGGCGACATGGACGATCAGCCCGGCCACCCGGGGGTCGTCAGCGGCATCCCGCAGGACATCGCGCAGATCGGTCAGCGAGGTGGCCCCGACCAGCTGCATCATCTGGAGCGGGTTACGGGGGAAGGTCTCCAGCACGCCGCGTGCCAGATCGAGCTCCAGCACGATGCGACGGGTGGGGCGGGCCAGCTTGCCGAGCAGTTTCTTGAGCGCCATGGCCCAACCCTACCCAGCGGCGGCCCACCCCGTCCGGGGTCACAGCACGGTGCGGGCCACCTGCACGACGTTGTCGACGGTGAAACCGAACTCCTCGAAGCAGCGCGCACCGGCGGCCGAGGCGCCGAAGTGCTCAATGCTGACCGAGGCCCCCTGGGCACCAACGTACTTCGCCCAACCCATCGCGATACCGGCCTCGATGGAGACCCGGGCCGTCACGGCCGCAGGCAGCACCTGCTCGCGGTACTCCTCCCCCTGCTGGTCGAACCACTCCTGGCAGGGCATGGAGACCACCCTCGTGGGTACTCCCTCGGACTCCAGGCGAGCCGCCGCGTCGATGGCCAGGGACACCTCGGAGCCGGAGGCGATGAGGATGAGCTTCGGCTGGGCCGAGGCCTCCTTGAGGACGTAGCCGCCGAAGGCCACACCGTCGGCGGAGGAGAACTCACCCCCGCGCTCGACGGTGCGCAGATCCTGCCGGGACAGGATGATCCCGGCCGGATGGTCGGTGCGGCGCAGGATCTCCCCCCAGGCCACGGCGGTCTCGTTGGCATCAGCGGGACGCACCACGTCGAAGTTGGGGATGGCCCGCAGTGAGGCCAAGTGCTCGATGGGCTGGTGGGTGGGCCCATCCTCCCCGACCCCGATCGAGTCGTGGGTCCACACGAACACCGACGGCACCCCCATCAAGGCTGCCAGCCGCACCGGGGGACGCATGTAGTCGGCAAACACGAGGAAGGTGCCACAGTAGGCGCGGGTCAGTCCGGACAGGTTGATCCCGTTCACGATGCCACCCATCGCGTGCTCACGGATGCCGAAGTGGAGGGTGCGGCCGTACTCGTTTCCGGACCAGTCATGGCTCTGCCGGTTCTCGGGCAGGAAGCTCGGCTGCCCCTTCATCGTGGTGTTGTTGGACCCTGCGAGATCGGCGGAGCCACCCCACAGCTCGGGCAGCTGCGGGGCCAGGGCGGCCAGGACCTCACCGGAGGCCTTGCGGGTGGACATCTTGCCCTCGTCGAAGACGGGCAGCTTCAGGTCCTCCGGCAGCTTCCGGGCCAGAGCGCGGTCGAACAGCGCGGCACGTTGCGGGTTCGCAGCGCGCCATGCCTGATACTTCTGGTTCCAGGCCTCGCGGGCCGCCCGGCTGCGGGAGGCCGCCGCCGCACGGGTCTGTTCGACCAGTTCCAGATCGATGGCGAAGGGCTCCGGCTCAAAGCCAAGCTTCTCCTTCAGCTGGGCGATCTCGTCGCCGCCGATCTTGTTGCCGTGCACGTCATGGGACCCGGCCTTGTTCGGCAACGGCCACCCGATGATCGTGTTCACCTTGATGATCGAGGGCCGGTCCGTGACCTGCTTGGCCTTCTCGATGGCCTCATACAGGGCGGCGACGTCCTCCACGTACTCATTGCCGCCGTTGGTCCAGTCGATCTCCTGGGTGTGCCAGCCGTAGGCGGCGTGGCGGGCCAGGACATCCTCGGTGAAGGCGATGTTGATGTCACCCTCGATGGTGATGCGGTTGGCGTCGTAGATGACGATGAGGTTGCCGAGGTTCTGGGTTGCGGCCAGCGAGGCGGCCTCCGAGGCCACCCCCTCCTGCAGGCAGCCATCACCGACCAGGCAGTAGACGTGGCGGTCGAAGATCGACTCCCCCTCGGGGGCATCGGGGTCGAAGAGGCCACGCTCACGACGGGCCGCCATCGCCATGCCGACGGCGTTGCTGACCCCGGCCCCGAGCGGCCCCGTGGTGCATTCGACGAACCGGGTGTGCCCGTACTCGGGGTGACCGGCACACTTGGCTCCCCAGGTGCGCAGCGCCTTGAGATCGTCCAGTTCGAGGTCGCACCCAGCCAGGTAGAGCTGACAGTACTGGGTCAGCGAGGCGTGACCCACCGACAACACGAAGCGGTCCCTGCCGATCCAGGCGTCGTCGGCCACGTCAAGGTTCATGACCTTGTGGTAAAGCAGATGGGCGACGGGGGCCAAGGAGATCGGCGTGCCGGGGTGGCCGTTGCCCACCTTTTCCACGGCATCGGCGGCAAGGACCCGCGCGGTGTCCACCGCCCGAGTGTCCAGTTCTGTCCAGTCGAGGGTCATATCTCTTCCTAATGCGTACCGGTGATGGGCTGCTGTGCCCTGTTGGGGACACACACTACCCCTACCCGGGGCTGGTCGCTGGGACCCCCCGGTTCAGCAGTTGGGTCAAAAATCGGTGATGCTGATGGTGGGGCCGTCGAACGGGGTGAGGGTCACCGGGTCGGCGATCACCTCCGGCTCCTCCTCGGCCAGCACCTCAGGGGCGCTGCCGGGTTGGATGGGGCGGATGTCCTCCCCGAGCGCCTCCATCACGAGACGCCGAATCTCGGAGCCACCATCGGGGTCATGGGTGCGAATCTCTGCCATGCCTGAGCCTCCCTCACGCCAGCGGCGGTTTGTCTGACCAGGGGAAGACGATCCACTGATCGGTTCGTTTCCAGCAGAAATCGGGTTCGACGATGGTGGAGGGCTTGGTGTAGAGCACCGCACTGCGCACATCCGCCCCAAAACCCCGCAGCAGCTTGACCACCAGCGCCAGGGTGCGCCCGGAGTCAGCGACGTCATCGACCACGAGCAGCTGCCTGCCTGCGATTGACTCGGTGTCGAGCATCGGGGCGAGCAGCACCGGGTCCGGCAGGGTCTGCTCCACATCGGTGTAGAACTCGACGTTGATGGCGTCGGTGAGTTTGATGCCCAACCGATAGGTGAGCACCCCCGCAGGGATCATGCCGCCGCGTGCGATGGCGATGACCACGCTGGGCTTGAAACCCGAATCGTGGACCTGCTGGGCCAGTTCCTCCGTTGCCAGACCCAGACCCTCCCAGGTCAGGATCTCCTTGCCCTCGGTGTCCGAGGCGTCCGCGTGATAGGCCATACCCGGAATGTTAGAGGATTCCCACACCCTTTAAGCTCCCTACTCATGGCCACGGATCAGGAGCTGTGCGACGCCGGGTTGCGCACCGTCACGAATGAACACGCCACGGGAAGCGCCCTCGACCTGGGGGCGACGGTGCTCTCATGGAGACCGCGCGGCGGAAAGGAGGTGCTGTTTCTCAGCCGGGAGGCCCTGGTGGGCACGGGGGACGAGATCCATGGTGGGGTGCCGGTGTGCGCCCCGTGGTTCGGCAGTGGGAGGGCCGAGGTGCAGGTGCCACACGGGCACGGCCTGGTGCGCTGGGTGCCGTGGCGGCTGGTCGAGCAGACCCCGGAACGCCTGGTCTGGGAGCTCTCACACAGCGATGTGGCCCATCTTCCCGGAGCCAGCGACTACCCGCCGGACCTGAGGTACCGCCTGGCGGCGCAGTTCACCGATCACCTGGCGATCAGCCTCACCGTCCGTTCCCCCACCACGGCTTTCATCCTTGACCAGGCACTGCACACCTACCTGCGGGTGGACGACGTGTCCCTGGCCCGGATCGAAGGGCTCGAGGGGGTGCCGTTCCGCGACTTCGCCACGGATGGGACCGTGACCGTGGAACAGGCCCCACTCAGGCTCGGCCGCCACATGGATCGCGTCTACCACCATGCCGGTGCCGTGACCCTGGTCGAGGGCACCAGACGGACCCGGATCACCCAGCAGGGTGGGGCCAATGTGGTGGTGTGGAACCCGGGCCCGAAACTGCGTTTCCCCGGCTTCGCCGCCGACGAGTGGCGTTCGATGGTGTGCATCGAGGTGGGCAACGTCTCCGAACAGGCCGTGCACATCCCCTCCGGTGGCAGCCACACCCTCGAGCTGCAGATCAGGGTCGATGGCTGAGCAGCAGACGCGCAGTGACCTCGTCGGTCGCGAGTCCTGAGATGAGACCAGCGCGCAGCACTGCGTGCAGGGCCGCCACCTTCTCCGCTCCCCAGGCCACAGCAAGGGACAACTCGATCTCCCCCAGCCGCTCCGGATCCATCGCGATGAGTCGGTCACACATCGGATCCTTGATGTGCCTGCCCGAGGCGTCGAAGTAGTGTCCTGAGACGTGGGCGACGGCGCCACGTCGATGCACCTCCGCAGCCAGGCTCGGAGTCACCCAGGGAGCGAGGATCGCGCCCGGGTGCCCCTCCGGCCCAACGGCTCCAACCCCCGTCAGGGCGATGTCCGAGCGGGCCGCGAGCTCCAGGGTGGTGAGCACCAGCTCCTCCTGACGCATGGCCTGGGCCATCGCCGCTGACCCCAGCACCAGCGGAACCGGCATCGGTCGGTAGGTGCCACCCAGGCGACGCGCCATGAGTCGGCACAGCTCCGGAGAATCAACCATGTCTGCCCCGACCTGGGCCAAGGAGCCCACCATCTGCACCACGCTGCTGTACTGCCAGTGGCGTTGCGGCATGGCGTGGACGACGGCCGCCACGGAGGTCCCATTCGACAGCGCCAGCACCGTGTGGGCGTTCCCGGACTCGGCCACGAGCCCTGCCGCCACCTCCCCGACCGCCTCGGCCGATGAACGGTGGTCAGCCCCTGCCACGAGGGCGACCTTGAGGCCGAAACGCTTGGTGAGCTGCCGCTCCAGTTCGAAGGCCTGTTGCAGCGGATGTTCGATGCTGATCCGCACCATGCCTTTGGCCCGCGCCTCGGTCAGCATCTTGGAGACGGTGGGCCGGGAGTACCCCACCCGGTCGGCGATCTCGGCCTGGCTGAGGTTCTCCATGTAGTACATCCGTGCCACGTTCAGGAGCTGCTGCACCTGCCCACGATCCCCTTTTGCGCACATACGTGCCTCTTTCTCTCAAACCTTTGCTGGCAGTTTCAGCAAAATCACTCGTGAAACCACGATACATCGCCCCTCAGGCGAAACAGAAGCACAAATGTTCCTTCACTCACTTGGAAAGCGTGACCCCAGCAGGCACGATGAAGGCACTGCGGGACCAATGGGGCCCCCGGAGACATGAGGAGGAACAATGGCAAAGGTTCGCACCATCCTTGGCGATGTCGCCCCCGAGCAGCTCGGTGTCGTCAACGCTCACGACCACCTGATCCGAGTCGGCGCAGGCGAGGTCTACATCGACCCCGATCACCAGCTCGACGACGTGGACAAGGCCGTCGAGGAGGCCACCTACTTCGTGACGGCCTCCAAGAACTGGGCCAAGGCCGGCACCGTCGTGGACATGTGTCCGGCGAACTGCGGTCGCGACCTGGTCAAGCTCGCTGAGGTCAACCGGCGCGTCCCCGACCTGCACGTCGTGGCCGCCACCGGATTCCACCGCGAGCACGTCTACCTGGAGACCCAGTCCCACTGGGTCTCGCGCTACACCGTCGACCAGATCGCCGACCTGCTCATCGCCGACATCACCGAGGGTATCGACGCCAACGACTACTCAGGACCCATCGTCAACCGCACGAAGTACCGGGCCGGGGTCATCAAGGTGGCGACTGCCTACGGGAAGATCACGAAGTTCGAGCGCACCTGCATGGAGGCTGCAGCCGCCGCCTCCATCGCCACCGGCGCGCCGATCAACACCCACACCACCTACGGCACCTGCGGTCTGGAGCAGGCCCAGGAGCTCATCAAGCTCGGAGTCGCCCCGGAGAAGATCGCCATCGGTCACATCCAGCGCAACGCCGACGTCTACTACCTCAGCCAGATCCTGGACACCGGGGTCTACCTGGAGATCGATGGCACCTACCGCATCAAGTACCAGCCCGACTCCAACCGGATCATGGAGCTGCGCGAGCTGGGGGCCAAGGGGTACGGCCAGCGCATCCTGCTGGGCACCGACTCCGGCAAGCGCTCGTACCAGAAGGCCTATGGTGCCGTGACCGGGGTGGACTTCAACCCCGCCGTGGACGGCCCCCGGATGCTGGCAGAGGGCTTCGACCGGGCCTACGTCGAGGACCTGCTGATGCACAACGGCCAGCGCTTCTTCGCCTTCGTCGAGGAGTCATGATGCGTCCCCGACTTCAGGTCGCCGTGGACAACCCCGACCTCGTGACGGCGTTGTCCGCGCTGAACCGGGCCGAACCGGTGGTGGATGTCATCGAGTGCGGAACCATCCTCATCATCGCCGAGGGGCTCCGCGCAGTTCGCGAGATCAGGGCGCTGTACCCGGACAAGACGATCCTCGCCGATGTCCGCATCGCCGAGGCCGGTTCCCTCATCTCCCGCCACTGTTTCGAGGCCGGGGCCAGCTGGGTCTCCTGCGTGGCCGGGGCCTCCCTGGCCACCATCCAGCAGGTGGTTGCGGTGGCCCGGGAGTTCGGCGGTGAGGTCCAGGTGGAGCTCGGGGAGGGCTACGACTTCGAGCGGGCCCGGGCCTGGCGGGAACTCGGGGTGCAGCACGTGATCGTCAAGCGTTCACGCGACCGGGAGGCCGCCGGGGAACTGACCTGGGGTCCCGATGACCTGGCCCGGATTCAGGAGCTTGCCGACCTCGGCTTCACCGTCACCATCACCGGCGGGATCAAGCCTGACGAACTCAGCACCTTCACCGGTTCCCCCGTCGGTGTGGTCATCGCCGGACGCAGCATCATGGCCGCAGAGGATCCGAGGGCAGCTGCCCAGCAGATGCAGGCCGCGATCGCCGAGGTGTGGCCGTGACCGGGATCACGCTGGGGATCTACGAGAAAGCCCTCCTCAGTTCCTCGGACTGGGCCAGGTTCTTCGCCCAGGTGCCCGAGGCCGGGTTCAGCTTCCTCGACCTGTCCATCGACGAGTCACCGGAGCGTTCCGCCAGGCTGGACTGGGACCGGGCGACCCGTCGCCTGGTGCGCGACGCCGCCCAGGACGCAGGGGCCAAGATCGGCGGGCTGTGCCTCAGCCTCCATCGTTCGGTCATGCCCGGCTCCAAGGACCCCGAAATCCGTCGGCAGGCGGTTGAGGTCTACCGCAAGGGGATTCGGCTGGCTGCGGACCTCGGGGTCGGCATCGTGCAGGTGGCGGGCTACTACGCCTACTACGAGGAGCCCGACGAGGGTGCCAGGCAGCGCTACATCGACTCCCTGCTGGCGGCTGTCCCCCTGGCTGCCCGGGAGGGAGTCGTGCTGGCCATTGAGAACGTCGACGGCAACGACATCACCTCCGTGCCGGATGTGATGGAGCTGGTGGACCTGGTGAACTCCCCCTGGCTCCAGTGCTACCCGGATGTGGGCAACATCGCAGGCCACGGTGGCCAGTCCGGCCCGGAACTCGCCGCGTGTGAGGGGCACCTGGTTGCTCTCCACGTCAAGGATGTCCTGCCGGGGCAACCGCGCAGGGTGCCCTTCGGGACCGGTGTCGCGGACTTCGACTCCGCCTTCGCCGAGCTGGCCAGGCAGCACTGGTCTGGCCGCGTGATGTTGGAGATGTGGCACGACGATGCCCCGGATTCCCTCGACAAGTGCCGTGAGGCACGCACATTCATCGAAGAGAAAGCGACGGCCGCCGGGCTGCGGATCGTCTGAAAGGAGACAGCAATGATGCTGCAAGAACTGCGCGAACAGGTCTGGAGGGGCAATCTCGCCCTTCCGGAGAACGGCTTGGTCGCCTGGACCGGCGGGAACCTGTCCGCCATCACGAAGGACCGGGACCTCATCGTCATCAAGCCCTCGGGGATGTTGTACTCGGAGATGACCCCGGCTGACATGGTGGTGGTGGATCTGGCGGGAAAGGTCATCGACGGGGAGCGTGGCCCCTCGTCGGACACCGCCTCCCACCTGGCCATCTACCGGGAACGCGAGGATGTCGGGGCGGTGGTCCACACCCACTCGAGGTATGCGACCGCCTTCGCCGCGGTCGGCAAACCCATCCCCTGCGTGCTCACCGCCATCGCCGACGAGTTCGGCGGGCCGGTGCCCTGTGGGGGCTACGCACAGATCGGGTCGGAGGCCATCGGCCGTGAGCTGCTGGCCGCCATCGGACACTCCCCCGCTGTCTTGATGAAACAGCACGGGGTCTTCACCATCGGGCCGAACATCAACAAGGCCCTCCAGGCTGCGGTGATGGTGGAGGACGTGGCAGCGACGGTGTTCGCCGCCATGCAGCTCGGGCAGGTCGAGGACCTTCCCGCAGAAGAGATCGCAGCCAATTTCGACCGGTACTCCAACCGGTACGGAACCATCAACGCTTCCACTGGAGTGAGCAGGTGACCACCATGTTCGATTTGACAACCATTGGCGAAGGCCAGATCCGTTTGACCGTTCCCCAGGGGGAACGGCTGTCCAACACACGTCAGCTCCGGATGACCGCCGCCTGCTCCGAGGCGAACGTCTCCGGCCTGCTGTCCCAGCTCGGCCGCTCCACCTCCTGGTGCTCGGTCATGCCCGAGTCCGACCTGGCGGAGCGCTGCCTGGCGGAGTTCCGCGCCGTCGGCGTGGACATGAGCAACATGATCCGGGTGCCCGAGGGCCGGGTCGCGCTGTACTTCATGGAGCCGGGTGAGCCCCCGATGCCGTCACGGGTCACCTACGACCGCCTGAACACGGCCTTCCGTGAGATCGAGGTCTCGGACATCAACTGGGACTCGATGCTGAACACGAAGCTGGCCTTCGTGACCGGGATCACCACCGCGCTGACCGAGAACACCGCGAAGGTCATCACCCACTTCGTCGATGCCGCCCACGAACGAGGCGTCGACGTGGCCCTCGACGTCAACTACCGGGGTCTGCTGTGGAGCCCGGAGCGAGCTGCTGAGGTGCTGAGCGGTATCGCCGACAAGTGCCGCATCATCTTCTGCTCGCGCAAGGATGCCGGCATCCTGTGGGGGCTCGACGGTGAGCGGGCCGAGATCTCCCGTCAGTTGCGGGAGAAGTTCGGGGCCGAGTACGTCGTCTCCACCGATGGCTGCAACGGCGTCTACTACGCGGGACCTGATGGCCTGGATGACCGCCAGGTGGACATCGTCCCCGTCATCGACCGCCCCGGTGCCGGCGACTCCTTCGTCGCTGCCACCCTGCACGGTTTCCTCGGCGGGGATGTCCGTCAGGGAATCAGCTACGGGCTGCGCGTGTCGAAGTACGCGCTGACCCATCACGGCGACCTGACGCACATCACCCCGTCGGAACTCGCCATCCCCACCACCACCGACATCATCCGATGAGCGAGCCCCATCATGACCACTTCACCTGATGCTCGTCCCACGACGAGCGAACTCATCGATTCCCGTCCCCTCACCAAGAACCAGAAGAACCTCATCTCCTTGGTCATCGTGGCCAACATCTCCGAGTTCTTCGACATGTTCCTGATCGGCTTCGTGGTCTCCCTGCTGACCAAGCCGTGGAACCTCACCGGCTTCGAGGCCGCCTGGATTCTGGGGGCCTCCGGCGCCGGAACCGTGCTGGGCGCGATCCTGTGGGGCGCCCTGGCCGATCGGATCGGACGTCGGGCCTCCTTCTTCTGGTGCGTGGTGCTGTTCACCGTCTTCACAGCAGTGACCCTGCTCACCCCGGAGCGTGGCTGGATCATGCTGGCCGTCCTCAGGGTGATCGTCGGCGCCGGTGTCGGTGGCCTCAACATCATCTCCATCCCGTACGTTCAGGAATTCGTACCCGCGAAGCGGCGTGGCCTGTTGGCTGGTCTGGCCTCGGTGTTCATTCCCGTGGGTCTGCTGCTCGGGGCGCAGGCGCAGCTGTGGCTTGGCGATGCCATCGGGTGGCGTGGCCTGATCGCCCTGGGAGCCATCCCGATCCTGCTGCTGCTGTGGTTGCGGGTGGTTCCCGAGTCCCCCCGGTTCCTGCAGTCCCAGGGGCGTTTCGACGAGGCCCGCGAGGCCTACGCCTGGGCCCTGGAGATGCCTGTCGACCAGATCGGGGAGCTCCCACCGGTTGAGGAGACCAAGAAGTCCTCGTTCGGGGTCATCTTCAGCAAGTACCCGAAGGAACTGGCCATCATCACGCTGGGCTCGTTCAGCTTCATCCTCGGCTCCTTCACCGTGCAGTCGTGGGGCCAGACGCTGCTCAAGGACGGCTTCGGGTTCTCGGTGGCGATGGTCGGCACCCTGTTCACCATCGTCTCCCTCGCCGACGTGGTGGGGCGTCTCGGGTCGGCGTGGCTGGCTGACCGGATCGGTCGCCGTCTGGTGATGTTCCTGTTTGGCATGGTCGGTGCCGTCGGCTGTGTGATCGCAGCGACCACGGACAACGGCTGGGTGTTCTTCATCGGCATCCTCATCGCCATGACCTTCGGTGACGGCGCCTTCGGCATCCTCAACGCCTTCGGTGCGGAGCAGTTCCCGAACGAGGCCCGCTCCACCGGTCTTGGCCTCGGCTACGGCATCGGTGCCACCGCGAAGATCATCGGCCCCTTCCTCATGGGTGCCCTGATCGGTGGCGACGCCATCAAGCAGAACGTGACCCGGGATGCGGTCCCCCCGGCGTTCTTCCTGTTCGCCGCACTGCTCGTCATCGGCGGCATCACCTATCTCTTCGCCAAGGAGACCCGCAACGTCGCCCTGGAGAAGATCTGATCCTGCTGGATGCAGGGGGTCCCGGCCCGGCCGGGACCCCCTGTTTGCTGATGTGGTGAGACAATCGGGGATGCGATGACCACTTTGACGGCCTTGATGCCCACTGACCCCAGCCCCGATGCCCTGTTCGAGGCCTTCGTCTCCTGGACGAAGCGGCAGGGCATCTCGTTGTACCCGCACCAGGAGGAGTCACTGCTGGCGGTCCTGGCCGGAGATCACGCCGTCGTGACCACCCCCACCGGCTCAGGCAAGTCACTGATCGCCCTGGGGGCACACTTCGCTGCCTTCGCAGCGGGCAGGCGCACCTACTACACCGCCCCCATCAAGGCGTTGGTGAACGAGAAGTTCTTCGCCCTGTGTGAAGCCTTCGGCGCGGAGAACGTCGGCATGGTGACCGGGGATGCCTCCGTCAACGCCGAGGCCCCGATCATCTGCTGCACCGCGGAAATCCTGGCGAATCTCGCCCTCAGGGAGGGCCGCGACGCCGAGGTCGCCCAGGTGGTGATGGACGAGTTCCACTTCATCGCGGAGCCGGAGCGCGGTTGGGCCTGGCAGGTGCCGTTGGTGGAGCTGCCACAGGCACAGTTCGTCATCATGTCGGCCACCCTGGGGGATGTCACTGATCTGGCCGCCGACCTGGAGGAACGCACAAGACGTGAGGTCGCCGTCATCGGTGGGGTCACCCGGCCGGTTCCGCTGACCTATCGGTGGTCACTCACCCCGATCCACGAGACCATCACCGAGATCGTGGAGACCCACCAGGCCCCGGTCTACATCGTCCACGCCACCCAGGGTGCGGCGGTGGATCAGGCGACGGCGCTGCTGAGCCAGGGCGTGGTGCGCAAGGCCTCGGCCGCGGTGCCCGCCGAGCTGAAGGAGGCGCTGCAGGGTTTTCCCTTCGCCGGGGGCTTCGGGCAGACCCTGGCCAAGCTGCTGCGCGGCGGGATCGGGGTGCATCACGCCGGGATGCTGCCGAGGTACCGTCGGCTGGTGGAGCAGCTGGCGCAGCGCGGCCTGCTGGCGGTGATCTGCGGCACCGACACCCTGGGGGTGGGGATCAACGTCCCGATCCGCACGGTGTTGTTCAGCGCGTTGACGAAGTTCGACGGGAAACGTTCCCGGGTGCTGCGCAGCCGCGAGTTCCACCAGATCGCGGGTCGGGCCGGACGCGCGGGGTTCGACACCTTGGGCAATGTCGTGGCCCAGGCCCCGGAGCACGAGGTGGACAACGCCCGCATCCTGGCGAAGTTCGCAGGCGATGAGAAGAAGCTTCGGTCGGTGAGACGCAAGAAACCCCCGGAGGGGTTCGTCAACTACACGGAGGCGACGTTCACCAAGCTGGTTGATTCCACCCCGGAGTCATTGCACGCCCGGATGCGGATCAGTCATTCACTGCTGCTCAACCTGCTGCAGCGCGACGAGGAGACCAGCATCGCGGTGATCCGGCTGGTGGATTCCACCAAGGTGGACGGCAGGGCCAGGCGGGCGTTGCTGCGCCGCGCGGTGCAGCTGGGCCGTTCCCTGATCCGGGCCGGTGTGGTGACCCGGCTGGACGAGCCCACCCCAGGTGGGCGACGCCATGAGTTGAACGTCGATCTGCAGCGGGACTTCGCCTTGAACCAGCCCCTGTCAGCCTTTGCCCTGGCGGTCATCGAGACCTTGGACCCCGCCTCCCCGGAGTACGCCTTGGATGTGGTCTCGGTCATCGAGGCCACCCTGGAGGACCCCAGGGTGTTGCTGCTGGCGCAGCAGTTCAAGGCCCGGGGCGAGGCGGTGGCCGAGATGAAGGCCGATGGTTGGGACTACGAGGAACGGATGGATGCACTGGAGGAGGTGACCTGGCCGCAGCCGTTGGCCGAGCTGTTGGAGCAGGCCCACCTGGAGTACTCGGCCCTGCACCCGTGGCTGGCCGAGACCCCGGTCAGCCCGAAGTCGGTGGTCCGTGACATGTACCTGCAGGGGATGACCTTCGGCGAGTACGTCGCCCATTACAAACTGCAGCGCACCGAGGGTTTGCTGCTGCGCTACCTGACCGATGCCTACCGGGCGCTTCGGCAGACCGTTCCCGAAGTGTTGCGCACCGAGGAGTTGAACGACCTGATCGACTGGCTGGGAGCCTCCACCCGGCTGGTGGACTCCTCGCTGTTGGATGAGTGGAATGAACTCGCCGATCTGGCGGGCGTGGCCGTGGAGCAGCGGGCCGATGTGGCGGCTCCGGCCCGTCCGGTCACCGGCAACGAGCGGGCCTTCAAGGTGATGGTGCGCAACGCGATGTGGCGTCGCGTTGAGCTGTGCGCCGACGACGACGTGGATGCGTTGGCGGCGCTCACCAGCGGGGACCCGATGACCAGGCAGCGCTGGGATGAGGCCCTGGGTGACTACTGGGACGAGCACGAGGACATCGGGGTGGGCTCGGACGCCCGGGGGCCTGCCTTCTTCGTCGTGGAGACCCGCCGTGGCGGCAGGTTGTGGGAGGTGCGCCAGATTCTCGACGACCCGGCGGGAAACCGGGACTGGTCGATACTGGCCACCGTCGATCTGGATGAGTGCGATGAGGCAGGTGAGCTGGTGCTGAGGACCTTGGACCTCAGCCGTCTCGACGGCTAGCGGCGGTTCTGGTATCCGTACCCGGTGTGAGAGCCCAGCCTCACAAGTCCACGCTGTGCTCTCAGTGAACAGTCCGCATCAGACATCGCTGAGAGTCAGAATCTTGTCTGCTGCCGCGATGCACAAGACATCCGGTTCTGTGGGGATGGCACCCCCATGAGCGGGCGGATCATGCCATAGGGACGCTGTTTGGTGACCACCATGGCGAACCGGTACAGCTCTGGCGTGCGCGTTGACTCCATCGCCTATGATTGGAGCATGTCTTCTGGGGATTCATCTCCCTATCCGAGTTGGCTCCGGTTGTGCGCCCACGGTGCGTTCGCTGTGGTCATTCCCTCCGCGCTGTGGCGGGTACTCATGATCATCGGGCTACTCCCGGGGACTGCCGAGTTGCGCGAGTTCGAGCTTGCGGGAAATCCGGCGCTCCGCTACGCCTACGTCGTTGGCCTCTCGGTCATGCAACTCGCAACCGGCTACCTTGCCGTCGGTTTGGTGCAGCCGTGGGGCACCACTCTCTTCGGGAGGCACGTTCCGCCGATCTTTCCTCTCGTGTTGGGCACCACGGGTGGGGTAGCGGTGACCTGGATCTTCAATATCTCGATGGTGGCTGCCATCGCTCAAGGCAGTCGGCCTGACGCCGGTCATGTCTCGGGATGGCCGCTGGTCATCATGGTCTGGTGCTACCTACCAATCCTGCTGTGGGGCCCGTTGGTTGTCGCGTCATCGTGGGGCCACTGGCACCACCGTCGAAGCGCGCGCATCGCCTGAGCAAACACCTCCGTGGTCAAGTCCGCAGATGAGCAGAAGGACAGATGCCGCTGCCCGAAGGTTTGATTGATTGGGCACACCCACCTGGGGAACCTGCCATCACTGCATCCGGGTTGTCTCCCTGCAACGGTGCTGTCATGGCACCCCAAGGCCTCTCACAACAGGTGCCGGATGCAGTGGGTGAACAGCGGGGACCAGTTCGTCTCCACGATGCGCGGATCGACGAACCGGGCCTCGACGATCTCCGCCCTGGGCTGGGGTAGCTCGGTCAGGGGCTCCGGATGGCGCAGGACGTCGGCCACCACGATGTGTCCGGGTTCGTTTGCGGCCTCGGCTCGGACCCGGCCCAGCCAGATGAGTTCCTCCGGGGCGATGCCCAGGCCCAGTTCCTCGGCCAACTCCCTGGCGGCACACTGTGCGGGTGTTTCTCCCGGTTCTGGTTTCCCGCCGGGGTTGAACAGGCGCCTCGTGCCGCGTTTGCGCACCAGGAGCACCTGCCCTGCGGCGTTGGTGAGGATGACGGCGCTGACGTTGATTTCCGGGGTCATGCAGGGGCTCCTGATCCGAGCAGGGCGAGCAGCAGGGTGGATGTGGTTCCGGCCAGCAGCAACAGGGCGACGTCGCTGGCCCTGAAGCGTCGTTGCACCACCCGGAGCAGTCCCACACCGAGGGGGACGGCCCAGGCCACCGCCGCCGTCGGCGCCCCGGCGCTGGTGCCGGTGTCGATGCAGCCGAGCCACAGGGAGCAGGAGGTGGTGCACAGCAGCCCGCAGATCACCGGCAGGATCCAGGTGCTGAGGGTGTGGGCGAAGCTGGAGTGCTTGATCCGGTCGAAGAAGGCCATGACGAACAGGGCAACGGCCGAGCAGGCGCTGATGGCTGCCGCGAAGGCCAGGACTGCCAGGCTCACGCCGAGTACTGCTCCCCCCTGGGCGGCACCGGTGGTGTATCCCATGCCGGAGACGAGTTTGATCAGGATCGGGCCGGGCAGGGCGTTCGCGACGGGGACCAGCTGATGGTGGAAGAGGTCGGGATCGATCAGCCCGGGGGCGACGAAGAACCCGTCGGCCACCGCGATGTAGGCGGCCCCACCCCCGAAGGAGGACAGGGTGGAGGCCACCACCAGCCCCATGAAGCGCCACCCGTCGGCCAGCAGGAGGCCTCCGGCCACGACGCAGCCCAGGGTGATCCCCGACATCACGGATGCGGCGCTGAGGCTGCCTCGCTCCGGTGCACCGCATCCTGCGGGAGGCAGGTCCTGACCCCGTCCACGCCAGGAGGCCACGGCGATGACCACCAGGGCCAGGGCGATGAGCTGCAGGGTGCTGAGCTGGGGAACTGAGACGGTGATCTCCTGGCCGACCAGACGCCCCAACAGCATCGCGAGTCGTTCGGCCCCGGTGGCGAGGAAGCACAGCAGGGTGAGGCCGATGAAGGTCCTTGCTCGTCCGCTCTTGCGGATCACCCCGGCGATGTAGCCCGCCACGACCAGCAGGATGAACAGCGCGATCCCGAAGGCGGCGTACTCGATCCAGCGGATTGCGGCCTGCCCCAGGGAGGCGAAGGCGGCCAGGAGGACCACGGCGAGCAGCGCCCCCGGCAGCCCCATCGCGAATCCGGCGAGCACGCTGGCCAGGACCCCTGCCCGGGTTCCGGCCAGGGCCGCCATCTTGACGGGGAAGGCCCCGGGGGTGAGGTTGGTGACGACGGTGTGGGTGCCGAAGGTGTCCTCGTCGATCAGCCGGGAGCGTTCCACGAACTGGGTGTGCAGCAGGGGGATGAGCACAGCCCCACCCCCGAAACCGATGAGTCCAACCGTCAGGGATGAGCGCACCACCGTGCCGATCCGCATTGTGCTCCTTTCTGCAGCGACAACCTATCTCACGATTGGCGGATCATGCTGCGGTGCCGGATTCCAGCCTCCATGAACTCCTCCCCGAGGATACGAAACCCGAAGCGTTCGTAGAGCCCCACCACGTCGCTCTGGGAGTGGATGACCATCGGCTCATCGGGGTGGTGCGCGATGATGGCCGCAACCAGCCCGGCGGCCAGGCCCTCACCGCGCCGGCCGGGGTGCACCGCGACCCTCCCGAAGCTGAGTCGGGCACCGTGTTCGGGTGCGGGCAACCGCACGGAGCGGGCATAGGCCACGCACCTTCCCGGCTCCGTCACCCACCAGTGCAGGGTCTCCTCGGCGCGGTCGAGGTCGTCGAAATCGGCCACGGTGATCCGCTGCTCGAGGTGGAAGACCAGCTCCCGCAGCCGCGCGATCTCGAAGAACTCGCCCGCGTCCAGTTCCCGGAACGGCTTCATCTGGATCATCTGCTGTGCCTCCTTGTCCTTCGGACATGGTACGAAAGAGCGGCTCCCGACGCTGCACAGCACTCCCCCACCACCCTTCTTGTCCTCTTTTTGGCCATGAAGTCGGCACCTCCTGGGTGGGTCTCGTAGGGTGAGAGCTTGGTTGAGACACCTGAAAGGGGCATTGGTGTGACGGGGTGGCAGATTGAGCCGACCGAGCTGCTGCGGGTGCTGAATTCTACCGAGGAGGCTCGGGACGAACTGGCCGCGGTGATGACCCCGGAGGTCTTCGAGGACCCGGTGTCCGGGTTGGGGTGGTGTCCGCAGGTGACAGGGAGCATCGTCGAGGCATTGGGTGTGCTGGTGGAGGCACAGCAGGAGGATTTCGCTGCGGTGTTGAGCCAGGTGGGGACCGGAATCATGGGGGTCTCGGCTGCCGCGACGGTGTACTTGGATGCGCAGACCGAGATGGATGAGGCGACACGGGCGGCGAATGCCTCGAGTGTGGAGGCCAGGATTCCTCACCTGGCCGAGGGTGGCTCCCTGACCTTCTCCGTCTGGGATGAGGAGCGGTGATGAGCGAGCTGATCAATCCCGACCTGTTCCCGTGCCGGGCCGAGGGGCTGGACCCTGAGACCATCTTCGCTTCCGGGGCCTCCATCGTTGCCGTCGGGGTGCTGATGGGGCACAAGCTCAACGGCGTGGACACGGTTTGGCAGCAGCTTCGCTGGTGCTACCGCTCCCCGGAGCAGGAGATGGTCTATGGCCTGATGCAGCGGGCTGGTGCCCCTGCATCCCGGATCATCGAGGACCTTGCGGCAGCGGGCAGCGCCATCCAGCAGTTCGCGGAAGAGCTGCGGGAGATCAAGCCGAAGCTGGAGAAGGTGGAGAGCCAGGCCCGTGAGTTCAGGGCCGAGGCCCTGCAGGGGTACCCCGAGGAGGTGGGCAACTGGTTGTGGATCGGTCCTCCTCCGCCACCTGAGGAGCTGGCTCAGATGAGCCTGGATGAGGGACCGCGTCGTACGGAGAACACGGATTGGCGGCGGCACCAGCATGCGGTGAACCGGAACAATTCCTTGCTGGCTGACTACAACTTCCTGTTCGAGCAGGTGGTGCGTGCGGTGGAGGACTGTGAGCGTGTCATCCGGCGGCTGTACTCGAAACGACTGAATCTGGCCTCGGAGCCTGCCCCGACCTTTCCCCATGACTTCCAACACTACGGGGAGTACCCGTGGGGCAGCTGGGTGGAGCGCAGGTCGAAGAACTTCCCGGATGCGTTCGGCATGGCCTTCTCCCAGTTCAGCGAGGAGTTGGCCTTCGACGCGATGGCCCATGTCGGTATGGATGAGGAGTTCAACTTCAGCTTGGAGAATGCCTGGCAGACGTGGCAGGAAGATTTCGCGTTCATCGGGTTGACGGCGAAGGCGGGTTTCCAGTCCGCCGGGCACGTCGTCGTGGGCAGGCCGGTCACGGGGAAGGCGAAGGAGGAGCTGGACACGGTGCTGGCCGGGTGGGGCGATGTCATCCTGTGGGACCATCAAGCTGCTCTGGCGGGCAAGAACGGCTGGCACGCCTATGAGGAGGACCCGCAGAAGGCCTACAGCAGGTTGGGCCTGAACCTGCTCGTCCCATCGTTCGGGGCGCGGGGTGTCCTGCGTGCGGCGAAGGGGGCTCGTGTTCTGCCCCGCTGGGTTCACCGGGGGTTGGAGCACACCGACAAGGCTCTGCGGTTCTTGGAGCGTCCGGTGCGTGATTTCAGGCAACGGGTCACGAATTACGCCGTCACCCATGTCATCGATCCTGTCGATGCGAGGCTTCGTGACCTGGGTAGGCAGGTCCTGGGGGAGCTCCGGGGACTGCACGATGCTCAGTGGCGCAACACCGCGCTGGCCGGAGCCCATCATGGCAGGGGTCACGGCGCGGGGATGTGGCATGAGCACACCTCCTTCAACCAGGTCCATGACGGCCACGGCAGGGGGTCGGGTCATGGTCAAGGATCGGGGCATGGCTTCGATGATCCTGCACCACGGCGGGCCGCACCCGGCCAGCACCACGATGCCCTCGGTCATGATCCCTCCAGTCCTGAGGCCAGGGTGATCGAGAATCCCGAGGTCGAGGCGCCGCCCAGGCGCACGGACCGCTACGGCAACGAGCTGATCGTGGATGACAGGGGCGACCCGCTGCCCCAGGAGCGCCACGACGGCAGGATGCACTACGCCAGTGACCCGGAGGGTACCTTCCGTGACCGGCAGGGGGTGCTGCACTCCTGGCTGGATGGGCAGTTCGTCGAGGACCCGTACAAGATTCCCGGCCACATCGATGAGCGCGCTTCTTGGGGTCAGCATCCTCACGAGTACGGCTGGCCCGACAGCTCCCGCCAAGGCCTCCACGATGCCACGAACCATCACTGGGGCACCCTGCGGGAGGACGCCCGCACTGCCCGTGCAGCGGCGAAGGGCTCCGTCGAATTCGCCGACCGGTTGGTCCCCGAGGCCGACTCCAAGAGCTATCAAGGCCTCGCCAAGGCCCTCGATAGACAACTCAAGAAGTCGGACCTGACCGATGCCCAACGCGCCGAGATCAAGCACCACCAGAAACTGCTGGACGATGCCCACAAGGCGGAAAAAGCCCTGCGGAAGGGCTCGGAGTGGGCCGGGGACCGTAGCGGTCATCTGATGTTGGAGGACCAGGGACATCAGGTGATCCTGGGTGAGACGGGTCCTTCTCCCGCTGATCACAGCTCTCCGGGGGCCGGGGCCTTCGACCAGGCCGGGATCAGCGGCCCCGACATCGAGTCCCCCACCGGTAAGCGGGCAGCCGATGAGCACTACACGCTGACCTTCCAGGAGAACAAGGGCGGCGACAGCCCCCAGCTGAACACCCGAAACTCCGCCCAGCAGGGCACCTTGAGCTATCTGAGGGACCTGCTGACCAACAACACCGACCCACGCCTGAAGGACAACCTCATCGCACTCCGCGATGCCGGGCACCATCCCGGATTCTTCCGGGCCTTGGAGCGCGGCGAGGTCGTGGTCCGCTACCAGTACGCCAACGCCCGCACCAACGGCACCCTCCGCACCGGAGAGTTCAACCTCGGCCACGAGGTCCGCATCCGTTGGAGTGGCGGCGACTTCGAACTCATCACCAAGGAACCAGCATGAAACACCTTTCCTTCCACACCGCCCACACCTGGCTCACCCACCTGAGCCAACTCACCCCACCCATCCCCCTCGACCAGATACCCACCATCGCCACAGAACTCGGCTGGGAACCCACCAACCTCCCCGACGAATACCTCTACCCCCACGGCTCCGATGCCCCCCGCATCCTCATCCACGACAACGACGGCCCCCAAACCCTCTACGCCGTTTCCTTCTCCCTCGCCTGCAACCTCGCCGACGATCTGGCAGGCAACCTCACCATCTGCGACCTCTACACCACCTACATCCACTCCGCCACCACCACCTGGGGACCCCCCACCGACCTGATCACCGACAACACCAGCACCATCTGGAAACTCCACGAACACGCCTACATCGACATCCACATGTGGGCAAACGACATCAGCTGCCGCTTCGACACCATCGACCCCAACCTCGGCTGACCCCCATGCACCACCTCCCCTTCCACACCGCCCACACCTGGCTCACCCACCTGAGCCAACTCACCCCACCCATCCCCCTCGACCAGATACCCACCATCGCCACAGAACTCGGCTGGGAACCCACCAACCTCCCCGACGAATACCTCTACCCCCACGGCTCCGATGCCCCCCGCATCCTCATCCACGACAACGACGGCCCCCAAACCCTCTACGCCGCATCCTTCTCCCTCGCCCGCAACCTCGCCGACGACCTGGCAGGCAACCTCACCATCTGCGACCTCTACACCACCTACATCGCAGCTGCCACCACCACCTGGGGACCCCCCACCGACCTGAGCACCGACCACACACACACCATCTGGAAACTCCACGAACACGCCTACATCAACATCCACATGTGGGCCCGATCCATCAGCTGCAACTTCGACACCATCGACCCCAACCTCGGCTGACCATGAACCACCTCCCCTTCCACACCGCCCCGAGTGTCCTCAGGCCCGGTCGTGGAGGGAGCCGTCGAGGTACTCGGCCAGGGCCTTCATGACAATGATCCCCGGCTCGGGGTTCCAGGCCGGGATGATGACATCGGTCCACCACCCGATGTGGGAGGGAGGATCAGCCAGCAACAGGCGGGCATCCTCCTGGGCGACCGGGTGCCGAGGAGCGTGCAGGGTGAGCCACAGCTCATCGGTGCCAGAGATCAGGGATGTGGGGAAGGTCTCACTCGACAGGCCGCCGTCGGGAACGAAGACGGCGAACGCCCTCCAGATCTTCTGGAAGACCGGCTCCGCCGGGGTGACGAGCACTTTTTCAACAGCCATCGCTCAGCTCCTCCCGGCTGGGCTTTCTGGGCCAGAATCTCCCCTGAACCTCTGCAAGACCTCTCCACCGATCCGGCTGAGAAACTTCCGGTACTGCCCCTGTGGGTCGGGGGCACCGGCAAAGACGACGATCAGCGCCGTCCCCGAGGTCACGTCGATGGTGCTGGCCTGGAACTCCTGGCGGAGAACACCGGGCTCCACACCGAGATCACGCACCAGGGTGGGGCCGAGCAGTACGGCAACAGGCAGATCAGCCGGGCGAGGGCGGGCCTGGTGCCCGAGCCTGCCATCCAGCTTCTCCACCGTCGTCAGCTTCATGCTGGCGCTGGCGACATGGAACTGGGCAGCCGCATCGGTGAGGACGGTGGTCACCATGCGGATCAGCTCTGAAGCCAGAGCACTCCCCTGTGGAGCCGGAACAATGCCTCGACTGTGCTCGGCAAGACCATGCTCGGCGTGCTCAACCTGAACGGTGGCGAGAGCGCCGCTGGGGGTACTGGCCAGGTGGCGTCGGCTGAGCGGCATCTCAGCGCGGAGCCGCATCGTGAGGTCCCTGGTTGACCAGCGGTGCTCGAAGGGCTCGACGACACCGACGCTGCTGAGCCGGCCGCCACCAAGACCTGCCACCATGTGCTGCGCCACACGGCCACAGATGGTGCTCCCCAGCGCCGGTTCCCGCGTCTGCACGTCAAAGGTCAGGGCCGGGCAGCTGCGGACTGTCTCGGCAGCCAGTGGCAGGGAGGCTGCCCGGGAGCCGGGTGGGGCCTCGACGGGAAGCCTGGAGTCGGCATCATAGTCAATACCGTCATCCCCGAGGAGCAGCCACTGCCCACCGAGTCGCCGCAGCTCATCAGCGACGAACCAGCCGAGGTGGGCACCGGGGTCGGTGCGCAACTGCGGACGGCTGCGTGTACTCCGTGCCTCATGGAGGAAGGCCTGGATGGGTGCGGTCAGCGCAACCTTGGAAGCACTGGAGTCGAAGAATCGGATGCCCTCGGCCCAGCCGTCACAGTGAATGTGGTTGTTGTCGCTCAGGATTCGATCTTTCTCAGGCCGAGCTGACTCAACGAGAGGTTCGATCCTCCGGGGTACCACTTCTCCGAGTACTGGCCGATGCCGTACCCGGCATGTTGCCAGGCCTTGTACATCAATTCGTCAGGAGAAGCGATGGCGGCGACATCACGGAGCCGCACCATGCAGGCCTTGAGCACCTTCGCCAAGGCCTGCCCGGTGGGGGGCCAGGCAAGGTCCTGCTGCCAGTAGGTGGGGCCCTCCCCGAGGCGCTCGAAGCCGCACTCGGCGAACAAGGCCTCCTCCTGCGGCGTGAACTTGCGGTCGAACAACGTGTCATCCTGGAAGCCGCAGACGATGTGCATGTTGTCGCCGAAGGCGTGCAGCCCGGCGAACTGGATGTAGGGCTGTTGACTCTCCCCCGGGCCGATGACGAAGACGACTCGCTCCCGGAGGGTGACGAGCTGATCCAACAGCCTCTTCTCGAACTCGGCCCAGTCCATGATGGTCTCGCTTCCTGCCGGGGCACGGTGACACGATGACCCTACCAGCCACGCCCTTGTCGAGCAGGTCAGCCAGAAGGCCAGCCCACGAGTGGTGAAGACCTGAGGCCACTCTTGATGGCACTACGTATCATCGATGTCAGACAGAGTTTCAGGAGTGATGTTCGGGTGTCTGGCGGTTTCTTCTTCATGATGATCCTGCTCGCGTTGGTGTTCTTCGCACTGGGCGGCAGTCGTCTGCTCAGCGGCCGCCCCGAACCCCAGCAGCTGGTGGGCAGGGGTCACCCGGCACTCGGGCAGGAGCCCGAGATGACCGAGGCGGCCCGGGCCTCGCTGGATGCCGACATCACCCGTTTCGGTGACGAGTTACGCGAGCTGGACCTCGACGTCGTCGGCTACGAGCTCGACTCCACCGCCCAGGAGAAGTACACCGAGGCCCTGGATGCCTACGAGAACGCCAAGCAGGCCATGAACATGGCCCGGCTCGCCTCGGACGCCACGGCGGTGGCCCACATCCTGGAGGAGGGCCGCTATGCGATGGCCTGCGTGCGTGCCGGAGCACGCGGCGAGCCGATGCCGGAGCGTCGCCCGCCGTGCTTCTTCGACCCATCGCACGGTCCCTCCACCCGCAACGTGATGTGGACCCCCGACGGCGGCACCGCGCGTGAGGTCCCGGCCTGCGCCCTGGACGCGGCCCGGGTGACCTCGGGCGCCAACCCACACATCCGCATGGTCCAGCAGGGCCACCACGCGGTGCCCTACTGGCAGGACCAGGGCCACGCCGCCTACGCCCGCGGCTACTACGAGCCCCACTTGGGCAGCCATGCGGTGGACGGCATGGTCAAGGGCGCGCTGGTCTTCGGCGGCCTCTCCCTGCTCATGGGTCTGCTCGACGACTGAGGCACTCATTTCGTGCTGGCTGAGGTTTCCCTCACCCAGCACGGATCACCCGCTTTCCACCCGCTGCCTCGTTCTCCGCGTCATGATGCGCCTGGACCACATCGTCCAGCGCGTAGCTCTGGCCGATGATCGGAACGATCTCTGCATCGTCCACCTTGCGGCTCAACCAGGCCAGGTCGCTGGCACTCGGGCCAGCCGAGATCATACGAACGATTGGCCCCGGGATGACGAGCGAGGCAAGAACTGACGGAAGCATCGCAGGCGCCAGGGCAACGATCCGTCCACGGGGTGCCAGCAACCTGCGGTGGTCGAGCACGCGGTCACCTGCTGTCAGGACCAGGGCGTCGTATCGGGATGCCAGCTGTCCGATGTCCTCCAGGTGGCGGTTGTGGATGTGCACGGCCCCAGCTCGCTCTGCCGCCTCAGCATGGTTCCCAACCACCGCATCGACCTGTGCGCCGAGTGCTCGGGCGACCTGAACGGTTGTTGACCCAACACCGCCATTGCCGCCAACGACCAGCACCCGCTGCCCTTCTGCCACCCGTAGCGCTCGAAGCGCCTGCACGGCTGTGAGCCCCACCAGCGGTAGAGCAGCAGCTTCGACGAGCCCAATGGCACTCGGCGCTTCAGCGATCCGGTTCTCCTGGATCACCACGTACCGAGCAGCAGCAGCGTGGCGTCCTGGCGGTTTCATACCGATGTAGCCCCATACCCGGTCGCCCTCCTTGAAACGGGTGGCGCGAGGGCCTGGCTCCACCACGGTACCGGCAAAGTCCACACCGGTTCCCTTGGGAAAACCGAAGCCGTTGATCCCCTTCAGCTTCCCGGCGCGAGCCATCAGGTCTGCCTGGTTCACGCTGAATGCAGCAACCTCGACCAGCACCTGCGCCCCCTTGGGACGCGGAACCGGGACCGAGCCCAGCTCCAGGACCTCAGGGCCACCATAACGGCGATACTGCACCGCCCACATCTCCGCTTCGCGCATCACTCCTCCTTCAGAAAAGCTACGCTACGTAGCGTAGCATAATGCTCAGCGGGACCGCCTTACTGTCGAGCTGACCCTGCCAACAAGGTCATCAGTTGGTCGGCCAACGAACATGCCATCCGCTCCATGTCCGTTTGCCCAAACAGGTGCACCTGGACATACGGGATGCCGAGCAGTGCAGCATGGAAATCAGACACCTCCACGGTGTCACCAAGTTCTCCCCGGTCCCGCGCACGCCGGACCACCGCTTCAAGCTCGGCCCGCGCCGCTTCCATGAATCCTTGACGTAGTTTCTCGGCCAACCTCGCATCCGTGGCCATCTCAGCGAGCAGGCCGGGAAGCACAGCTCCACCAAGGTCATCCGCGATCAACCTCACGGCGCGTTGCGCCAGCGCTTCGACATCCCCTCTCAAGCTTCCGGTGTCAATGCGAGGCTGGTCGTCCCCCGTGTGGACCACGAGGGCGAACACCATTTCCGCCTTGGTCCCCCAGCGTCGATAGATCGTGGTTTTCGCCACTCCCGATTCCGCAGCCACACGCTCGATCGTCACTCCCCCGTACCCTTGCCGCCTCAGCAGCTGCTTCAGCGTCTGCTCCAAACGCGCATCGGTACGTGCCCGTCTACCCATTCCTGAAGCTGTTCCTGCCGCCCCTGACACATCGCCTCCCTAGCGCGACTCCTCGTACCTGCCCCATAGCGTATCGATCACCGCTCCCCGGCCCGGCGATCCGCCGTCGGTTCGGGCGCGACCTCGGGTACCCTTGCTGGCCGTATGTCCTCCTCAGCATTCGAGCACCTGTCCCCCGCCTACCCGCAGCGCGCCGCCTGGGGTACGGCGCAGAGTCTGCGTGCCTGGCAGGTGGCGGCCCTGGAGCTCTACGAGCGGGACCAGCCCCGGGACTTCCTGTGCGTGGCCACCCCGGGTGCGGGCAAGACCACTTTCGCACTCAGGGTGGCCCACCAGCTGCTGCACAGCCGCACCGTGCGCCGCATCGTCGTGGTCACCCCCACCGAGCACCTGAAGACACAGTGGGCGGATGCCGCCGCCCGGGTGGGCATCCACCTCGACCCCGGTACCGGAGGCACCCGGCGGGGTCGCTCCAAGCAGTTCGACGGCTCCGTGGTCACCTACGCCGGGGTGGCGATCCGCGCCCACATCTACGAGGCGCTGTGCCACGACGTGAAGACCCTGGTGATCTTCGACGAGCTCCACCACGCGGGAGACGCCAAGAGCTGGGGCGATGGCATCAAGGAGGCCTTCAGCGCGGCCACCCGTCGTCTGGCCCTGACCGGAACCCCGTTCCGCTCCGATGACAACCCCATCCCCTTCGTCACCTACGAGGAATCGGCCTCCGGGGTGAAGACCTCCCGCGCCGACTACACCTACGGCTACAAGGAGGCCCTGGCCGACCACGTGGTGCGCCCCGTGGTGTTCATGAACTACGGCGGCCAGATGAGGTGGCGGATGCGCTCCGGTGAGGTGCTGGACGCCGACCTCGGCGCGATGCTCACCAAGGACCTGACCGCCCACGCCTGGCGCACCGCCCTGTCCCCCACCGGGGAGTGGATCCCAGCCGTGCTGCGGGCCGCCGACCAACGGCTGACCCAGGTGCGCCGCACCCTGCCCGACGCCGGAGGCCTGGTGATAGCGACGAACCAGACCGTGGCGCGCGCCTACGCCAAACTGCTCACCGAGATCACCGGCACCAAACCGACGGTGATCCTCTCCGACGATGCGAGGGCAGGCAAGCGGATCGAGGAGTTCTCCGCCTCCGAGGACCGCTGGATGGTCGCGGTGCGGATGGTCTCCGAGGGGGTGGACGTTCCCCGGCTGGCGGTCGGGGTCTACGCCACCTCCACCTCCACCCCGTTGTTCTTCGCCCAGGCGGTGGGGCGGTTCGTGCGTTCCCGCCGTCGCGGTGAGGTGGCCACCGTGTTCCTGCCGACCGTGCCGATCCTGCTGGCCCACGCCGCCACCCTGGAGCGACAACGTGACCACGTGCTGGGCCGCCCCAAGGGCGAGGAGGGGGATCTGTGGGCCGAGACCGAGGCCCTCATCGAGGCGGCGAATCGCAGCGAAGGCGCAGCCGACGACCTGCTGGGAGAATTCGAGGCCCTGGACTCCCAGGCCACCTTCGACCACGTGCTGTTCGACTCCCAGGCCTTCGGGATGCACGCGGAGCCGACCAGCCAGGACGAGCTGGACTACCTGGGGCTTCCCGGGCTGCTGGAACCCGATCAGGTGAGTGTGCTGCTGGCCGAGCGGCAGCGTCGCCAGATTCGACGCCGGGAACGCAAGGACCCGAAGTCGCAACCGGAGGTGCCACTCCACCGGGCGCTCGCCTCCCAGCGCAAGGAGCTCAACTCCCTGGTCAGCCAGCTGGCCCGCCTCGAGCAGCGTCCACACAGCCACGTCCACGCCGACCTGCGGCGGGAATGCGGGGGGCCTCCCCTGGCCCAGGCCAGCACCGAGCAGGTGGCCGAACGCATCGCCCAGGCCAGGAAGTGGTTGCGGCGCTGAGTGCAGCCTCTCAAACTCTCAAAAGTCGGCCATGTCGGCGTGGTGCTTGTGGAGCCGCCGTGAGGCCTCGGCCAGCGAACCGGACAGCGACGGGTAGACGGTGAAGCTGGAGCTGAACTGATCGACGGTGAGTCCCTGGCTGACCGCCACCGACACCGAGTGGATCAGCTCCGAGGCGTTGGGGGCCACGACCACCCCACCGATGATGATCCCGGTGGTGGGCAGGCAGATCAGCTTGACGAAACCGTCGGTGAAGCCCTGCATCTTGGCGCGGGCATTGGGGGCCAGCGGCAGGAGCACGGAGGCCACCCTCACGGCCCCGGCATCGACCTGGCGCTGTGAGACCCCGACGGTGGCGATCTCGGGTGAGGTGAACACGTTGGCCGAGACGTTGCGCAGGTTCAGCGGGGCGACGGCGTCACCGAGGCTGTGGTACATGGCGATGCGCCCCTGCATCGCGGCAACGGAGGCCAGCGCGAAGACCCCGGTGACATCCCCGGCCGCGTAGATGTTGCGCACCGAGGTACGAGAGACCTTGTCCACCACGATGTGCCCCGAGGCCGTGAGCTCCACCCCGGCCTCGGCCAGCCCGAGCCCTCGGGTGTTCGGGATGGACCCCACCGCCATGAGGCAGTGCGAGCCGTGGATTTCACGCCCATCGGCCAAGGTCACCGTCACACCGTCGCCCTTTGTGCGGGCCGCCACGGCGCGCGACTGGCTCATCACCTCCATGCCCCGGTCGGTGAAGGCCCGCTGCAGCACGTGGGCGGCATCGGGGTCCTCACCGGGCAGCACCTGGCTGCGGGAACTGACCAGCACCACCTCGGCACCGAGCGCATCGTAGGCCGAGGCGAACTCAGCCCCGGTCACCCCGGAGCCGACGACGATGAGGCGGCTCGGCAGCTCGTCGAGGTCGTAGAGCTGCTTCCAGTTGAGCACCCGCCTGCCGTCGCAGGGGGCGTCCGGCAGCTCGCGGGGGGTGGTGCCGGTGGCGACCAGGATGACATCGGCGTCGAGCCGTCGCTCGCTCTCCCCCTCCTGCACGACGACGGTGGTGCGGCCGTCGAGACGGGCGCTGCCCTGGATGAGGGTGACTCCCTCCTGCCGAAGTCGACCTGCGATGTCCCGGGACTGGGCGGCGGCCAGGGAACGCACCCGCTGGTTCAGCTCGGCCAGGTTCACCTCGACGACATTGGTTGCGTCGTTGCCCGGGAAGTGGAGTCCCAGGCTCCCGGCCCGCTCCATCGTGCTCATCACCTCGGCCGCCGCGATGAGGGCCTTCGAAGGCACACAGTCGGTCAGCACCGCCGCGCCACCCAGCCCGTCACGTTCGATGAGGGTCACCTCCCCACCCAACTGAGCTGCCACAAGGGCGGCCTCGTAGCCACCCGGTCCACCACCGATGATTGCAACCTTTGCCACGGGCTCATCTTGGCACACCCGCTCTGGTCAGCGCGCATCATCGCGACATGTCGTCGCAGACGCGCAGCCCGGTCGTCCCACCCCAAGGCCAGGTACTGCACAGTAGGCTGAAGACCATGACAGACAATGCCAAGCAACTCGCCGCTGAAGCCGCCGTCTTCCTCAAGGGCCATTTCGCCACCGAGCGCATCGACATCGCGCTGGTGCTGGGGTCTGGCTGGTCCAGTGGTGCCGAGCAGCTGGGCGAGGCCATCGGTGAGATCGAGCTGGGTGAGGTGCCCGGTTTCAGCCGCCCCGTCGTCAGCGGCCACGGCGGCAAACTGCTGCTGCGTCGCACCGCCAGCGGGAAGGTCGCCGCGGTGCTGACGGGACGCACCCACTACTACGAGGGCCGGGGGGTCGCCCCCGTCGTGCACGGGGTCCGCACCGCCGCTGCCTGGGGGGCCTCGACCCTGGTGCTGACCAACGGCTGCGGTGGCCTGAACCCGGCCTGGGTGCCGGGCACCGTGGTGCTGCTGAAGGACCACATCAACCTCACCGGGGACACCCCGCTGCTGGGGGCCACCTTCGTGGACCTGTCCGAGGCCTACTCGAAGCGGCTGCGTGACCTGGCGCACAGTGTTGCGCCCGAGCTGCCGGAGGGGGTCTACGTCCAGTTCCGTGGGCCGCAGTACGAAACCCCGGCGGAGGTGCGGATGGCCGCCATCCTGGGCGGGGATCTGGTGGGCATGTCCACGGCCCTGGAGACCATCGCGGCCCGGGAGGCCGGGCTGGAGGTGCTGGGGCTGTCCCTGGTGACCAATGCGGCGGCCGGGCTCAGCGAGACCAACCTGGACCACGCCGAGGTGCTGCAGGCCGGGCGCGACGCCGGGCCCAGGCTGGCCAGCCTGCTGGCCGGGATCGTGGGTGTGTTGTGAGTCCCACGGAAGCAGCCCGGGGCTGGCTGGCCATCGACCCGGACCCCGACACCCGCGCGGAGCTGCAGCAGCTGCTCGACGACGGCGCGGAGGCCGAGCTGGCCGACGCGTTTCGTGGTCCGCTGGAGTTCGGCACCGCCGGGCTCCGGGGGCGGATGGGGCCCGGCCCGAACCGGATGAACCGGGTGGTGGTGGCCCAGGCCGCCGCCGGGATCGGTGACTGGCTGGTCCAGCACGGCCATGCCGGGCAGCGGGTCCTCATCGGTTTCGACGCCCGCCACAAGTCCGCCGATTTCGCCAAGGAGTCGGCCGAGCTCCTGGCTGGGGCCGGGTTCGAGGTGCTGCTGGTCTCCTCCCCCACGCCCACCCCGGTCGTGGCCTTCGGGATCAGGCATCTCGGCTGCGCGGCGGCCATCGTGGTCACCGCCTCCCACAACCCGGCTGCCGACAACGGCTACAAGGTCTACCTCGGGGACGGCTCGCAGATCATCCCGCCAACCGATGCCGAGATGGCGGTCTGCATCGCGGCGCACCCCGTCGCCTCCCTGGCGGGGCTGCCCCGCTCCAGCGGGTACCAAATGGTGGCCGACGAGCTGCTGGAGGCCTATGTCTCGCACACGGCCGACCTCGTGGCGGCCAGCGCTCCCCAGGAGGTCGCCTGGGTGCACACCGCGATGCACGGGGTCGGGGCACGAGCGATGCGCCTCCTCGCGGCCCGGGCCGGGTTCGCCGCTCCGAACGAGGTGGCGTCCCAGGCCGATCCGGACCCGGACTTTCCCACCGTCGCCTTCCCCAACCCGGAGGAGGCCGGGGCCATCGACCTGGCTCTGGAGCTGGCCTCCACCGTGGGCGCGGACGTGGTGATCGCCAACGATCCCGACGCTGACCGCTGCGCAGTGGCAGCCGTCGTGGATGGCGCCTGGCGGATGCTGACCGGGGATGAGCTGGGGCTGCTGCTGGGCGACCACATGATCTCCCGCGGCACGCCCGGGGTGTTGGCGAACTCGGTGGTCTCCTCCCGGGGACTGGCCGCGCTGGCCCGAGCCAGGGGGCGCGAGCAGGTCACCACCTTGACCGGGTTCAAGTGGATCGGCCGGGTGCCGGACCTGGCCTTCGGCTACGAGGAGGCCATCGGGTACTGCTGCGATTCCCGCCAGGTCCCGGACAAGGACGGTCTGAGCGCGGCCCTGATGGTGCTGGAGCTGACCGCCGCGCTGAAGGCGCGAGGGCTCACCCTGGCGGATCGGCTGGATGAGCTGACCGCTGAGCTGGGGCTGTTCGCCACCGCCCAGCTGTCGCTGCGTTTCGAGGACCTGTCCCTGATCTCCCAAGCGGTGGATCGGCTGCGCGCCACCCCACCGGCCACCCTGCTCGGGGGCGAGGTCGCCTTCACGGACCTGTCCGCAGGCTCGGCCACCCTCCCGCCGACGAACGCGGTGATGTTGGCCAGCAACGAGGTGCAGGTGATCGTGCGACCCTCGGGCACCGAGCCGAAGCTGAAGTGCTACCTGGAGGTCGTGCTGCCGAAGGAGCACGGCCTGAACGGCCAGGCCGCCAGGTCGGAGGCCTCAACCCTGCTGCTCGCCCTCCGCGAGGAGGTCCGCCAGCTGCTCGGGATGGCCTGATCCAGCAGGCTGGGGTCTGGTGAGAATCTTCACATTCTCACCAGACCCTCGAGTTCAGTCGGCTTCGGCCAAGGTGAGCAGGATCGGCCAGTGTTCGGTCGCCCGCCCACTGCCCCAGCCCTCCACCCCGGAGAGGTCCATCTCGCGGAGCACCTGGAAGGAGGAGGCGCTCGGGGAATACTCAGGCCCCACCATCCCCCGGTCGATGGAGATGCCGAGCCAACCGGGCAGCCACCCCGGCCACGTCGCCGCTGCCCCTGCCCCGTGGGCGGCAGCGACATCCGAGCAACGGCCGAGCTGGCCGTCGGGAAGATGGTTGAGGGTGGAGTTGAAGTCCCCGACGGCGAGCACGAAGGGCTCGGTGTCACAGCCCTGCCGCACCCATGCCAGATGCTCGGCCCGGATCTCGAGGTTCCCGGGTGAGGGCTGCTGGACGTGTGGCGATGATCGTCGGGGTGGATGCGCTGGGCGAGGCCGCCCGGACCGTGATCCCCGCCCACGGGGGATTGCCCGGAACCAGCTGGTAGTGGGCCACCGCGTCGAGGTCGGCCGCGACCATCACCGAGGTGGCCTCCGGCCCGAACCAGGTGTTCTTCCAGCCCAGACGTGCGAACTCCACCGAGACCCGCTCAGCGATCACATTCCCCGTCTCGGGCAGCACGACGATCTGTACCTGCTGCTCCTCGATGACCGGCAACAGTCGCGCCGCGATCTCCTCCGGCGGGATGCCCTGGGCGTTCCAGGAGACCACCGAGACCACCCCGGGCCTCGTGGTCGGTTGCGGATCAAGCCCCTGCACCACTGCCCGGCCGCCGAAGAGCGAGGCCACGGCCACAGCCGTCACCCCCAGCAGCAGGGCGAAGCGACGGTGCCGCCACACTCCCAGGCCAATCAGCAGGAGCGCCCCGAGCCCGACGAGCACCGCGATCACCATGTCCGGCGCCACCAGCATCGCGAGGCCCTCCACCTCGCGCAGCCCGGTCCACGGCACACACCACAGCAGGAGCAGCAGCCCCAGTCCGGCTGCGCCCAGCCCTTTGGCCACGGGGTGTCTCAGCCGCTGATGGGGGCCCAGCTCGGGCCCTCGGTGGCGAGCTTGTCGTCGAGCTTGCGGAACAGCGGGGTCGGCTTGGCCAGCGGAGTGCCGGGGACGATGGTCCGCCGCTGCCAGGTGGCCTGCTGCGCGGTGTAGTCGCCGGTGAGGATCGGGTAGGTGAACTCCCCGTCGCTCACCTCCACCAGCTCCGGCTGGGCCGCCCACACGCCCTGATTGCCCAGCGCCTCAAAGATGGCCTGGGCCGCGTGGGGCAGGTACGGGGTGAGCAGGGTGTTGCAGTCACTGACCACCTGCAGTGCGACGTGCAGGATGGTGTCACGGCGCGCCGGGTCGTCCTTCTTCTTCCACGGCTCCTCATCGGAGAGGTACTTGTTGGCCAGCGAGACGATCCGCATCGCCTCGGTGATCCCGGCCTTGAAACGACGCTGCGCGATGTGCTCGCCCACGACGTCGAAGGCCGCTGCCGAGGCGTCGAGCAGCTTTTGGTCCACCTCGGTGAGCTCTCCGGCCTCAGGGATGGCGCCGACGTTCTTGTGGGCCATCGAGATGGAGCGGTTGACGAGGTTGCCCCACTCGTTGGCCAGCTCGAAGTTGATCCGACGGACGAACTCCTCCCACGTGAAATCCGTGTCCTGGTTCTCCGGCCCCGCCACCGCGATGAAGTATCGCAGGGCATCGGGGCCGAACTCGGCCAGGAAGTCCCCGACGAAGATGTTGGCCCCGCGGGAGCTGGAGACCTTGGAGCCCTTCATCGTCATGAACTCGGAGCTGACGACCTCGGTGGGCAGCTGCAGCTCTCCCAGCTCCGGCTTGGTCTCACCGCCGACGGCGCCCTGGCCGTTGGCCCCCAGCAGGATGCCCGGCCAGATCACCGAGTGGAAGACGATGTTGTCCTTGCCCATGAAGTAGAAGCTCTGGGCCGTCTCCGCGTTCCAGAAGGCGCGCCAGGCCTCCGGGTCGCCGCTGCGGCGGGCCCACTCGATGGAGGCCGACAGGTACCCGATCACCGCGTCGAACCACACGTAGATGCGCTTCATCGGGGCGTCGATCCAGCCCTCCAACGGCACCGGCACCCCCCAGTCGAGGTCCCGGGTGATGGCGCGGGGCCGAATCTCCTTCAGCAGGTTGTGGCTGAACTTCAGCACGTTCGGCCGCCAGTCCTGGCGGGTGTCCAGCCACTGGGTCAGCTGCTCGGCCACCTTCGGCAGGTCCAGGAAGAAGTGCTCGGTCTCCACGAACTCCGGGGTTTCCCCGTTGATTCGGGAGACCGGGTCGATCAGGTCGGCCGGGTCCAGCTGGTTCCCGCACTGGTCGCACTGGTCGCCACGGGCGCCGGTGTAGCCGCAGATCGGGCAGGTGCCCTCGATGAACCGGTCCGGCAGGGTGCGCCCCGTCGACGGGGAGATCGCCCCCATCTGGGTCTTGGAGAACACGTATCCGTTGTCGTGCAGGGCGGTGAACATCTGCTGCACCACCTTGTAGTGGTTCGGCGTGGTGGTGCGGGTGAACAGGTCGTAGGACAGCCCCAGCCCCTGCAGGTCGGTGGCGATGACCCGGTGGTACCTGTCGGCGCACTCCCTGGCGGTCAGCCCCTCCAGATCGGCCTTGACCTGGATGGCGGTGCCGTGCTCATCCGATCCTGAGACCATCAGCACGTTGTGCCCGGCCATCCGCATGTAGCGGGCGAAGACATCCGAGGGAACCCCGAAGCCGGACACGTGACCGATGTGACGGGGGCCATTGGCATAGGGCCAGGCCACCGCCGCGAGAACGTCTGCACACATGGGCGGCATTCTATCGGTTGGCAGAAGGGCGTGATTCACGCTCTGGCGTGACGGAACCCCAGCCAGCCGAGCCAGCAGGACAGCGCGAAGAACACCCCGATGCCCACCAGGCCGCCCAGGAACTGGCTGCCGGTCACCTGGTCCAGCAGCGGCCAGGCCAGGCCGTAGAACCCGGCGGCCAGCACTCCCCAGCTGAGGACGGCCACCGCCGCCCCTCGCCAGCCGTACCCCAGCCCGAGCGTGCAGAGCATCAGGAACAGCGATGCCAGCGGCACCCCGTAGAAGACGAACAGGGGCACCGTGGCGCGCAACTCCGCACTGCCCAGGGCTGTGGCGCTGAGCCCGACGATGGCCGCCCACACCGCAATGCCGGTGAAGCTGGCGAGTACCCCAACGGGGTAGACGTGGCGTCTGGCATGTCCCAGACCGACGGCGAAGCGCGCCCCCATCAGCCACAGCACGGGCACGCTGAACACGGCGGCCACGAGCAGCACCCCTGCGGGTTCCTCCCACCTGCCGGGCCGAAACGTCATCACCATCGCCTCGGAGACCAGCCAGGGCAGGGCTGGCCACCAGAACCGCCACCCCCAGCGGCCACCCAGCGCGGACAGGATCGGGGTCATCGTCGCGTGCATCAGGCTCCTCCCTCGTCCTCACCCGGCAGGACTTCTCGCCTGGGTCCGATGAGGAGATCGGCCAGTTCCTTCAGGTCCACGGGCTCGCTGGGGAATCCGGCCTCGTCGCCGCGCCGCACCACGACGCTGGCCTGGCCGCCCGCCCGGTCGAGCCGTCCCAGCCGGGGAAGCCGGGAGACCTCCTCGACAGGGCCGTGCACCCGGATGAACTGTCCGAGCAGGCCGGGAACGGTGTCGGCCGCGATCACCCGTCCGGCCTCCATCATCGCCACCCGGTCGAACAGCGGCTCCGCCTCATCGACGAGATGGGTGGACAGGATCAGGGTTCTGGGATGGGCGCGCAGTTCCTCGGTGAGGATTCGGGTGAAGCGACGGCGCGCCGGGACATCGAGCCCGAGGTAGGGCTCATCCAGCAGGGTCAGCGGGGAGCGGGCCGCGAGTGCCAGGGAGAGGAAGGCCGCTGTGCGCTGCCCTCGGCTCACGGCGAAGGCGTAGCGGTTGGCCGGAACGTCGAACCAGGCCAGCAGCTCCAGGGCCCGCTCCTGATCGAAGTTGCGGTGCACCCGTCCGAGATGCCGGATGAGGTCCTTGAACCGCTGATCGGTCCCGAAGGGCCAGTACTCGGAGGTCAGGAACACCTGCCCCGAGGCCGCATCGGGCAGGGGCTCACCGAGGACTTCCGCCTCGCCGGTGAAGCGCCCCTCGCGTCCAGCCAGCAACCGCATCAGCGTGGACTTCCCGGCGCCGTTGCGCCCGATCAGCCCCAGTACGATTCCCTCCGGGGCTGCGAGGTCCACCTCCTGCAGCACGGGGCGTGACCCCAGGCCGATGGAGATTGAACTCAACTCGAAGGCAAGCCGATCAGCCAAGGGAGCCCTCTCCGCCCGGTCGGTCCCGGAGCCTCGAACACGTCACACCTGCGGGCGCAGGCAGGACTCAAGTCTATGGCCAAAGCGGATTTGAGGCACCTGTCCACTCGTGTCCGTCGTCCGTTTGACCGATGTCAGGCAGGGGTCACCTGGGCGAAGCGCAGCTGCCAACCAAACGGGGTCTGCTGCCACAGGCCGTAGCGCAACCGCTCCCGCTGCCGCCAACGCATCCCGACCACCCCGGGGGCGTACTCGTCGATGCCGAGCACCTCGAAGTCCACATCATCCAGTGGCTGCCAGGCCCCGTGGTCGAGATCGATCACCTGCCCGTCGACGGCGTGCGCGATGAACTCGGGATGCAGCAGGGTGCGCAGCCGTTCCGCATCGGTGCGCACCTCGGGACTCAGCAGCTGCCGGGTCAAGGTGGTGAGCATCGCCTTGACCCGCTGCCCGGCCGTGCCGGGAATGCTGGCGGGCGCGGTGGCCGGTGGCTCCTCGACGACGCTGAACAGGTCGGGCTGCGGATCGACCACGGCAACCGGCTGGCGGGGCTCGGCCCGGGGAGTCCCGAAACCGGGACCGGCATCGACAGCCGCCCCGTCCCGATAGGCGGTTGCGGCGGCCCGAGCCCGCTGATCGGCGGCGTCGTTGAGGTCGTGACCCGAGTGCCCCTTCACCCACTCGAAACGCACCCGTCGCCCCTCAAGGGCCGCATCCAGCTGCTGCATGAGTTCGACGTTGAGGACCGGCTTGCCGTCGCCCTTCCGCCAACCCTTGCGTTTCCAACCCGGCAGCCACTTGGTCAGCGAGTTGATGACATACTGCGAATCACACAGGATCAGCAGCTCCTCATCCACCCCCGCCGTCGCCAGCAGCAGCTCCAGCACCGCCTGGAGCTCCCCCATGTTGTTCGTGCCGTGCACCCAACCACCGGCGGCCCAGTGCTGCTCATCGATGTACCACGCCCACCCGGCCGGGCCGGGATTGGCCAGCGACGACCCGTCGGCGGCAGCGGTGATCACGCGGTCTTCCCGTGACGGGCCGCACGATAGGCCGGGCGGATCAGCCCGTCGACCAGGGCCTCGCGCTCGTCGTGGTGGAGGAAGGCCGCGCGCATGGCCGCCACCGTGGCCCGTTCCACCTCCGCCAGCCCCCAGCCAAAGGCCTCGGCGAGCTTCGCGAACTCCTGGCTGAGGCTGGTGCCGCTCATCAGCCGGTTGTCACAGTGGATGGTGACGTTGAAACCCAGCTCCGCGAGCCTGCCCACCGGGTGCTCCGCCACCGTCGCAGCGATGCCGGTCTGGGTGTTGGAGGTGGGGCACACCTCCAACGGGATCTGCTGGTCGCGCACGAAGGCGGCGAGGCGACCAAGGCGCGGTGTGGCCGAGTGCAGGTCCTCGATGTCCTCGACGATCCTCACCCCGTGCCCGATCCGCTGCGCCCCGCACAGCTGGATGGCCTCCCACATCGACTCCGGACCGTCGGCCTCCCCCGCATGAATGGTGAAGTGGGCGTTGTTGCGTCGCAGCAGCTCAAAGGACTCACTGAACCGGGAGGGACGGTATCCATGCTCGGCCCCAGCGATGTCGAAGCCGACCACCGAGTCGTCACGGTATTCCAAGGCCAGCTGGGCGATCTCAGTGGTGGGCTGCTCGACGTGACGCATCGCGGTCACCAGCTGGGTGGCGACGATGGCCTGCCCGGCAGCCTCCGCCTCGGCCATGCCCTGGGTCAACCCGTCCCGGACCGCCTCGACGGCCTGATTCAGGGTGAGCCCTCGCTCCAGGTGCTGCTCCGGGGCCCACCTGGCCTCGGCGTAGACCACGCCGTCGGCGGCCTGGTCCAGCACGAACTCACGGGCCACCCGCACCAGCTGGTCCCTGCTCTGCATCGCGGCGCAGGTGTGGGCGAAGCCCTCGAGGTAGCGCACCAACGACCCCGAGTCGGCGGCCTCGAAGAACCAGCGGCGCAGTTCCTCCGGGTCCGTGGTGGGCAGCTCATACCCGTTCTCGGCGCAGTGCTCGATCACGGTCTGCGGCCTGAGCCCCCCGTCCAGGTGATCGTGGAGGGCAACCTTCGGCAGTGCACGCAGCTCTTCAACACTCAGCATGAGGTGAAGTTTAGAGGGCTCACGAACAGGGGCTCACCCCGCCACGGCTGCCAGATCCGTCGGTCCGAAGGCCTGGGGCAGGACCTCGCTCATCGACAGAATCCCCTGCGGGGTGTCCACCAGCAGCTCGTTGCCGCCGAACTCGAACAGCAGCTGGCGGCACCGCCCGCACGGCATGATCCGCTCCCCCAGCTTGTTGCAGCAGGTGAAGGCGACAAGCCTGCCGCCCCCGGTGGCGTTGAGCTGGGAGACCATGCCACACTCGGCGCACAACCCCACCCCGTAGGAGGCGTTCTCCACGTTGCAGCCCACCACGATGCGCCCGTCATCGACGAGCGCCGCGCAGCCGACCTGGTAGTCCGAGTAGGGGGCGTAGGCGCGCGTCGCGATCTCCCGGGACGCGGCCCGCAGTTCCTCCCAGTTGATCTCTGCCATCAGTGGTGGCCCTTGACGAAGTGCGCACCGTCGGCGGCCGGGGGTCGGACCCGTCCGACGAGCCCGGCGACGGCGATGATGGTGGCCACGTAGGGCAGCATCTCGATCAGCTGGCTGGGAATCGGCAGGGCCATCAGTTTCGTGGTCTGGGCCAGCGCCCGGGTGAACCCGAAGAACAGGGCCGTCGCCGCCGCCAGCAGCGGGTTCCAGCGTCCCATGATGACCGCGGCCAGCGCGATGAAGCCATTGCCCGCGGTGATGTTGTTGTCCTGGAACTCACCCACCGAACCAATGGTGAAGTAGGCCCCGCCGAGCCCGGCCAGCAGACCGCCGAGCAGCACCGCCTGGGTCTTGGTCGAGATCACCTTGATGCCGACGGTGTCCGCAGCGTGAGGGTGCTCCCCCACCGCCCGGACCCTGAGGCCCCACTTGGTGCGGTGGAGCAGGAACCACACCAGCGGCACCGCCACCATCGCCATGAAGGACAGAGGACGCTGGGTGAACAGGATCGGGCCGATGAACGGCAACGAGCTGAGGCCCGGCACCTCCACCGTGGTCATCGGGTCCACCACTGCCCAGGTGGCCTTGTTCGGGGCGACCAGCTGGTTGTAGATGAACCCGGTCAGGCCCGTGGCCAGCAGGTTCACCACCACGCCGACGATGACGTGATCCACCAGGTACTTCAGCGTGAACAGCGCGAGGATCGCTCCCATGAGCAGACCCGCCAGCGCCGCAGCGATCAGGGCCGCCACGAAGGACCGGGTGATGGAATAGGTCACGGCAGCGGCGAAAGCCGCGGACAGGAACTGCCCCTCGATGGCGATGTTGACCACACCGGCCCGCTCCGAGAGCACCCCCGCCAGCACTCCGAACAGCAGCGGGGTGGAGTACTCGATGGTGAGGTTCAGCTGGCTGGCCAGGGTGAACGGCAGGGTCGAGGATGCAGCTGCCCAGCTGATGAAACCGACGAGCACCCCGACCCCGGCCAACACGGCGGCGAGGGTCCGACCCCGGCGGCTGAGCCTTCCGCTGAGAATGCCGACACCGCTTCCCAGCACCAGCAGCGACGACAGCAGCACCGTCACCATGCCCGGCAGCTCGATGGTGGGCAGCTGGACATCCGCGAGCGCATCCGACAGCGCGATCCTCGCGGTTCCCGAGGCGGTGAAGGCCATCACCAACAGCAGCGCGCCGATCAGGGTGACGAGCACCCCGGTGGAGATTCGCGCCGACCGCGCCTCGGGGGACTCGATCCTCGAGCTGTGCTGCTCGAGGGACTGATCCACTGTCATCTCGGTGCTCATGCCTGGGCCTCCTTCGATGCGCGCTGGGCACGCCGATTCCTGTTCTCCCGTCGCTCCCTGAGGAAGGGCAGCAGCCACGCGACGAAGGCAGGTGCTGCCACGAAGAGCACGATGAGGGCCTGGATCAGGTCCGTCAGCTGGGCGGGGGTCTTCGCCACCGACTCCATGGTGCGCCGTCCGGCCTTGAGCGCTCCGAAGAGCAGCCCCGCGAAGACCACGCCCAGTGGACGGGAACGCCCCAACAGGGCGACGGTGATCGCGTCGAAGCCCAACACCCCGACGATGGTTCCGGTGAGCTGCGGCGGGAAGCTGGTCAGCACCTCGGGAGCGGTCACGATGATGACCCCGCCCAGACCAGCCAGTCCACCGGCCAGGGCCATCGTGATGATCGTCACCCGACCGACCGAGGTGCCTGCCGTCGCTGCGGCGTGCGGGTTGAGGCCCACCGCCTGCAGCCTCATGCCGAAGGTGGTGCGCTCCAGCAGCCACCAGCAGCCGAAGGCCGCGAGCAGCGCCAGGAGGAAGCCCAGGTGCAACCGTCCGCCCTCGAGCCTGGGCAGGGTCGCCGACCACTCCAGCACCGGGGCGATGGGATCGTTGCGCCCCGGGTCCTGCATGAAGCGCTGGTCCATGAGGTAGGCCAGCAGAATGGTCGCGATGTAGTTCATCATGATGGTGAGGATCACCTCGTGGGCGCCGGTCCTGGCCTTGAGGAGACCGACGATGCCACCCCAGATGGCCCCGCTCAGCACACCGAGCAGCAGCACCAACGGCAGGTGGATCACCAGCGGCAGCCCCTTGATGGAGAACCCGAGGAACGCCCCGACCAGGGCCCCCATGAGGGCCTGGCCCTGCGCGCCGATGTTGAACAGCCCGGCCCGGAACGCCAGGGCCACGCCCAGTCCCGCCGCGATCAGCGGTGCCGCCTCCGCGGTGGTGTGGGTGATGTTCGCCACGCTGCCGAAAGCCCCCTGGAACAGGGCACCGTAGGCACTGGCGATCTTCTCCCAGGACGCGCCGAGGGCATCCTGGGGAAGAGCGAAGAAGTAGGCGTACTTCGCCATGACCTTGGCGTCGCTGAGCACCATGACCACGGCCGCCACCAGGAAGGCCAGGATCAAGGAGACGACGGTGATGCCGATGCTTCGCAGCAACACGGCCCTGTTGTGGGTGCTGCTCATGCCCCTGCCTCCTCTTCAGCCGCCGCCTGGACGGCGTCGTCATGGCTGATCCCGGCCATCATGAGGCCGAGCACGTTGCGGGGGGTCTCCGGTGGGACGATGCCGACGATCCGCCCCCGGTACATCACGGCGATCCGATCCGCCAGGGATTCCACCTCATCGAGCTCGGTGGAGATGATGAGCACGGCGGTTCCCTTGTCCCTCTCCTCGACGATCCGGCTGTGCAGGAACTCGATGGCCCCGACGTCCACGCCGCGGGTGGGCTGGTTCGCCAGCAGCAACGACAGCGGTCGGGACAGCTCCCTGGCCAGGACCACCTTCTGCTGGTTGCCTCCCGAGAGTGACTTCACCGGCTGGGTGTGGGAGCTGGTGCGGATGTCGAACTCCTCCACCCGGGCCACCGCGTTGTCGTTGATCTTCCCGAGCTGGAGGTTGCCGTGGCTGGAGAACTCTCCCAGGTTGTCCAGCACCAGGTTCTGGGCGATGGAGAAGTCACCGATGAAACCATCCCGGTGCCTGTCCTCCGGCACGTAACCCAGGCCTGCCGCCAAGGTCTTGGCCGGGGTCATGTGGGTGATGTCCACCCCATCGAGGGTGATGGTCCCGGAAACCGGGGTGACGGTACCGAGCAGGGCCTCGGCCAGCTCGGACTGGCCGTTGCCCTGAACCCCTGCGATGACGATGATCTCGCCACCACGTACCACGAGATCGAGCTCATCGACGGCGACCGCACCCGAGGGGGAGGCCACCACCAGGCTCTCGATGTTGAGCCTCTCCTCGCCGGGCTTCGGCTCCTCCTTGGCCACCTTGAGCTCCACGGAGCGCCCCACCATGAGTGCTGCCAGTTCCCGTTCCGAGGCGCTGGGTTCGGCCTGCCCAACCACCTTGCCGCGACGGATCACGGTGATGTCGTCAGCGACCTCGCGCACCTCACGCAGCTTGTGGGTGATGAAGACGATGGCCCGGCCCTCGTCGCGCAGGGCCCGCATGACCCCCATCAGTTCGTCGATCTCCTGCGGGGTGAGCACCGCCGTCGGTTCGTCGAAGATGAGGTACTGGGCATCGAGGGAGAGCGACTTGAGGATTTCGACGCGCTGCTGGATACCCACGGGCAGGTCCTCGACGAGCGCATCCGGGTCCACGTCGAGCCGGTACCGCTCCGAGAGTTCCTTCACCTTTGACCTGGCCTGGCCGATGTCGAGCAACCCGGCGGTCCCCGGCTCGTGCCCGAGCACCATGTTCTCCGCGACGGTGAACGGCGGGATCAGCATGAAGTGCTGGTGCACCATCCCGATCCCTGCTGTCATTGCCTGGCCCGGGTCCCCGAGACGGAGCACCTCCTCACCCATGCTGATCTCCCCCTCGTCGGGGGTCAGCAGCCCGAAGAGAATGTTCATCAGGGTGGACTTGCCCGCCCCGTTCTCGCCGAGCAGACAGTGGATCCGACCGGGAACGATGTCGATGCTGATGTCATCGTTGGCCGTGAAGTTGCCGAAGCGTTTGGTGATGCCTTTGAGGGACAGCACCGGGGGTGTTGAGGTCACTGATCCTCCTTCATCGGGGGCCTGAACACTCTATCGTGTTCGCAGTGGAAGGGGCGCCCCAAGAGGGCGCCCCTTCCACTGCGAGTGTTCACCGAGCGATCACGCAGGCTGCTTGACCGTGATCTTGCCGTCGATGATGTCCTTCTTCAGGGTCTCGAGCTCCGTCTTGGTCTCAGCGGAGATCTGGGAGTCGAAGTCGTGGAACTCGGACAGGTTCACTCCCCCGTTGGCCAGGGTGCCGACGTAGTGCTCGGAGGAGAAGTTGCCGTCCTTGGCGGCCTTGATGGCGTCGAAGACCGCGACATCCATGGCCTTCTCGACGGAGGTGATGATGACCTCCTTGTACTCGGGGGCCGAGACGTAGCCGTCGGTGTCCACCCAGATGGCGTTCACCTTGCCACCCGTCTCCTTGACGGCCGCCAGGGCACCGAGCCCGGCCGGACCGGCGACGGGCAGGATGATGTCAGCGCCCTGCGCGATGAGGGTGTTGGCGGTGTTCTTGCCGCCGGACTGGTCACCGAACGGGTCGTTGCCGCCGATGAACTGGCCGTCCTGGGCCTCGTGGCTCCAACCCAGCACCTCGACGTTGGTGCCCTTGACCTGGTTGTGGTGGGCCACACCCTGGGCGAACCCGTCCATGAAGATGGTCACGGTCGGGTACTTGGCCCCACCGAAGGTGCCGACCTTCCCGGTCTTGGTCATCGAGGCCGCGAGGTACCCGGCCAGGAAGGCGGGCTCCGCGGTGTTGAAGGTCAGGCCCTTGGCGTTGTCGACGCCCTCGAAGGAGGGGTTGTCCACGATGGCGAACTTCGCATCCGGGGTCTGCTTGGCGGCGGCCTCCGTGGCCTTCGCCAGGGCAAACCCAACGGTGATGACGATGTTGCACTTCTGGTCGATCATCGCAGCGACGTTGCCCGAGTAGTCGCCCTCGGCCTGGGACTCCAGCTCGGCGGTCTGCACCCCGAGCTCCTCCTTGGCCTTGAGCATCCCCTTGTAGGAGGTCTCGTTGAAGGACTTGTCATCGAAGCCGCCGAAATCGGAGACCATGCAGGCCTTGAAATCACCGGTTGCGTTCTCCATCGCGGCGGTGCTGCCACCGGCGGAGGCGGAGCTGCTGGAGGAGCTGGGCGGCTGGGCGCACCCGGCGAGGGCGAGCGCACCCGCGGCGGCCAGGGCGGCGAACTTGAGGAGGGACTTGGTCACAGGGACACTCCATACTGCTCGAAAACGATCAGGGTCGCTTGACGATACCCCGTTCCGCTCCGACAGGCCCACAACCGCGCCGAATCGTTATCAGCCCGCAACCTGGTTCACCAGGGCGATGGCGGAGCGGACCATCTTCCGGGTGGTCTCCTGCCAGAAGGGTTCCTGCCCCCGGAACGGTCCCGTCGCCAACGAGATCACCACGGCGGCGGCTCGCAGCCTGAGCTCCACCGGGTCCACCCTGCGGTCGAAGACCGGTACCCAGCGGGCCAGCAGCCCCCGCACCGTCGCCTCCTGCTGCCGGTTCATGCGCTGGATGGTGGACAGGTGTGCGATGAGGCAAGCCAGGTCATCGGCCCGGTTGCCCGGACCGATCGTGTCGATGTCGAGGATTCCCACCACTCGGCCGCCCTGGACGTGGACCTGTCCCTCGTGGAAGTCGCCGTGGGTGGCCTCATCCCCCGGCGGGATCCCGGCCAGCCCCGTCTGGATCCGCCTGGTCACCCGTGCCAGGTCGTCGCGCACCTCGGGCAGCGCCGCCGAGACCACCCCGGCATAGTGCTCCACCGCGTCGCTCCACGGCGGGCGACGATCCAACCTCGCCACCATCCGGGGCATCGAGTCGAGCACCTCGATCAGCTCCTCCGGAGTGCACGGATCGACAGGGTCGAAGATCGCCTTCGCCAGTGACCTGCCGGGCAGCGCCTCCAGGAACATGAGGTTGTCCCTGGTGGTGAAGGCCACCTTCGGCGAGGGGACCCCCGCAGACTCGAGCAGCCGATGCCTGGACAAGGTGTCCTCGAACTGCTTGCCCCGGATCGCCTTGACGTAGTAGGTGACCCCCTTCGCTGAGAATCGGACCACGGCACGGCGTCTGGGACGGTAGCCGACGATGTTGAGCTCCAGCTCCCTGCCGGAGATCGGCCCGGGGATGAGTCCGGCCTCGTTGACCAGGTCTGCGAGGCGCTGCGGATAGGCCACGCGCGCCAAGCCGGGCAGGTCTGGGTCGTTCGGGTAGATCCAGACCGCAACCTCCCGATTGCCATCGGCGAAGACCTCTGCCCCCCGGTCGGACTTCGACAGCCTGCCCCGCCGCGCGGAGACCCCCAGCAGCTCGGTGCGCTCCCCGTAGGGCCACCGGACCCGGGCCAGATATGTGGCGGTGGTGGACTGGTTCGGGTTCGCATCGACGTGCTCCAACGCCCAGTTCAGCAGTACCCCCCCGGCGTGCTCCACCGCGGCCTTGAGCAGCGGCCCGGCACCGGGACCGGTCAACAGCTCCGAGCCATCATCACTGTGTCTCACCGTTCACCTGCCTCACCGACAACCACGCTGCCCGGCGCCCGTCCATCTCCTCGACGGTGAACCGCCACCGTGCCTCATCCCGTCCGTCCTCCCCCGGCTCGACACAGGCCAGTTCCGCCTCGACGACGGCCCCCACGTAGGGCACCCTGCCGAGCCGGGCCATCACGTAGCCAGCAACGGTGTCATAGGGCCCCTCGGGGATGACATGACCGGTCAGCTGTGCGAACTCCTCGATGGTGGCCAGGCCATCCAGCCGTTGCAACGGGTCGATGCGGGCCGGAGCATCGGCATCGTCCACGTCGTACTCATCAGTGATGTCACCGACGAGTTCCTCCACCAGATCCTCCAGAGTCACGATCCCGGCAGTGCCGCCGAACTCGTCACGCACGATGGCCAGGTGCGACTTCGCAGCACGCATCGCCGACAGGGCCCGCAGCAGCTTGACCGTCTCGGGCAGGCTGAGGACAGGACGCACGATGGCCCGAAGCTGCCCGGAGCGCTCCGACTCGTCGAGGTCCATCAGGTCCCGCACGTGACAGAACCCGATCACCTTGTCCACCGAGCCATCGGTGACTGGGTACCGGGAGTGCGGCGCCCCACGAACCTCCTTGTAGGCGCGCTGCACCGGCATGTCGGCGGGCAGGAAGTCCACCTCGGTGCGCGGCACCATCACCTCACGCAAACTGAGCTGACCGGCGTCGAAGACCTCATCGAGGATGGTACGTTCCTCCTTGCCGAGCGTGGTCGACACCGAGACCATCGCCCGCAGCTCCTCATCACTGACCTCATCCTTGTTCTGGCTCGGGTCGCCTCCGAAGATTCTCACCACCGCGTCGGTGGAGACCCCGAGGAACCAGATGACGGGACGGGCCAGGGCCGCGATGCCTGCCACCAGCGGGGCCAGGGCCAGCGCATAGCCCTCGGCGCGTTGCATCGCCAACCGCTTGGCGCTCAGCTCCCCGATGACGATGGAGAAGTAGGAGACCACGACGGTGATCGCCACCAGCGACACCGTCCGCGCCACCGACTCCGGCAACCCCCAGGAGACCAGCACCGGAGCCAGCCGGTCGGCGATCGTCGCTCCGCCGTAGGCGGCGGACAGGAAACCGGAGAGGGTCACCCCGATCTGCACGGCGGAGAGGAACAGATTGGGATCGCTGGTCAGACGCTCGATGGCCCGCCCTCGCTTGCCTCGACCGGCCAGTTGCTTCACCTGGGACTCACGCAGCGTCACCAGAGCCATCTCGGCGGCCGCGAAGGTGCCACCGATGAGGATGAAGAGCGCGATGAGCGCAATGTCACCGGCCATCGACATCAGCGGAAGATCACCGTACGATGCCCGTCGCTCAGCACCCGGTGCTCGGCGAACAGCCGCACCGCCTCAGCCAGGGTCTGCGACTCCTGGGCCTGCCCCTTGCGCACCAGCTTCGACACACTCATGCTGTGATCCACCCGGACCACGTTCTGCTCGATGATCGGTCCCTCATCCAGGTCGCTGGTCACGAAGTGCGCGGTGGCTCCGATGAGTTTCACCCCCCGGGTGTGGGCCTGACGGTAGGGGTTGGCCCCCTTGAACCCGGGCAGGAAGGAGTGGTGGATGTTGATCGCCCGACCCGCCAGCTCCTCGCACAGCTCGGGGCTGAGGATCTGCATGTAGCGGGCCAGCACCACCAGCTCCACCTGCTGTTCGGCCACCACCCGCATCACCTCGGCCTCGAAATCGGCCTTGGTCTCGGGCGTAACGACGTGGTGGGTGAACGGGATGCTGTAGAACTCGGCCATCGGGGCCAGTACGTCGTGGTTGGCCATCAGCCCGACGATCTCGATCGGCAATTCGCCTCCCCGCCAGCGGAACAGCAGGTCGTTGACGCAGTGCCCCGCCTTGGAGGCCAGCAGCAGGGTTCGGGTCGGGCGCGAGGCGTCATGCACCTGGAAGGAGGCGCCAAAGGGCTGCGCAGCTCCAGCGATCCGGTCACGCAGCTCCTCCAGCTCAGCCCCCTCCACCGCGATCCGGGTGAAGAAACGCCCCGAGTCCGGGGAGCTGAACTGCTGGAGTTCGGTGATGTTGCCCCCAGCCGCGACGACCGCGCCGGTGAGCGCGTGCATGATCCCCGGGAGGTCCGGGCAGTCCAGCGTCATGACGAGTTCCTGCATGGTGGCAAAGCCTATTGCATGACCTCTGCCGGACCCGCTCTTTCAACCCCGCATCACGTCGGCCGGAAGTCCGGTTTCCGCACTCCCGGGGAGGAGTCGGTAGGCTGGCCCTGCCCTGCGGCTCTGGAACCCGGTGGAACTCCGGGACGGTCCCGCCACTGTGACGCATCAGCGAAGTCAGGAACACCCGTCGGGCACCTCACCCACCCGGACGCGGATCCTGACGGAGGACACCTTGACCCGCATCGCCCTGCTCACCACCACCGAGACCGACCTGCTGAGCGCCCGCGCGAGCGGCGCCGACTACGTCCACGGCAACCCCGTCAAGCTCAGCGTCGAGGCCGTCGAGCGTCTGATCGAGGGTGCAGACCTGATCGTGTTCCGTTTCCTCGGCGGCAAGGAACAGCTGCCCGAGACCTTCCAGGTGTGCCAGCGCGCGGGCCTGCCGCTGGTGGTGCTGGGAGGCCAGCACACCCCCGATGCCTCCTTGATGGAGCTGTCCACGGTCCCGCTCGGCGTGGTGGCCGAGGCCCACGACTACTTCGTCCACGGCGGGGTCGGTAACCTCCGCAATGTCCACGCCTTCCTCTCCGACACGGTGCTGCTCACAGGCGACGGCTTCGACCCGGTGGAGCAGCTGCCCACCTGGAGCGAGCTGCCCCGCCCCGATGCACCGACGGACTCCCCCGCCGGGCACCGTCGCCCTCGCATCGCGATCATCTTCTACCGCGCCCACCACGCGGCCGGGAACATCGCCCACGTCATCGCCCTGGCCGATGCCATCGACGCTGCCGGAGGCATCGGGGTGCCGATCCAGACCGCCTCACTGCGCAACCCTGACCCGGAACTCATCAGCCACCTGGGCACCTTCGATGCCATCATCACCACCGTGCAGGCCTCCGGTGGCCTCACCCCGGCGACCGCCTCGGCGGGCGGGGATGACGACGCCTGGGACGTCGAGCAGCTGGCGAAGCTGGACGTGCCGATCCTGCAGGGCCTCACCCTCACCTGGGATCGTGCCTCCTGGGAGGACAGCGACGACGGCATGAGCCCGCTGGATGTCGCCACCCAGGTGGCGGTCCCGGAGTTCGACGGCCGGATCATCACGGTTGCCTTCTCCTTCAAGGAGATCGACGACGACGGTCTGCCGCACTACGTGCCGGATGCGGAGCGCTGCGCCCGGGTGGCCCAGCTGGCGGTCAACCACGCCCGGCTGCGGCTCATCCCTGCGGCCGAGCGCCGGATCGCCATCGTGTTGTCGGCCTACCCCACCAAACATGCCCGGATCGGCAACGCCGTCGGCCTGGACACCCCGGTCTCCCTCATCCGGCTGCTGCGGGCGATGCGTGAGGCCGGGTACGACCTGGGTGCCCCGGGTGAGATTCCCGGGACCGGGGAGCTGCCCGAGGTGGAGGGCGAGCATCCCGACACCACGGCGGGCAACGCACTCATCCACGCACTCATCGAGGCGGGCGGTCAGGACGAGGAGTGGCTGACCAGCGAGCAGCTGGCCGGGCAGCCGGTCAGGATCGACGCCGCCACCTACCGGGGCTGGTTCGCGCAGTTCCCCGAGGAGCTGCGCGAGGCCGTCACGGCCGCCTGGGGGGAGGCCCCCGGTGAACTGTTCGTGGATCGCTCCGGCAATCCCGACGGCGAGATCGTCGCCGCCACCCTGCGCGCGGGCAACGTGGTGGTCCTGGTGCAGCCGCCGCGCGGTTTCGGGGAGAACCCCATCGCCATCTACCACGACCCGGAGCTGGCCCCGAGCCATCACTACCTGGCGACCTACCGCTGGCTGGAGGAGGGCTTCGGTGCTCACGCGGTGGTGCACCTGGGCAAGCACGGCAACCTGGAGTGGCTGCCCGGCAAGAACCTGGCCCTGGACGCCGCCTCGGGGCCGGATGCCACCCTCGGGTCGCTGCCGCTGATCTACCCGTTCCTCATCAACGACCCCGGGGAGGGAACCCAGGCGAAGCGGCGAGCCCACGCCACCATCGTCGATCACCTGATCCCGCCGATGGCCCGGGCGGAGAGCTACGGCGACATCTCCCGGCTGGAGCAGCTGCTCGACGAGTACGGCAACGTCTCCGTCATGGACCCGGCGAAGGCTCCCGCCCTGCAGGGAGAGATCTGGCAGCTGATGAAGGCGGCCCAGATGCACCTGGACCTGGGGCTGGAGGAGCGCCCCGGCGAGGACGAGTTCGACGACTTCATCATGCACGTCGACGGGTGGCTGTGCGAGATCAAGGACGTCCAGATCCGCGACGGCCTGCACATCCTGTCCCAGGCCCCTGAGGGTGAGGGGCTGGTCAACCTGGTGCTGGCCATCCTGCGCGCCAACCAGGTCTTCGGCGGGCGCACCGACGGGGTGCCCGGGCTCCGGGTGGCCCTGGGGCTGCCGGAGGACCAGCAGGATGTGAGCATCAGCAGGGAGCAGACCGACGCGGTGGAGGCCGAGGCCCGGCACCTGGTGCAGTCCTTGGCGGAACGGGGCTGGCGGGCTGAGGCCGTGGCCGAGATCGTCGCCCCACTGGAGGGTCGCGACGGTGTCGAGACGGCGGGGGTGCGGGCCGCACTGCTGTTCGCCGCCACCGAGGTGGTGCCGCGGCTGGCGGCCACCGGTGGGGAGATTCCCGCTGTGCTCCACGCACTGGACGGCGGTTACATCCCGGCGGGGCCGTCCGGCTCGCCGCTGCGGGGTCTGGTGAACGTGCTGCCGACGGGGCGCAACTTCTACTCCGTCGATCCGAAGGCGATCCCGAGCAAGCTGGCCTGGCAGACCGGCCAGGCGGCGGCGGAGAACCTGGTGGCCCGGTACCTGGCAGAGACCGGCGAGTACCCGTCCTCGGTGGGATTGTCGGTGTGGGGCACCTCGGCCATGCGCACCTCGGGCGATGACATCGCCGAGGTCTTCGCGCTGCTCGGCATCCAGCCGATCTGGGATGAGCAGTCCCGTCGCGTCATCGACCTGGAGCCCATCCCGCTGGAGGAGCTGGGGCGGCCCCGCATCGACGTGACGGTCAGAATCTCCGGGTTCTTCCGGGACGCCTTCCCGCACGTCGTGGCGCTGCTGGACGACGCCGTCGCGTTGGCCGCCGCGCAGGTAGAACCCGAGGAGCAGAACTTCGTTCGCGCCCACGTGGCGGCCGACCTGGCGGAGCACGGCGATGAGCGTCGCGCCCGTACCCGTGTCTTCGGGTCCGCCCCTGGCAGCTACGGTGCGGGGCTGCTGGAGGTCATCGAGTCGGGGAACTGGCGCTCGGATGAGGATTTGGCCGAGGTGTACGCCACCTGGGGCGGGTTCGCCTACGGCCGGGATCTCGACGGCACCCCGGCCCGTGATGACATGGAGGCCAACTATCGGCGCATCAAGGTGGCGGCGAAGAACATCGACTCACGCGAGCACGACATCATCGACTCCGACGACTACTTCCAGTACCACGGCGGCATGATCGCCACGGTTCGAGCGCTGACGGGCCAGGCCCCGAAGGCCTATGTCGGGGACACCACCATCGCGGATGCGGTGCGGACCCGCTCGCTGGCGGAGGAGACGGCGAGGGTGTTCCGGGCCCGCGTGGTGAACCCGAAGTGGCTGGCGGCAATGCGTCGTCACGGCTACAAGGGGGCCTTCGAGATGGCGGCGAGTGTGGACTACCTGTTCGGTTTCGACGCCACGGCCCAGGTGGTGCACGACTGGATGTACGAGAAGGTGGCCACCACCTACCTGCTGGACGAGGAGAACCAGGCCTTCCTGCGACACGCCAACCCCTGGGCGCTGCGCAACATGGTCGAACGCCTTCAGGAGTCGGTGGATCGCGGTCTGTGGGAGAACCCCGACCCGGAGCTCATCCAGCAACTCCACGAGCTCTACCTGGAGGTGGAGGGCGACCTGGAGGAGTGAGCAGATGGCGGGGTTGCCTCGCCGTGGCACCGAGGCAAACCCTGCTGCTACTGCAGCACCCCGATCCTGTTCTCCCCGAACACGACGAGGTGTCCGTGCTGGTCATCGACGAAGTCATACTCGGGGAAGGAAGCACGCCACTGCAGCTCCGCCACGCCGGGCTCCAGTCCGGTCAGTTCCACTCCCTGCCCTTCCCGACCCGTCCTCAACGTGACCACCTTCTTGGACTCGGTCACCCAGGTTTTGAGCAGAGCATCTTGGCCCTCGTGTTCCTGAGATTTCTCCAGCTCCCCCGAGGCCAGATTCAACACCCCCGTTGTGAGACGCGAATCGAAGCCGACCATGATCGCTTTGTCGCCGGATTCCGCACTCCGGGGAGAGAGGCCTTCGCCCTCCACCATCCGCCATTTCTCCTCCCCCGTGCTGGGATCGATCCGGATCAGCTCCTCTCCGGACTCCACCAGGGCGGCACCGTTCATGGAGTACAGATCATGACCCATCTCAGAGGGGCCGAGGTCACTGCGCCACTTTTCCTCTCCACCCTCATAGCCCCTGAGATCTCCTGTGTCTGGGTTCATGACCAGCACCTTGTTCCCAAACGTCTGGAACACAGCTGGGGAGGGTAGCCACTCCGCTCGCTTCCCAGTCGCAAGGTCAATGCTCTCCTTGCACTTCTTCGCATCTCCCACGACGGGGAAGGAACACACCTCGAGCGTGGAGTCATGCTCGGTCAACCCGATGTTGTGGTGGTGCGCATCGTAGTCGAGGTCGAGCTCCCACTCCTGGGTGAAGTCATCGAAGGAAGTGAACCGAGCAATCGTGGAGTTCCCATCCATGAACTTTGAAAAAACCCGGTAGACCCCTCCGGAAGGCAGCTCATGGTATGTCCCGAGTGGGGCCGGGACAACATGTTCGACAGCACCGTCACCGACGCGCAGGACGATCAGTTCCCCGCTGTCCTCACCACCGTCTTCATCACCGTCCTCACCACCGACATGAAAGCCGACATGCCCATCCTTGAGCTCAGTCATCGCGGCCACGTACCCATGGGCGTTCACTCTTGGCCCCAGGTCCACACTCCACTTCTCCTTTCCGTCCTCCCAATCGAGAAGAGTCACACGGAGCGACTCCCCCGGTGCAACCTCCCGCTGGAACAGCAGCATCCCCGCCGCACTACCTGCCCACCTCTGTTGCTCGGCGTCGTACTCCATCCCCCATGCCAGCGTGGGCGCCTGCTCCAAGCCGCTCAATGGCGGGTGTTCCCCTTGCGCAGGGTCCGCACCACGCCGGAACCACAGCATTGATCCCACCGCGAGAGCCACGACCGCCACGGCCGAGACGATCACGAGCAGCATGGAAAGCCGACGTCGGCTCGGCATCCGGCCCGAAACCTGCTCTGTCGTGGTCATGATGGTTTCCTCCTGTTGCTCATCAGGAAGCCATTCTTGCCGCTCAAGGGGTCACGACGTGTTCGCCGCACACCTTCGCCCAAGAGGGTGTCGTGCGCCAGCTCGTCCTGGAGGTGCTGGAGTGACCATCCGCACTCCTCGTGCTGAACTTCAGCGGGCCACCGCGAGGGTGTCTCCGCCCTGGAGCAGCAGGTGTCCATGGGCGTTGCTGGCCCAGAAGTACTCCGGGAAGCTGGCCTCCCACACCGGGGCGGCCCTGCCGGGCTCCAGGGCTCTCAGCACGACCCCTTCGGCCTGCTCCGAGGCCTGGATGCTGATGATCCACCCCTTGTCGGTCAGCTCATGGAAACCGCTGGCCTGGAAGTCGTGCTCCTGGAACTCGAATCTGCCCTTGTCAAGGTCCAGCAGTGCGGTACGGAAACTGGGCAGGTACTCCATCAGGATCGTCACCTCCCCCGCGGAGACGACGACAGGTTGACTCTCCCCCAGATCGGAACGCCATTTCTCCTCCCCGGTCCGTGGGTCGAGCCGGAACATCCCCTCCCCGCTCATCACCAACAGGGCGTCCTGCACCGCCCACAGCGTGGCCCAGGAGAGGTCCTTGCTCCACTTCTCCTGGTTGCCGACGAATCCGCGGATCTTTCCGGTTCCCTGCTCCGCGACCACCACCGTGTCACCGAACCGCTCGAAGGAGTTGCCGCTCGACAACCAGGCTGCCGGCCTGCCCGTTGTGAGCTCCAGGCTCTCCTGGCAGCCGTGGGCATATCGGTTCCAGTCCAGGGGGAGGCAGATCTCCAGCCGGGATTGGCGCTCCTGCAGGCTCACCTCGGCCCCGCCGAAGTGCAGCGCCATCCTGGTCTCCCACTCCAGATCGAACTTCTCCAGCGACGTGTATCGGGCCACAGCGCCCTCCTCCTCGCTCTCGAAGAGCCGGTACACCGCCCCTGATTCCACCTCGTGGTACCGTCCGGGCTGCACCGTCAGACTCCGCTCCACCGCGCCGTCGGCGGTACTGAGCACCACGAGCCTCGACTGCTTGCCCTCTGCCTCCAGCAACAGAGCGCAGTGCCCCTGTCTGAAGTTCTCCTGGACGCGCACCTTCTGGAATCCCTCGAACTCCGACTCCAGGTTCACCGCCCAGCGCTGCGCACCGTCCTCCCAGGCGTGCAGCCGCACCTCCTGTGAGCTGCTGGGATCAACAGGAACCAGGAGCACTCCCGCCGTCGTCGCCGCCCAGGTCTCATCCCGACCCTGGGGAATGCTCCAGGAAACCTGGGGTTGCCGTTCCAGCCCGTGCAGCAACGTGCCACCACCTGAAGGTGCCGCAGGGCCACGCCCGAACCACCAGATCCCACCCGCCACCAGGGCGATCACCAACACGCCGGTCCCCAGCAGCAGTACCGGGAGACGCCGCGGCTTCGGTCCGGTTCCTGTCCCCAGCTCGGTCACGGTGTCCCCTTCCTCGATGTGCGACACCATTGTGACCGATCACATGCTCAGTGCATAGACATCCATCACCCAACCGTGCTCGTCGCGCACCCTCGCCCGGGTGGCGATGATGTCGTCAATCACCTCGATCAGCCGCCCGGAGCGCAGCTGCTGCGACGGCAGGCCCAGGTTCGCCGCCCACCAGATGGTGGCCTGCGCCGCCCGGGGAAGGAGCTGCTGGACCTTCAGGTGCCCGTCGAGCATCACCACTGTCATTCCCAGGTCGGGGTGCCATTCCTCGGCGAGCCTGCGCCCTGTCGTGATGTGCACCGGCCCTCCCACCTCGTGCAGTACGATCCCGTGGGCCGCGGCCAGCGCCTGGAAGGCCGTGATGCCTGGCACAACGTGCGGTTCCACATCGATGAACTCCCCGATCCGCTCCACGATACGGATCGTCGAGTCGTAGAAGGCCGGGTCCCCCCACACCAGAAAACCGACGACGCTGCCGCTCGGCAGCCCCTTCATCACCTCCGCGTAGCCTTGGGCCCGCTTCCTGTGCCAGTTCGCCACCCCTGCCTCGTACTGCGCCCTGTCCCGCTCCGCATCCGGACCCCGCACCGGGTCATCCACCGCGACGAACCGGTAGCTGCCCACCTCCAGGTGCGCCTCGCACAAGGACCTGCGCAACGCCACGAGATCAGACTTGGTCTCCCCCTTGTCCGCGACGAGGAAGACATCGACCTCCCGCATCGCCTCGATCGCCTCCAGGCTCAGATGTGCCGGATTTCCCGCACCGATCCCGATGATGTTGACCTTCACCTCGCCACCTCCAGCAGCGCATCGATGTCCAGATGCGTCTCGCACGCATCCGCCAGACGTTCAATCATCGCCTCCCGCTGGGCGGCGAACCCAGGGGTCCCCGGCAACGGCTGCCAGGAACTGCCCGAGATCGTGGCCACCTCCGACAGGAAGGCCCGGCGGAATCCATCGGACTCGAAGGCCCCGTGCCACATGGTGCCGAACGTGGTGCCGACCCGGCGCCCCTGGCAGAATTCCTCCCCCGCATCGGAATGCACCCGGCCGTGATGGATGGTGTAGCCCGCCACCTCCTGCCCCTGCCAGGTGCCCGTGGGACGACCGAGCACCTTCTCGGCCTCGAAACGCACCTCACCGGGGATCAGCCCAAGCCCTGCGATCTCCCCCTGGCCGGACTCCAGGTCGTCGTGAATCCTGCTGGTCAACATCTGGTACCCACCGCAGATGCCGAGGACCGGACGTCCCGCTGCCGCCCGAGCCAGGATCGCCTCGGCCAACCCTCGTTGCCGCAGCCATGCGAGATCGGACAGCGTCGCCCTCGATCCCGGCAGCACCACCAGATCAGCCTCCCGGACCTCGCCCGGCGAGGTCGTGACCACCACCTGTACCCCGGGCTCAGCCGCCAGAGCATCCACATCGGTGGCATTCGAGGTGCGCGGCAGATGGACCACCACCACCCGCAGCACCCCGAAACCGGGCCGCAGTGGACGCGAACCGATGGTCAGGGCATCCTCCCCGTCGAGCCACACATCACTCAGCCACGGCAGCACCCCGAAGCTGCGCAGCCCGGTGCGTCGGGTGAGTTCAGCCAGACCGGGCTCCAACACAGTGGCATCCCCCCGGAACTTGTTGATGAGATATCCCACCAGCCTCCCGCGGTCGGACTCGGAGACGATCCCGTGGGTCCCGAAGATCGCGGCCAACGCGCCTCCCCGGTCGATGTCGGCGGCCAGCACGACGGGCAGATCGAAGCGCTCCGCCAACCCGAAGTTGACGTAGTCCCCCGACCGCAGGTTGATCTCGGCCGGGGACCCGGCTCCCTCGCACAGCACCACGTCACATCCGGCCGCCAACTCCTCGAAGGCGGCGAACGCGGCCTCGGCCAGGTGCCTGCGTCCCGTTGCGTACTCCCCCGCCTCCAGCTGCCCGGCTGGCCGCCCACGCAACACCACGAAACTTCGACGGTCGGTGCCGGGTTTGAGCAGCACCGGGTTGTGGCGGCTCTCAGGCTCCACCCCCGCGGCCAGGGCCTGCAGGTACTGGGCGCGACCGATCTCCGTGCCATCGGCGCAGACCATCGAGTTGTTCGACATGTTCTGCGACTTGAAGGGGGCCACGCTCAGGCCCCGACGACGCAGGGCCCGCGCCAGCCCCGTCACCACCAGTGACTTGCCCGCATCCGAGGCGGTCCCGGCAACCAGCAGTCCGGTCATCGTCGTCTCCTTCCCCACAGCGCCAGGCCGCCCAGCACCGTCGTCGCAATCCCTGCTGCTGCCCACGTGACCGCAGTCACCAATCGGGCGGCACCACGCACCTGCCCGGCTCCTGGGCGTGGCCCCTCCCCCAGCGTGGGCCGGGACTCGACGCGCTCACCGTAGCGGTTCTCACCGCCCAGCTGTACGCCGAGCGCCCCCGCCCAGGCCGACTCGCACCACCCACCGTTGGGACTCGGGTGCTTCGCACCGTCCCGGCGCATCATCCGCCAGGCTCGCCCGCCATCGGCCCCCAGCAGCGGCGCCGTGGCGCAGGCCAGCACCCCGGTGATCCGGGCCGGAAGCCATGCCGCGGCATCATCCAGCCGGGCCGCGACCATCCCGAACCTCCGGTAGCGCTCGTTGCGGTACCCGACCATCGCATCAAGGGTGTTGAGGCAGCGGTGGGTCACGATCCCGGGCACCCCCGCCAGTGCCCCCCAGAACAGGGTGCTGACCCCGGCGTCGTTGGTGTTCTCCGCCATCGACTCGACGGTGGCGCGGCCCAGTGCCTCGGCGTCAAGCCGGGACGGGTCCCGCCCGCACAGGTTCGGCAGCTGTTCCTTGGCCGCCACCAGGTCCCCGGCCGCCAGGTGGTCCGCCATGACCTGCCCCTCGACGGCGAGCCTGCGGGTCCCGAGCGCCGCCCAGGTCGCCAGGGCCGTCGTCGCCACCTGCACCCAACCGTTGCGTTGCGCCACCCGCTCCACCACCACGGCCACGCCCACCACCGGAGTGACCGAGCCCAGGGTGAACCAGGCCCCGGCTGTCTCGTCGTCCCGCCAGGTGTGCTGCTCCAGCCGACTGGCCCAGGACCCGAACCAGGCCACGGGATGATGCCTCACCGGATCACCGAGCAGCTGGTCAGCGGCGGTGCCGAGGGCCAGCCCGAGGGCACGATGGATGGAACTCACAGCACTCCGATCAACACGGCGGACAGAAACCACACTCCCGCCTGGGTGAACTCGATGAGCGATCCGTAGCAGTCGCCGTTGAGCCTACCGAGGCGACGCAGCAGATGGCTCTGCCACCAGCTGGCCCCCAGCCACGCCAGGCCGACCGCCACCACGAGCGCTCCCGCGATCTTCCAGCCGAGCAGCGGGCCGCTTGCCCCCAAGGTCGCGAGCAGCAGGAACACCCGGGTCAGCTCCAACCGCCAGCGCGCGCTGGTCCCTGCAGTCAGGGCAGACAGCGTTCCGGCATCCGGGCGTTCCCCCAGACCGGGCAGGGTCGCTGCCAACGGGGTCGTGCGACCAGCTGCCAGCCCGACCGCGAGCAGCACCGGCCAGTACCTGCCCGGCACCGTGGTGAGGGCAGTGACCTCCAGCAGCAGCACGAACACCAGGCTGGTCACCCCCATGGGGCCGATGTCGGAGCGTTTCATGATGGCCCTGGCCTGCTCCGCAGGCTTCCTCGACCCCAGGGCATCGGCAACATCCGCCACCCCGTCCAGGTGCATGGCCCCGGTGCACAGCGCCAGAGCCGCCAGGGCCGTCACCGCAGCGAGCAGCGCGGAGCCGGTGGCGTGACCCACACCCCAGCCGAGCCCTCCCAACAGGGCTCCGAGCAGGGCCCCCAGCCACGGGAAGGCCGTGAGGGAGTCCGCGAAGTCCTGCTCAGTCCACTCCCGCCGAGGCACCGGAATGAGCGTGTACATCCCGACGGCGCTGAGCAGGGCACGGATCGGACGCATCAGGCGCCCTTGACCGGCATCGGAATCCCTGCCACGCACAGCCACACCCGATCCACCGCAGAGGCCACCCTCATGTTGAGGCGGCCCAGCTGATCGGTGAAGAGCCGCCCCGTCCGGGTGGCAGGCACCACCGACAGCCCCACCTCATTGCTGACGAACACCACGCCACGGCTGGTTCGACCCAGCGCATCGACGAACTCGTCGATCCGTTCCCCGCAGCGGGCCAACGCTGCGGCATCGCGATCCCAGCAGCCGTCGTCCAGCAGCCGGGTGAGCCACACCCCCAGGCAGTCCACCAGCATCGGGGCTGGATCATCGCTGAGCAGTTCAGCGGCCAGATCCATCGTCTCCACCGTCTCCCAGTGGGTGGGGCGACGAGCCCGGTGCAGGGCCAGCCGCTCCACCCACTCCGGATCATCCGGACGTTGCTCGGCGGTGGCGACATAGGTGACCCGCTCCGCCGAGCCCAGCAGTGATTCGGCGAAGGTCGATTTCCCGGAGCGGGTTCCCCCCAGCACCAACGCGGCCCCGATCACGCCTTGGACACTCCCTGCCCGCTGAAGGTGCCCATCTCGTTCATGATGAGCGCTGCGGCCCGCACCAGCGGCAGGGCCAGGGCTCCACCGGAGCCCTCACCCAGCCGGAGTCCGAGATCCACCAGCCCGCGCAGCCCGAGCGCTTCATGGGCGACGGCGATGGCCGGTTCCACCCCGGCATGACCGGCGAACAGATGATCGACCACCGCCGGAGCCAGCGCCTTGGCCACCAGCGCCGCCGCGCAGGAGACCACCCCGTCGAGCACCACCGGCACCCGGCGGGCAGCCGCCGCCAGGATGAACCCGACCATCGCTGCGTGCTCATAGCCGCCAATGGCGGCGAGCACATCCAGGGCCTTGGTCTCGGCGGTGATCCCGTTGACCTGGAAGCCCTGTTCGATGACCTCGACCTTGCGCGCCAGCATCACGTCATCCGCACCGGCTCCCCGGCCGGTGACCTCCGCAGCAGCCAGCCCGGTCAGGGCGGCGGTGAGTGCGGCGGCAGGGGTGGTGTTGGCCAGCCCGACCTCGCCGGGAACCAGGATGTCGGCCCCGGCGTCGATGGCCAGGGTGGCGGCCTCCACACCGACCGCGATGGCGGTGAGTGCCTGCTGCTCGGACATCGCGGGACCAGTGGTGAAGTCCTGCGTACCGGGGGCGATCCGGCGGTCGATGGTGCCCTCGGCCGGTTGCTTCAACCCCACGTCGTAAACCTCGACCTGTGCGCCGTGGGCACGGGCGATGACGCTGACCCCGGCGAATCCGATGGCGATGCCAGCGGCCATCTGGACGCTCACCTCCTGGGGCCAAGGCGTGACCTGCTGGGCGAAGACCCCGTGATCCGCGGCGAAGACCACGACGCGGGGCTGGTCCGGCACCGGCGGCGGGCACTGGGCCGCGATGGCGCACAGCCTGACACCGATCTCCTCCAGCCCACCGAGCGCACCCGGGGGTTTCGTGAGATCGTTCTGCCGGTCCTTCCCGGCCTGCAACCAAGCGGGGTCAACTGGCTGCACCCGGGCTGCGAGAGCGTCGAGCTCGGCCTTCGTGAATGCGGGCAACGCCATCGGTCACGTCCTTCGTGTAGGGGCTCGCCGGTGTTGCACCGGCTTGACCGAGGCTAGCAGTCCCCGTCCCGCCGGTGGAGCGCGCCCTCCACCCTCAGAACAGCTTCACCGGGCTGATGAGGTCGGCCAGGATCAAAAGCATTCCCGTGAGCAGCAGGAAACCGCCCACGACGTAGGCCACGGGCAGCAGTTTCGCGGTGTCCACCGGACCGGGATCGGCCCGCCCCAGCAGCTTCGCCACCGCACGGCGCAGCGCCTCGTACAGGGCGCCTGCGACATGTCCGCCGTCGAGGGGCAGCAGCGGCACCAGATTGAACACGAACAAGAACAGGTTGACGCTCGCCAACATCCCCGCGAAGGAGGCCACCTTGGCACCGACATCCACCCCCTCCACCGTCGCGATCTCTCCTGCCACCCGGCTGGCCCCCAGGATGGAGATGGGGCCGTTGATGTCGCGTTCCTGGCCTGTCACCAGGTCCACCCCCAGGTTCCAGACGCTCACCGGGAAGGAAACCAGAGCCGCCATGGAGCTGCGGGTGTAGTCCCACATCTGTCGGGCGGTCTCGACCGGGCCGCCCCTGACCAACTCCTGCTGAGGGGAGAACCCCATGAAACCTGCCTCCACCGTGGCCCGTGGGTTGAGCCGATCCGGCAGGGTCTGGATCACGGTGTTCACCTCCGGCAGCTCGACGATCTCACCGCCTCGCCTGACCGTCACCTGTGCACCGCGATCCCCGTTGGCACGGATCAGATCTCCCAGCTGAGGCCAGGAGGAGATGGCCACCCCATTGAAGGAGACCACCTCGTCGCCGACCTGCACCCCAGCCTGCTTCGCCGGGGTATCCGGGTCACCCGGCTGGCACACCGCAGGTTTGCGATCCGCCGGGATGATGCAGTCGTTGACCACCGTGATGGTGGTGGTTGACTGCCAGGTGCCGTGGAACACGTTGATGCCGAGGAAGATGACGAAGGCCAGCAGAAGGTTCATGGTGGGTCCGCCCAGCATCACGATGATGCGCTGCCACACCGGTTTCTGATGGAACAGGCGGCCGTCATCGGCCGGGGTGATCTCCTCGTACTCGTACGACCGGGCCTGATCGGCCATCCGGGTGAGCCACCCCTTGGGCTTGTCCGTCTGCTTCTCCGGCGGGTACATGCCGATCAGCCTCACGTATCCGCCGAGTGGGAAGGCCTTGATCCCGTACTCGGTCTCCCCCTTGCGGCGCGACCACAGGGTGCGGCCGAAGCCGACGAAGAACTGGGTGGCCTTGATGTTGAAGAGTTTGGCCGGTACCAGATGGCCCACCTCGTGCAGGGCGATGCACACCATGATGAGGATGAAGAAGACGATCCCCAGCAGGATCGTGAGCAGAACGGTCATGACAACTCCTCGACGAGACGGGTGGCCTGCGCCCGGGCAGCAGCATCGGCTGCCAGCACGGCCGAGATGGTGAGGGCCTCGTCGGCGACATGCGCCGTCACAAGGTGATCCTCAAGGCAGTGGGCGATGAGTTCAGTGATCTGCAGGAACCCGATCCGGCCCTGGCAGAAGGCATCCACCAGCACCTCGTTGGCCGCGTTGTAGACCGCAGGTGCGGTGCCTGCCGCCTTCCCGGCCCGCCTGGCCAGCTCCACCGCGGGGAAGGTCTCGTTGTCCAGCGGCTCGAAGGTCCAGGTCGCGGCACGGCTCCAGTCGCAGGCAAGCGCAGCACCGGGCAGTCGGTTGGGCCAGGTGAGGGCGAGTCCGATGGGCAGCCGCATGTCCGGTGGCGAGGCCTGGGCCAGGGTGGAACCGTCGCAGAACTCCACCATCGAGTGCACCACGGACTGCGGATGGACCGTCACGACGATGTCGTCATAGGCCACCTGGTAGAGCAGCGCCGCCTCGATGAGCTCCAGCCCCTTGTTCACCAGGGTTGCCGAGTTGATGGTGATGACCCGACCCATGTCCCAGGTGGGATGGGCCATCGCCTGGGCTGCCGTCACTCGGGTCAGCTCCTGCCGACTCCTTCCCCGAAACGGCCCGCCCGAGGCGGTGAGGATCAACCGGGCGACCTCCTCGGCCCGCCCGCCACGCAACGCCTGCGCGAAGGCGGAGTGCTCCGAGTCGACGGCAACCAGTTGACCGGGTGCCGCGGCCTCGGTCACGAGACGACCGCCGATGACCAAGGACTCCTTGTTCGCCAGGGCGAGAGTGGTGCCAGCGGCCAGGGTGGCCAGAGTCGGCTGCAGCCCGGCAGCCCCCGTGATGGCGTTGAGCACCACATGGCAGTCCTCAGCGGCCAACTGGGTGGCGGCCTCCTCACCCACCATGACATCGGGGCACGCCACCTTCAGTCGAGCCAGTTCCCGCTCCAGCTCCGGCAGGGCCTCCTGCCTGGCCAGGGCCACCTGCTTCGGGGCGAACCGGGCGATCTGCTCCGCGAGCAACCCGATGTTGCCCCCCGATGCAGCCAGCCCGACAACCTCGAACTGGTCACGTCTGGACGCGATCACATCAAGGGTCTGGGTACCGATGGAGCCGGTGGAGCCGAGCAGGACGATTCTTCGCACGGCCCCAAGTGTGTCATGGAAGGCGGACAAGAACTGTCCGGCGGATTCCCGCCGGACAGTTCTGGTGGTGTGGATCAGACCACCCCGAAGGCCTGCATCGCATTGGCCACCTTGATGAAACCAGTGATGTTGGCCCCGACCACGTAGTCCCCGGGAGCCCCGTACTCCTCAGCGGTGCTCGCACACATCTCGTGGATGTTGCACATGATGCCGGTCAGCCGCTCCTCGGCGTACTCGAAGCTCCAGGAGTCGCGGCCTGCGTTCTGCTGCATCTCCAGTGCCGAGGTGGCCACCCCACCGGCATTGGCCGCCTTGCCGGGACCAAACAGCACCTCGGCGTCCTGGAACACGTGGATGCCCTCCGGGGTGGTGGGCATGTTCGCGCCCTCGGCAACCGCTTTGACGCCGTTCTTGACCAGAGTGGCCGCCTGGTCGCCGTTGAGCTCGTTCTGGGTGGCACAGGGCAGGGCGACATCCACGGGGACGTCCCAGATGGAGCCGCCGTTGCCGAGCCTGGCGCCGTCGCGGCGGGAGACGTAGTCGGCGACGCGGCCACGCTCGACCTCCTTGACCTGCTTGAGCAGGTCAAGGTCGATGCCCGCCTCGTCCACAAGGTAGCCGGAGGAGTCGGAGCAGGCGATCACCTTGCCGCCCAGCTGATGGATCTTCTCAATGGCGTAGATCGCCACGTTGCCGGAACCGGAAACCGCAACCCGCTTGCCGTCGAAGCACTCGCCCTTGGTCTTCAGCATCTCCTGGGCGAAGACGACGGTGCCGTACCCGGTGGCCTCGGTGCGCACCAGTGACCCACCCCAGTCCAGGCCCTTGCCGGTGAGCACCCCGGACTCGTAGCGGTTGGTCAGGCGCTTGTACTGGCCGAACAGATAGCCGATCTCCCGACCTCCGACACCGATGTCCCCGGCTGGGACGTCGGTGTACTCCCCGAGGTGACGGTGCAGCTCGGTCATGAAGGACTGGCAGAACCGCATCACCTCGGAGCTGGACTTGCCGTGGGGGTCGAAATCGGACCCGCCCTTGCCACCACCGATGGGCATACCGGTCAGGGAGTTCTTGAAGATCTGCTCGAAGCCGAGGAACTTGATGATGCCGAGGTAGACGCTCGGGTGGAAGCGCAGGCCACCCTTGTAGGGGCCAAGTGCCGAGTTGAACTGGACCCTGAACCCTCGGTTGATGTGCACCTCGCCCTTGTCGTCCACCCACGGCACCCGGAAGATCACCTGCCGCTCCGGCTCGCAGATGCGCTCCAGGATCTTGTCCTCCAGGTAGGAGGGGTTCTTCTTGATGACGGGGGCGAGGCTCTCGAAGACCTCACGGACGGCCTGATGGAACTCCGCCTCACCGGGGTTCCGGGCGATCACGGTCTCGAAGATCGATTCAAGGGCCTGTTCCATGAGCACTCCTGACGAAGATATGCGTTGACGATGACGTGGCTGATGGTAGACCCACCACTGTGACGATCATGTTTCGGTCCACGTTTGGGGACCGGCTCATGAGTTCTCCGTCTCCCGTGCCGCGAGCTGCCCGCAGGCCCCGTCGATCTCCGATCCCCGGGTGTCACGCAGGGTGACAGGCACCCCGCGACGCTCCAGCGCGGCCAGGAAGGCGGCCTCGTCCTCGGGCCGGGATGCCGTCCAGCGTGACCCCGGCGTCGGATTGAGGGGGATCAGGTTGACGTGGGCCCAGCCCCAGTCGCCACGACGCTTCAGGACATCGGCCAGCAGGTGGGCACGCTCGACGGAGTCGTTGATGTCGCGCATCAGGGCGTACTCGATGCTGACCCGCCGTTTCGTCACCCGCGCGTACTCCCACGCCGCATCGACGACCTCGGCCACCGGCCAGCGGGTGTTGACGGGCACGATCTCGTTGCGCAGCTCGTCATCGGGGGCGTGCAGGGACACCGCCAGGGTGACGGGCAGCCCCTCGTCGGTCAGCCTGGCGATCTGGGGCACCAGCCCGACGGTGGAGACCGTGATTCCCCTGGCGCTCATCCCGAACCCGGCGGGCACCGGCGCCATGAGGGTACGGATCGCCCCCAACACCGCCTTGTAGTTGGCCAGTGGCTCCCCCATCCCCATGAAGACGATGTTGTTCAGCCGCGATGTGGTGCCGGGGACCAGCCCCGCGGTGAGCATCTGGTTGGCGGCGAAGGCCTGGACCAGGATCTCCGCCCGGGACAGGTTGCGCTTCAGCCCGCCCTGTCCGGTGGCGCAGAACGGGCAGGCCATGCCACAACCAGCCTGGGAGCTGATGCACAGTGTGGAGCGGTTCGGGTAGCGCATCAGCACCGACTCCAGCAGGGAGCCGTCGTGCAGCCGCCACAGGGTCTTGACGGTGCGCCCCCGGTCGGCGCTCTGCTGCCGGACCTGGGTGAGCAGCGCAGGAAACAGCTGGGCCGCGAGGTCATCGCGGATGGCTGCGGGAAGGTCGGTCCAGGTGGTGACGTCATCGCTCAGGTGATCGAAGACGTGGCGGGAGATCTGATCCGCCCGGAACCTCGGCAGGCCGAAAGCTGCCATCGCAGCTTGACGCTCCTCCATGTCAAGGTCCAGCCAGTGCTTGGGGGCCTTGCCGCGCGCAGGCGCGTCGAAGACCAACGGCAGTTGTCCCATCACGTCATCCTCCAAGCCCCAGGTGCAGGACCAGCCAGCCCACCGGCACCGCGACCAGCAGGGAGTCCAGCCGGTCCATCACCCCGCCGTGTCCCGGCACGAAACTCGACATGTCCTTCAGCCCGGCATCGCGTTTGACCGAGGACTCCACCAAGTCCCCCAGCGTCGCCGCCAAGGCGATGGCCAGTCCCAGCAACAGGCCGAGCCACCACGGTGCCCCCAGGATGAACAGCGCACAGACCACTCCCATGAGGGCGGCGAAGAACAGGGAGCCGATGAGTCCCTCCCAGGTCTTCGACGGCGACACCTTGGGTGCCATCCTGTGCCTTCCGATGAGGGAGCCGACGGCGTAGGCCCCGGTGTCCGAGGCCGAGACGCACAGCACCACCGTGATGATCCGCAACCGGCCATCGTCGGGGGCCATCAGCAACGGCACGAAGATGCCCATGAGTGGAATCCAGGCAACGATCAGGGAGCTGGCCGAGATGTCCCTGAGGAAGCCTTCGGGTTCTCCCTGCAACAGCCGGGCGACGAGGCAGGCCAACACCGTGCCCGCGACACAGGTCATCGCGACGGTGGTGGGCTCCAGTCCCAGGTGCAGCACGGACATCGCATAGCCACCGATGACGCTGACGGCAGTGCCGACGACGATCACCTTCACCTGGGAGTGCATCCCCTTGAGGGCCAGCGCCTGGTGCACCTCGACCACGCCCAGGCACAGCGCCAGCGCAGCGAGCAGGATGAAGAACCACGGCGCCCACAGCAGCCCCACCGCGAGAGCAGCCATCAGCGCGACACCGACGCCGATGGCGACCGGCAGGTTCCGGCCGCCCTTCGGCTTCGGCGTCGCCTCGTCGGAGCTCTTGTTGCGCATCAGACTTCGCTGAGCTCGGCTTCCTTGTGCTTGAGCAGGTCGTCCACGGCATCCACGTATTTCCTCGTGGTGGCATCCATGGCCTTCTCCGCACGGGAGAGATCGTCCTCGCTGATCTCGTGGTCCTTCTCCAGCTTCTTCAGCTGATCCATCGCGTGACGGCGCACGTTGCGCACCGCGATGCGAGCGTCCTCGGCCTTCGCCTTGGCCATCTTGATGTACTCCTTGCGGCGCTCCTCGGTGAGCTGCGGCATCACGCAGCGGATGGCACTGCCGTCGTTGCTGGGGTTGACCCCGAGGTCCGCGTCTCGGATGGCCTTCTCGATGGCGTTGATGGCACTGCGGTCGAAGGGGGTGATGAGCATCGTCCGGGGATCAGGCGAGGTGAATGTGGCCAGCTGCTGCAGCGGGGTCGGTGCCCCGTAGTAGTCGGCGGTGAGCCGGTTGAACATCGCAGGGTGGGCCCGTCCGGTGCGGATGGTGGCCAGGTCCTCCCGGGCGTGATCAACGGCGGCCTGCATCTTGGCCTGGGTTTCCTTCTCGACGTCGGCGATCATGTCGCTCTCCTTTGGGTGAGGGGGTGGGTGGGGTCAGCGGGAGACGAGGGTACCGATGGGGTCCCCCTGGACGACGCGGCCGATGTTGCCACGCTCGGACAGGTTGAAGAACACGATGTTGAGCGAGTTGTCCCGAGCCAGGGCCAGCGCGGTGGCGTCGGCAACCTTGAGGTCCTTGGCCAGGAACTCGTCGTGGCTGAGATGCTCGAACCGCTTGGCCTCGGGGTTGGTGCGCGGATCCGAGTCGTAGACCCCGTCCACGCCCTGCTTGCCCATGAGCAGCACCTCGGCACCGATCTCCAAGGCGCGCTGAGCCGCGACGGTGTCGGTGGAGAAGTAGGGCATCCCCGAGCCCGCCCCGAAGATGACCAGACGCCCCTTCTCCAGGTGACGCTCGGCCCGACGCGGGATGTAGGGTTCAGCGACCTGGGCCATGTGGATCGCCGACTGCACCCGGGTGTCGATGCCCTCCTTCTCCAGGAAGTCCTGCAGCGCGATGGAGTTCATCACCGTGCCGAGCATTCCCATGTAGTCGGCGCGGTCCCGCGCCATCCCATTGAGGCTCAGCTCCGCACCACGGAAGTAGTTTCCGCCGCCGACGACGACCGCCACCTGTGTTCCTTGGGCGACGACGGCGGCGATCTCCTTGGCGATCCCGGAGACGACGACGGGATCGACTCCCAGCTTCCCGCCACCGAACACTTCGCCGGAAAGCTTGAGCAGCACTCTGCGGTACGGCTTGTTCATCCTGTCCCCTTGTCGTGATGGTTGTGCGTTCACGGTCACCATATCGTCAAATGCGAAACGAGCGCGCCCTGTTCGGGACACGCTCGTTTCGCATCTGTGTGGTTCAGCAGATTCAGGCGCTGACGGCCAGGCGGGCGAAGCGCTTGACCTCCATCCCAGCTTCCTTCAGGGCCTCACCCACGGTCTTCTTGTCCTCCCACACGGCCGGCTGGTCGAGCAGCACGGTGTCCTTGAAGTAACCACCGAGCCTGCCCTCGACGATGCGCGGCAGGGCGGCCTCCGGCTTGCCCTCCTCGCGGGCGGTGGCCTCGGCGATGCGGCGCTCGTTCTCGACGGTCTCGGTCGGAACCTCGTCACGGGTGACGAAGCTCGGGCTCATCGCCGCGATGTGCATGGCGACCTGGTGGGCCAGGGTCTCGTCCCCACCGGTGTAGTCGACCAGCACGCCGACCTGCGGCGGCAGGTCGGAGGCACGACGGTGCAGGTACATGTGGGTGGTGCCGTCGAAGTTGGCGACCCCTGCCAGGGAGAGGTTCTCCCCGATCTTGCCTGCCAGGCCCTGGACGGCCTCGAGCACCGTGGCATCGCCCAGCTTCGCGGCGTTGGCGGTCTCGACGTCGCTGGCCCCGCTGGTGGCGACGGCCTCGACGATCTGGTCGGCCAGACCGACGAACTCGGCGTTCTTGGCCACGAAGTCGGTCTCAGCGGCGAACTGGATGAGCACGCCGTCGCGTCCGGCGACAATCCCGTTGGTGGCCTCCCGCTCGGTGCGCTTGGCGGCCTTGGCCAGGCCCTGGATGCGCAGCAGCTCAACGGCCTTGTCGAAGTCGCCCTCGGCCTCGGTGAGGGCCTTCTTGGCGTCCATCATCCCGGCGCCGGTGGCGTCGCGGAGCTTCTTGACGTCGGCAGCAGTGATTGCCATGTCGTTCTTCCCGTCTGGTGTCGTGGGGGGTGATTACTTGGACTCGGGGGCCGGGGTCTCCTCGGCCTTCGGCTCGGCCTCGGCAGCAGGAGCCTCCGCAGCGGCGGCCTCTCCCTGGGCCAGGAGCTCACGCTCCCAGTCCGGCATCGGCTCGGCCTCGACCTGGTCACCGCTACGACCCGAGGAGCGCTCGATGAGACCTTCGGCGACGGCGTCGGCGATGATGCGGGTCAGCAGCGAGACGGAGCGGATCGCGTCGTCGTTGCCGGGGACGGCGTAGTCCACCTCGTCGGGGTCGCAGTTGGTGTCGAGGATGCCGACCACGGGGATGCGCAGCTTGCGGGCCTCATCGACGGCGAGGTGTTCCTTCTTGGTGTCGACGACCCACACGGCCTGCGGGGTGCGCACCATGTCGCGGATGCCGCCGAGGGTCTTGTCCAGCTTGCCCTTCTCGCGGGAGAGCTGGAGCAGTTCCTTCTTGGTCAGGCCGGTGCTCGCGGAGTCGGTCAGGTCCATGCCCTCGAGCTCCTTGAGACGCTGGATGCGCTTGGTGACGGTGTGGAAGTTGGTGAGCATCCCACCCAGCCAGCGCTGGTTGACGAACGGCATCCCGACGCGGGTCGCCTGCTCGGCGATGGCCTCCTGAGCCTGCTTCTTGGTGCCGACGAAGAGGATCTGGCCGCCGCGGGCGACCGTGGACTTCACGAAGTGGAAGGCCTTGTCGATGTAGGTCAGCGAGAGCTGGAGATCGATGATGTAGATGCCGTTGCGCTCGGTGAAGATGAAGCGCTTCATCTTCGGGTTCCAACGACGGGTCTGGTGCCCGAAGTGGACGCCGGACTCAAGCAACTGGCGAGTGGTCACGACGGCCATGGCCGTTTCCTTTCGCGGTGGGCAGCGCGCTGCCCACCCATGACGGGGTGGGCTGGGCGCCCACGCGGGTGGTTGTTCCCGGCCCCCGGTTGGGGACCGGCCTGATGTGCCAGACACCGACACCCGGGCACTTGAACCCGGGACCACGTCGCTGCCGACGGTGATTCCGCCTTGGGCACATGCGATGTCAATCGGGCAGACCGATTGCAGGGCAATCCTATGTTCCAGGCGGCCAGTTGTCCACAACTACCCCCTTTCTCCTGCCTTGATGGTCACTTCGGGAGGTTTCGTGCCCACAGTGTGGGCATGAGGAAACTGATGTCAGCCATCTCCTGCTGGTTGGTGTTGTTCAACCTGGCGCTCTGCGATGCCCCGCGAGCGGCCGCGCAGACGGGGCTCGTGCTCCTGCCCCCCGTACCGGGGGAACTGGTGACCCCCTTCGACGGTGGCACCTCGCCGTACTCGAAGGGACACCGCGGGGTGGACTTGGCGGCCGACGCCGGGGAACCCATCCGCGCCGCTGCCCGGGGAGTGGTGTTCTTCTCCGGCAAGGTGGCAGGGCGGCCCTCGGTCTCGGTGGACCACGGGAACGGGTTGCGCACCACCTACACCCCGGTGGTGGGCAGTCTCGCGGTCGGTTCTGTGGTGACCGCGGGCCAGGTGATCGGCCACCTGGACGGCTTGCCGCACTGTGCCCCGGAGTTCTGCCTGCACTGGGGGCTCACCGACGGCACCGTCTACCACGATCCGATGCTTCATCTGGCCACGCCGCGGGTGAGGCTGCTGCCCAACGGATCCCGGCCGAGACCGGTGCCGAAGCTGCCTGCCGCAACGACCCCGTTGACCCGAGGCTCACCCCCGGTTCCCGGTCCGGTCACGAGTCCTTTCGGGATGCGGGTCCACCCGGTGACCGGGGTGTACAAGCTGCATGACGGGGTGGATTTCGCCGCCTCCTGCGGCACCCCGATCACGCTGCCCTGGGCAGGCCGGGTGGTCTCGGCCAGGTACGACGGCGGCTACGGCCACCGGGTGATAGTGGAGCACGGTGCCTTGCGCACGGCCTACGCCCACATGCCCCGGATCGATGTCCAGATTGGTCAGGAGCTTGCCGCCGGGGCCGTGGTCGGGGTGGTCGGGAGCACCGGGTATTCCACCGGGTGCCATCTGCACTGGATGGCCTGGCGGGAAGGCCGTCTGGTGGACCCCCTCACTCTGCTCGGCGGTCCGTGACCCCGGCACGTGGATGGGCCTGCTGGAAGGCGGCTCGGAGCCGATCCCCCGAGACATGGGTGTAGATCTGGGTGGTCGCGATGGAGGCGTGCCCCAGCATCTCCTGGACGCTGCGCAGGTCCGCCCCTCCGGCCAGCAGGTGGGTCGCCATCGCATGGCGGAGTGCGTGGGGGCTCACGGTGTGCCCACTGGCGGCCGTGGCTCCCTGCACCACCCGCCGCGCCACGCGCGGGTCCAGCGCCCCTCCCCTGGTCCCCAGAAAGACCCGGTTCGGGCTCTGCGGGGTGGCCATACGGGGTCGCACCGCCAGCCACCGTTGGAGGGCGGACCTGGCCGGGGCTCCCATCGGGACACTGCGTTCCTTACCGCCCTTGCCGACCACCCGCACCACTGAGCGCTCCAGGTCCAGGTCCCCGGGGGTGAGATCGCACAGTTCGGAGATGCGCAACCCGCTGGAGTAGAGCAACTCCACCAGAGCGACATCCCGCAGCGCTCGCGGTTCTCCCTCGGCCGCGGCAACGGCCAGGGCATCAAGGGTTCGTTCCATCTCCGTGCGGGTGGGGGCCTCGGGCAGGCTGCGACGGCTCCGGTGTGCCTTGAGTCGAAGCGCTGGGTTGGTCGCGAGATGCCCTTCCCTGAGCGCCCAGGCGAAGAAACCCTTGATGCAGGACACCCGGCGTTGCAGCGTCGCCGGGGCCGCCCCTGAGGTCAGCAGCTCACCCAGCCAGCTGCGCAGTTGGGCCAACGTGACCTTCCCCGGTGCCACACCCACGAACTCCGCGAGTCGGCCGAGATCCACCCCGTAGGCCCGCACCGTCGCCGGGGACAGGGAACGCTCAGCCGTCAGGTGTTGGCGGTACTCGGCGATCAGCGCTTCCCAGGTGGCATTCATGGCGAACAGTGTGTCACCGGGCATACTGGTGGGCGCAACGACGAACCGGGAAGGCAGAGAGTTCCATGTCGCAAGACCTCACCACCGGCGGCAGGGTCCGCCCGATCACCCGTTGGGGCACCCCTGTGATGCATTCCCCCACCGCGCCGGTGACCGAGTTCGGTGACGAACTCCACGAGCTGGTGCGCGACATGTTCGCCACCATGCGGGCCGCCGAGGGGGTGGGGCTGGCCGCCACCCAGGTGGGGGTCGGGCTGTCCGTGTTCGTCTATGAGTGCCCCGACGGAGACGACCGCATCCAGCGCGGGGTGGTCTGCAACCCGAGTGTGGAGCTCCCCACCGGCAAGGACCGCAACCTTGATCCCGCCGAGGAGGGCTGCCTGTCCTGGCCCGGGGGGTATTCCAGCGTACCTCGGCCCGACAAGGCCATCTGTCGGGGGCAGGATGCCTTCGGCAACGACATCGAGCTGACCGGGACCGGCTTGTTGGCCCGCTGTTTCCAGCACGAAACCGATCACCTGGCGGGCACCGTCTTCGGTGACCGCATCTCGGGGCGGGCCCGCCGCAAACTCGATGAGCAGGTGAGCGAGCTGGCCTGGCGCTACCCCGAGGACTGGCCGGTCTCTCCGAAGGCGAGTTCCGCCCCCCGACCCGCTGCCGCCTTCTCCACCGCCGAGGCCGAGCGATGAGCAGGCTGCGCACACTGACCGTGGCCGCTTCCGCGCTGGCCCTGACCCTGGCCGGGTTCCCGGGCCACACCACCGTGGCCACCGCCGCCCCTGCCACCGACGTGATGATGAGCGTCTACCTCGAGGGGTCGGGCAACAACAAGGCCGTGGAGCTGCACAACCCGACGCAGCAGCCGATCCAGCTCACCGGCTACCAACTCAACCTGTTCCCGAACGGGGCCACCACCCCGCGCGGCTCCCTGGCCCTCGACCCGTACACGATTCCGGCAGGTGGTCACCTGTTGGTGGTCAACTCCCGGGCCTCGGCCGAGCTCCGGTCCAGGGGAACCGTCGAGAGCGCCGTCACCTCCTTCAACGGTGACGATGCATTGACCCTGACCAAGGGCGATGCCGTCATCGACTCCCTGGGCCAGGTGGGCTTCGACCCCGGCACCTCCTGGGCCTCCTCGGGGGTGGACACCAAGGACATGACACTGACCCGCAAGGGCTGCACCGTCGATGTCGACCCCCAGGACGCCTACGACCCCTCGGTGGAGTTCACCGCCACCGCCAAGGACGACCTCGGCACGCTCGGCACCTTCACCTGCTCCACCTCCCCGGCACCGACGCCGCCCTCCCCGTCGCCCACCGCGCCCCCGGCCACCGATGGGGTGACCCCCATCGGTGCGGTGCAGGGAAGTGGGGCTCAGTCCCCCAGGGTCGGTGAGACCGTCACGGTGGAGGGGATCGTCGTGGGTGACTTCCAGGGCGAGGGTCAGTTCGGTGGCGTCTACATCCAAGACGCAGGCGACGAGGACGAGGCCACCAGCGACGGCATCTTCGTCCACGGCCGCACCGTGGGCGAGGTGGCCGAAGGCGATGTGCTGCGGGTCCAGGGCAAGGTCTCCGAGTTCAGGGGGCAGACCCAGATCACCGCGTCGAAGGTGACGAAGCTCCCCTCCTCCAGCCTCGCCATGCCCACCCCGAAGGCGCTGTCGCTGCCTGTGGGGGATGCCGAGCGCGTCGAGGGGATGCTCGTCACCTTCCCCGATGCCCTGACCATCGTCGAGTACTTCAACTACGACCGGTTCGGGGAGATCGTCTACGCACCGACCAGGCAGTGGACCCCGACGGGGGTCGTCGAACCGGGTGCTCAGGCCCAGGCCTTGGCGGCGGAGAACAAGGCCGCCAGGCTGATCGTCGATGACGGCCGTGGTGTGCAGAACCCGAGCCCGGCCATCCACCCTGACGGCCAGCCGCTGACCGCCGAGCATCACTTCCGTGGCGGTGACCAGGTGGCGGGGCTCACCGGGGTGATGAGCTGGTTCAACAACTCCTACAAGCTGCAGCCCACCACGGGAGCGAGGTTCACCGTCGTGAATCCCCGTCCTGCGGCTCCGGCGAAGCAGGGTGATCTCCGACTGGCCTCGTTCAACGTCCTGAACTACTTCACGACCCTCACCTCGGACAATTCCGCTGCCCGTGGGGCAGACACCCCGGAGGAGTTCGCCCGGCAGCAGGCGAAGATCGTCGCCGCGATGACCGAGATCGACGCCGATGTGTTCGGGTTGATGGAGATCGAGAACAATGGCACGGCGGTGGACGATCTCGTGGCGGCCCTCAATGCCAAGGCCGGAGCGGGCACCTACGCCGCGCTCCACACCGGAGTGGTCGGTGGGGATGCGATCTTCCAGGCCTTCATCCACAAGCCGGATGTCGTGGAGCCGGTGGGCGATTTCGCCACCCTCGACTTCGCAGACGGCCGGAACCGCCACTCCCTGGCGCAGACCTTCCGGCACAAAGCCTCCGGTGAACTGGTCACGGTGAGTGTGAACCATCTGAAATCCAAGGGTTCGGCCTGCCCCGGTGACCCTGATCAGGGCGATGGCCAGGGCAATTGCAACCTCACCCGTACCAGGGCTGCGGAGCAGCTTGCCGCATGGTTGAACACCGACCCCACCGGTCAGGGCGCCAAGGCCACGGTCATCATCGGTGATCTCAACTCCTACGACCACGAGGACCCGATCAAGGCACTCACCAGGGCCGGTTTCCAGGACATGGAGAAGAAGTTCAGCGGGGAGCAGGCCTATTCCTACGTCTTCGACGGGATGGCCGGTTACCTGGACCACGCCTTGGCCAACGAGGCGGCAGCACAGCGGATCGTCGACACCCGGTCGTGGCACATCAACGCTGACGAGGCCGACATCTTCGACTATGACATGAGCTTCAAGAAGCCTGCGGAGGCGGCTCTGTTCACCCCGACCCCGTTCCGCTCCTCCGATCACGACCCGATCATCGTGAGCATGCAGCTGGGTGCTGTCCCCGACCCGTCGACTCCCGCACCCACCCCTGCTCCGGCTCCGACACCGGAGCAGGGGCAGGCGCCGAAGCCCACCGCCCCGACTCCCCCGTCACCCCGGCCCGGGCTACCGAAGACCGGTCACCGCAGCCGGTGAGCGAAGATGGCGGCGGCTGCGGCCACGTTGAGTGAGTCCACGCCCGCCGCCATCTCTATGGTGAGCCTCACATCGGCGACCTCCAGCCATTCTCGGCTCAGCCCGTGCCCCTCGGAGCCCAGCATCAGGGCCAGTTTCCGGGGTGGCTGGTAGTCGGTGAGTTCGTTCGCCTCGGGGGCCAGGGTGGTTGCGGCGAGGGTGAAGCCGTGGTCTCGTAGCTGCTGCAGCTCGGCACAGGGATCAGACATGCGACGCCAACCGATCTGGAAGCAGGTTCCCATCGAGGCCTTGATGGCGCGGCGGTAGAGCGGGTCGGCCCCGTCGGGAGAGATCAACACGGCGTCCCAGCCCAGTGCCGCCGCCACCCGGATGATGGCACCGGTGTTGGCGTGATCCACCAGCCCTTCGCACAGCAGTACCCGTCGGGCCCGGTGGATGGTCTCCCAGGGGGTTTCCTCGCCTCGTTCGAAGGCGGCGAGTGCTCCCCGGTGGACGTGGAACCCACTGACGGTTTCGATGAGGGCTTCCTCGGCCACCAGGCAGGGCACCTCGGGCAGCGTCGCCAGGATGTCTGCCAGCCCGGGGAGCCACTTCGGGGCCAGCAGGAAGGAGCGGGGGCGCAAGCCCGCCTCGAAGGCCCGGCGGATGATCTTCTCCCCCTCCGCGATGAAGATGCCCCGCTCCCCCTCCAGGCGACGGCGCAGCTGAGAATCCCGCAGCGAGACGTAGTCCGCCAGTTCGGGGGCTTCACGGGAGGCAACCGGGATCTGCATGGCTGCAACCTACCCCGCTTTGAGGATGCGCGAACAGGGACGCCACGACACTCCGATCCCGCCTCACCGCGCATGGAGCGTGCGTTCGAGGAGTTTGGGCGCTGCCAGGGGGTCACCAGGGCGACCGCAGTAGATTCCGCCTATTCGCGCACCCTCTTATCCTGAAGTGGTGGTTCGCAAGGTCTTCGCCGTGTTGCTGGCGGTGAGCAGTCTGTTGGGTCTGGCTCATGTGGCCCGCGCCACGATCCCTGGGCTTCGCGACGACAGCACCGTTGCCGAACAGGTCGCATGGCTCCGGCAGGTTGCCCCCAGTGCTGCCCCCAGGATGCAGGAACTGTTCCCGGAAGGAGAGTTCTTCACCTGGGCCTTGACGGGTTTGGCTGCCGGGCACCTCGCCCGCCAGAACATTGATCGACAGGTCCATCTGGAGCTGCTCGACGAGGCGATCACCCGGACCGGTCTGCCCGAGGTGACCCGTCGGTTCGGCGCCCACCCCGAGCCCCTGCCCCACGGCACCTTCCAGCACGGTTGGCGGTTGCTGCTCCTGACCGAACGTGCGGCACTGACCGGGGAGCCCAGCCACCTGGCCGAGATGAGCAGCCAGCCGAAGCCATCATCGCAGCCCTGTCCCACGATCCCTTCCCCGAGTCGTACCCGGGAGCCGCCTGGCCCTGCGATGTCGTGGTGGCGCTGGCAGCCGCACACCGTGCTGATGCGCTCCTCCCGGTGCCGGGCCTGGCCCAGGTGACCCGGGACTGGTTCGTTTCCGCGGCTGAGCACCGCGATCCCGGGACCGGGCTGCTCGTCCACAGGATCGGAGAACGAGGATCCCGTGCCACCTCGCAGTCGATCATCCAGACCTTCCTGCCGGAGATCGACCCGGAGCTGGCCAGAGCGGAGTGGACTCGCTACAAGGAGCACTTTCTCACCCAACAGTTGGGTCTGGTCGGGGTTCGCGAGTACCCCCACGGCACCCGCGGAGAAGCAGATGTGGACTCAGGCCCCCTCGTGGCGGGGGTGTCCTTGAGTGCCTCGGCCGTCACCCTGGCCGCCGCCCGCCGAAGCGGTGACCTCCAACTCGCCACCGCACTGGATCGGGAGGCCGAACTTGCAGGGGTTCCCCTACCGCTGCCGGGCGGTCGGGCCAGTGCTCTGGGACTGCTCCCCGTAGGGGATGCTTTCCTGGCCTGGGCGCGAAGCACCGAGCTCGGCCCGGATTCCGGCACCATCGGACCGGAGCCCTGGTGGTGGCTGTTCTGGCTGCCGCCCCTGCTGCTTGGTGGCGGCTGCCTCGCCCTGCTGATTTCCCCCAAGGGGTTCCGAGCCGGGAGGATGAGGGCGTGAGGACACGTGTGTTGGAGATCGACGGGTTGCAGGTCGTGGCCCGTATCCACGGCTCTGGGCCGCAGTTCTACGTCCTGGTGCACGGGCTGGGGATGTCGTCGTACTACTTCCGCCCGCTGGCGGAACGGCTGAGCAAACGCGGCACCGTCGTATCGGTCAACCTGCCGGGTTTTGGCCCGACCCGGGACCCGGACAAGACGTTGCGGATCGGCCAGTTCGCCAGGGTGGCGCATCGTGCCACCGACGAGATGGGGCTGGGCCCCGCTGTGTGGGTGGGGCATTCGATGGGGTCGCAGATCGTCACCGAGGTGGCCCTCCAGCGCCCCGACCTGGTCGAGCGCGTGGTGCTGCTGGCTCCTGTGGTCAACGAGGGGGAGAAGCGTTTCCGCACGGTGTGCCTGCGTTTCATCCAGGCGGCGGTCCACGAGACCCTGCCGTCCTCCTTCGCCACGCTGCGGGCCTTCTTCAGGGCGGGGCCGAGATATGTGGCCGAGATGGTGCCCGCGCTGCTGAACCATTCGCTGTCGAAGCGGCTGACCGAGGTCGCCGCCCCGGTGACCCTGGTGGTCGGCGAGAAGGACGCCCTCACCCCACCCGATTGGGTGGCGCAGCTGATGGAATGTGGTCCTGCGACCACGAGTCATGTCATCGCCGGGGCCTCCCACCAGATGATGCACACCCATGCCGATGAGACCGTCGCGGTCATCGCCGCCACCGAGATTCCTCCCGGACAGTCGTCTGGTCACCGCACCACCCGGGAACTGTTCCGCAGGCCCCGATTCGCCAAGGAAAAAGCGTGCTCTCAAAGCTGAAGGACCCGTTCCTGTTGCTCATCCTGCTCTCCGCCGGGATCGGCTATGCCCTGCCCGTCGAGGGAACAACGGCGACAGCACTGGGGTGGGTGACGAAGGCAGCCATCTTTGTGCTCTTCCTCGGCTATGGGGCGCGGCTTTCGGCAACGGAGGCCTGGGCGGGGTTGAGGCACTGGCGGCTGCACGGCACGATCCTGGCCTGCACCTTCGTGCTGTTCCCGCTGATCGGCCTCGGCCTGCTGCATCTTCCCTGGTACGGCCCGGAACTTGCCCTGGGATTGGCCTTCCTGAGCTTGGTGCCCTCGACGGTGCAGTCGTCGATCGCCTTCACCTCGCTGGCCGGGGGGAATGTCGCCGGGGCGATTGTCTCAGCGACGGCGTCGAACCTGCTGGGCGTGGTGCTCACCCCACTGCTGGTCATGGCCCTGCTCCCCTCCACCGGGGCCGCCCCCATCGGTTGGGGCGCCTTCGCCGCGGTGATGCTGCAGCTGCTGCTCCCCTTCGTGCTGGGACAGTGCTCGCGCCCATGGACCGCGGAGTTCATGGCCCGCCACAAGGCACGTCTGAAGTGGCTGGACCAAGGCGTGATCTGCCTCGTCGTCTACACTGCATTCTCCGATTTCCGGGTGACCGGGGTCCGGTTGGGGGCGGCTGAGTTCCTGGTCATGCTCGCCCTGTGTCTGGTGATCCTTGCGGTGATGCTGTTGCTGACCCACCGGCTTGCCACGTGGCTCCGGTTCTCCCGGGGTGACCGGGTGGCAATCGTCTTCTGCGGCACCAAGAAGTCCTTGGCCACCGGGGTGCCGATGGCCACGGTGCTGTTCGCCGGTCAGCCGGTGGGACTCATCGTCTTCCCCCTCATGGTCTTCCACATGCTGCAGCTGGTGGCCTGCTCGATCATCGCCCAGCGCTGGGCTTCAAGAGCCAACACCTGACCTCTGCCCCGCTCTCACAGACCTGTACCGCTCCGAGTTGCTGCGTTTGGCCCGACAGCAACCAATACTCCAGTAGCCTTGCGCCAAGTTTCAATGGCGGGTCGAAGGAGGCTCCGATGACGAAGAAATTCTGGGTGGCGGCGGCAGCGGCAGTCATCGCTGCCACCGCCTGCACCCCTCAGAAACCCACGCCGGAGGACTGCGCCCACGGGGTGGCTGTGATCTTGGTCCTCCGAGCAGGTCCGGCCCACCCACGTGGAGTTGTGGGATCAGCAGGGCAAGCGCGCTTCGATCAAGGCTGACGTGCAGGGCGTCTTCGCCGCCGCGGAGTTCTCCGGTGACCAGCCATCACAGTGGTTCGCCTCCAACGGCAACACCATCCGCGACCAGACCAACATCTCCCGACTCGACCGGGCCACCTGCTCGGTGCACAGCCACCGCACCAAGGAAGCCGGCGCCTTCGGGGTGGCCGAGGTCAACGACCACGTGGTGCTCTCCCACCTCTCCCTCGGCGATCGGACTTGGCTCGAGGTCTACTCACAAAGCGGCGAGCTGATCACCACCTACCAGACAGGTCGAGACGCGCCTGGTGCTCTGGGAGCTGCAAACGAGAACCTGCTCGCGCTGACCCCGGAAAACCCGGATTACTCCGATGAATCCAATGGAACCTACGGGCCACTGCGAATTTTGGTCCTCAAGCAACAGGGCGACAAGTACACAGAGGAAAGCCGCTTCGACGTCTCATCACCTCTGAACATTCCCCCCGTTGTCAGCGATATCAGCGACGCAACAATCCTCGGGAACACCGTGTATTTCGTGCTACCTGACCTCGAGAACCAGGACGTCTTTCCCAACCTGGATGAGACCCGCAGCGCGCTGAGCGTGGCAGACCTCACCACCGGAGAGATCACGGAGATTCCCCTCGAGCAGGATGTGCCCTACCAGGTGGAGCAGCACGGCGGGATGCTGTACGTGGCCCACACCTACCTGAACCCCACGATCCGGGAGTTCGAGGAGTACCGTTACATCTCCCGTGTGAACCCGGCCACTCGACAGGTCGAGACCTTCGATGTCGGTCCCCGGCTCAAACAGATCGCCTTCTCCGACGGCCTGCTGTACGTGCTCCATGACGACGCGATCGAGACCCCCACGCTGGAGGTGTACGATCCCGCAACGATGGAGCGGCTCGCCTCCCACGAATTGACCGCCCCCACCGGCGGACACTACTTCATCGGGACCATCGGCCTCGGGGTCGCAACGAGCAAACCCGAATGACATGGTGGGCGGAGGTCGCCATGACCTCCACCCACCATGTTCACGGTCAGGATCACTCGTCAGCGCTGGGCTGGGTCATGTCCGCCGGGACCACCCACTTGCCGTACTCCTCCTCGGTGACGTAGCCGAGCTCCAGCGCGGACTCCTTGAGCGAGATGCCCTTGTGGTGGGCGTTCTTCGCGATCTTGGAGGCCTTGTCGTAGCCGATGTGTCGGTTGAGGGCGGTGACCTGCATCAGGTTGGTCTCCAGGTTCGCCTGGATCCGCTCGGTGTTCGGCTCGATGCCGTAGGCGCAGTTGGAGTCGAAGGACTGGCAGGCATCCCCCAGCAGCTGGATGGACTCCAGCACGCACCATGCCATGACCGGCTTGAAGACGTTGAGCTGGAAGTTGCCCTGGGATCCGGCGAAACCGACGGTGGCGTCGTTGCCGAAGACCTTGGTGGCGACCATCGTCATGGCCTCGGACTGGGTGGGGTTGACCTTGCCGGGCATGATCGAGGAGCCGGGCTCGTTCTCGGGGATCAGCAGCTCGCCGATGCCGTTGCGCGGCCCGGAGGCGTACCAGCGCACGTCGTTGGCGATCTTCATCAGCGCATCGGCCAGCACCCGCAGGGCCCCCGAGACCAGCACCAGGGCGTCGTGGGCACCCAGCGCGGCGAAAAGGTTGGCGGCCTGGGTGAACTTGATGCCGGTCTCAGCGGAGATCTTCTCAGCCGTCAGCGCGCCGAAGCGGGGATGGGCGTTCAGCCCGGTGCCGACCGCGGTGCCGCCGATGGCCAGCTCCCGGGCCCGGGAGTCGGCGTACTCGATGCTCTCCAGCGCGAAGTCGATCTGCGCCACCCAGCCGGAGAACACCTGTCCCAGCCGAATCGGGGTGGCGTCCTGGAGGTGGGTGCGACCCACCATGATGATGTCGTGGTACTCCTTGGCCTTCGCGTCAAGGGTGTCACGGAGCTTGCGCACCCGCGGGTACATCGCTGCCAGCTCCTGGACGACCGCGATGTGCATGGCGGTGGGGAAGGTGTCGTTGGAGGACTGGCCCCGGTTGACGTGGTCGTTGGGGTGCACGGGGGTCTTGGCGCCCAGCTCACCACCGGCGATCTCGATGGCGCGGTTGGAGACCACCTCGTTGACGTTCATGTTCGACTGGGTGCCGGAGCCGGTCTGGAACACCACGAGCGGGAAGTGGTCGTCCAGCTCCCCCGCGATCACCTCGTCGGCGGCCTTCGCGATGAGGTCGGCCAGCTCCCGGGGCAGCTCCCCCAGCTCCGCGTTGGCCAGGGCCGTCGACTTCTTCAGCACCCCGAGCGCCCGGATCATCGGCCTACCCCAGACGAAGGTCTCCCGACCGATGTCGAAGTTGTGGAGGGAACGCTCGGTCTGGGCTCCCCAGTAACGATCTGCGGCAACCTCGACGGTGCCCATCGAGTCGGTCTCAATGCGGGGCTTGGTCACGGATGGCTCCTTCGCTGTCAGGACGGCACGGTTTCACTGCGGCCAAGCATACGCCCGCCCCTGCGCCCGCCCTCCCCCGGGTCAGCGTCGGGCGCGGGCACTCCAGCGCCCATCCTCACTGCGGGAGATGGCCAGCTCCATCCCGAAGGCGGCGCTGAGGTTGGCATCGGTGAGGGTCTGCATGATGGGACCTGCCGACAACACCTTGCCATCTGCCATGAGCAGACAGTGGGTGGCCCCGTCCGGGATCTCCTCGACGTGATGGGTGACCAGCACCGTTGCCGGGGAGCAGGGGTCCTGGAACAGCTCCTCCAAGGTGGCAACCAGCGCCTCCCGGCCCGCAAGGTCGAGACCGCTGGCAGGCTCGTCGAGCAGCAGCAACTCGGGATCGGTCATGAGTGCTCGGGCGATCTGCACCCGCTTGCGCTCCCCCTCGGACAGGGTGCCGAAGGTCCGTTCCCACAGATGGCCCACCCGGAGTGCGGCGAGCAGCTCCCTGGCCCTGTCCTCATCCTCCGAGTCGTACTCCTCGCGCCATCTGCCCACCACGGCCCAGGCCGCGGAGACCACCACGTCGAGCACTCGTTCGTGTGGCGGAATCCGCTCGGCCAGCACCGAGGAGGTGAGCCCGATCCGCGGACGCAGCTCGAAGACATCGACGGTGCCCAGCACCTCGCCGAGCAGCCCGACCACCCCTGAGGTCGGGTGCATGGTGCCCGCCAGCACGCTGAGCAGCGTCGTCTTTCCCGCTCCGTTCGGGCCGATCAGCACCCAGCGGTCGGTCTCGTTGATCTGGAGATCGACCGAATCGAGCAGGACTGCCTGCCCACGCCTGACCGTCACACCTGCGAGTTCCGCGACCGCTGCCATACGGCCCACGTTACCGCGACTCAGGCCCCCGTGGAGTGAAGGCCGCCGTCCACGTGGATCATTTCTCCCGTGGTGGCGGGGAACCAGTCCGACAGCAGGGCCACGACGGCCTTGGCCGTGGGGGTGGCATCCTTCGGATCCCATCCGAGCGGGGCACGCTGCCCCCAGATGTCGTTGAACTCGTCAGCCCCGGGGATGGCGCTCTTGGCGATGGTGTCGATGGGGCCTGCGGCCACCAGGTTGGAGCGGATTCCCTCCGGCCCGAGGTAGCGGGCCAGGTAGCGGCTGGCCGACTCCAGACCGGCCTTGGCGACCCCCATCCAGTCGTACTTGGGCCACGAGACCCGGGCATCGAAGGTGAGCCCGACGACCGAGGCCCCCGGCTTCATCATCGGTTTGCAGGCCATCGCCAAGGAGACGTAGGAGTAGGTGGAGGTGTTCAACGCGACACCGACGTCCTCCCAACCGGTTTCGAGGAAAGCTCCGCCGAGGGCCCGCTCTGGGTTGGCGAAGGCGATGGAATGGACGATGCCGTGAAGCTCATCGAAGTGCTCCCCCAGCTGACCGGTGAGCCCTGCCAGGTGCTCGGGGTCGGTGACATCGAGCTCGAGCACCGGCGGGGCGCTCTCCATCCGCCCGACCACCCGCCGGGTGAGGCCGACGGCCCGCCCGAGGTTGCTGACCACGACCTTCGCCCCCTCCTTCATCGCGATGTCGGCGACGTGGTAGGCGATGGAGGTGTTCATGGTCACGCCGGTGACCAGGATGTTCTTGCCTTCGAGGATTCCCATGAGTTGTCCTGTTCGTGTTGTGGTCAATGTCCCATGCCGAGGCCGCCATCGACGGGGATGACGGCGCCCGAGACGTACCCGGCCCCGGCCAGGAAGAGAGCAGCCTGGGCGACATCCTCGGCCGCCCCGAGCCGCTTGGCCGGGGTCTGTTCGGTGTAACGCTTCACCAGGTCTTCACTGAGGACGGCGGTCATGTCGGTCTCGATGAATCCGGGCGCGATCACGTTGGCCGTGATGTTGCGGCTGCCCAACTCCCGGGTGAGGCTGCGCGCCATCCCGACCAGCGCGGACTTCGACGCGGCGTAGTTGACCTGCCCCGGGGACCCCATCAGCCCCACCACCGAGGAGATCAGGATGATACGTCCGAACCGGGCCCGGGTCATCGGCCGGGCAGCGCGTCGCACCACCCGGAAGGTGCCGGTGAGGTTGGTACCGATGACCTTGTCCCAGTCGTCGTCAGACATCCGGGCCAGCAGGGTGTCCTTGGTGACCCCGGCGTTGGCGATGAGCACCCCGACGGGACCGAGCTCGGCCTCGATGTGTTCAAAGGCGGCATCGACCTGGGCCTGGTCGGTGATGTCACACTCCACGGGGAGGACCCCCTCAGGCACCTCCCCTCCTGCGCGATGGGTGCCCGCGACCGGGTATCCCGCGGCCACGAACTGTTCGGCGATGACGCGGCCGATGCCGCGGGTCGCCCCGGTGACGAGAACAACAGGCATGTCTTGCACACCCCCAACCTACCGTGTGAGTGCATAGAGTGGCTGGCTGTGGAATCCTCCAAACTCTCCGGCCTGTCTTTGGTGGTCGACTGGTTGGCCTGCCCCGCCTGCCGATGCCCCGTCGGCCTCGACGGGATGGTCTTGGCCTGTGAGCGGGGTCACCGCTTCGACGTGGCCCGGCAGGGTCATGTGAACCTGGCGCTGCGGGCGGCCCCACGCAACGCCGACACAGCTGACATGGTGGCCGCCAGGGACCGCTTCCTGACAGCTGGCTGGTACCACCCACTCACCGAGGCGCTGACCCGGGCGCTGGCGGGGTGCTCCCGGGTGGCCGAATTCGGCGCAGGGACCGCCCACCACCTGCGAGCCCACCTGGAGGCCCACCCCGATGCGGTGGGGCTCGCCACCGATGTCTCCCCCGCGGCGTGTCGACGTGCCGCCCGGCAGCACAACCGGCTGGGCGTGGTCGTGGCGGACACCTGGGCCGGGCTCCCGGTACGCGACGACATGCTGGATGCCGTGGTGTGCATCTTCGCCCCGCGCAACCCGGGTGAGTTCGAGCGGGTGCTGGCCCCGGGTGGATTGCTCGCCGTGGTGACCCCGACTCCCGGGCACCTGGCGGAGTTGCGTGATGGGTTCGGCCTGCTCGGTGTCGAGCCGGAGAAACTCCATCGGCTGGATCATTCTCTGTCCGCTTTCAGCCTCCTGCACCGTCTGGAGATCACCTTTCCCCTGCACCTGACCGCCGAGGGGGCGCACGACCTGGTGCGGATGGGGCCGAATGCCTTCCACGATCACCGACTGCCCACTGAGATCACGACGAACGCCGCCTTCACCCTCAGTCTCTACACCGTGACTCCTTGAAATCGGTATCTGCGCCCCTTACGAATACAATGGTTGGGTGCTGCGCTCCGTCTCGATTTCCCCCAAGCCGGTCAACCGGCGTTCCTGGGACCCGTGGACACGCACAGCGCTGGCGGTGGTCTCGGTGGTGTTGCTGGCCGCAACCACCCTGGTCACAGAGGATCCAGTGGGGCGCACCGGGCTCACCATCTTCACCCTGGTGCTGGCCCCAGCCCTGTCAGTCCTGATCTTGATCACCCTGCTGCAGCGCAGTGGTCACATCCGTACCGCCCCACCCTCCCGGGCCTTGGTGGTGGGAGCCGGTTCCTTCGTGCTGCTACTGGGCTGGGCAGCAGCGACGGTTCCGCTGTCCGATCCTCGCGTCAGCATGGCCTGGGGGGACCCGGACACAGCAGTGCGGGTGCCCTTGATCCTTCTCCTCGGCCCGTTGCTCACCGCGTTGATGACCATGGCCACTGCCTTGTTGACCATCTGCATGATCCCTCCGAGACGCCTGTTCCAAGCAGCATGGTGGCTGGCCATGGCCTGCGCGGCGGTCACTCCCCTCGGCGTGGCCCTGAACGCAGCCAACAGTGAGCTCTACGGCCGTCTTGCCACCCGGCTCGGCGGTGCCGCCGTCCTCCACATCGCGTTGCTCATCGGCGTGGCCGTGTGCGTCGGAGCCGTGCTTCAGGGATATCGGCGGCTGCTCTCCTGCATCGGCGCTCTCGCCCACCTCGGCTACCTGGTGGCAACGGGGGCCCGCGCGGGCCTCATCACCGTGGCCGTGTTCATGGCCATCATGACCGCCACGACGGTCATCACCACGGTGCGTTCCCGCCCCCAGCTGATGCCATTGCTCGCCTCCGGCATCACCGTCGGCTTCGTCGGTTTCATCCTGCTCGCACTGCGGGTGCTGACCGCACGCGGCTTCGATCCCACGGGCGGAGGCCGGACGGCAACCTGGGCCTACGGGCTGGAACAGACCTTCTCAACGTTTCCCAGGATGGTCTTCGGTATGGGGTACGGCGTGCTGTGGCCGTGGTATGGCTTCGAGGCCGGCATACTGCCTCAGGCGGGAGCACACTATGACAAGCAGATGCCGGGAGGGCTCACCCTGGCCCACGCCCACAACACCTACGTGGCGGTGCTCGCCGAGCTGGGTCTGGTCGGCCTGATCGCACTGCTTGCCGTGGTGGCGGTGACCCTGTGGTCCCTGTTCACCGCCAAGGGTCCCTTCGAGACCACGCTCGCCGCCGCACTGACCGCCACCCTGGTCGGTTTCGCCTTCGACACACTGCTCATCAAGAACTTCCCCGTCAGCCTGATCTGGTGGCTGGCCCTGGCCACCCTGCTCACGATGCAGACCCACCGCCGCCGTGAGGAGCAGCAGAAGTTCGCCTGGGAGCGGGCGCTGCTCAGGATCGGGGCTCGCTGACCACCACGATCGCCGCCAGGTCGGCTCCGCTGGCTGCCAGCAGCGCAGCCTGCTCCTTGACCTTCGCCAGCTGATCGCGTGGGTTCACCAGCAACGCGGTCACGGCACCGTGGGAGATCGCCGCCACCACATCCGCATCCTGCCCGTCGGCGCTGACCGTCATGGCATCCAGCCGTGGCCCCAGGGCCTCGGTGACCCCTTGGGACCACGGCCCCAGGTTCACCAGCGCCCCGCTCCCCACCAGGACCACCGAACCGCCTGCTGCGTCGAGTCGCTGCCCGAGGATGGCAGCGAGCTGTTGAGTGGCCAGCGGGCTGGGATGGGCCCGCAGCACGTGTGGCCCCACCACGCCGACGAGGTTGGCCCCGGAACCGACCACCGGGCGGAATGCCGCGAGCAACCCGACGAGGGCCAGCCCAGCCACCAGTCCGAGGCCAGCCCCGGCCGCCGCGAGGGTGCGGGTGCTGAAGTTGTCCGAGGAGACAGTGACAGGGGTCTCGATGGGGCGGGCCTGGATGATGGCCGGGGTCACGGGGTGCAACTCCCCGATCTCCAACGCCACCTCATCGGCCACGAGTTCTGCAATGCGCTTGGCCAGTCCGGCATCACTCTGGGTGACCCGGATCACCAGAAGCTGATCAGCCGCTGTGGCCGAGACTCCCCCGCTGACCTGCTCCGGAGTCACTGCCTGGATGCGGGCTGCAACACGCTCCGCAACCGGCCGGGAGGTCACGAGGGCCTGGTACAGCGTCATCTCGGAGCGGACCATCGTCGTGAGACGTCCGGCATCCTCAGGGGTGGTGGCCCCGGCTGCGACGACCGAGACCCGCGAAGTGGCCGTGTGGGTTGGGGTCGCGCCTGAACCGACGGCGATCCCGAGCACACCGCCGACGACGACGCATCCCGCCAGGAGCAGCCAGTGCCTGACGAACACCGATGTGAGATCACGGAGGTTCATGGTTCTCCAATGAACTGGTTGGGGTACACGTGCGGAGTCTAGCGGGACTTCGTTATGAAAGCGTAATAGTCGCTGTGCATCCTTGTCACAACCCGAGGAACTGCCGGAACTCCTCGCAGGCCTGTTCTGCCTCCTCCCGCGAGGGCATCTCGCAGAAGATGCGCAGCAGCGGCTCCGTCCCGGAGAACCGGGCGATGATCCACCCGTTGTCGAAGTACACCTTGCAGCCGTCACGGTAGGACACGTCCACCACGGTGGCACTGAACTCCGGCAGCTTCCGGTCCTCCATGAGGGTCTTCAGGATCTCCGGCTTGCGCTCGGGGTCGAAGGAGAAATCCGTCTCCGCCATGTGGTGGGGCGGGAACTGGCCCGTGATCTCCTCGTAGATCTCGCTCATGGGTTTGCCGACCACCGCCAACATCTCGACCAGCAGCGCGGCGGCGTAGATACCATCCTTGCCGAAGATGTGGCCCTTGACGGTGAGACCACCGGAGGATTCACCACCGATGATGGCCCCGGTCTCCAGCATCTTCCCGGAGACCCACTTGAAACCGACGGGGACCTCGTGGCAGGTCTGCCCGAACATCGCGGCGACATCGTCCAGCAGCGAGGTCGTGGCGACGTTGCGGGCCACGTCCCCCCGCCAGCCCTTGTACTTGAGCAGGTAGTAGTAGAGGATCACCAGCAGTTGGTTGGGGTGCAGGAAACGCCCCTTGTCGTCGATGACCCCCAGCCGGTCGGCGTCACCGTCGGTGGCGATGCCGAGCGCGCAACCGTGCTGCACGACGTACTGCTTGAGCGATTCCAGGGTGGCGCTGCTGGGCGAAGGCATCCGGCCACCGAACAGGGTGTCCCGCCGGTCATGGATCACGTCCACCTCACAACGGGCGGTCATCAGGATGGTCTGGAGGGAGGTCCGGGAGACCCCGAACATCGGATCCAGGGCAATCTTCAACCCGGCATCACGGATGGCCGCCATGTCCACCTGGGCGATGATGGAGTCGATGTAGCCGTTGAACGGGTTGATCTCGGTCACTGCCCCCGTCGCGACGGCCCGCTGGTAGTCGATGCGGCCGATCTCCTCCTCGCCGGAGACCTCGAGAGCGGTCATCCTGGCCTCGATGTCGCGGGTGACCTCCTCGTCAGCATCCTTGCCCCCCTCGGTGAAGACCTTGATGCCGTTGTAGAGCGCGGGGTTGTGGGAGGCGGTGATGGCCATGCCGTAGGGCAGCCCCAGGTCCTTGACGGTCCACATGATGAGCGGGGTCGGGGCCTGGTCGATGCGGATCACCCGGCAGGTCACCCCCTCCCCCGCGAACACCTCGGCTGCCCACTGTGCAGCCACATCGGAGAGGAATCGCCGGTCGTAGCCGATGACCAGCCCTCGATCCGCCACACCCTCGTCCTTGATCCGTGCCGCAAGGGCCCCGCACAACAACGCCACGTTGCCACGGATGAACTCATCGCCGATGATCGCCCGCCAACCGCCGGTCCCGAAACTGATGCGTGCCATCGCCCCTCCTGATCGTTCCTGGGCTCAGATTAGACAGGATTGAGCATTCGACTGCTCAAGTGAACGGGAGGAGTGCTTGAAATGCACACAACGTTGTCCACTCAGGCGAGCGCCACCAGCTCTGCGTAGTCGTCACTCCACAGATCCTCCACGCCATCGGGCAGGATCAGCACCCGGTCAGGTTCCAGGGCCTCGACGGCTCCCGGGTCGTGGGTGACCAGCACGACGGCGCCCGCGTAGCTGCGCAGCGCCGAGAGCACCTCGGCACGGGAGGCCGGGTCCAGGTTGTTCGTCGGCTCGTCCAGCAGCAGCACGTTGGCGGCCGAGACCACGAGCATCGCGAGGGCCAACCGGGTCTTCTCCCCACCCGAGAGCACCCGCGCCGGTTTGTCCACGTCATCCCCGGTGAACAGGAAGGAGCCCAACACCTTGCGGACCTCGACATCACCGAGGTCAGGGGAAGCGGAGACCATGTTCTGCAGCACGCTGCGGTTCACATCCAGGGTCTCGTGCTCCTGCGCGTAGTAGCCGAGCCTGGCCCCGTGCCCGAGCACCCGCTCCCCCACGTCCGGTTCCTCCAGCCCTGCCAGCAGACGCAGCATGGTGGTCTTGCCCGCCCCGTTCAGACCGAGGATGACCACCTTCGATCCCTTGTCGATGGCCAGGTCCACCGCCGTGAACACCTCCAGGGAACCGTAGGCCTTGCTGAGGTCCCGCGCCATGAGCGGGGTACGCCCACATGGCGCCGGGTCCGGGAAACGGATCCGGGCCACCTGGTCGGCCGCCCGCTCCTCCTCAATGCCCGACAGAAGTTTCTCGGCCCGCTTGGCCATGTTCTGCGCGGCCACGGCCTTGGTGGCCTTGGCCCGCATCCGATCCGCCTGGGCCATCAGCTGGGAGGCCTTGCGTTCAGCGTTGAGACGCTCCCGCTTCCGACGCTTCTCATCGGTCTCCCGCTGCTGCAGGTAGCGTTTCCAGTCCATCGCGTAGACGTCCAGCTCGGAGCGGTTCGCATCCAGGTGGAACACCTTGTTCACCACCGCCTCCAGCAGGCCGACGTCGTGGGAGATCACCACCAGCCCACCTGCAAAGCTCTGGAGGTAGCCCCGCAGCCAGGTGATGGAGTCCGCATCGAGGTGGTTCGTGGGCTCGTCGAGCAGCAGCGTGTCCGCATCCGAGAACAGGATCCTGGCCAGTTCGATCCGACGCCGCTGCCCACCCGAGAGGGTGTGGAGGGGCTGCCCTAGGACCCGTTCCGGGAGCCCCAGGTTCGCTGCGATCCGCGCGGCCTCGGCTTCCGCGGCATAGCCTCCGGCCGCCAGCAGGGCGTTCTCCGCCCGGGCGTAGGCAGCCATCGCGGCCTCCCGCGCATCCCCGTCGGCGAGACTCATCTCCTGTTCGGCGCGCCGCAGCCTGACCATCACCTGGTCGAGCCCTCGCGCCCCGAGGATGCGGTCCCTGGCCAGCTGGTCAGGATCACCGGAACGCGGGTCCTGTGGCAGGTAGCCGAGCTGCCCGGAGCGGGTGATGGTGCCTGCCGCCGGTGGCCCCTCTCCGGCCAGGATTCGGGTGAGAGTGGTCTTCCCGGCGCCGTTGCGCCCCACCAGACCGACCCGATCCCCCGCGGCGATCTGGAAACTCACCGGGGAGAGCAGCAATCGCGCCCCCGCACGCACCTCCACGTCCTTGACCTGCAACACGTCGGGGAAGTCTACCGAGGCGAATCGGGGTGTCAGGAAACCGGCCTCCGCTTCGGCGAAGGACCCCTCATGTGGAACCATGGAAGGCGTGCACCCCACCGTGGGGACGTCACCTCAAGGACTCAGGAGCATCACATGGGTTTCATCAAGGCCTTCGCCGGTTCCATCGGTGGAGTGTTCGCAGATCAGTGGCTCGACTTCATCACCGTGCCCAGCGGGGTCTCCGCCACGGCGGCCTTCTTCCCCGGCGTCAACTCCGGGCGCAACGCCGGGCGAGGCGCGAACACCAAGGGCTCGGAGAACATCATCTCCAACGGCTCCAAGATCATCGTTCCCGAGGGCTACGGTCTGATGACCTTCCAGGATGGCCGGATGACTGGTTTCGTCGCAGAACCCGGCGGCTTCATCTTCAACAGTGATGACCCGAGCGCCCGGTCGGTCTTTGCCGGTGACGGGCTGTGGAGTTCCATCGTGAAGTCGTCCTGGGAGCGCTTCAAGTACGGCGGCCGCCCGGGCGCCCAGCAGCAGGTGTTCTTCATCAACCTCAAGGAGATCCCGGACAACAAGTTCGGCACCCAGGCGGAGATCTACTGGGACGACGCCTACCTCGGCGCCCAGGTCGGTGCCGTGACCCGCGGCTCCTACACCTTCCAGATCGTTGACCCGATCCTGTTCGTCCAGTCGCTGGTTCCCGCCAGCCACATCGGCAACAACGAGACCTTCGACCTGGCGGACATGAACAACCCCGTCGGTGAGCAGCTGTTCACCGAGGTGGTGGGCTCCCTGTCCGCCGCCTTCTCGAAGTACACCAACGACCCCTCCCAGGGCAACCGGATCACCCGGATCCAGCAGGACTCCGTGGGCTTCGCGAAGTCCCTGGCTGCGGCCCTGGAGGAGAACTACCAGTGGCTCTCCGGACGCGGCATCGAGGTCAAGCGGGTGGCACTGGCAGCCATCGAGTACGACGAGGACACCAAGGCCCTGCTCTCCGACGTCAAGCGTGCCGACGCCCTGCGCGGCGAGCGCGGCGGTTCCTTCCTGCAGCAGTCGGTGGCCCGGGGCATCCAGGCCGCTGGTGAGAACGGCGGTACCGGTGGCATCGTCGGCATGGGGATGGGGGTTCCCATGATGGGTGGCGTGATGGGCGGTTTCCAGCAGCCGCAGCAGGGCCAGCAACCCGCCCAGCAGACCCCGCAGGCCGCTCCGGCAGCCGAGGAGGACCCGGTGGCGAAGCTGAAGCAGATGAAGGAGCTGCTGGATGCCGGTGTGGTGACCCAGGAGGAGTTCGACGCTGTCAAGAAGCGTCTGCTGGGGCTGTGAGTCCAAGACGATCATGACCCATCCCGGCCCCCACCACCCCTTCGGTACCCCGTGGCAGCAACCCCCGGGGCCGATCCCGTCGGCCCCTCCCCCCGCAGCTCCACCACCCGGGGAGCCGGAGATCATCGAGCTGGCGGAGAACCGGGGATCGCAGGGCGGCGCCATCACGTGCGCCACCTGCGGCTCCTCGGACATCCGCTACCTCATCGAGATGCGCTCCCTGGTGTGCGCGAACTGCCGTTCCCGGTGGAACGAGCCGCGCATCGAGGACGAGGTGGATCTGACCGGCGGTATCAGTGAACTGGAGGGCACGGAGCTGACCCGCACCGCCCGGGACCTGATGGCCGACCAGGCGACGTTGACCTTCAAGTGCTCCGGGTGCGGGGCTGAGGTGGTCATCAACACCAGCGAGACGGGGCAGGTGCGCTGCCACTGGTGCCGCACCTACCTGTCCGCCGGTGCCCAGATCGCCAACGGGGCGGTGCCGGATGCCATCCTGCCGTTCCTGGTGCCGAAGGCCCACGCCGTCGAGATCATCCGAGGGTTCGTGAACCAGCGGCAGTTCTACGCACACCCCAGGTTCAAGCGGGAGTTCCAGCCGGAGAACGTGGTGGGGGTGTATCTGCCGTACTTCGTCTTCGACGGCCGCGCCACCGGACAGGTCACGGGGCAGGGTGAGGTGCTGAGGCGACGCTGGACCGAGCGTCGTGGGGAGAACACCTACGTCACCTACTACTCGGCCGATGTCTACGACATCGCCCGCCGGTTCGAGCTGAACGTCGATGACCTGCTGCTGGAATCGAACGCGGAGCGGGCCAACATGGCGGATCCGTCACAGACCAACAACATCATCAACGCGATCCTGCCCTTCGATGTGAAGTCCGCGCTGCGCTACAACCCGAACTATCTGCGTGGCTTCACCAGTGAGACCCGCAACGTCAACATCTCGCAGCTCGACCAGGTGGTTGAGGACAAGCTGCTCAGCATCACTCGGGCCAAGGCCGACCAGATGGTCCGCCACTACAACCGGGGGGTGCGCTGGGACACCGAGCACGTGGACCTGCACGGGGCACGCTGGGTGACGGCCTATCTGCCGATCTGGCTGTACTCCTACTACCAGCCGGAGAAACGGCTCAAGCACTTCGTCGCGGTCAATGGGCAAAACGGCAACGTCATGGGCTCGGTCCCGCTCAACATGCCGGTGCTCATCCTGATGACCCTGCTGGTGTTCGCGATCGGGTCGGTGATCGGTTTCCTGATCCTGCTCACGATGCTCTGATCTGGAGGATTGATGTCTGTCACCGTGCTGCTGGTGCTGCTGGAACGAAACGTTGATCCCAGGGCCTTCGCCATCATGCTCGGCCCCGTCGCCGCCGTGTTGTTCTTCT
>JAUNKV010000026.1 GCA_030532575.1 Propionibacteriaceae bacterium | reverse complement strand
AGCCGGGTGGGCGAGCTTGCGAGAACACCCGTGTCGAGACCCGGTGACCTTGCGCTGGGACTTGAGCCCGGACCATCCCCGCTCAGCGCAACTCCCAGCACCGGATGCCAGAGGTCTCGACTGTCGGGCGCTGAACGCCCTCGGCTCGACCAGCGGGGGTATCCGCTGGTCGAGCCGGGTGGGCGAGCTTGCGAGAACACCCGTGTCGAGACCCGGTGACCTTGCGTTGGGACTTGAGCCCGGACCATCCCCGCTCAGCGCGAGTCCCAGCACCGGATGCCAGAGGTCTCGACTGTCGGGCGCAGAGCGCCCTCGGCTCGACCAGCGGGGGTATCCGCTGGTCGAGCCGGGAGTCCCGATGCGGAGCGAGGGAATCCCGTGTCGAGACCCCGCAACCTTGCGCTGGGACTTGGGCCCAGACCAACCCCGCTCGGGAGGTCCTCAGAGCCAGTTCACCCAGCGTCCGTGTGGGGAGGCGACGGCGAGCGCGTGACCGTCGAGGGCCGCGACGAAGTGGGCCCGTCCCGGGTCGGGGGCGGAAATTCCCGGCATGATCCGGGGTCCCTCGAAGCTCAGGTGGTGGACCCCCAGCCGGGTCAGCGCCCGCCCCAGTTCTGCCCGCTGGGCGCGCTCCAGGTACATCGCGAAGGCCGCGTGCATCACCACCGCGCTGCCCGGCAGCTGACGCAGCGCCTCGACCTGCCGATCCAGCCACACGAAGGCCTCCGGCACCATCCCCTGCAGCACCTGGGGCGGGTGGTCGCGCACCAGGGCCAGAGCTGCGACCAGCAGCTCCTCCCGGTCCTGCTCCCCCGGCCACACCAAGGCCCGCAGCCAGGCCACCTCGTCGTCATCCAACCGGAGCGGGTTGGCATCCACCCCGAGCCGCTCCCCGATCACCAGGGCTTCCGGCCTGCCCGGGGGCGTCCCGGAGACCTCGGAGCACACCACGGGTGCGACGTCCTCGGCCCGGCTGCCCGCGATCACGCCGTCGCCGAGGTCGTAGCGGTAGCGGTCGGGCTGCAGCAGCACCCCCGCCGAGGCCCCAAGCTCCACCAGATGCACCGGCTGCGGCAGCCCCGCCAGGATCGAGGCCAGCACCGCGCACCGTCCCGCTTCATTGGTCTGGGTGCTGCGGGCCAGGATCAGCTGCCGCAGCTCCTCCCAGCGGTCCTCGACGATGGCCTCGAAGCGCCAATCGTCCCCGGCGTCGAACTCCTCGTGCAGCCCCAGGTACTTCAGCGCCCCCAGGAACAGATTCGGCTGCTGCTTCTCCTCCGGCATCCGCTCCAGCAGAGTGCGGATGCGTGGCCTCCGGGTCACCCACAGACACACCCGCTCCCACAGCGGCGAGGTCGGCGCCGTCTCGCGCGCGAAGGTCTCGTAGAGCTCGCTCACGCCCCGGCGTCGCGCCATCACCTCAGACGCTCTGGGCCAGGAACTGGATCGCGGACTGGAAGAACAGCGTCCCGTCCAGCGACGCCCCGGTCAGGGCCTCGACGTTGTGCTCCGGGTGGGGCATGAGCCCGACGACGTTGCCGCGTTCGTTGGTGATCCCGGCGATGTCGTTGGCCGAGCCGTTCGGGTTGTCGAGGTAGCGGAAGACCACCTGGTCGTTGTCCTCGAGCTTCTTCAGCGTCTCCGGTGAGGCCTGGTAGTTGCCCTCACCGTTCTTCAGCGCGATGACGATCTCCTGGCCGCGGGTGAAGGCACAGGTCCAGGTGGTGTCCACGGTCTCGACGCGCAGCCGCTGGTCCCGGCAGATGAAGTGCTGGTCCACGTTGCGGATCATCGCGCCCTCCAGCAGATGGGCCTCGCACAGCAGCTGGAAGCCGTTGCAGATGCCCAGCACCGGGACCCCCTTGGCGGCGGCGTCGATGACGGTGGCCATGATGGGGCTGAACCGGGCGATGGCTCCGCAGCGCAGGTAGTCGCCGTAGGAGAATCCGCCCGGCAGGATGACGGCGTCCACGCCGTCGATGGAATCGGATCCGTGCCACAGCGGCACCGCCTCGGCCCCGCTCAGCCGGACCGCCCGCAGCGCGTCGTGGTCGTCGAGTGACCCCGGGAATGTGACGACACCGATGCGGGTCATCAGCCCTCCACCACCTCGAAGGTTTCGATGACCGTGTTCGCCAGCAGCTTCTCCGCGGCATTCGCGACCTGCTGAAGGGTCTCCTGGGTCACCTCCCCCTCCACCTCGATCTCGAAGCGCTTCCCCTGGCGCACGGTCATGCCCTCGAACCCGAGACGCCTCAACGCCCCCGTGACAGCTTTGCCCTGGGGGTCGAGGATCTCCGGCTTCGGCATGACGTTGACTACGACACGTGGCATGGCCTCCACCTTAACGGGCACTCAGCCGGTGTCCCGGGAGACTCGCACAGCCGGTTCATCACTGGGCGCAATGTCAAGATCAGGTCAAGGGTTTCCCGGCGAGGCGCTCATAGGCCTCGGCGTAGCGGGCACGAGTGGCCTCGACGACCTCGGCTGGCAGCGACGGCGGGGGCGTCACCCGGTCCCAGCCGGAGTCCTTGGCCAACCAGTCGCGCACGAACTGCTTGTCGAAGCTCGGCATCGACTCACCAGGCGCCCAGAGCTCGGCGTCCCAGAACCGCGATGAGTCGGGGGTGAGCACCTCGTCGGCCAGCACCAGGGTGCCGTCGGCGCGGTGCCCGAACTCGAGCTTCGTGTCCGCCAGGATGATGCCGCGCTGCGCGGCGATCCGCTCCGCAGCGGCGTAGACCGCGAGCGTCACCTCCTGCAGCTGCAGCGCCAACTCCTCGCCGTGGAGTCGCGCGACGGTGGCGAGGTCGACGTTCTCGTCGTGCTCCCCGACCGCAGCCTTGATGGCGGGGGTGAAGATCGGCTCGGGCAACCGGTCACCATCGCGGAGTCCGGCGGGCAGGGTGATCCCGCACACCGTCCGGGAGCGCTGGTACTCGGCCCAGCCGGAGCCGGTGAGGTAGCCGCGCGCCACGCACTCCACCGGCACCATCTGCAGCCGCTCCACGACGACGGCCCGCCCGGCCACCGCCTCGGGCACCTGCTCGGTGACCACGTGGTTGGGCACCAGATCGGCCAGCTGATCGAACCACCACAGCGACAGCTGGGTCAGCACCTTTCCCTTGTCGGGGATCGGGGTGGGCAGCACGTGGTCGAAGGCGGAGATGTTGTCCGTGGCGACCATCAGGACGTCACCGTCGGGCAGGTCGTACATTTCACGGACCTTGCCGGCGTGCAGTAGCGGCAGGCCGAGCTTCTGGAACTGGCTCACGGCCTCAGCCTAGCGCCGCGGTGACCCCGCAGCCCCACCTCCACGAGCGTGTGGGACTGATCGCAGGGCCACGCTCATCTGCCCCCGTTGTTGAACAGAGCATCGAAAGCGGCTTCAGCCACGTCACCAACGCGATCACCGACATCCTTGTTCTCACCAGTGTCGGCATCCATGATCACTCCTACCGCCTGACCATTCATCCAAGATCCGAGAACAGCACCTCCTGCGGCGCCAACCAAGATGCCCGCCGGACCGAACCATGCACCAGCATACGCGCCAACTTTAGCCCCTCCAATAGTAGAGATGTTGCCAAGTGGATAATCCAAGGCCTCAGCTGCGGCGAGCTGAGCCCCAGTCCGAACCACGGCAGCATCCATAGAGCTCCGTCGCCGATCTGCTCCACTCATCTCAGGGTGCTCTTCCTGGAACCTTCGGTCTGCTTGAGCGTACTCCTCTTGGTACAGGTCGAATGCCTCGAAGCCGAGCGAAACCAGTCCAATTATACCTCCGAACCGGATACGCCCACCCCTGACGGGCTCAGGTTGCCCAGGCATGGTCACCCGAGAGGGCGGTTTTGCCCCATGAGCCACATCCGGCGCCTCGTCAGGCCTTGACGGCCAATAGTTCGAATTCGAGAGGGGACCTGAGTGCCCTTCTTCAACCGCCTTGTTGAAACGTTCGAGCAGCCCCTCAGGGGAGACACCCTTCCCTTCAAGTATCCCCCACCAGTCGATGCTCAGGCTCCGGTTGTACTCGAACCTTGGACGGAGCTCATGCATTTCAGTGCCATCCCAGTGGAAAACTCTGACGGTGGTTCGAGTCGTGTCGATCTGCGCTCCCTGCGCCACAGCGGCAAAGGCGCTCTTGAGCAGGCTTTCTGGAATACCGGACCAATATGCACTTCCAGGGTCAGGGCTTCCATCATCGCCAACTGCGCAGAGCCTGTTGACGCAATTGCTGATGGCCTCTTCGTAGCGCCGCACCAAGTCTGCAACGCGATTCTGAAGCTCGACTCCCTTCAGATACGTCGCACGGATCTCCTCGTCAGCACCAGGACCTTGCCCTGGCTCATCAGCAGCAGGCTTGTTGTTGTATGCCTCGACTTCCTCTTGAAGCGCAATGTTTTCCTGCCGGAGTTTCGTGAGCTCATCAGCGAACAGCGTCAAAGCCGCAGATACCGTGACAGTGCAGTCGAACACGATCTGAGCAGAAACATCCGCAGGATGATTCAGCGCAGAGTACAGCAGTTCAGCCCCATCTGTCCAGTAGTGCGCACTGAGCTCCCTCCAGATGTTGCGAGCAGCGCCAACCGCTTCGTAGTAGGCACTTCCTTCAGCCGCCAAGCTGGCTGAAGCATCGAACATGGCCGCCGGATCTGGCCAGTCCTTGAGTTCCTCTGTACCGACTTTCATACGTGCTTCCCATCCGCGATTTCGAACTCGTCGAGCTCAGATGCCTCTCGCTCGAATCGCTGTACATTACTTTCCATCTCAGCGTTGGCTTGCCTATGAACACCAAGGATGTTCCTCCCGGCAGAAACCGCGTTGTCGATCTGAGTTTCAGCTCCAGTCATGTTCCTGGTGAGGACCCTGTTGTACAACGCATTCAATCGGGAGCCGATCTTTGCGCTCTTCCCGATGCAGGCGCTCCCCACCTCGTCCACCCTGGAGGAAACTTTCCCGTGGACCTCCTTCACATTTCCGTTCTCCATCTCGACCCGAGAAAGTACACCATGACAGGCAGACTCTTCGATCCGCCATTGTTCTACACCCATTTCATTCAACTCCTTTCACGATTGCTTCGATCACTGTCCACCAGAACGGTTCTGACGGATCCTGTTCGATGATGACGGTGTTGTTCAGACGTGATCCGTCCCAGACCATCGCATCTCCCCTGGCCCTGGTGTGCAGCCAGTTGAGGATGCTGCCTCTCGGCCCTGACAAGGTCACGAGCTGCCAGTCCTGGGCCAGGAACTCCGCCGCGTCACCGTCGTACCCCCTGGGGACCACGCCCCGGTCGGCCTTGCCCCGGAAGATGCCCTCCTCCAACTCGAGGTTCAGCTCCAGCGGCCACGACGGAGTGATGCCCGCCCAGGACAGGACCAGCCGGAACAGGTCGTTGGTGGGGCAGAAGCCCAGCAGGGAGCGCCCCTCCTGTTCCGGGTGGGGGATGACGAAGATGGCGCTGGGGTCGGTGAACCAGAACCTGTGGTCACCCCGCCCGGGGTCGGCGAACGAGACTTTCCGGGCCTCACCACTCAGGATGTGATCCATATACCAGAAGCCATCCGCGGTGAGGTTCCCCGTCTCGTCGACGATCCCTCCGGCGGCCAGCTCCTCCCTGGCCTCTCCCGCCACGGGGTTGAACACCCGGTTCGCCGCATTGGTCAGGAACTGCTCCGCGACCGCGGTGCTGAGCGGGATCGGCGGGGCCTGGAGCACCAGCTCCGTCGGCGGGATGCCGGACAGGTCCTCCCGAGGTGCGCCGTCTCGCTCCGTCGCCCACCCGTCAAGCTCCGGGGCCGCCGCCTCGGAGCTGGACAGCGGCATCATCCGCTCACCAGCGGGCAGTGGACGCAACGTGTCGAGGATCGCGTGGTACTGATCCCCCGGATTCCAGCTCACCAACGGCACCGTCACCGTCAGCTCCGCCACCACACCGTCGACGACCACGATCTCCTGCATCCCGAGCAAGCTGAGGATGTTGCCGTGAAGGGTCTCAAGGCTGAACGGCAGCAGGAACCACAGGCGACGATGTTCCACCTCGTGCCGGAGCAGCGCCTGCACCCCCAGGGTCACCGTGCCGGGCAGCAGGTCCTGCGACGAGCGCAGTCGCGCCTGGCTGACCGCCGCCAACGCCAGCGGGTCGTCCGCGATCCGGGACTCCCGCAGCACCGCGTTCGGCGCGAACCCCAGCATCGGGGTCGGCGAGACCGCGATGACATGGCCGGGCTGTTGCGTGATCTGCCAGTCGTCGGGGACCTCGGCGCAGAAGGTTGATCCTCTCAGCTGCATCTCGTCCTCACCTCCAGACCGCCAGCAGGTCGTCACCGATGCTCGCCACATCATCGGTGTAGTAGTCATAGGTCGATCCGGTGACGACGACGGCGCCCTCGTAGGCCTTGCCGACACACGTGACCTTTCCGGTCTTCCCGCTCCCGGTCTCCTCGCAGGTCCAGCTCCCGATGTTCTCCGGGTTGCCCATCTTCCTGGTGAGCTCGTCGACGGTCACGTTGCCGGAGTAGGTGACGTAGACATCCGGGCTCTGGGTGGAGACGTATTTCGTGGTTCCCCCCTGCTCCTTCTCCAGGGTGAACTCGGCGAACTGCTGCGGCAGCGACGGTGCGGGCCCGGTTCCCTGCTGTTGGGTGTTCCCGCCCGCATCCTGGCCCGGCTGCCCCTGGCCGCTTCGTTGGACCTCGGGCTGCTGACCTTGTGGCTGGGCCTGCCCGGTCGGCGGCGCCTCCCGCGACGGCTGCAGCGTCCTCCGCGCTTCCTCCAGCTGATCCATCGACACAGCCTTGGGGCGCCCGAGGAGCATGAAAGCCCCCACACCGATGACTGCGATGACCAGAACCACCACCAGGCCGATGATGAGCCCCCTGTTGCCCCTGCCGGGGGGTGGGGGATATCCGTGAGGAGGTTGTTGGGTGTGGATGGTCATGTCAGTTCACTCACTTCCAAGCCGCCATGAACTCGTCACCGATCTTCGTCAGTTCCTCCGCGCCGTACTGGGCCGGGTCACAGAGCAGGAGAGCAAGCCCTCCGTAGGCAGGCATCCCACACATGCGAACGCCTTGCCCCCCGTCAGTCTTCTCCGCGCATGCCCATGCCCCCAGGTCCTTGAACTCCACCTGACCGTTGTTCTGCAGGTCCTGCAGCGTCTTGCCCGGCATGTACGCAACCCAGACGACCTTCTCACTCGTCGTCGCTCCCGCAGGAGCATAGAAATTGCCGTCCCCTTCGGCCGCGGGCGTCGAGGACTTCGGGAAGTCGATCAACTCGAACTCGCCGAAGCTCCTGGGCATCTCCGGAGCCGGACCACTGTTCTGCTGCCCCTGCTCCTGGGACTGCTCCTGTTCTTGGGACTGGCCCTGCCCCTGGGGCTGTTGTTGCGGTTGGCTGGACTGTTCACCCTGGCCCTGGGTCTGCTGCTGCCCCTGGGGCTGGGGCTGGGGCTGACCTTGCGCATCCACCTGGACGGCCTTGCCCCGCTGGGTGAGCACCAGGGTCAGGCCTCCTCCGATGACCAACACCAGGACCACCACCAGAGCAATCACCACCCCGGCGTTGTTCCGCTGTGGCGGCCCATGCCAGGCACCCTGGGGCACAAGCGGCTGCTGATACCCCTGAGGGGGCTGCCCCTGCGGGGATCCGGGACCACCCGGGCCGGACCATTGGTTGTTGTTCATGTCGCCCCTGCAACTAAGTACGAGAAGTGGATTAACTGTTTTCCAGAGTAGCCACACCCCAGGTCACCCAGCCCACGAAGACTGACGGCAGGCACCCCTCCGTCGCCCCCTTGAACCCCCAGAACCTTGGTCTTTCACCTCGCCACCAAAGACGATCAAAATCGCTGCAACGAGCACTTATGGCGAATATGCCAGCCATACGAAGGAGCCCGGAGGGCTCTCCGCCCACCTACGACTGGCCGATTTCCGTGAGCCTGCGCGACCGACATGACCCCGAGACCCCACCCCGTTTGTCATTACATGGAGTTGACATGGGGTGGACATTGGGGTTGACTGAGGCCCAGACGACGGCGTCGTCGTCATGAGTCGCAGAAGGAGTCAAAGAACCCATGACCGAGATCACGTACACCCCGGGACCGCTCCTGGACGCGGCCCGCAACACCAGCACCGCCCTGTGGAACGATTCCTCGGACCTCGACGAGCTCCGCCAGTCCATCTCCTACGGCGGCGTCGGCGCGACCTGCAACCCCGTGATCGCCTACACCACCATCAGCAAGCACCTCGACGTGTGGCGGCCCCGCATCCAGGCCATCGCTGAGGCGCACCCCACCTGGGGGGAGTCCGAGATCGGCTGGCAGGCCGTCAAGGACATGTCCGTGGAGGCCGCCACGCTGCTGGAGCCCATCTTCGACGAGCACAAGGGCCGCAACGGCCGACTGTCCGTGCAGACCGACCCCCGCCTCCACCGCGACGCCAAGGCCCTGGCCGATCAGGCCGAGGAGTTCCACAACCTGGCCCGCAACATCGTGGTGAAGATTCCCGCGACGAAGACCGGGCTCGAGGCCATCGAGGACGCCACCTCGCGCGGGGTGAGCATCAACGTCACCGTCTCCTTCTCCGTACCCCAGGCCATCGCCGCCGCCGAGGCCATCGAGCGCGGCCTGAAGGCCCGGGAGGCCGCCGGACACGACACCTCCCAGATGGGACCGGTCGTCACCATCATGGTCGGCCGCCTCGACGACTGGCTCAAGCACGTCGTCGCCCGCGACGGTCTCTTCATCGACCCGTCCGCCCTGGAATGGGCCGGGATCGCCGCCATGAAGCGCGCCTACCAGATCTTCCAGGAGCGCGGCTACCGCTCCCGCGTGCTCGCCGCGGCCTTCCGCAACGTCAACCAGTGGGCCGAGTTCGTGGGCGGCGACGTGGTGGTCTCCCCGCCCTTCAAGTGGCAGGAGATCATCGCGAACTCCGACTACGAGACCCGCGAGCGCATGGCCGACCCCGTCAACCCCGCCTACATCGACGAGCTGAGGCGCATCCCCGACTTCGTGCGCGCCTACGAGCCCGACGGCATGACCGTCGAGGAGTTCGCCGACTTCGGCCCGACCCGCAAGACCCTGCGGCAGTTCCTCGACGCCGACGCCGACCTCGACCGTCTGGTCCGCGACATCATCGTTCCCGCTCCCTGAGAATCCCACCCCACCTAGGAGAACCATGCTGCGCATCGCAGTCATCGGCGCAGGCCGGATCGGCAAGGTCCATGCCGCCACTGTCGCCGCCCACCCTGAGGCCCAGCTCGTGCTGGTCTGCGACCCCGTGCTGGAGGCGGCTCAGGCACTCGCCGAGCCGCACGGCGCCCGGGCCGCCGCCGACCCGGCCGTGGCCTTCACCAGCGACGACGTGGACGCCGTCGTGATCGGCTCCCCCACCCCGCTGCACCGCGAGCACGTGCTGGCCGCAGCCAGGGCGGGCAAGGCCGCGCTGGTGGAGAAGCCGGTGGCCGCCTCCGTCGAGGAGGCCAAGGCCCTGTCCGACGAGCTGGCGACCTTCGACCACCCGCCGGTGATGGTGGGCTTCCAGCGTCGTTTCGACCCCTCCATCGCGAAGGCTCAGCGCCTCGGGGCCGAGGGCCGGATCGGGCGCATCGAACAGCTGTCGATCATCTCCCGCGACCCGGCCCCGCCGTCGGTGGAGTACCTGGCCGTCTCCGGCGGGGTGTTCAAGGACATGGTGATCCACGACTTCGACGAGGCCCGGTTCTTCCTCGGCGAGATCACCCATGTCACCGCCGTTGGGCAGAAGCTCGATCCGGCTCTGGCCGAGGTCGACGACTTCGACGGGGCCGTGACCATGCTGCAGGCCGCCTCCGGGGCCGTCGCGGTCATCAAGAACACCCGCCACTGCGCCACGGGATACGACCAGCGCGTGGAGTTGTTCGGCTCCACGGGCGAGGTGATGGTGGAGAACCTGCGCGAGACGACGGTGCGCGTCAACGACGCCGACGGCTCGGATCAGCAGGAGGTCTACCTGGACTTCTTCCTCACCCGCTACGCCGATGCGTATCGCGATGAGCTGACGGCGTTCATCGACGCCATCAACAACGGCACCCCGGTGAGCCCCACCGTCGACGACGGCGTGGCCGCCCTCGTGCTCGCGGAGGCTGCCGAGCGCTCCGCCAGGACCGGAACCACTGTGGAGGTTGAACGATGAGGATTGCTGGTGCCCCGATCTCGTGGGGCGTGTGCGAGGTGCCGGGCTGGGGCTTCCAGATGGCCCCCGAGCGGGTGCTGAGCGAGATGGTGGAGCTGGGGCTGACGGCCACCGAGTTCGGCCCGCAGGGTTGGCTTCCGGTGGAGCCCGAGGCCCGTGCCGCTGCGGTGAAGGCGCACGGCTTGACCCCCGTCGGCTCCTTCTTCCTGGCGGTCATGCACGACCCGGAGCACGATCCGATCCCCGCGGTGCGGGCGGAGCTGGAGGCCTTCCGCGTCGCGGGTGGGTCGGTGCTGGTGCTGGCCTGCGACTCGGGTCGCGACGGCTACGACGACCGCCCGGTGCTGGATGAGGCGGGCTGGGCGACGCTGTACCGCAACCTGGACCGGATCGCCGAGGTGTGCGCCGAGGCCGGGGTCAAGGCGTGCGTGCATCCGCACTGGGGCACGATGATCCAGAACGCCGACGAGGTGGAGCGGATGCTCGACGAGACAGGCGTGGGCCTGTGCCTGGACACCGGGCACCTGATGGCGGGTGGCGCGGACCCGGTGGACATCGTGCGTCGCCATCCGGAGCGGATCGTGATCGTGCACGCCAAGGACGTCCACAAGGAGCTCACCGACAAGTTGCTGACGGGTGAGCTCACCTGGAGCCAGGGCATCAAGGCGGAGATGTTCGCCCCCATCGGGGAGGGCGACGTGGACTTCGCGACCATCGCGGAGCTGCTGAGAGGCGTCGGTTTCGACGGCTACTGGGTGCTGGAGCAGGACATCATGTTGGATGCCGATCCGGCCCCGGGCGAGGGTCCGAAGGAGAACGCCCGGAAGTCCTACGAGGCGCTGAAGAAGCTGGCCTGACGGCTTCGACGAGGTGTCCCCCGACGACGAGTCGTCGGGGGACACCTCGCGTTTCCGGGTGTTTCCCGCCCGCTGGCCCGGGTCCCAGCACCAGGCCCCGACCCTCATCCGGGCTTGTCAACCCCCAAGAAATATCGAGAAGGAGACTCACCTTCCCAGGCCATTGTCCAATGGGCTGACAGGCATTTTCGGCACTGTCCTTAAGGATGACAGAAAACCACAACCTGAGATTCCTGAGGGCGCATAGGCTTTACCTGAGATTTCTTCAGTAACCACTAAGGATCGTAGGACGAGCACTTCGGCGGTCACCGCGGGTGAACTCGCCCCAGGCCCTCGGATCGGGGATTCCGGTCGGGGCCACGGGGGCAAGGAACGCCGGGTTCGTCCACGGGGGAGGTGTCAGGGGTGAGGTCTCGGGCGGGGTTCGGCGAGAACCACAGCTCCGGGTTTCCCGCTCGTCCCTGACTACCGTCGAGCCGAGGCTGACCCGCCGCACACCGGCTCGACAGGCGGGAGGCTGGCGGAGGTGTCCACCGGGTTGCACCCGGGCGGTAGTTGGGGATCGTTCACAGACACCTCCGCCAGACCCGTCGATTGAGAAAAATGTCAGTGCCGCCTGTTTCACTGTTCCCACCATCATCACAGCGACGAGAAGACCCGTCCCAGCGGAGGAGCACACATGACCACTCATGACAGCACCACCCGACACAACCGTTTCGTCGTGGTGTTCGACACCGCGGACCCTGCTCGGCTCGAGACCGTGGCACCCACGGTGCTGGAGAGTCTGGGGATGCACGTCGAGCACTGGTTCTCCCGCTTGGGGGTGGCCGTGGTGAGCGGCACCGGCATTCCCACCGTCGCCCTCTCGGACACCCACCCGGACGTGGCCGTCGACGTGCTGCCGGAGACCACCTACCACGCCATCTCGGAGTCCGCAGCGAGCAGCTCCTACGAGGACACCGACCTTGCGACGTGGGGGCTCCAGGCAGTGGGGGCGCTCGAATGTCCCTGGACCGGCAAGGGGATCAAGGTGGCGGTGCTGGACACCGGTTTCAACAGCGCACACCCGGACTTCGCGGGACGCACGGTGGTCACGACGTCGTTCATCGACGGTGAGGACGCCGAGGATGGCCACGGGCACGGCACGCACTGCGTGGGCACCGCCGCCGGGCCGCGAATCTGGGCGGAGGGACGCGGCTACGGGGTGGCCCCGGATGCGGAGATCCATGTGGCGAAGGTGCTGGGCAACGACGGCACCGGCTCGGACACCACCATTCTGGCAGGCATCGACTGGGCGCTCGGCCAAGGCTGCCAGGTGATCTCGATGTCGCTGGGCGCGGACGTCACCACGGTGCACCCGCCCTATGTCGCAGCGGGGCGGCGGGCGCTGGAGCAGGGGGCTTTGCTCATCGCGGCGGCTGGAAACAACGCAGCCCGCAGCCGGGGCAATCCCGGGTTCGTCGGGGCGCCGGCCAACAGCCCCTACGTGATGGCGGTCGGCGCGGTGGACAAGCACCTGGAGGTGGCGGACTTCTCGGCCCAGGCCCTGGACGTCGAGGGCGGTGAGGTGAACATCGCAGGCCCCGGGGTGGCGATCTACTCCTCGTGGATCGCACCGAAGAACTACAACACCATCGACGGCACCTCGATGGCCACACCCCACGTCGCCGGGGTCGCAGCCCTCATCGCGGAGGCGACGGGGGCCAGGGGGCAGCAGCTGTGGGATCAGCTCGTGGCCGGGGTGCGCGGTCTCGGGTTGCCGAAGGAGGACGTCGGCGCGGGTCTGGTGACCGCCCCGAAGGGTCAGGCCGCTGCCGCGGCCGCGCCGTCGAGCTGGGTGGTGACGCTGGCCGACAGCCACACCGGCCGGATCGAGGAGGTGGCCGCGCTGCTGCGTGCCGCCGGGATGACCATCACCCGCACCCTACCGAATCTCGGCATGATCCACGGCTGCACCACCAAGGAATGCTCCCCCCAGCAGCTGGCCGGGATCGACGGCGTGGCCTTCGTGGACGCGGAGGTCACGCACCGCATCCAGTCGCCGGGTTTGCGCTCCCTGTGATCCGCAGGCTCTGGGGTTTCCGCCCAACTCACGTAGAATCGGGTCCATGAAACGCCCTCCTGCCAGCCGTCGGCTGTCCTCGTTCGCGTTGTTCCTGGTGGTCAGTGTGCTCTCCGGCCTGCTGCTCTCGGGGCTCGCCGTGCCCGGCGCGGCCATGATCGGTGCCGCGACGAAGCTGGCCGCGGACTCGGTGCAGTACCTCCCGGCTGAGCTGGAGGTCCCACCCCAGGCGGAGCGCTCCCGCGTGCTGATGGCCGACGGTTCGGAGCTGGCCACCTTCTACGAGGACAACCGGGTCTACAAGGACCTCAGCGACATCTCGACGCACATGCGCAACGCACAGATCGCCATCGAGGACCACCGGTTCTACGAGCACGGGGCCATCGACGTGCAGGGGCTCGGGCGCGCGGTGTTCAAGAACCTGCTGGGCTCCAGCCAGGGTGCCTCGACCCTCACCCAGCAGTACGTGAAGATGGTGCAGATCGAGGCCGCGAAGTCGCGCGGCGACAAAGCGGGCGTCAACGAGGCCCAGGCCCCCACCATCGAGCGCAAGATTCGTGAGATGCGCTACGCGATGGCCATCGAGAAGAAGCTGACCAAGGACCAGATCCTGGAGGGCTACCTCAACATCGCCTACTACGGCGACCGCACCTACGGGGTGGAGGCGGCCGCGCACCACTACTGGGGCACGACGGCGGCCGAGCTGACGCTGGACCAGGCGGCGATGTTGGCAGGTATCGTGCAGAACCCGACGGCCTACAACCCGGCGAAGTACCCGGAGAAGGCGATGGAGCGCCGCAACCATGTGCTCAAGCGCATGGCCCAGCTGAAGTACATCACCGAGGAGGAGGCCAAGGCCGCCTCGGAGGTGGTCTTCGACCCGGCTGGCATCCAGCGCACCCCAAGCGGTTGCATCACCTCGCCCTTCCCGATCCTGTGCAGCTTCGTGTTCGAGACCCTGGTGCAGAAGGTGGACTCGCTGGGCACCACCCCGGAGGACCGCGAGAGCCTGCTGAAGCGTGGCGGACTCACCATCCAGACCCTCATCGACCCGAAGGCCCAGGCCGAGGCAGAGGAGGCGGTGGGCTCGGTGGTCGCCCCGACGGACCCGGTGTGGGGCGGTACGGTGCTGCTCCAGCCCTCCACGGGGCTGATCGTGGCGATGGCCCAGAGCCGCCCGAAGCTGGGCACCGAGCCGGGTGAGACCTACTACAACATCAATGTGAGCCGGGATCTGAAGGGCATTGAGGGTTTCCAGGCGGGCTCCACCTTCAAGCCCTTCGTGCTGGCTGCGGCCCTGGAGCAGAAGATGTCTCCCGTCGAGACCAAGTTCGACTCCCCGAGCCCACTCACCGTCGCAGGCACGCGCTTCACCAGCTGCAAGGGCCCCTTCATCTGGACCAACGCCCTCTGGAAGCCCCAGAACTACGACAAGTCCCACGGCGTGATCGACATGTACACCGCCACCCAGCAGTCGGTGAACTCCTATTTCATCCAGCTGGAGTCCAAGGTGGGAATCTGCAACTCCATCGACATGGCGCAGCGGCTGGGTGTGAAGCTGGCCAACGGCGAGGACATGCGCAAGGAGTCGGAGAACCCGTCGTGGGTGCTCGGCACCTCCGACGTCACCCCGCTGTCGCTGGCGGAGGCCTACGCCACCTTCGCCAACCGCGGCACCCACTGCGACCCGATCATCCTGCAGAGCATCACCAACAAGCAGGGGGATGAGCTCGCGGTGCCCTCCGCCAACTGCCAGCAGGTGCTGGACCCCGGGGTGGCCGATGGCGTCAACCACATTCTCAAGACCGTCATGACCCAGGGCACGGGACGTAGTGTGCAGCTCAGCGGCAGATACGATCAGGCGGGCAAGACCGGTACCACCAACAATGCCAAGGCGGTGTTCTTCGCCGGCTACACCCCGGAGATGGCGGGCGTGTCCTATGTCGCGGTGGACACCGGACACGAGCGTTGGTCCGGTGTGCAGTACCCCTCGGTCAAGGGCTTGGTCACTGGCCCCGGGAAAACGCTCAGAGGCTCCGGAAGCAGTGACGCGGGGCCAATTTGGCGAACCGCGATGAGCGCGGCCCTGCAGAACGTCGACTCCACGAAGTTCACCCCGGCCAGCAATGAAGTGCTGGAGGGCGAGAAGATCGAGATCCCAAGTGTGAGCGGCATGAGCTTTGAGGAGGCCAAGACCACCTTGGAGGACGCGGGCTTCAACGTCGGGAGGAGCTCCGTCTTCAGCGACACCGCACCTGCGGGCCAGTACCTGGGGCGCAGCGCCCCCAGCGCGGGCGGCAGGGCCACCAAGGGCTCCACGGTCAACCTGATGTTCTCGCGGGGACCACAGCCCGAGCCGACCACTGCACCAACCACTCAGCCCGAGCAGCCCGAGCAGCCCGGTCAAGAACCACCGCCGTCGGAGGACGAGTGATGCGGGTTCGACGGCTGGCTGCGGCCGCCGTCGGACTGGGTACCGCCTGTTTCGCCTGGGGTCTGGTCGAGGCCACGATGTTTCAGGTGCGGCGGGTGACCCTGCCAGTGCTGCCTCCGGGCGGGGAGGCGTTTCGAGTGCTGCACTTCTCGGACCTGCATCTGCTGCCCTCCCAGGAGTTGAAGCTGAACTTCCTGCGCGGCCTGGCCGACCTGGAGCCGGACCTGGTCATCAGCACCGGGGACAACATCTCCAGCGACGGCGCAATCCTGCCCCTGATGGCGGCGCTGGGGCGGCTGGCCGAGGTGCCGGGTGGTTTCGTGTTCGGCAGCAACGACTACCACGTGCCGCAGTTCAAGTCCCCGCTGCGCTACGTGATTCGTGGGCGCTCGGAGAAGGGCGACGACACCCCGGCCCGGCTGGCCACCGAGCAGCTGCGGGCCGCGTTCACCCGGAGCGGGGCCTGGCACGATCTGAACGAGCGCCGAGCCGTCGTGGAGGTCAAGGGCTGGCGGATCGAGCTTCGGGGCACCGACGACGCCCACCACGACCGCGACGACTACTCGGCGGTGGCGGGTCCGCCCAGCCCCGGGGTTGATCTCAGCTTCGGGGTGACCCACGCCCCGTACCGTCGGCTGCTGGATGCGATGACCGACGACGGCGTGGACGTGATCTTCGCGGGCCACACCCACGGCGGCCAGGTGTGCGTCCCGGGCCACGGGGCGCTGACCACAAACTGTGACCTGGAACCGGCCCGGGTCAAGGGCCTCTCGGAGCACCGCACGGCGGACCACCGGGCCTGGCTGCACGTCTCGGCGGGCCTGGGCACCTCTCCCTTCGCCCCCTACCGCTTCGCCTGCCCCCCGGAGGTCACCCTCCTGACCCTCACCTCTCCCTCACCGGTCCCGAACTGACGGCTGAGCCACAGTGGTCGTGAACCGTCGAAAACCCGACGATTCACGACCGCTGGGCGGTGTGACCGATATTCACCAGGTCAGGCCCGTACCGATGGGCAGTTCCCCCTCCGGTGTCGGGACGGCCATCGGAAGCTTCCCAGACGGCGACCAGCGGCCGGTCAGGACTGCTGCCAGCCCCCAGGCCACCACCGGACGCGACGTGTAAGTTGCCACTTTCGCGGCCGCATCCAGCCGCCCGACATCATGCGGCAGACCCACCGCCACCGCGACGACCCTCGCCCCGGCCTGGTTCAGAGCATCGACCAGCTGCTTCTGGGCCGGATGGGCCGCCACGTCATCGGTGAGGACGACCACCGCCGCCGCTCCGGATGCCGCTTCCTGCGCAGCCGCGATCTCCTGCTCCGTGGGATCGATCCCCACCGAGGTGAACGACGACCCCTCGGGCAGCTCCGCGACGAGTGCCTCGCCCAGCCTCTCGTGATGGCCGATCACCACCATCGGCTGTTTCAGTGGCAGCAGTCCGTCGTTGTGCACGACGGTGACACCACCACGGGCCGTCCGCTTGGCAATGTACTGGTCTGTCGCATCGTTGATGACATCGGCGCCGCCACGTGAGGGGTCGCGACGCACGGACCTCTTCTGCTCGAGGACTCGCAGCACGCTACGGTGAATGTCCTCCTCACCGATGTAGCCCTTCTCCATCCCGGCACGAATGCCCCTGATGGCTGCCTCCGGATCAGCCGCGTCGTACAGCTGGTTCACCCCAGCGATCAAAGCCCACATCGCGAGGTCCTCGTCACTCCACAGGGCACGCATCGCGGGATCGGACAGCGATTCCGTGGCCACCACGCCACTGAACCCGAGACCCCGTCTGAGGATCTCGTTGACGATGGTCCAGCTGAGTGATGCCGGGATGTTCTTGGGATCAAGTCCGGGTGCGATGATGTGCCCGAGCTGGACCACATTCGATCCGCCCACGGCACGTTTGTACACCGCTCCCTCCAGGGCGTCCCACTCCTCACGGGTGCGCGAGAGCACCGGCAGACCAGACTCCCCGAGGGTGACATCGCCGGCTCCCGGGAACATCCGGAACGACGCGGTGATCGGGGACCCGTAGGCTGCCATTGACTCGTTGCGTGCACGCCCCGCGACGATCTCGACGTTGCCACCGAAGGCCTGGGTGCCCTGCACGGGATTGTTCGGGTTGCTGGCGATGTCGGCCCTGATCCCGTACCAGGAGTTGATCCCCAATGTCGCTATCTGGCTGGTCTGGGTATCGTTGAATCCCCAGTTGGGGAAGGACAGCCTCTCGTAGGCCCCAAGCGCCATCGGCTCAGGGAATTCGGTGATGGCGATACCCGCATCGACCAGACCGTTCAGGTGGCCCTCCCAGATCACCTGGACGCCCACCCCGACATCGTCGTGAGCGACACGTTGTAGGTCCTTCACGTACGCGAGCACCGCCTCGAGGGTGGCGAACTGCCCCGGATCGGGACGGAAGATGATGCCACCGAAACCGTGCCGACGAATCACTTCAGCAGGCGTGGCCACACCGTAACGTTCAGTGTTGCGAGGGTCCGCCTGATCGATACCTCCGCCATAGATGGGCTGGGCGAACAGCTGACGGATTTTCTGATCCAGGGTCAGCGAGTTCGCCAGCTCCTCATAGGGCTCGAGATAGGTTTCCGCGCGGGCGGGTGCGGCCACCGCTGCGGCGGCGACGGCCCCGGCACCAAGGCCGAGGGCGGCTCGTCGTGAGATGTGGGACATGATTCCCTCCTTCGGGTGGTGATCCCTCAATCCTCGACAGCCCTCAGGTGATTGAACAGCAAACCAGCTTTTCGGCCGACAGAAGCCAAAGAGAACACTCATTCATTTTGTTCATTTCAACCCCGCCTCCCCTGAGCGCAAGGGGGGAATCCTCGCCGCGGCGGTGACCCCGGAAGGGATAGAGTTGGGCCCAGTCAGGCAGGGCCGACAGGAAGGAAGCCGGTGAAGAACCACCCACGCTCCAACATGCGCGATGTTGCGGACCGCGCAAGCGTGTCCGTCGGCACCGTCTCGAACGTCCTCAACAACCCCGAGCGCGTGCAGCCCGCAACCCGCGAGCGTGTCCAGGCCGCCATCGCGGAACTCGGCTGGGTGCCCAACCCACAGGCCCGAGCCCTGCGCGTTGGCCACTCCCGCACCGTGGGACTGGCCGTGATGGACGTGGCCAACCCGTTCTTCGCCGACGTGCTGCGCGGTGCCCAGGCCCGGCTGGAGGAGGCCGGGTACTCCGCGACCATCGGCGACGCCGACAACCGCCCCTCCCGCGAGGCCGAGCTGCTGCGCTCCTTCGCCGGGCAACGCCTGACCGGCGTGATCCTCGGCCCCATCGGTACCCTCCCCCCGGAGGTCGCCGCGCTCGAGGCCGCCGGGGTCCCCACCGTGCTGGTGGACCGCGCGGGCGAGGAGGACTGCTGCACCATCGGCGTCGACGACGTGGCCGGAGGCCGCCTCGCCGGGGAACACCTCGTCGCGGCCGGACACCGCAGACTCGCCTTCGTCGGCGGCCCCGACACCCTGGCCCAGGTCACCCACCGCCGCGAGGGCTTCCTGGCCGCCGCCCGGACCACGGCGGCCACCGTCACCGAACTGCCCACCCCCGCCCTGGACTTCACCTCGGGCCGGGCCGCCGCCGAAACCCTCGTCGCCATGCCGACGCAGACCCGCCCCACCGGCGTGTTCTGCGCCAACGACCTGCTGGCCATCGGGATGCTGCAGGGCTTCGTCACCCACGGCCTGCGCGTGCCCCAGGACATCGCCCTGGTCGGCTACGACGACATCGACTTCGCGGCCGCCGCCGCCGTGCCCCTGACCTCAGTGGCCCAGCCCCGCCGCGACCTCGGCCACCAGGCCGCCGAGCTGTTGCTGCAGGAGATCAGCGACGGCGACGACCACCAGCACCGCCGCGTGGTGCTGCAACCCCGCCTGGTGACCCGGGCCTCCTCGGAGCACACCCTTGACCCTCCCCGGCCCGCTGAGTAGGCTTCCCGAGCCAGACTTGAAACGATACAACCCACTGTCAGCGCAAGGAGGCGCCATGTTCGACGAGTCCACCAGCACGGTACTGGCCACCCAGGAGATCGAGGTCCCCTCGTGGGCCTACGGCAACTCCGGCACCCGGTTCCGCGTCTTCACCACCCCGGGCACCCCCCGCAGCGTCGAGGAGAAGATCGCCGACGCCGCCCAGGTCCACGCCCACACCGGCCTGGCCCCGAAGGTCGCCCTGCACTACCCGTGGGACAAGGTGGACGACTGGCCCGGGCTCGTCGAGTACGCCGCATCCCAGGGCGTTGGCATCGGCACCATCAACTCCAACACCTTCCAGGACGACGCCTACCGCTTCGGCAGCCTCGCCCACCACGACCCCGGGGTGCGCACCAAGGCCATCGAGCATCACCTCGAGTGCATCGAGGTGATGAAGGCCACCGGCAGCCGCGACCTCAAGGTGTGGCTGGCCGACGGCACCAACTACCCCGGCCAGGGTGACCTCCGCCGTCGCCAGGACTGGCTGGCCGAATCCCTGGCCGAGATCTACTCCCACCTCGGCCCCGACCAGCGCCTGGTGCTGGAGTACAAGTTCTTCGAACCGTCGTTCTACCACACCGACGTCCCCGACTGGGGCACCGCCCTGACCCACGTCATGGCGCTGGGTGAGCATGGTGTGGTCTGCCTCGACACCGGCCACCACGCACCGGGCACCAACATCGAGTTCATCGTCGCGCAGCTGCTGCGGCTCGGCCGCCTCGGCTCCTTCGACTTCAACTCCCGGTTCTACGCCGACGACGACCTCATCGTCGGGGCCGCCGACCCGTTCCAGTTGTTCCGCATCCTGTGGGAGGTGCGACGCGGCGGCGGCTTCGAGCCCGACTCGGGGGTGGTGTTCATGCTGGACCAGTGCCACAACATCGAGGACAAGATCCCCGGCCAGATCCGCTCCGTGCTCAACGTGCAGGAGATGACGGCCCGCGCCCTGCTGGTGGATGCCGACGCCCTGGCGGCCGCGCAGCAGGCGGGCGACGTGCTGGGCGCGAATGCCATCCTCATGGATGCCTTCCACACCGACGTGCGCCCCGCGCTGGCCGCCTGGCGTGAGTCCCGGGGCCTGCCCGCCGACCCGATGCGCGCCTTTGCCGACAGCGGCTACCTGGCCCGGATCGCCACCGAGCGCGTCGGCGGCACCCAGGCCGGTTGGGGGGCGTGAGCATGGCTGCCGTCATCGCCGTCGATCTCGGGGCCACCAGCGGCCGCGTGATCCTGGTCCGCTTCGACGAGGGCATCGAGCTGACCGAGGTCCATCGCTTCGACACCGCCCCGGAGCAGGACCCGGATGGGCTGCGCCTCGACATCGCCCGGTTGCTGGATGAGATCCAGGAGGGCATCGCCTGGGCCGTCGCGATGGCCCCCGACGGTGTGCGCGCCGTCGGCATCGACTCCTGGGCCGTGGACTACGGCCTGGTGGCGGGCGGCAGGCTCGTCGATGCGCCGTTCCACTACCGCGATGCGCGCGGCGAGGCGGGCCGGGCGAGGCTTCACCAGCTCATCGACCCCGCCGAGCTGTACGCCCGCACCGGCATCCAGGACCTGCCGTTCACCACCGTCAATCAGCTGATCGACGACCTCGACCACGGCCGCCTGGCGGGCGTGGAGAAGATGCTGCTGCTGCCCGACCTGCTGGGCTACCTGCTGACCGGCAGGCTCGTCGCGGAGGCCACCAACGCCTCCACCACCGGCCTGCTCGACCCGCACACCCGGCAGTGGGACTTCGAGCTGATCGACCGCCTGGGCCTGCCCCGCCACATCTTCCCCGACGTGGTGGCCCCCGGCAGCATCGTCGGCACCATCGCGGTGGGTCCCGCCACCGGCATCCCGCTGGTGGCGGTCGGTACCCACGACACCGCCTCGGCGGTCGTCGGTGCCCCACTGCAGGAGGAAGGGGACGTGTTCCTGTCCTCTGGCACGTGGTCGCTGCTGGGCCAGGAACTCCCCGAACCACTGCTCACCGACCATGCCCGCGAGGCGAACTTCACCAACGAGGGCGGGGTTGATGAGCGGATCCGGTTCCTGAAGAACATCAACGGCATGTGGCTGCTGACCGAGTCGATCCGCAGCTGGGGTGAGGGCCGGATCCAGGACCTGGTGGACGAGGCACGAGAGGTGACGGATGCCCCGGTCTTCGACGCCACCGACCCGTCGCTGATCGCCCCCGGCGACATGCCGGAGCGGATTCGCGCCCTGACCGGCGACGATCCGCGCATGACGGACCGGGCGGTGTTCACCCGCTCGGTGCTGGACTCCCTGGCCCTGGCCTACGCCCGCACCATCGACGAGCTGGTGGCGCTGACGGGCCGCACCCCGACGCGGCTGGTGATCGTCGGCGGTGGCTCGGCGAACGAGCTGCTGTGCCAGTTGGCGGCCGACCGTACCGGACTGGAGGTGACCTCCGGCCCGCTGGAGGCGACCACCATCGGCAACGCGCTGATCCAGGCGCACGCCGTCGGCCTGCTGAACGGCTCCCTGGCCGAGCTGCGCGGGATCGTACGCAATTCCAGCAAGGTCACGACCTGGTGGCCCACGCCAGCCACCGAAACCGAGCCTGAGCCCGAGCAGCCTGCCTCACCGACGGTGGGGGCGCGCCCGGAGGCGGAGCTCGCGGCGTTGACCGCGCTGAGCAACGAGTTCGGTGCGAAACCGGCGTTCACCCGCGCCGGGGGCGGCAACTCCTCGGTGAAGGTCGACGGGGTGCTGTGGATCAAGCCGAGCGGGGTGTCGATGGCCACCATGAGTGCTGAGGATCTGGTGCCGCTGGACCTCGCGGTGCTGGTCGCGGCCCTGGACGGGCCGGACCCGGACCCGTCGCTGGGTGACCCGGTCACCCAGCTGGCCACTCGCGCGCGCCTGGACGACGGGCCGCGCCGCCCGTCGGTGGAAATCCTGTTCCACGCCCTCATCGACGACACCTACGTGCTGCACACCCACCCGCTGCTCATCAACGCCATCACCTGCAACACCGACGGCCCGGCACTGACCCGCGAGCTGTTCGGCGACGAGGTGCTGTGGGTGGACTACGTGGACCCGGGGCTGCCGCTGGCCCGGGAGATCGCCAGACGACGGCGCGAACACAGCGAGGCCACCGGGGCTCCGCCGCCTGCGATCACCTTCCTGATGAACCACGGGATGATCGTCTCCGGAAACGACCCCGCACAGGTGGCTGCCGATTGCCAACGAGTGCTGAAGGTGATCCAGGGCACGATTTCGCGCCGCTCGGGCATCACGGGGCTGGCCAAGGAGTTCGCGCGCGCCGTCGGCGCCCAGGCGGTGGCGGTGGATGGATCGTCGATTGCCTCGGACTTCCCGGTCACCGAAGCAGGCTCCAGGTTCATCACTGAGGGCCCACTGATCCCGGATCAGATCGTCTACGCCGGGTCCTTCGCGCTGGTGCTGCACGACGGCGACGACGTGGCCGAGGCGGTGCGCCGCCACGAGGAGACCCACGGCCAGACCCCGAAGGTCGCGGTGATCCCGGGGGCCGGGGTCGCTGCGGTGGGCTCGTCGAAGAAGCAGGCGAAGACGGCGTTGGAGGTCTACATCGACGCCCTCACCGTCGCGCGGGCCGCATCGATCATCGGTGATGTCCGAACCCTTTCCGAAAGTGAACGAACCTTCATCGAGACTTGGGAGGCCGAAGCCTATCGGCAGCAGGTGGCCGACAGCTGAGTCATCGCCCACCTGCTGACCTGCCCGAGACAACCCGAACCCCGGAAAAGCCCATGAAAAGGGCCTCACCGGGGGTTCGTTCACCTCTGGCGAGACCTGTCGGACCCTTCGGCGAGTCCCTTGCAGCCTGTCAGCCCATCGGCTAGACACATCAACTTTTGACGGATATCTTGCAATGAGAGAATTTCCACTTTCTACCCGGGGGTACGATGAACAGACCCACAATCCTCACCAGAGGCAGGACGGCGCTGATGGCGCTGCTCGCCACCCTGGTCGGGGTGACCACCAACCTGCAGGCCACGCCTGCCCACGCGGCGGACGTGAACGCCATCGATGGTTCCACCATCACACTGATCAACGAGACGCGGCAGAACCAGGAGATCCGCGTCAACGACAACCTCCGCATCGAGGCCAACTGGTCCATCCCGGACCAGACCGGTCATGCGGGCGACACCTTCTCGCTGGACCTGCCCGAGGCACTGCGCGGCCGAGCTGGCAGCTTCACCCTGACCCCGGAGGGTCAGGACGCCCCGGTCTACGGCAACTGCGACGTGCAGCAGACCAAGGTGGTGTGCACCCTGACCGATGAGGTCGAGGGCAAGAGCAACGTCCGCGGTCGCCTCTGGTTCGCCTCCCGGGCCGAGACCGAGCACACCGGCAGCAACCTCACCTTCACCCTCAACGGCAACACCCCCGTGACCGTGCCGCTGCCGAAGGGTGCCCAGGGCATCGGCTACGACCCGTACGTGCCTCAGGAGATGAGCAAGCTCGGCTACTTCATCGATGACGACACGCTCACCTGGCGTATCATCATCCCGGGCAACGTTTTGGCCGGTCAGCAGTCACTGCACATCCACGACCCCTACGGCAACCCCGGCACCAACTTCACCGTCGAGGGAGGCTGGTTCTACAAGGTGCCGAAGACCCCGAAGTGTTGGAACAGCCTGTACGACCCCGCCTGCCGCACCGAGCTGTGGAGCAAGGAGGGGGCATCCACCCCGGGAACCCAGGTCAACTACGACGACGACATCGACAAGATCGTTGCCAACGTGAACGGCCCGTTCGAGGAGAACGCCATCTACACCCTGCACCTGGACCTCAAGGTCGAGGGCACCGTGGTTCCCGGTAGCGAGTTCGAGAACGCAGCCACCGTCAACGGTCAGGCTGTCAAGGCGACCGCCACCAAGGAGGCCGCTGGTGGCGGCACCGGCCAGGGCGACGCCGTCGGTCACATCCAGCTGGCGAAGCGCTTGGAAGGCGCCAACACCATCCCGGCCGACACCGTCTTCCCGGTGAAGTTCTCCTTCGAGCGCGCGGGCCAGCCGGTCACCGGCACCGTTGACCTGAAGGCCGACGGCACCCCCGTGGTGATCCGCAACATCGTCAACGGCACCGTGGTGACCCTCACCGAGGAGCTGCCCACGGTCCAGGGCCACACCTTCGGTGATCCGGTCTTCTCCGGTGGCGATGTCGTCGATGGTGGAGCGAACTCCGCCAGCGCCACCGTCACCGCCCAGGGCACCAAGACCCTGGAGCTGGTCCTGACCAACCCGGTGGAGCCCCCACCAGCGCTCGAGAAGGTCGCCCCCGTGTCCCCGCAGGTGACCCCGGGAGTCTGCATCCCCGGCTCGACGACCCGGAGTGAACCGAACGTCGATGCGCCCACCACCCCGGGCATCACCTACGGCGATCCCGAGATCACCGTCCAGGGCGACAAGGTGACGATCACGATGACCGCCACCCCGGAAGCGGGCAAGGAGCTGGACGCGGCCAACCTGCCCCCGAACTGGACGATGCGGCCTGACGGCAGCGCCGTCTACAGCGCCACCTTGGATCACCCTGCCTGCCCGGCCACCGAGGTGGTTCCTGTCGACCCGACCTTCGCCGTCGGCGTCTGTCAGCCCGGTGAGGTCGACCCGACCGACCCGACCATCACCGCCGCAGACACCGAGGGCATCGACTACGCCACCTCGTGGGCGATTGACGGCGATGAGGTGGTCTTCGAGGCCATCGCCACCGCCAAACCGGGCTACGTGATCAATCAGAACAACCTGCCTGCTGGCTGGACCTGGAACAACACGGAGGGCACCGCGGTCTTCACCAAGCGTGAGGCCCAGAAGAAGTGCGCCGAGCTCGTCGTCCCGGTCTCCCCGACCGTGAAGCCGGGCGTGTGCACACCCGGTGCTGCCACCCCGAGCGAGCCGACCATCACCGTCGCCGACACCGAGGGCATCACCTACAGCGCCCCGGAGATCACCAAGAACGGCCGCAACATCACCGTCAAGGTGACCGCCACCCGCAAGGACGGCTTCATCATCAACGGTGACCCTGCTGCGCTGCCTGAGGGCTGGGTGTACAACAACGACGGCACGGCCACCTTCACCACCACGGTGGAGCAACCGGAGTGCGCCAAGCTGGTCGCGCCGGTGTCCCCGACGCTGAAGGCTGGTGTGTGTGAGCCGGACGCCACCGAGGCAACCCGTCCGAGCGTGGAGCTGGCCACCACCGAAGGCATCTCCTACTCCTCCCCTGCCGTGAACCTGAAGCCCGGCAGCACCACGGTCTACGAGGTCATCGTGACCGCGCGGCCCCAGGACGGCTACCAGCTGGCCAACCTGCCTGACGGCTGGACGATGAACGCCGATGGCGTCAGCGCCAACTACGTCGGCGAGGTCACCAACCCGGTGTGCGACAAGGCGGCGGCTCCGGTCTCCCCGGCGGTCACGCCGGGGGTGTGCATCGCTGGCTCGGCCACGCCGAGTGACCCGAGCGTCGAGGTCCCGACCACCGACAACGTCACCTACGGTGCGCCGCAGATCAACGGCAACACCGTGACCCTGACGGCCACCCCGGCCCAGGGGTACGTCTTCAGCGCTGACACCCTGCCTCAGGGCTGGGCGCTGAACCCCGACGGCACCGCCACCTTCACCCAGGTGGTGGATCAGCCGAAGTGTGACAACCCCGCCGCACCGGTCTCCCCGACCGTGAAGCCGGGCGTGTGCACCCCGGGTTCGACCACCCCGAGCGCGCCGACCGTCGAGGTTGCCACCACTGACAACGTCACCTACGGCGACCCGAAGATTGAGGGGAACACCGTGACGGTGGACGCCATCCCGGCCCAGGGGTACGTCTTCAGCGCTGACACCCTGCCCACAGGGTGGAAGCTGAACGCCAACGGCTCGGCGACCTTCACCCAGGTGGTGGATCAGCCGAAGTGTGACAACCCCGCCGCACCGGTCTCCCCGACCGTGAAGCCGGGCGTGTGCACCCCGGGTTCGACCACCCCGAGCGACCCGAGCGTCGAGGTCCCGACCACTGAGGGCATCGACTACAGCAAGCCGGAGCTGACGGTGGAGGGCCAGATGGTCAGCGTCAAGGTGATTGCCACCGCCGCGCTGGGCCACGTCATCGACGGCGCCAACCTGCCTCAGGGCTGGGTGCTGAATGCCGACGGCACCGCCACCTTCACCACCACCGTCGAGCAGCCGAAGTGTGAGCTTCCGCCCACGCCTCCAGCCCCGATGGACCCGGTGAAGCCGGTTGACCCGAAGGTCACCCCGGGCGTGTGCAAGCCGGGTTCCAACACCCCGACCCCGCCCAGGGTCGAGCTGCCGAAGGTCCCGGGTCTGGTCTACGGCACCCCGACGATGAAGATCGTCGGCGGTAAGGTGAAGATCACCGTCACCGTGACCCCGGAGGCCGGGAAGAAGATCGGCGACCTGGGCAAGGGCTGGACCCTGAACGCCGACGGCACCGCCACCTTCACCTACATGGGCAACAACCCCGTGTGCACGAAGCCGGGCCTGCCGAAGACCGGTAGCTGAGCCGTCAGTCTGACTGACAGCTGAAAGTGGCCCCCACCGCCTGACGCGGTGGGGGCCACTTCTTTCGTCCGCTGGTCGAGCCGGGCAGCAATGCGTCAGCGAGCAGCCTGTGTCCAGACCCCCAACACCCGATGCAGGGACTTTCGCCGAGCAGGGATGGTCCGAACCTGAGTCCCAGCGCACGGTCACCAGGTCTCGACACGGGACTCCCTCGCTCCGCATCGGGACCCCCGGCTCGACCAGCGGGGGGTTCCGCTGGTCGAGCCGGGCCCGGAGCTTGCGGAGGGCCCGTGTCGAGACCCCCGACACCCGATGCAGGGACTCAACCTTCAGCGGAAAAGAGGAACCCGACCCTCAGCCTTCGAGGAGGTCAAGCAGTACCGGCATTCCGCTGGATGGGTTGGGACCGATCTGGTTGGCCTCCGACCTGCGGGCTCGCGCGTAGGCCTCCCGATACTGCGCGACCGGGAACGAGGAAGCCAGGTGTTTTTCCTTGGTGGCCTTGAGGTCTTTCAGCTTGGCCTGGAGCTTCTTGGAGTCGCTGTGCCGCGTGTAGTCCTCGAGGTGCCACAGCAGCCACACGTCGAAGCAGGGGTTGCTGACAAGGACCTGTATGCCGTGCTTCTCAGCCAGCTTGAATGCCTCGTCAAGGGTCCGGTGCTCGTCCCGGTCCACGAGGCACACGACCCAGTCGTAGTCACTCTTCTTCTGCTCCTTCAGCGCGCGCTTGACCACCCGGAGCGGGTCCGTCCCTTCCCCGTAGACCTCGAAGAAGGGGACGCTTCGCGGCATGGCCTGCTTCAAGCGATGCAAGTACTGGGGTTCTGTGACGACCCCTTCGGTCACGACCAATCCGCGCCTGCGCTCAGCCCTCTCAGCGCGTTTACGCGGTGCCCGACGGCTCATGCCGCCCCCTCGTCTTCGCTCAGCAGGGAGTGGATGAGGCTGGGGGCCAGGGCCGGGACCGCACCGTAGCGCCCTTCCAGGTAGCGCTTTGCGATGTTGTGGTCTGAGTGCGTGGTGAAATCCGCCAGCGAGAACAGCTCGGTTGCGCCGTCGCGCTCCTTCTCCGTGAACCAGATCTGGCCCTTCTCCAGCTCAAGGCGGGACAGGTTCGACAGCAGGTAGGTGTCGTGGCTGGTGAACAGAATCTGCGCGCCGGTGGTATTCACCGTCGGGTCCTGGAAGAACCCGATGAGGGCTTCCGCCAGGTGTGGGTGCAGGCTCGAATCAAGCTCATCCACGACGAACACCCCACCTGTGCGGAGCTGGTTGATCGCCGGGATGGCCAGGGCCAGCCATGCCAGCGTCCCATCGCTCTCCTGGCGGAGGCTGAAGGGTCGCACGCCGTGACCGTGGAAGAACTCCAGTCGTCGGATCACTGCTTCGATGGTTGACTCGGACAGCACCGCCTCCGTCTCCCCCAAGGAGGAGAGGGCTTCCCGGAAAGCCTTCGTGAAGCGTGTCCTCCGCTCCAGCTCCTCGGGTGGTATCGGGTCCTCGCGCAGGTTGACCTCGGTGATCCCGACATCAGCGATGCGCAGCACCGACGTGATGGCCTCCGGCGTTGACCTGCCCTCCTTGAGGTCCTCGACGATGGCGTCGATACGGGTGCTGCGCTGGCCCTCGCCGAAGGGCACGATGTCGAAGCCCTCGAGCAGTCCCCTGCCCACCGTCGCGAGTGGCTCATGGCCCAGCTTGATGGCCCGGCTGAGCAGCAGCTCGTTGGCGGCGAGCAGGCCGACGGTACGGACCCCGCGCCCGTAGGTGACCCGATCCCGCTCCCGCTTGAACAGGGAGCGCAGCTTCGACGTGGGCCGGTCCAGCAGCCACTCCCGCACCACTCCCTGATCGTCCACCTCGAAGCCGTAGGTGTGGCGCTTGCCGTCAAGCACGAACTCCAGCTCGTAGCGGCTCGGCTCGTCCCGGTGCTGGTCGTCGAGCCGGAACGGGGCTCGCGGCATGGTCTCTCGACTCAGCCACTCCGACGCCGAGTCCCAGATCGCCGTCAGGACGTAGTGAAGTGCATCCACGACAGTCGACTTCCCCGACGCATTGGTCCCGAAGACTCCCGCGGCGGGGTAGGTGCTCGTGCCCCACGTCTGGTCGCCGCTCGGGTAGAACCCTGTGAGCGAGGGGCGGGTGAACTCCAGGATCGCCTCATCGCGGATGGACTTGTGGTTCTGCACCGTGAAACTGAGCAGCAGCATGGCCCCATGCTACACGCTCAAGATGATCTAGCCGCACATATACAAATTTTTAGGAGAAAAACCCGTTAAACCCATCCTTCATGCAGCTCATCTATGGCTCAGCCGATCAATGACCACCACGACGGCGGGGCGGTGGCCCGAGGCGGACCAGCGGTAGCTGGCCAGACATGCTCCCAGGCTGGCCAGGACCAGGGCGACCCCGGGCCAGCCGAGCTGTGTTGCCTCCGCCGTCGGGTCGATGAGGTCGAGCCCTCCCTGGGCCTGAGCCAGCAGCAGGAGGAACAGCCACAGCAGCACACTCGCCGCGCCGAGGACCGGCCCGAGCAGGGCGATACCCAGCAGCGTCGCGGACAACACCACGGCGATGGTGCAGCCGAACAGCACGAACAGCGGCCACGGGGCCACTTCGGCACGCAGCGACGGGTCCGCCAGCGTCCACTCCGGCGGCACGAAGGTGACGTAGAAATCGCCCACCTCCCACAACACCCGCGCCAGCAGCGGGGCGGCGGCGAAGGCAAGAATGGTCACGGCCGCGCCCACCGCGTCGATCAGGCGGATCGGCCGGGGCGACTGTGCGTCGATCCAGTCCAGCCTCGGCGTCATGGCATACAGGGCAACGGCCCCGAGCAGCACCGGGACCAGCTCACCCACTGCTGCCAGGCGGTCGCCGTACTGCTCCGCCCACGGACCGTTCAGCGCCACCCACCAGTAGCCGTAACACGTCGCAACCGCAGCCACCCAGGCCAGCACCGCCAGCCACGGCACCCTGCCCTGGAGCCATCCCCTGCGCATCAGGGCAGGTCCTCCGGCAGGATGAGGCAACGATCCAACCCTTCCTGGTGCGCGGCCACCCACGCGGCCCAGTCCGCGTCGTCGAAGGCCGCGAAGCGCTCCAGCACCGCGGCTTCCTGACCGCCCTCGTCCAGAACCAGATCGTAAATTTCTCGGATCTGGGGCGAGGTGACCTTCTTTGCCCCGAATCGAATCCGGGCCAGGATCACGCCATGCAGCTTGTTGTCCTGATTCTCGATGGCTGCCTGCGGGCACTCCGCCGTTGGCGTCATGAGCAATCTGCCACCCCACAGCTGAAGCTGAACCGCACCCCACGACCTACGCTCCCCGGCAGTTTCGTCAAAAGGCTCGTTGGCTGCTCCTGGCGGGCCGCCCTGAGCGATGACACGAGGGGGCTGCCCCGGTGCCACCGGCAGCACCAACGGACTCATGAGCTCAGTGATGAACTGCCGCTCCCCCTCCGCCTTGGGATACAGGCAGAGCTCCAGGTCACCGGTGCTCTCACACCTGACCTCAGCTCTCGGGTCCTCCTCGGTGAGCAGGGGCTGCTGAAATGCCAGGAAGGCCATCACCGCGAGCGGCGCCGCCACCCATCCGAGAGCGGCCCAGCCTCGACGGTTCCTGGCGGCGTGCACCTCCGCCAACCCGACGGCGACCTTGAAGGCCGTGAATCCGACCAGCGCGAAGAACATGATCTGGATCAGCTGTGTGGACCACAGCAGCCGCTCCCCCAACCCGGGACCGCCCACCGACCACATGTAGGACGCACTCATCACGGACATGGAGCGGTTGAGCAGCAGCACGTCGTTGATGAGGAAGGCCGGGGCCACCACCACTACCACAGCAGCCAGCGGGGCCAGCACGATCCCGACCCTGGGACCCGCCACCAGGGCACCGCAGGCACCCACCGCCACCAGCGAGGCCACCCCGGTCAGCAGCGCCACCAGAGCCAGCAGGTCGGCCAGGTTCCACGGCAGCCGTGCCATGCTGACCAGCACCACCGGCAGATGGCCCACCAGCACCCCCACCACGACGGCGATCATGGTACTTCCCAATTCCTTGGCCAGAACCCCAGTGCGTGCCCGCCCCGGGGCCGCCCCCACCAGCACCGAATCCGGCGCGTGCTGCGCAGTCACCCAGCAGGCCAGCCAACCGGCCACCACTGCCCACACGGGGTGGAAGAGCCTGGCGGAGATGATGACATCGGCCATGTCCGTGGCCCCGAAGTCACGCCACAGCAGCGGCACGTTGTTCCCGAAGGCCAGCAGGGCGCACACCCCCGCGATGACGCCCCCTCGGATGAACCACCAGGAGTGCCTCCCGGTCATGACCCCCGCCGCCTTTCAAGGAGGGTTCGCGGATGGGAGGGGTCGTCGCGAGGATCGTCATGGTGGCCACTTGGCAAGGCGAACGACGAAGATCGCACTGGACGTGCGTTCGAGGAGGACAACGCAGCCAGGGGGTCACCAGGGCGACCGCAGTAGATTCCGCCCATTCGCGCACCCTCCAAAATTGAGAAATAAGCTGCCTCCAGCTCTGGCTCGCCGTGGGTGTCACCGCCCAGTTCCCGGAATGCCGCCATGGAGTCGTCGAACTTGATCTCTCCCTGATCCACCACCACGACGGTGTGTGCGGAGGTCGCCAGGTCCTCGATCAAATGGGTGGAGACGATCACCACGCAGTGTTCCCCGGCCTGCGAGATGATCTGCCGCAACCCCTGCCGATGCCTGGGGTCGAGGCCGACGGTCGGCTCGTCGAGGATCAGGATCGAAGGTCGGTGCACCAACGCGCAGGCCAGCCCGAGCCGCTGCCTCATGCCGCCCGACAAGGAGCGCGCCCGGCTGGCGGCCCGATCCGCCAGGCCCACCAGCTCCAGGGCGTCGGCCACCGCGGCCGGGATGTCCCGTTTGCCCATCCCGTGCGCCCAGGCCGCGTACTCGACGTTCTGCCTGACCGAGGCCCACCCCATCACGGTGAACTGCTGCGGCAGGTAGCCGATCCGGGACCGCACCTGATCGACCGTGTCCCGGCCGAGCTTCACATCCCCGACGGTGATCTCGCCCCGTTGCAACGGGTGGGCGGTGGCCACCAGCTTCATCAGGGTCGTCTTCCCGGCCCCATTCGGCCCGAGCAACCCGGTCACGCCCACCCGGAACGTCGTCGACACCTCGCGCAGCGCGTGGCGCGCCCCATAGGAATGGGACACACCACGCAGGATCACCGCTGCATCAGCAACACCGCTCATGGCCCGAGTGTGGCAGAGCCATCTGGCGCCCCGCCACTGGAGCGGAAAAGAAGCGACGAGGGTCTGAGAAACCTCCATCTGCAGTCTCGGCTTGGACCCCTTGCTGGTCGAACTTCAGCGCCCGACGGTCGAGACCGTTCTTCTGTCCGCTGGTCGAGCCGGGCCCGGAGCTTGCGGAGGGCCCGAGTCGAGACCCCTGGCACACGGTGCTGGGACTCGAGTTGGAGGGTCCGCCCGAACCTGAGTCCCAGCACACAGCCACCAGGTCTCGAGCCGGGGCTCCCTCGCTCCGCATCGGGACCCCCGGCTCGACCAGCGGAGGAAAAGAACTCGACACGGACTGCTCACTGGCGCTCGCGGTCCGGCTCGACCAGCGGAGGAAGGGTCCCGATCGGCCAGCGGGAAAGGGCTCAGCCCAGCTCGATCAGTGCCGGGCCCGGGCGATCCTCAGCGCAGGTCAGCACCCCGTCGGTCAGAGTCGCCCAGTCGGAGGTCAGCAGCACACCGTCCGGCACCTCGACCGGGGCGTCGGCGTCGATGAACAGCAGGCGACGATCCCCTGCCCTTCCCAGCCGGGTCCAGGCACCCGGAACCGGCAGCTCGCCGTCGGCGACGAAGTCCGCCAGCAGCGGGCCGCAGGCCCTCATCCAGGCCCCGATCCGCAGCAGCAACTCCGACTGCCACTCGGGCAACGTGCCGTCGGCCTTCGGGGTGACCCCGACCAGCAGGCGGCCACCCCGCCAGACCATGTCCACCAGGTCGCGCATCAGCTCCGGGGAGGTCTTCGCGTGCTCCGGCCCCTCGACCGAGTTGTACCCGAAGGACAGCCCGAGCCCTCGGCAGTGCTCCCACACCGCCGCGTCCTCGCAGCTCTTCAGGTGCTGGTACTCGCTGGTGGCGTAGTCCTGATGGGGCACGTTCCAGCGGTCGTTGACCAGCCCGTCGGGCACCGCGCGGTAGTATTCCTCGAACACCGTCCCGATGCCATCGGGACGGAAATCCTTGCCCTCATCCGGCCAGTTGATGTCATTCCACAACACATCCGGGGAGTACCGGGCCACCAGGTCCCGCACGTGGTTCGCGGCATAGCGGGCGTAGTCCAGGTCGTTCGGGCGCTCCGTGATCTCCCAGTCGTCGCGCAGCCCGATCGGCTCAGTGGGGCGCACGTGCCAGTCCAACCCACCCGAGTAGTAGGCCCCGAAACGCATCCCCACCTCACGGCAGGCCTTCGCCCACTCCCCCACCAGGTCCCGCCTCGGGCCCCGCGCGACGGTGTTGCGTCCGTTCGTGTCCGGCGCATCCCACAGACACACCCCGTCGTGATGCTTGGTGGTGAGCATGATGTAGGACCCGCCCGCATCCGCCAGCTGCCTCGCCGCCGCCAAGGCGTCGAAGTTCTCGGCCTGCCACTGGTCCAGGAAGTCGTCGTAGTCGCAGCCGCCGTGGACCTCCTCGTGGTGTGCCCTGGCCGGGGAGCCCTCGATCCGGATGGTGTTGAAGTACCACTCCGCATAGGGATTGTGCTTGAACCACTCCCGTGGCGGAATCTGCCCCAGCTCCGCCACCGGCTCCCCCCACGCGGGTACCGAGTACGGCCCCCAGTGGATGAAGAAACCGAGCTTCGCGCGCTGGAACCACTGCGGGGTCTGACGCCCCAGGGCGTCCCACCGCTGCTTGTCCGCCTCGAACCGTGTGCTGAGATCAGCGTCCACCGAATCCTCCAAGATTGATTCCTCTCGCGAGTTGCTTCTGCATGGCGATAACAACGACGAGGCTGGCCAGCACCGCGATGCTCGAGGCAGCCATGAGCGGCCCCCAATCGGTACCGTGCTCGCCGGAGAACATCGACAACCCCAGCTGCAGCGGGGCCTTGTCCTGAGCGTTGATGATGATGAGCGGCCACAGGAATGAATTCCAGTAGTCGATGAAGGCGAACGCCGCCACCACGGCAATCGGCCCGCGCAGCAGCGGCACGATGACGTGCCACAGCAGCTTCAGCTGCCCGGCACCGTCGATCCGCGCCGCCTCCTCGTAGTCGCCCGGCAGTGACAACAGGAACTGCCTGAGCATGAAGGTACCGAAGGCCCCGAAGGCGAAGGGCAGCACGATCATGGCGTAGGAGTCCACCGCCCCCACCATGTTGGCCCCCAGGTACAGCGGCACCACCAGCACCTCCGCCGGGAGCACCAGCGTGGCGATGAACACGCTGAACAGCGCGCCCCGCCCCCGGAACTCCAGCCGGGCGAAGGCGTAGGCGTTGAGCACCGAGACCACCACGACGACGAGGCACCCCAGCGTGGCGTAGACGAAGGTGTTGGCCAGAATCCTCCCGAACGGGATGGTGCTGAAGGCCTTGCCGAAGTTGTCCCAGCGAGTCTCGCTGCCGAGCAGGACCGCTCCGCTGGAGAGCACCTCCTGGCTCGGCTTGAGGGCGGAGAAGAACATCCACAGGAAGGGGGAGACGAAGATCAGCCCGAACAGCACCAGCAGAGCCTTCGAGATCACCTTCCCCCAGCGAGGTCGCGCTTCACGAGTCATAGTTCACCCATTTCTTCTGCCCGACGAACTGCAGCGCCGTCAGCAGCATCACCAGCACGAACAGCACCCACGCCAGCGAGGAGGCCATGCCGAGGGCATCGTAGGAGAAACCCGAGCGGTACAGGTGCAGCACCAGGGTGTTGGTGGAATCCCCCGGCCCACCCTTGGTGAGCATGAACGGCTGGGTGAACACCTTGAACGCGCCGATCACCGTCATCACCGAGGCGAAGAAAAGCGACGGCGAGAGCATCGGGAAGGTGACCTTCCAGAACCGGCTCCACGCAGTGGTGCCGTCGATCCTCGCGGCCTCCATCACGGCGGGGTTGATGTTGTTCAGCCCCGCAGCCAGCACCACGATGTTGTACCCCATCCCCTGCCACAGCGACATCAGGATGAGCGAGGTCATCGCCCAGAACGGGGAGCCGAGCCAGGACGGCCCCTGGATGCCGACGATCCCCAGCGCGCCGTTGATGACACCTGCGTCGTCGAGGAGCACCCGCCACACCAGGGCGTTGGCCACCATCGGGGTGACCACGGGGATGAAGAACAGCACCCGGAAGAACGGCCCCCACTCCGGCAGCGAGTGCAGCCACACCGCGATCCCCGTCGAGACCACCAGGTTCACCGCCGTGTAGCCGATGGCGAAGATGGCGGTGTTGAGCAGCACCATGTGGAACACCGGGTCCTGCCCCGAGAGCAGCTTGAGGTAGTTTCCCGCACCCACGAACTCCGGGGTGCCGTAGAGCGGCCAGTTGTGCAGGCTGATGACGATGGAGGCGAGCAGCGGGATCACCATGAAGATGAGGAAGCCGGACATTCCCGGCGCCAGGTGGAGGAAGGCCAGCAGACCCTGCCTGACGCCGGGACGGCCGACCTTCCTCACCGTGGCCTCGGCCGATGTGGTGGCCAACGTGGTCACGGGGTCACGATCCCTGCTCGATGGCGCCGAGGATGTCCTCGGCCGTGCGCTCACCACGCACGCCTTCTGGGGAGTACTGCGCGAACTGGGTGTCCACCTGGTTCCACGTCGCGGTGGTGACCAAGGGTTTTCCGTCCTTGAGCAGCGCCTCCATCACGGCCACCTCGGCCTCGGGCTTGCCCTCGGCCCAGCCGGACATGGACTCCTCCAGCGACGGGACGGTACCGCGGTGCTTGCCGACGTAACCGATCACCTCAGGGGTGGTCATCTTCACGATGTTGGCGAAGGCTGCCTTCTTGTCGGGGCACTTCGCGGAGATGCCGAACCCGGAGCCCTGGATCATGCCGACGGGTTTGCCGCTCCTCGACGGCACGACGGCGACCCCGACCTCGGCCTTGGTTCCCTCCTTGATGGTGGAGTAGAACCACGGGCCCTCAATGACCATCGCAGCCTTGCCGTTCATGAAGTTCTGCATGGCGACGTCGGTGACATCGGCGGGGCTGGGGGCGGTGGCCACCTTCTCCTTGGCGACCAGGTCGAAGCCCCACTGGATGTCTGCGACCAGGCCGGGATCGGTGAGGGTCAGCCTGCCGTCCGTGGTGGGGGTGTTGCCGTTGGCGAAGGCGAACGGCAGGTAGGGGTAGCTGAACTGCGGGGCCACCGCGAAGCCCATCACATCACCGGAGGTCAGGGCCTTGGCATCGGAGAGGAACTGCTCGGTGGTGTAGCCGAGACCGGGCTCGGTCAGCCCCGCGGCCTTGAACATGTCCTTGTTGTAGTAGAGCACCATGGGTTCGGCGTCATAGGGGATGGCCCGGACGGCGCCCTCGACGGTGAGGCCCTCCATCATGGCGGGGTTGTACTTGGTGAGATCAACCCCGGCCTCCTTGGCCAGGTCGTCGAGCGGAGAGAGCAGACTGCCCAGCTCCTGGGCGCGAGCCGCCTGCGTGGTGATGATGCAGGGCGCATCACTCGAGTTCATGCGGGTCTTGACCTTGGTCCAGTAGTCGGCGAAGGTCGGCCCCTCGATCTCGAGTGTGAAGCCGGACTCGCTCTGCTGGACCCCCTTGACGAAGGTCTCCCACTGCTCACGATCGGAGTCATTGGAAACCCAGGTGTACATCTGGTTGGCCTGTGCACCGCTGTCCGCCTTCCCGCCGCAGGCCCCCAGCCCCAGGGCGAGCGCAGCAGCAACAGCAGCGGCGGTGATTCGACGTCTCATCATCGTGACTTCCTTGTCGCTCAGCGGGCGGGCGAGAGAACCACCCGAAGTTAACGCTAACATCAGGCATCCTAGGCGAGTTCCACCGAGTTGTCACGGGCTTCGCAGGAAGTTTTCCCACTGCTGCAACGCGGCCGCAACATGGTCGGGGATCAGAGCCGTCGGATGACCCGAGCCGGAGAACCCACCACCACCGCAAGCGGTGGCACGTCCTTGGTCACCACCGCACCCGCACCCACCACCGCGCCGTAGCCGATCCTGACCCCACCCAGGATGGTGGCATTCGCACCCACGAAGACCTTCTCCTCCAGCTCCACCGGGGCCGGGATCACATCGGCTCGGCGGTTCGGATCCAGATCGTGGTCCAGGGTCGTGATCACCACGTTGTGGCCGATCAGCACGCCGTCGCCGATCCTCAATCCCCCCTGATCCTGGAATCGGCAGCCCGAGTTGATGACCACATCGCTCCCGATCTCGGTGTTCTTCCCACAGTCGGTGAAGAACGGCGGGAACAGCCTCACCGAATCCGGCACCCTGCGCCCGAACAGCAGGGTCAGCAGCACCCGGAGTTCGGAGGGTTCACGGTAGGTGCCGTTGATCTCGGAGCACAGCAGCAGCGCCTCCTGTGTCAGCGCGTGCAACTGCTCGACGACCGCATCACCTGCCCTGACCGGCTCGCCTGAGGCCATGCGCTCCCGAAACCCCTGGACGTCGACGGTACTCATGAACACCTAGCCTGCCACGCCCGCGGAGCGAATCCTGCGTTTCCCTGTCAGCCACTGGGCCGGGGTGGCCGCGAAACGTCGAAAAAGCGATGCTCCGCGACCACCCGCAGACACTGACCTCAAAGGTAGTGCCGCTGATCGGCCTTCTTGCCCTCGTACCAGACCCGGGCCTGCTGGGTGGAGGAGATCCGCGAGGTCTCGGAGACCGGGACATCCCACCAGCTGGATCCGGGCGGATTCGGGCCGTACAGATCCGTCTCGATGTGGATCATCACCGGACCATCCCCGGCCACGGCCTCGGCGTAGGCCTCACGGAACTCCGCGATCCCCTCCACCCGCAGAACCTTCAGCCCCCACGACTCCGCGTTCGTCGCGATGTCCACCGGCAGCAGCTCACCGTCGGCATTGTGCGGGGTCTCGCCGGTGCGGTAGCGGGTACCGAAGCGCTGCGACCCGTGGCTCTCCGACAGCGCCCCGATGGAGGCGAAGCCGTAGTTCTGCAGCAGCACGTAGATCACCTTCAGGCGCTCCTGCACGACGGTGGCCAGCTCCATCGGCAGCATCTGGTAGGTGCCGTCCCCGACGATGGCCACGACCTCCGCGTCGGGCCGGGCCAGCTTGACCCCCATCGCCGCCGGAATCTCGTAACCCATGCAGGAGAAGGCGTACTCCACGTGGTACTGCTCCGGGGTGGAGGCCTGCCACAGGCACTGCAGATCACCCGGCATGGACCCGGCCGCGTTGATGACCACGTCCGTGGGCCCCATCAGCTCGTTGAGCGCCCCGAACACCTCCGTCTGGGCGGGCAGCGGGGTCTGACCGCGCTGGTAGCACTCCGTCGTGGCCTCCTGCCAGGCCTGCTTCAGCTCCGCGACCCGACGGCTGTGGTCCTCGTCGACGCGGTATCCCTCCAGTGCCCGGCCCAGCTGCTCCAGGCCGTCACGCGCATCGGCGACGACCATCTCAGCCGAGTGCTTCGCCGCGTCGAAGGCCGCCACGTTGATGTTGACGAACCGCACGTGAGGGTTCTTGAACTGGGTGTGGGAGGCGGTGGTGAAGTCCGAGTAGCGGGTCCCGATGCCGATCACCACGTCCGCCTCGTCGGCCAGCGCGTTGGCCGAGGCCGCCCCCGTCGATCCGACCCCACCGACGGCGCACGGGTGGTCGTGGTTGATGGCCCCCTTGCCCGCCTGGGTGTCGGCGACGGGAATGCCGGTGGCGGTGGCGAAGTCCCGCAGCTGCTGCGAGGCCTCCGCGTAGATCGTGCCGCCGCCGGAGACGATGAGCGGTTTCCTCGCCGCCTTGATGATCGCCGCCGCACGCTCGATGGCGGCGGGCTCAGCCGGTGGACGACGCACGTGCCACACCCGCTTCGCGAACAGCTCCTCCGGCCAGTCGTAGGCCTCGGCCTGCACGTCCTGCGGCAGCGCGATGGTCACGGCCCCGGTGTCCACCGGATCAGTGAGCACCCGCAGCCCCGCCATCAGCGACGGGATCAGTTGCTCGGGCCGCTCAATCCGGTCGAAGAACCGCGAGACGGGGCGGAAGCAGTCGGTGGCCGCCGTCATCGGCGAGACCGGGTCCTCCACCTGCTGCAGCACCGGGTCGGGGTGGCGGGTGGCGAACTGGTCGGAGGGGAACAGCAGCACCGGCAGCCGGTTCGTCGTGGCCAGGGCCGCCCCCGTGACCATGTTGAGGGAGCCGGGCCCGATGGAGGCGGTGCACATCCAGGTGCTCAGCCGGTTCGTGGTCTTCGCGAACGCCGCCGCCGCGTTGACCATGCCCTGCTCGTTGCGGGGCATGATGTAGCGCATGCGGCCGCCGTCGGGCTCGGGATCGAGGTCGTTCTGCAGCAGTGCCTGCCCGATCCCTGCGACGTTGCCGTGCCCGAAGATGCCGAAGGCACCCGCGATGAGGCGCTGCTCCACGCCGTCGCGTTCGCTGTACTGGTTGACCAGGAACCGGATGATGGCCTGGCCGACGGTGAGTCTCACGGTGTTCATGGGGTCCTTGCTCGTTCCTTCAGTTGTTCAGTCGGGTCATGGGCAGCCGGGGGTCCACCTGCTGGGTCTCCCAGGTGCTGCGGATCCAGGTGTGGGCGGGGTCGTCGGTCATCAGCCAGGTGGCGTCCTCCGCAGGCCCGGCCATGACGTTGAGGTAGTACAGGTCGTGGCCGGGGGCCGCAACCGACGGGCCGTGGTAGCCGTGGGGCATGATGACCACGTCGCGGGAGTGCACCTCGGCACAGACGTCGATGGGATGACCCGACGGGTAGATGCGCTGCAGCGCGAACCCGGGGGTATCGTTCACCCCACGCACCTCGTAGTAGTAGATCTCCTCCAGCACCCGCTCCACGTCGTTGTGCTCGTCGTGCTTGTGGGGCGGGTAGCTGGACCAGTTGCCGCCGGGGGTCAGCACCTCGCACACCAGCAGGTGGGAGGTCTCCAGGTCGTTGCCCAGCGCGTAGTTGTTGACCTGGCGGGAGCAGTTCCCGGCACCGCGCAGCGTCGTTGCGACCTCACTGGCCGGGCAGTACCTGACCGGGAGGTCGCGGGTGGCCTTCGCGGCGGGCAGCGCGAACCGGCCGCCGTCGTCGCTGCGGATGGTGAAGCTCTGGCCGCGGGGGATGTACAGGTGGTCGGTGATCGCGCTCCACACCTCGTCGCGGCCCTGCAGCCGGTGGGTCTGGCTCGCCACCTCGACGGTGCAGCCACCGGAAAGCGGCAGCACCAGCAGCTCCGCCTCGCCGGAGGTGACCTCCTGCTCCCCGCCCGCAGGCAGGGCCAGCACCCGGATGGAGCACCACTCCCATCCGGCCCGCTCGGCGCTGACATCGGTCTCGAACTGGCCGTGCGCGGTGCTGCCAGCCTTGATGACGTAGGTGTCGTTGTCCATCCTGGTTCCTTCCGGTGAGGGGGTTCAGTGGTGCACCCGGCTGACCACGGGGCGTACCTGGGGGTTGCTGTCCATGAGGCGTTCCACCTCGTCGGCGCGGGGCATCGCGGTGGAGCACTCGAGGCGGGAGGCGACGATGGCCCCGGCGGCGGAGGCGAAGGCGATGGTCTCGGCCAGGCTCCAGCCGCGCAGCAGCCCGTGGCACACCGCCCCGCCGAAGCCGTCGCCCGCGCCCAGGCCGTTGCGGACCTGCACGTTCGTGGCGGGCACGTAGACCCGCTCGTCGACGGTGCGGGCCAGGGTGCCCATGAGGCCCTGCTTGACGATGGCGACGCGGACCCCGCGCTCCAGCAGGGCGCAGGCTGCGGCGTCGGGCTCCTCCTCGCCGACGGCGATCCGGCACTCCTCCAGGTTTCCGATGGCCACGTCCACGTGGTCGAGGGCGGCGTGGACCTGGCGGGCGGCGTCGGCCTCGCTGTCCCAGAACCGGGGCCGGTGGTCGAGGTCCAGCACCGTCCAGCCCTGGCGGTCCCGCCGTCGCAGGGCCTCGTGGTGGGCGCTGCGGGAGGGTTCGACGGACAGACCGCTGAGGGTGAGCCACAGGATGCGGGCGGTGGCGACCTCCGGTGGCAGGTCGTCGGGGCTGATCTCCAGGTCCGGGGTGGTGGGTTGGCGGTAGAAGAACAGCGGGAAGTTGTCTGGCGGGAAGACCTCGCAGAAGGTGACGGGGGTGTTGAACCGGGGATTGACCACCACGTGGCTGGCGTCCACGCCGAGCCGGGTCATCTCGGCGCGGATGAACCGGCCGAAGGGGTCGTCGCCCACCCCGGTGACGGTGCAGGCGGTGTGGCCGAGGCGGGCGGCGGCGACGGCGACGTTGGTGGCGGAGCCGCCGAGGAACTTGCCGAAGCGGGTGACATCCTCCAGGCGGGTGTTCATCTCCAGCGGGTACAGGTCGACGCCGCACCGGCCGATGGTGCACACATCGATGACTGGCTCATCCACGGCGATGACTCCTTGACGGGGCTGGGGACGGTCCCCAGTCTGCCCGGGCAGCCTGCCCCAGTCAAACATTGTCTGCACAAAGTCCTCGTGTGGGCTGGCATGGGTGACCAAATCCGTCGTACGGTGGTATCCGTCCTCCACGACCGACACAGTGAGGAGTCACAGTGGAACGCACGTTTGAACCGGAGATCGCCCTGGACCGGGACTCCCAGGTGCCGCTCTACCAGCAGATCGCCGAGCCCATCGAGGCGGCGATCCTCTCCGGCGCGCTGCCAGCCGGGGCGATGATCGAGGATGAGGTCTCGATGGCGGCCAGGCTGGACGTGGCCCGGCCGACGGCGCGTCGGGCGTTGCAGGAGCTGGCCTCGCGGGGGCTGCTGACCCGTCGGCGCGGCGTCGGCACCCGGGTCACCCCGCCGCACGTCCACCGCCCCATGAAGCTGTCCTCCCTCAACGACGACCTGGCGGACGCCGGGTTCACCCCCACCACGAAGGTGCTGGAGTACACGGTGCGGGAGTCCTCGGCGGCTGAGGCGGAACAGCTGGGGATCGCCGCGGGTGAGGGGCTGCTGGCCATCCGGCGGCTGCGCTACGCCGACAGCCACCCGCTGGCGTTGCTGACCAATTTCATCCCGCTGGACATCGCGCCGACATGGCAGGAGCTCGGCGACCACGGCCTGTACCGGTGCTTCACGATGCGCGGGGTGGAGGTGACCTCGGCCCGTCAGGTGATCGGGGCGCGCGGCGCAACCCAGGCCGAGGCCGAGGCGCTGGGCGAACCCGAGGGCGCCCCGCTGCTCACGATGGAACGCACGGGCCACGCCACGTCGGGCCGGATCGTGGAGGTCGGCACCCACGTCTACCGCCCGTCGCTGTACTCGTTCCACTTCTCGCTGTTCACGTCGTGAGGGAGCACGCGGGCATGTCGCCGAAGCGCTGCACATGTGCGGCGCGTTATGGTTGGGAGCGCTCTCAAAGGCAACGCGCCGCACATGTGCAGCGGCTCAAAGCGGGAGCCGGGTCAGTTCTTCCGGTTCCCGGGGTAGCCGACGTCGATTTTGAGGCTCTTCATCGACTCATCGGCCATGGCCTCGGCGGCTGCGTCGCCCTCCCCGAAGCAGTAGGTGGCCTCGTAGTAGTAGCCGTTCTGCCCCAGGATCATGGCCAGCTTGCAGGTGAACCGGTCGATATCGGGGAACTCCTGCCGGGTGTCCTCGGTGGCAGGTTCCTCCCAGGTCAGAGATGTGGCCTCCTTGGCCCCCGGAACCGTGATCGGTTGTCTGGCAACACTCCACCCGTTCTCCTCGAGCGACTTGGTCGTCTCGGATGCAAGAACATCGACCCCTGCGAAGTCAAGGCCCTCTCCCACCTGGTTGTCACCCATCCAGGAGAACACCACCAGCGCATCGACCCCCTCCGGGTGGAATCGAAGGTCCCAGGACCTGCTCTTCTTCTGCGGACTGTCATGGCCGCTGCCAGGGGGCAGGACGAAGCCCAGACCGGAGTAGTCGAAGGTGACCTGTCCGTCCGGGGTCTCGGTCTTGCTGATCTCCATGCTGGTGACGGTGTTCGACGAGGAACTGCTCGGCCTGCTGCTGGGGGATGCGCTGTTGGAGGACGAGCTGCTGGGGGTCGTCGAACTGCTCGACTCACTCGCGGCGGGAGTGGAAGCAACTGATTCCTCCACCGCAGGGGCAGGCTCCGGGCTGTTCGGGGCGCAGGACACTGCTGCGCACATGGTCACCACACCCAGCAGGGCCGCTCCACGTCGTCTGGTCACGGGACTCTCCAATCGTCGTTCCTCGATCTTTCCTCGACGCTAACACCCACCCGGTCCACCATCGCCGGGAAGACGGGAAGAGCAGGGCAGGCGAGCGTGGGTGTCCTTGGGTAGACTCTGGCCAGCGTCTTGTAGGAAAGGGAAACAGTCGTGAAGA
>JAUNKV010000025.1 GCA_030532575.1 Propionibacteriaceae bacterium | reverse complement strand
AGGGGTCTCGACACGGTTCCTCCGCAGAGCTCCGGAACCGGCTCGACCAGCGGAAGGAAGAGAGGTCTCGACAATCGGGCGCTGGGGCGCTGAAGCTCGACCAGCGGGGGTTCCGCTGGTCGAGCCGGGAGTCCCGATGCGGAGCGAGGGAGTCCCGTGTCGAGACCCCGCAACCATCCGCAGAAACCCAGCCCCAGATCATCCCCGCTCGGTTCAAGTCACTGCACCGGGCGTCAGGGGTCTCGACACGGTTCCTCCGCAGAGCTCCGGAACCGGCTCGACCAGCGGAAGAAAGAGAGGTCTCGACAATCGGGCGCTGGGGCGCTGAAGCTCGACCAGCGGGGAAGGGGGACGGTCTCCCCTCCGGTGGTCGAGCTGGACCCTCCTTTCCGCTGGTCGAGCCGGGAGTCCCGATGCGGAGCGAGGGAATCCCGTGTCGAGACCCCGCAACCATGCGCAGAAACCCAGCCCCGGACCAACCCTGCTCAGCTCAAGTCACTGCGCCGGGCGTCAGGGGTCTCGACACGGTTCCTCCGCAGAGCTCCGGAACCGGCTCGACCAGCGGAAGAAAGAGAGGTCTCGACTGTCGGGCGCTGGGGCGCTGAAGCTCGGCCAGCGGGGGGTCCGCTGGGCGAGCTGGGAGTCCGATGCGAAGCCTCTGTTCAGTGGGAAGCGGCTGTTTCAGGCTGTGAGGGTGTGTTGGACCCACTCCCACGCCTCGGTTTCGAGGTTGGGTTCTTCCGGTGGTTCGGGTGGTTCCAGCCACGGTGGGGGTGGTTCCTCGAGCCGGGGTGTCGGCTGCGGTCTGCGGAGCCGGATCGTGCCTGTCCATGCGGTGACCAGGTACTCGAACCCGGCTGGGGAGCGCCAGTGGATCACTCCGGGGGCAGGTTGGGTCATCTGCCATCCGCCGAAGGTCTTGCCGAGGTGGGCCCTGCGCGACAGGGGTGCGAGGTTTCCCCACCGGGTCAAGCCGACCCCGTCATCAGGGCTGTTGGTGTGTGGGATGGTGTGGTCGATGTCACAGCGTCGGGAGGAGATCGACCCGTAGGGGAACATGTCCACCGGCATGAGGGCGGTGACTGCCGTCCACAGAGCGACAGAAGGGTCGTGACGGTTCTGCGGGCTGATCCGCCAGGGATCGATCACGGGCCGGACGGTGACCTTGGAGTCGGCCAGGAATTCCGGCAGCTGGGTGGTGAGCAGGGAGCCCCAGCGTTCGATCTCCGCAACTCCGCAGGACTCGTTCTCACCGGACAGCGCCGGGTCGTCGGCGTCGATGTGGACCACCAGGGTCACCTCGGGGAGGGTGTCCTGCCCGACTGCCTGCCGGGCGAGCACCCCGACTGCTGCGGCACGGCGCTGGTCCAGGGTTCCGGCCTCGGTGGGGATGGTTGCTGCGACGCTGGCCAGGGCATGGTCGAAATCCACTGCGTCCCGAGCTGCCAGGCGGCCGTAGAGGGAGCAGTGACCGTTGTCGATCCTGTCCACCCACACGAACCGGCTCTGTCGTGCAGCGGCTTCACGCTCGGCCGCGGCCACCGGGTCCGCCTGGAGCACCCAGCCCGCGATCCGGCCCCTGACCTGCTGCCAGGAGCTGGTGCGCATCGCGATGCTCAACTGGTGATCCAGCCAACGAGCCCCCTCCAGGCTGAGTGTGGAGACTCCCGGCCGGTGGATCGCGTCGGTGATCTGCCACCACCGCAGGTCTCCGACCAGGAAGGTGCGCCACAGGAACGGGAACCGGTCCCGCACCGCGATCACATCGGCGATCCGGCAGATGGCCGCCCGGGGTGAGACGCCCAGGATGGCGCCCACCTCGAGGGCCAGGAACTGGCCCACACCGAAGGAGGCATCCACGTGACCGGCGTGGCAGTCCTCGAAGGCCTCTTCAACCGCGGCCTGGTCGATCCGGTACGCCTCAACAGCCCGGGCAATCGCCAGCACCTCGGCCACCTCCGCGGCGCGCAGATGCGCAGCCGCATCGGCCAAGGCATCGAAGGCCTCGGCGGCAGTGGCGGGAAGAGGAGTGCTCATGCCCCCATTCTAATAGATAAGATGTTCGAACACAAGGGGTAATCGAGAATTCTCATGAAAAATTTCCAGGCTCCGGGCACCTGCAGATGTGGGGGTGAGGTCAGGGGAGTAGCCGTGACGTTCTCCTCCTCATCGCGATACTCCCACTGCAGGCAGCGCCACGCCTCGCCGACGCAGCAGAACACCTCATTGGTGTTCGCGGACCCTCTAAAGCTGGATAGGCGCTGTGGCGTCTTGAAAAGCTTCTGACAAGCGACGATGCCCCCGCAGGCCAGCTGCGGGGGCATCGTCGAGGAGAGGGCTCAGAGGGTGAAGCCCGGGTAGAGCGGGCGCATCTCCAGCAGCTTCTCCGCCCGGTCCTGGGTGGTGGTGGCCAGGTTCTCCGGCATGGTGTACTTCGCCTTGCCCGGCTTGCCGTCCTTCGTCGCGGTGGGCTCGGTGGCCGTCAGCACGTCGGTGATCATGGCGGCCACCTCGTCCATGTCGGAGGTGGTGAAGCCACGCGAGGTCAGGGCCGGGGTGCCCAGCCGCACGCCCGAGGTGTACCAGGCGCCGTTCGGGTCGTTCGGCACCGAGTTGCGGTTGGTGACGATGCCCGCATCCAGCAGAGCCGACTCCGCCTGACGGCCCGTCAGGCCGAAGCTCGTGACGTCCAGCAGCACGAGGTGGTTGTCTGTGCCACCGGTGACCAGCTTCCCGCCGCGCTTCATCAGGCCCTCGGCCAGCGCCCGGGCATTGTCGACGACCCGGTGCGCGTAGTCCTGGAAGGCCTCGGTCCTGGCCTCGGCCAGGGCCACCGCCTTCGCCGCCATCACGTGCGACAGCGGGCCGCCCAGCACCATCGGGCAGCCGCGGTCCACATCGGCCGCGTAGTCCTTCGTCGCCAGCACCAGGCCACCGCGGGGGCCGCGCAGCGACTTGTGGGTGGTGGTGGTCACCACGTCGGCCCACGGCACCGGGTTCTCCTCGCCCTGGAACACCTTGCCCGCGACGAGCCCCGCGAAGTGGGCCATGTCCACCATCAGCACCGCGCCCACCGAGTCCGCGATCTCCCGCATCCTGGCGAAGTTCACCCGACGCGGATAGGCCGAGTACCCGGCGACGATCACCAGCGGCTTGAACTCGGCGGCCTGCTTGGCCAGGGCGTCGTAGTCCAGCAGCTGGGTCTCAGGGTCCGTGCCGTAGGAGCGCTGGTGGAACATCTTGCCCGAGACGTTGGGCCGGAAGCCGTGGGTCAGGTGACCGCCCGCGTCCAGGCTCATCCCCAGCAGTCGCTGGTTGCCGAACCGGGCCCGCAGCGTCTCCCAGTCGGCCTCGCTCAGCTCGGAGACGTTCTTCGCGCCGAACTCCGCCAGCGCTGGGGTCTCCACGTGGTGGGCCAGGATCGCCCAGTAGGCGGTGAGGTTCGCGTCGATCCCGGAGTGCGGCTGCACGTAGGCGTACTCCGCGCCGAACAGCTCCCGGGCGTGCTCGGCGGCCACGGACTCGACCGTGTCGACGTTCTGGCAGCCCGCGTAGAAGCGGTGCCCTACGGTGCCCTCGGCGTACTTGTCGCTCAGCCAGGTCCCCATCGTGGCGAGCACGGGCAGGCTGGCGTAGTTCTCGGAGGCGATGAGCTTGAGCGAGGCGCGCTGATCGCGCAGCTCGTCGCGGGTGGCCTGCGCGATGCGGGGCTCGACGGCCTCGACCGCGGCTAGGAGAGTCTGGTAGGCACTGGACAACTGCTCGGTCACGATGACTCCTGGTGGAAGACGACGGTGCCCCCAATCTATCCCGCCCAGCCCTCTAAGGTGTACCCCATGAGCATGTCCACCCGTCAGCAGGAGCTCCTGGCCAAACCCCGCTGGGAGCAGGTGGGGCGCATCATCAGCTGGCACCGCGACCCCCTCGTCGCCGCCGACGGCTGCACAGCGCGCGAACTCACCGCCATCGAGGAACGTCTCGGCCTGCCGCTGCCCACCGTCGTCCAGGAGTGGTTCGAGCTCCTCGGCCACCGCCTCCGCAGGGTCCAGGACGAGGCCGCGACCCCGGAGACCATCAGCGTCGAGGACGACCGGATCGTGATCTGGACCGAGGACCAGGGAGCCTGGCAGCTGCTGGTTCCCCCGGGTGGCGACGACCCCCTCGCAGAACTCGAGTTCTCACCCCACGAACTGCCGACCAGCCAGTGGCTGACCGGAATGCTCATGTCGGAATGCCTCGGCGCCATGTGGGAGTGGAACGACGGGACCGGCCCGCTCGGCGAGTTCCGCCCCGAGGTGCGCGGCGATGGCCCCCAGGACCAGATCAACGCCGCCACCTTCGAGGCCGTCAAGCAGCACTACCCGGAACTGCCGTGGCCGTTGTCCCCGATGTGGGATGCCTGGTACGGCGACGACGAGACCATCATTCGCGTCAATGGCACCGACATCCTCGAGTGGTTCACCACCTCCGACGTCGCCCATGCCCGAATCCAGCAGCTCCTCGGGCGAAGCGGCAGCAAGCCAACGGTCGTTGCGCAGATTACCGGCATCACCCCTGACGAACACGCGCGATTCAGCGCGGGCGGCAGATTCGACCCGTGGCTGGAGCAGGGGATCGAGGCGATGGCCACGGTGCTGTCCCTCAGCACCGGGATGACCACGAGGACCCACGAGGAGCCGGAGCCAAGGCACGAGATGACCCTGCGCACCGACGACCCCGACCCCCTCGTGGCTGCCCTCATCGCGACGCTGGCCCCCACCTGGGGCGACCGTCTCATCGTCGCCCGGTGTGCGAACGACGACGACCCGTTCGAGGTGATCCACCCCAGTGGTGGGGAGTCCACCCGATCCTGATCACCCCAGCCGCCAGCGGCTCACGGCCGTGGAGTCCGCCACCAGCTCGGCGAACAGCCCCCCGGCGGCCTGCAGCTCTTCGGGGGACCCCTGCTCGACGATGCGGGTTGCCTCGCCCTTCTCCCGACCCGAGAGCACCGCAACCGAATCGGCATTCATGATGGTGGTCAGCCGATGGGCGATCACCACGACGGTGCGGCCCTCCGACAGCTCCGCGAGGGTCCGGGTGAGCAGCGCCTCGTTCTCCGCATCCAGCGCCGAGGTGATCTCGTCCAGCAGCAGGATTGGGGAGTCCTTCAGAAATGCTCGAGCGATGGACACCCGCTGCCGCTCACCGCCGGACAGTCTCAGCCCACCCTCACCGACCCGCGTCTGAAGCCCCTCCGGAAGCCGTGCCACCATCGAGTCCAACCTGGCACGACGCACCGCCTCGGCCACTTCCTCGTCGGTGGCGTCCGGCCGGGCCAGCCGCACGTTGTCCAGGATGGTGGTGTCGAACAGGTACACGTCCTGGAACACCATGGAGATCATCCCCATCAGTTGCTCGGTGGGTAGTTCCCGTACGTCCACCCCACCGATGGTGATGCGTCCGGAATCGACGTCCCAGAACCGGGCCACCAGCTTCTGACATGTCGACTTGCCGCACCCCGACGGTCCCACCAGCGCTGTGATCCGGCCCTGTGGGGCGCACAACGAGAACCCGTCCAGCAGTGGCCGTCCCGGTTCGTAGCTGAAACCCACGTCGTGGAACTCGATGTCGAATCCGCTCAGTTGTCGTGGCTCGTCGCCGTCGGGCAGCTCCGGCTCGTCCAGCACCGCATCCATCTCCTGCAGTGCGATACCGGCCTTCTGCACCTCCCCCTGGAACAGCAGCGCCTGGCCCAGCGGGGTGGTGAACCGGGTGCTGAGCAATGCGACGGCGAGGAATGTCGCGACATCCAGGGAGCCGCCGAGCAGCAACCACAGCCCCACCGCCAGCACCGCCGCGAAGAGGGCCTGGGCCAGCAGCGCTGATGCGCCGAGTGGTGGCCCCTGGAGCCGCAGCACCCGGGTCATGGCCGTGTTCTCCTCGGTCAGGGTCCGACGGAGGGGCTGCCAGGCCAGTCCGTGCAGGCCACGGGCTCTCAGCACTGGTTGCAGCTGCGCGTACTCGATCAGCCGACCGGCACTGGCGGCGGCGAGTCGGGGTTCCTGCTCCTGCTCCACCCGCAGCACCTGCAGGCCCCACCGCCACACCAGCCACCCGGCGGGCACGGCCACGGCCAGCACCAGCGCCATCCGCCAGTCGACGAACAGCAAGGCCACCAGCACCGTCGCGGGAACGACGGTCGCGCCCAGCAGACCGGGCAGGATGATGGATCCCAGATGGGACAGCACGTTCACCTGGGTCGAGGTGAGCGCGGCAACCCGCCCCGGGGTGGCGGCGTTGAACCAGCCGAGTGGCAGCCCGGCGACCTTCTTGCCGACCTTGTGGATGAGGTTTCCGCACACATCCACCACCGAGACCCGGTGGGAACGGTACAGGGTGAGGAACTGGGTCAGGAAGGCCCCGGCCGCGAGCCCCAGCAGCAGCCACAGCCACGGCAGTGCCGAGGCGGGGTCGTCACCCAGGTAAGCACGCAGGAATGGGACCATGACCACGAAGGTGAGGCCCTGCAGCACGGCCGAGACCGTGTACCCCACCACCGTGAGCCAGAAGGCCTGGGGTCGATCCAGGTGACGCTGGAACTGCTTCAGCATGATTCCTCCTCGAAGTGCTGGGCCACCGGCTGCTGTTGCCCCCGCCACATCTGGGCGTAGCGTCCCTCAGCGGTGAGCAGGTCGGCATGGGTGCCGCACTCGACCAGCCGGCCGTCGTCGATGACGGCGATCTGGTCGGCTCCCTGGATGGTGCCCAGCCGGTGGGCGATGACGATGACGGTTCGGCCGTCCGCCAGATTGCTGATGGCCTGCTGGATCAGCCGCTCGGAGTGGGTGTCCGCCTGGGCTGTCGCCTCGTCCAGGATCAGGATGGGGGCAGCTGCGAGGAACGCCCGGGCGATGGTCAGACGCTGCGCCTCACCACCGGAGAGATGCGCGCCCTCACCGATCACCGTGTCGTAGCCGTCGGGCAGCTGCATGATCCGATCATGGATGCAGGCGGCTCGTGCGGCCTCCTCGATCTCCTGGTCAGTGGCGTTCTCGCGCCCGAGCGCGATGTTGGTGCGGATGGTGTCATGGCTGAGCTGGACCTCCTGGAACACCAAGGACATCGAGGCCATCAGGTCGGTGTTCCGCAGCTGCCGCACGTCGCGACCCCCCACCAGCACCGCCCCGGAATCGACGTCCCAGAACCGGGCCACGAGTTTCGCCACCGTTGACTTGCCGCCCCCTGACGGGCCGACCAGCGCGGTGACGCTGCCTCTCGGGCAGCTCAGTGACAGACCGTCGATGACGTTGGTTCCCTTCTCGTAGGCGAAGGAGACATCACGGAGTTCGACGGCGGGGGAGCCCTCGATGCTGGGATGCGAGTCATCGGGTTCCGGTAGTTCCGGGGCCTGCAGGATGGTCAGCGTGTTCGTCGCAGCCTGTTTGGCGGTGTACAGGAGCTGGGACATGGTGCCGAGGGTCAGCAGCCCCTCCGGCAGCCCCACCCACACCAGGGCGAAGGCCACCACCGTGATGGGGCTGAGCCAACCCTGGAGGGTGAACAACAGCCCCAGTCCGGCGGTGACGGAGAAGACGACGGCGGGCTGCATCGCAGCGGCCAGCAGTGCCATGCCGAGGCCCTGCCGTTCCAACCACTTCACCGATATCTGCTCGTGGTGTTTCTGGGCCCGATCGAAACGGCCGAAGACCTCATCGGTCATCCCGAAGTTCTTCACCTCCTTGATGCCGTCCACCAGTTCGATGGCGGCATGGGACAGCTCCCGCTCGGACTGGCCATAGGCTCGGAAGACGTCGGCCAGCCCAGTCATGCTGAGGAGGTAGACGACCACGAGCAGGCCGAGGGTGCCGCCGAACAGGATGAGGGCGAAACGCCAGTCCAGCCAGAACAGGTACACCAGGCAGGCCAGCAGGCTGACGACAGCATTGGCCAGGTCCCCGGCCAGGTGAGCCACCAGAACGTGGATCTCGGCGGTGTCCTTCGCGACCGATTTGCGGATCTGGCCTGAGCTGCGGGAGCTGAACCAGCCGAGGTTGACCCGTCCCAGTTTGTCCACGAGGCGTTCCCGCAGCTCCCCTCGCAGGCGGGCCTCCGCATGGTGGTTCCGGCTGAGCGCGGTGCTGTAGAGCACGCCGTGGAGCAGCATTGACCCCACCGCCACCAGCACCCATGTCCACAGCGGGCCGGGGGCCAGTTCTTTGGACAGGAGTCGGCGGGCGATCTCCACCAGGGCGATGTATGGCATCACCTTGGCCACCGCACCACCGGCGGCCAGGCAGAAACCGAGGATCATCGAGCCCCGGGCGCTGGAGATGAGGTCCCACACCGTGGCGGGGGTGGTTGTGACGGGGTCACCCGTGGTGTTCGAACTCAAGGCTTATCCTTCCGAGCAGGTCGAAGTGGTGGAGGGTGAGGGCCAGGACGAGGATCACGACCCACACGGTGACGAGGACGACGGTGTCGAGGAGCCGCCATCGGACGATGTGGAGCTCGGTGCGTCGGCGCTGGGCTCCGAAGGCGCGCGCATCCATCGCCATCGAGACCCGTTCGGCGTGGCGAACGGCGCTGACCAGCAGTGGGATGATCGAGCCGATCCAGATCGAGGCCGGGGCCAGCCAACCGGGAGCGCGGGTCCCGCGGAGGCGTCGGGCCTGCCGGATGATGCGGTGCTCGGTGCGGAACCGCTCCACGAAGGCGACGGCGGCCAGACCGGCATGGGCGACACGCACCGGGAGGTGGAAGGTGCGGGTGAGGGATTTCAGTAGATCCTGGGGCGAGGTGAGGGTGCCGGAGACCAGCACCAGCCCGAGCAGCGCCGCGATCCGCAGCCCCACCCTGAGTCCGGCCAGCCACTGTCCTTCATCGACGGTGAAAGGGCCCACCTGGATGGGGGTGGTGAGGCCGTGCAGGTCGAACCGGTAGGAGAGCATCCCTGACCAGGTGAGCAGCGCCGCCAGCAGCCACAGCCCAGCCACCAGCGTCGCTCGTCCGAGGATGGAGCCGCGCCCCTTCCACAGCAGGAATCCCGAACCGAGGGTCAGACAGCCCAGTGAGAACTCGGGTCGTCTCGTCATCAGCACCAGGGCCAGGGCGGGAAGCACCCCGAGGAACAACGTCAGGGGACCGAGCCGGGCGCGAGGTGGCTCCGGGAGTGTTGCGTCCTGCGGGGCAGGGGGAGCCTCAGCCGCATCGTCGGGTTCCGCGAGGAGTTGCAGCAACGGTGGGGGAGTCAACCCGCAGTCGATCAGCCGCGGATCGGTGAGGACATCGATGGGGCGGCCCTCGACGACGACCCGGCCCTCGTGCAGCAGCACCACGTGGGCTGCGTGCTTCAGCACCAGGCCGAGGTCGTGGGTGGCCATGATGACGGTGGTGCCCTGGGCTGCGGTGCGTGACAGCAGCTCCATCAGGGCGTGGGTGGAGGCGGCGTCCTGCCCGAAGGTGGGTTCATCGAGACACAGCACCTCGCGGCCTTCGCTGAGGGCGGTGGCCACCGACAGGCGACGCTGCTGCCCGCCGGAGAGCAGAAATGGGCTCTGCTCCTGCCGGTCGGCCAGGCCCAGATCGGCCAGTAGCTCGTCCACCCGGGGGGCCAGTTCCTCCTCGGGAACCCGAAGAAGATGCCCCGAATGGGACAGTTCCTCACGCAGGGTCGGGTACAGGAACTGGTGCTGTGGGTTCTGGAACACGTATCCGACGCGGCTGTCCGGTGCGGTCAGGCGGAGCGGGCCGGAGGGTGTGCCGCAGGATTCGGCCCGAGCTTTCGGGTGCAGCCCGGCCAGGCTGCTGAGCAGCGACGACTTGCCTGCGCCGTTGACCCCGATGACGGTGGTCAGGGCTCCGGCCGGGGCGTGGAGGTTCACCCCGTCCAGCACGATCCGTTCCCGAAGTGACAGGCTCAGGCTCTCCACCGTGAGCCCGGGGGTTTCCACGGCGGGCCAGGCCGAGGCCGCCACCTGCTCGGTGAGTCTGTCACGTGCCGCCGGGTACCGCCGTAGGGCCTCGATGCCTTCGGCGAGGGTGAGGGAGTCCCCGAGCTCCGGGATGTGGGATGCCAGTTGGACGCAGGTCGGCAACGCGATCCCCGCAGCGCTCAGGGCCTCGCGGTGCCGGTGCAGCACATCCCGGGGTGGCCCCTGGGCCAGGGTGGCGCCGTCGGCGTCGAGGGCGATCACCTCGTCGACATCCCCGATGATCGGGTCCAGGTCGTGCTCCACGATGAGCACCGCGGTGCCCTGTCCGGTGATCCGGGCGAGGAGCCGGTGGATGCCTGCGCCGGTGGTGGGGTCGATGTTCGCCGTCGGCTCGTCCAGCACCAGCAGGGCGGGACGCATCGCCAGGGCAGCGGCCAGCACCAGGCGTTGCCGTTGCCCACCGGAGAGCTCCCACGGGTTGCGGTTGGCGTGTTCGAGCAACCCCACCTGGGACAGGGCCTGTCTGGCGCGGTTGTGGATCTCCTCGACGGGTAGACAGAGGTTGCTCGGTCCCCAGGTCACCTCGTCGAGCACACTCGTCGTGACGATCTGTGAGTCCGGGTCCTGCATCACCATCGCGACGTCGGTGGCCAGGTGTGCGATCCGCTGCTCGGCCACCTCCTGGCCTCGGATCAGCACGGCGCCCCGATACGCGGAGGGAACCGAGTGGGGAACCAAACCGTTGAGGGTGAGGGTCAGTGACGACTTGCCACAACCGGAGGGACCGATCAGGGCGATGAGTTTACCGGGGGTGATGGTGAAGGTTGCGCTGTCGGGCTGCCAGACCTCGCGTCCGGCGTGGCGGACACCGACCTCGTGACAGAAGGCCAGGTTCTCGCTGGGGCGGAGCATCGTTCAGTGCGCCTTGACCCCGATGCCGACTCGGCGGAGCCGTCGCACGATGAACAAGGTGATGGCGACACCAACGAGTGCGGAGGCCACTGAGAGCCCCGCCATCAGGAGCAGTTCGGCGATGGGGACCTGGATCTGGAGCGTCGTCGAGTACAGCAGGCCGTTGAACAGCCCGAATGTCAGGGCGGCCAGCCCGTAGCCCAACCAGTTCCACTGGCGGTAGAGCAGCAGGGCCAGCGGGACCTCGAGCAGGGCACCGCCGATCAGGTTGCCGATGATGGAGGTGACGCCGCTGGGGGTGGTGAAGGTGCCGATGATCCCCAGCACCAGGGCGGCGATCATGATGGCTCCGGGTTTGCGGGTCAGTGCGCCGGGGAGCAGGTAGGGCAGCAGCCAGAGGCCCATCATGGCGCACACGGCCATGATGCCTGCCGGGGAGACGGCCAGTGCGATGCTGACGTAGCTGAGGGGGATCGTGACGACTGCTCCGACGATGGCGCAGGCGGCGACGGTCATGAGGGTTCGGGTGTGCAGGACCGAGTTCTCGAGCCGACCGGTCCTGGCGGTGTGGATCTGGGGGGTCAGATGCTCGGCCGCCGACATTGGAAGCTTTCCTTTCTCATCAGAGGTATGGCTAACGTAACCCATGGGGGTGAGTGAAGCTTCAGCGGGGTCGGGAAATGCGCATCCAAGGTGTGACTGCGCACGTGACTGCGCAGATGTCACCTCGTGCAGGAATCGCCGGGCAGGGACGGTTTGCCGTCGCATGGTGACGCGCCAGCGGTTTTTGTCGGCGATTCGTGCTCGGACGGGTGGGCCGCAGGGGTGGGCCGAACGGCCGGGGTTGGGTTGGGGTTGTCGGCCAGGTGTCCAGACGAAACCTGGCGCCCCGGATGTGACCCCAGGCCTTCCTAGGCTGAGCCCCAAACGCTTCCGCAACGAGGCATGGAAAGGCCGAAAGCAATGAGAAGAACCCCAACGACACGACGAACACGACTGAGGGCGAGCCTCCTGGCCGCCGCCGTGGTGGGGGCCGGGATCAGCATCCCGCAGCCCCTCGCCGTCGCCGACGAGCCGCCGCCCCACGACGTGACCTCCCCTGAGGAGGCCGCCCGGGTGGACAACCTGCCCACGCCGGGCCTGGAGTGGAAACCCTGCACCCAGGTCCAGCACAAGGACCGGCAGTGCGCCGAGGTCAGCCTCCCGCTCGACTACGACGAACCGGACGGCACCCGGATCACCGTCTCCGTGCTGAAGGTGCCCGCCAAGAACCAGGAGCAACGGATCGGCAGCCTCTTCGTCAACCCCGGCGGGCCGGGAGGCTCCGGCATGGACTTCGTCGCCGGGGCCGAGAACTTCCTCAGCCCTGAGGTGCTGGAGCGCTTCGACATCATCGGCATGGACCCGCGCGGCATCGGACAGAGCAGCCCCCTCAACTGCTACGACGACCCCGATGCCGCCGTCGCCGCCCTGAAACCGGCCTGGGAGATGGAGTTCCCCGTCACCGAGGAGGAGACCACCACCTTCCAGAAGAGCATGCGCACCGTCGGCCAGGCCTGCGGTGGGCACGGCCGTGAGATGGCCTCGGCGATGAGCACCTCCCAGGTGGCGCGCGACATGGAGATGTTGCGACGCGCGGTGGGCGATGAGAAGCTGACCTACCTGGGCTTCTCCTACGGCAGCTACCTCGGCCAGGTCTACGCCAACATGTACCCGGACCGGCTGCGGGCCGTGGGCATCGACGGGGTGCTCAACCCCACCGAATGGCTCGGCAGCTTCACCACCGCCACGATCCCCTTCGGGCTGCGGATCGGCTCCGGGTTCGGTGCCGACCACGCCATCACCACCTTGATGGAGCGCTGCGCCAAGGTCGACGACTGCCCCCTGAGCGACCCGACCGAGGCCCTCGACCGGGTCATGCAGCAACTGAAGCAGGCCCCCGTGACCTTCCCAGGCCCCGACGGGAAGGAGCAGGTCATCACCTACCAGCGCTTCACCAGTGTCATGCTCGCCCTCCTGTACGCCCCGGAGTCGGTGGAGAACGTCGCGGAGTACATCGGGGTCGTCGATCAACTTCGCCCGGATTCTCCCCTGCCCGACACCGAGCGGGCTGCGCTGGGAAGCTCCTTCCTGAAGCTGGAGGAGCAGGCCGGGCACACCGTCGCCGAGGGCATCGCACCCCCCAATGACCTGCGTGTCGCGGAGGCGGAGCTGACGAAGCTGCAGCGCGAGAGCCGCATGATGGCCGTCATCTGCTCCGAGGGCTCCCACCCCAGTGAGCGTGCCATGCGCAACTACGGCAAGGCCTACGCACTCTGGTCGCCGTACTTCGGGGCGAAGTGGCACTGGAACCAGGCGGCCTGTGCCTCACCCGGCTGGAAGGTTCGCGACGAGGACTCCTTCCGTGGCCCGTTCAACAAGCGGACCTCGGCCCCGGTGATGATCGTCGGCAACGAATTCGACCCGGCGACCAACTTCCACAACGCCGTCGAGGTGGGGGAGTTGCTGCCGAACTCCCGCGTGGTGCTCGCCAACAGCTGGGGACACATCGCCTACCGGCGCAGCGAATGCGCCACCAAGGCGATGGACAGCTACCTCATCGACCCGAAGGACGACTACAACGTCCGCTGCGACGACGGCTGGCAACCGTTCAGCGAGTGACCTTCGGCCCCAGCACGGCCCCGCCCGGTCTCCCGGGCGGGGCCGTGCCTGTCAGGCGCGTTGCTGGGTTATCTCGTACAGCGCGATGGAGGCCGCCACCGAGGCGTTGAGGGATTCGACGGCGCTCGCGATGGGGATCGAGACCAGAAGGTCGCAATTCTCCCGGACCAGCCGGGCCAGACCCTCGCCCTCGGAGCCGACCACCACCAGAACCGGGCCGTCGCCGCCGGGTACGGCATTCAGCGGGGTCTCGCCCTCACCGGCCAGGCCGACGACGGTGAAGCCCGCATCAGAGGCCTTCCGCAGCATCTGGTTCAGGTTGGTGACCTTCGCCACCGGGATACGGGCCGCAGCCCCGGCGGAGGTCTTCCACGCGGCCGCCGTCATCGAGGCGGAGCGGCGGGCCGGGATCACCACCCCCTGCGCGCCGAAGGCGGCGGCAGAGCGGATGATCGCGCCCAGGTTGCGAGGATCGGTCACGCCGTCGAGGGCCACCACCAGACCCTGGGCGGGGAACTCGAAGGCGGCATCGAAGATGTCCTCGACATCTGTGTAGTCGAAGGCGGGCAGCTGCAGCGCCACCCCTTGGTGGGCGAGCCCACCGGTGGCGCGGTCCAGCTCGGCGCGGGTCACCTGCAGCAGCGGCAGCGAGTGCTCGGCGGCAAACTTCAGGATGTCGCGCAGCCGGTCGTCACGCTCCGCGCCGTCGGCCACGTAGGCCTGCTTGACGGGAAGCCCCGCCTCCAGCGCCTCCAGCACCGGGTTGCGGCCCACCACCCAGTCGGCGCCGACGGCGGTTCGGGTGGTCTTGGCCTTCGGACGGTTCGCCTGCCTGCGCAGCGCCTCCTGCTTGGCCTTGTAGGCCTTGTGGTAGACGCGATCCTCGGCCTTCGGCGTGGGGCCCTTGCCCTCCAGGGAACGCCGGATGCGCCCGCCGGAACCGGCGGTGTTGGACCTGCCGCGACGGCCTGCGCCGCGTCGCTGTGAATTTCCGGGCATCAGTTCTTCTCCAGACTCCAACGTGCCCCGTCGGGGGTGTCGGTGATGGTCAGGCCCGCCTGGGCCAGGGTGTCACGGATGGCATCGGCGCGGGACCAGTCCTTGGCGGCCCGGGCCTCGGCGCGTTCGGCCAGGAGGGTGGCCACCAGCTGATCCACCACCGGGCTCAGGGCATCGGTGGCGGCGGTGCGCGACCACGGCTCGTCGTCGGGGTTGATGCCGAGCACACTGGTCATCTGGGCGACGGTGGCGTACAGGTTCGCCGCCTCGGGGCCGTGATCGGCCAGCGCTTTGTTGCCCGCGCGCACCGCGTCGAACAGGGCAGCGACGGCGGCGGGGGTGGCGAGGTCGTCGTCGAGGGCGGCGGCGAAGGCCTCCCACTGCGACCCGCACACTGTGCCAGCGATGATTCCCTGCTCCTTCGCGGCGGCCAGGAAGGCGTCGATGCGCTGGATGCCCTTCTCCGCCTCGGCCAGGGAACCGCGCGCGTCGTCGTCGGCGGGCGAGAACTCGATCTGGCTGCGGTAGTGCGGGGCCAGCAGGAAGAACCGCACGGCGCGCGGGTTGAAGGTCTTGGTGACCTCGGCGACCAGGGCGGTGTTGCCGAGCGACTTGCTCATCTTCTCGCCAGCCATCGTCACCCAGGCGTTGTGCATCCAGATGCGGGCGAAACCGCGCCCGGCAGCGGCGGACTGGGCCAGCTCGTTCTCGTGGTGGGGGAAGCGCAGGTCGATGCCGCCGCCGTGGATGTCGAAGACATCGCCCAGGTACTTGCCCGCCATCGCGGAGCACTCGAGGTGCCAGCCGGGGCGGCCGCGGCCCCACGGGGTGGGCCACGACGCGGTGAGCGGTTCGCCCTCCTTGTGGCCCTTCCACAGGGCGAAGTCGCGGGGGTCGCGTTTGCCGCGCGGGTCGGCGTCGTCGGCGGGGGCCATCTCGTCGAGCTTCTGCCCCGACAGCTCGCCGTAGCGCGACCAGGACCGCACGTCGAAGTAGACATCCCCCGAGCCGTCGTCGGCGACGTAGGCGTGGCCGCGTTCGATGAGGGCCTCCATCAGCTCGATCATCTCGGGGATGTGGCCGGTGGCGCGGGGCTCGTAGGTGGGCGGCAGGCAGCCGAGGGCGGCGTAGGCGTCGTGGAGCTCCCGCTCGTAGCGGTAGGCGTGGGCGAACCACTCGACCCCGGCCTCGGCGGACTTGGCGAGGATCTTGTCGTCGATGTCGGTGACATTGGCCACGACGGTGACCTCGAGGCCGGAGTGGGTGAGCCAGCGTCGCAGCACGTCGAAGACCACCTCCTTGCGGATGTGGCCCAGATGCGGGGAGGCCTGCACGGTCAGGCCACAGTGGTAGATCGAGACCTTGCCCGGAACCAAGGGCTGGAACGGCTCGACCGTGCGGGTGGCGGTGTTGTACAGGCGTAGCGTCACCCGCAGCAGTCTACTGGAGCCGACCTCTCCCACGTGTTCAGCGCGGCCGTGGTCCGCGGGTGGTCAGCAGGATTTCAGGTGCGAGGCAGGAGGACCAGCGTACGATCACCGAAGGTGGCGGTGACCTCAATGGTGCCGCCAAGGGCTTCGACATAGGACCTGAGGGTAGCGAGGCCGGAACGATCAAGGTCTCCAGATTCCAGCGCGGAGATTGTTGGTTGGGTGAGAGACATGCGCTCAGCCAGTTCCTTCTGGGTCAGACCCTGCTCCTCGCGGACCTCTCGGAGGCGCCAGGCGCGTTCCGCTGTCTCCATGCGTGTGATGTGTGCGGCAACGGCCTGCTCGTCAACAGGACGCCTGGCTCGCACATCACGCCAAGCCGTCACGCGGTCTGTAGCCTTCGTCATCCGCGGCTTCTCACTGCCCCTTCGCGGCCTTGGCGCGCAGGGCCTCGATGTCGAAGCCGAACATCACCGGGACCTCCGGGTCGTTGGCCTCGTCCTCCCACGGGTCGTAGGGCTTCTCGTAGTCGTCGTCGATGAAACCGTGCGACGGGTCGTACTTGTTGACCAGCTCCTGGCCGACCGGCTCCACGTTGCCCATGTGTTCATCCGGCAGGGTCGCCAGGACGTCCGCGATGTACCCGGCGGCGGCCTCCTCGGTCGAGACCTCCCGGTTCTCGCGCTGCGACTGGTACCAGCGGTAGTCCAGCAGCTCGTGGAAGAACTGCGCGGGCTCGCGTTTGCCCTGCAAATGGGCCGGGATGCGGCTCACCGCGGGCTCGAAGACCTCGATGAGCCACTTGTGGGCCGCCACCGATTCGCTCATCGTGCCCGGTAGTTTCGCCCGGAAGGTGTCCATGTCGTTGAGCAGTCGCCTGGCCTGATGCTCCTCGGCGTCGAGTCCGGTCAGTCGCATCAGGCGACGGGCGTGGTGGCCGGCTTCCACCACCTTCGGCTGCATCGTGATGGTGCGACCGTCCGGGGAGGTTCGCACGTCGATCTCGGCGACGTCGAAGCCGAGTGCGTTGAGCCGTCGCACCCGCCCTTCGAGGCGGTACATCTCCTTCTCGGAGAATTCCTCGACTCCGGTCAGCTCCGCCCACAGGCTGTGGTAGCGCTCCTCGATGGTTTCCACCAGCCACTGCGGGTCCAGCGACGGGTCGAGCATCCCGCCCGCCTCCAGGTCACAGAACTCGCCGAACAGGTTGGTGCGGGCGATCTGCAGGTCGTGGGCGCGCTGCCCGTTGGTCAGCCGTTCGTGGACCTCGCCGGTCTCGGCGTCGACGAGGTAGGCGGCGAACTCGCCCGCGTCGCGTCGGAACAAGATGTTGGACAGCGACACGTCGCCCCAGTAGAACCCGGTCAGGTGCAGCCGCGCGAACAGCGCGACCATCGCATCCAGCAGCCGGTTGACCGTCTCCAGCTTCACACCCGAGTAGAACAGGGCGCGGTAGGGCAGGGAGAAGGGCAGGTGCCGGGTCAGCAGGATCGGGTCCAGCGGCTCGCCATCGCTGGTGGTGCGGCCGAGTACCACCCCGACCGGCTCGACGCAGGGCACCCCGAGGCGTCGCAGCTCGGTGAGCTGTCGGTACTCGTGGACCGCGACCTCCTCCAGGATTTCCTTGGCCGCCAGGATGTCCTCGCCCACCTGGATGAACCGGACGACATGGCGGGAGATGCCTCGTGGCAGGGCGACGAGGTACTGGGTGGGCCAATCCGCCAGTGGGGTGTTCCACGGCAGGCGGATCAGCGCTGCATCGGGCTTCGCTGCGAGGAACCTGGGCACGGATGAAGTTTAGAGCGTTTGACGGCCCGATCCGGCGATTTCGGTCGATGCCGTGCGATTTTTGTGAGAGTTTTTCTCACGATGTGGGTGATCCGGGAGCGAAGCGCCGCACCAGGTCGATGAAGATTCCCCGCGCCAGGGCGTGCTCCTTGGGGGAGGGGCGATGACCGGCCTCCTCGGCCAGGGCGAACTCGTGCATCACGAAGCGACGGATCGGGTCCGGGACCACGCCCTCGCCCAGCTCCCGCGTGGTGGCCTTGGCGTCGATGAGTTCGGCGATGGCATCGACGACATCGCGCGCGGGTGGCGCCTCGGCCAGCAGCGTCGGCAGGTGCATCGGCGGCAGCGGAGAGGCGTGGGTCCTCATCCAGTGCAGGGCGGCTGCGGGGCGGATGGCGTAGAACAGCTTCTTCAGCGCGATGGTGTTGCCTTCCGCGGCGCCGGAGCGGTTCCAGTGGGAACGGCCGACGTGGTGGTAGTGGCGGGTGACGGCGGGCAGGGACATGACCTCGCGGCAGAGCTGGAGCAGCTCGGCGGCGAAATCGGAGTTCCCGCGGTAGACGAAGGGGGATTGCAGCCACTCCACGACGGTGGCGTTGCTGGCGGTGGCCAGACGCACGGCCTTGATGAGGTCCCAGCCGTTCACGTCGAGCACCGCATCGAGTGGGGTCTCGATGACGTCGCGCGGCGGCCAGGGCGACAGGTAGTCCTCGACGGGGCGGACGTGGAGGAAGCGGCAGTCGTGGTCCGAGTCGGGTGAGGGGAACCCCCAGGCCCGGCTGCCCGACTCCACCGCCCAGACCACCGCGACCCCGTGTTCGGCCTCCACCTCGTCGAGGCGGGCCTGGATCTGCTGGACCACGGCGGGGTCGAAGTCGTCGGTGAGGGTCGTCGGCACCGGTTCAGGATAGCCCGCCCGAGCTGTAGCGAAACGCAACTCTCGGGACGGCGAAACGAAAGTTTTGGCGCGGCGAACCGGAAGTCGAGGCTAAGGTGTGGGCGTGGAACTGGTACCCAGACATCTTTCCGAGCGCCTTGTGGAGCTGCTCCAGTTCAGCCCTGTCGTCGTGGTTGAGGGGGCCAGGCAGGTGGGCAAGTCCACGCTGGCCGCCATGCTTGCTGATGCTGGGGACGCGATGCAGGTCACGATGGATGATCCACTGGCCCGACAGCTGGCCCGCGAGGACCCCGTCGGCTTCCTGCAACAAGCAGGAGAACGCAGAATCATCATCGACGAGGTGCAGCGGACTCCTGAGTTGGTGCTACCACTGAAGTACATCGTGGACGTGGACCCGAGGCCGGGTAGGTTCATCCTCACCGGCTCCGCCAACCTGCTGCGGGTCCCCGGTGCGGAGGACTCCCTCGCAGGACGCGCCCTCACCCTGCGGCTGCACCCCTTCTCACAGGGAGAGATGGAGCAGCGCCGCGACGATTGGGTCACCTTCGTCACGGGGGTGTCAGAGTTGCCGCCGGTCGGTGACCGGGTGGAGTTGGTGCAGCGGGTCGCCAAGGGTGGCTATCCCAGGGTGCAACAGCTGTCCGAGTCCTCCCGTCAGATCTGGTTGAGGGACTACGTCGATCGGTTGCTCGAGCGGGATTCAGCTGATCTGGGGACGCTCCAGGTTCCGGTGCTGCGTCGGCTCCTCGGGCTGATCATGAGTTCTGCCGGGGGAGAGCTGGTCCAGGAGCGGTTCGCGGAGGCGCTGGGAATCTCGCGCCCAACGGTTCGCCGCTATCTGGACATCCTGGAGTCGTTGTTCCTGGTGCGTCTGATCCCGGCATGGTCACGCAGTCTGACTCGTCGTCAGGTGGGCCGCCCCAAGATTCAGGTCACCGACTCAGGACTTGCGGCTGCACACCTGGGGCTTGGGGCTGAGCACTTGTCCACGATGAGTGGGGCTGAACATTTCGGGATGCTCCTGGAGTGCTTCGTCGTGAATGAACTGTTGCGTCAGCAGGGCTGGAGCGCCACCACGTTTGAACTCTCCCACTATCGGGACCGACATGGGGGTGAGGTGGACCTCATCATCGAGACCCCGATGGGGATCATCGCCGTGGAGGTGAAAGCAGCGATCAGCCCGACCCAAGCGCACTTCAAGCACCTCATCACGCTGCGGGAACGCCTGGGTGATGAGTTCCTGGCCGGGGTGGTGCTGAACTCGGCGACCTCGGCCAGGGCAGGGGACCGCCTGTGGGCGCTGCCGGTTGCGTCGCTGTGGGAAACGGGCGGAAACCAGAAGGACGAAACCGGTAAACTCAGCCCAGATGCGTGATCTCAAGATTGTGCTCGGCGTTGACACACCGGCATTGGAGAGGAGATGACATGACGAATGAAGCTCGGGTTCACTTCCGGGACATCAAGCCCTATGCGGTTCCCCAGAGCTTGGCGGACCTGCGTGGCCCCAGGAACGGGCTGGTTGAACTGCGTCACTCAGTGCTCTGGGCGCCGGGGAGTCGGCACATCGACCTGGAGGAGCCGGGCGGGGTGGGCTTGGCCTATCGGGCCGTCATATCAGAGGGCACCGTTGCGGATCAGATTGCAGTACTCAACAAAGAGCGGCTGATCGAGGTGTGGAGTGTTCTGCTGCTTCCTCGACGCGCCAAGGACCTCTGGGAGGAGCGTTTCCCGGAACTGTGCCAGGGGGTGTCATGACCTCGGTCAGTGGGGCTCAACAGGAGGTGACTCGGATAGCGCTTCACAGCGTGAAGGAAGCCGGGTTTGCGCTGGCAGGCTCGGGTGCCATCCGTGCGCACGGACTCACAGAGCGGCCGACGGAGGATGTGGACTTGTTCACCTCGAACCCGGAGCCAGAAACCTTCGACAACGCTGTGGATCAGGTCATGAGAGACCTGCGGCAGGCCGGTTGCGTGGTTGAAGTGGAGCGGCGAGCAGCAGGATTCACGCGCCTTCAACTCCGAACGCCGGATGGAGTGGACCTCGACCTTGACATGGGCATCGATTGGCGTGAACGAGAGCCCGTCGCCCTCGAAGTGGGGCCAGTGCTTGCTGTGGAGGATGCTGTCGGCAACAAAATTTCTGCCCTCTACTCACGGGCTGAGCCTCGGGACTACCTTGATGTTGACTCGATCCGTCAGGCAGGGCTTTTCACAGATCAAGAGCTGCTGGAGGCTGCAGCAGAGAGGGAACCGGGGTTCGACTCCCGGATGTTTGCCATCCAGCTGGCAGCGGTTCAGCGGGTCACCCCTCGTGATGTGATGGCCTACGGTGTCTCAGCAACCGAACTGGAAGCACTGAAAGAGCGCATCAAGCGTTGGGCGGTGAGCTTGGAAGGGAGCGAAGAGCTCAGTTGATGGGGCCTCAACAAGGAGGTTCTTGCACTGCCCGGTCCAGGGCCTCGCGGATGGCCCGGGCCAGGTCCTCGGGGGATTCCAGGCCGACGCTGAGACGCACCAGCCCGTCGGTGATGCCCGCCGTGGCCCGGGCCTCGGGAGACATCCCGGCGTGGGTCATCGTCGCGGGATGGCAGATCAGCGACTCCACCCCGCCCAGGGACTCGGCCAGGTGGAAGATCGGCAGGCCGTCGAGGAAACGTTCGACGGCCGCGCGGCCACCGGAAAGGTCGATGCTGATGAGCGAGCCGAAGCCCGACTGCTGACGCCTGGCCAGCTCGTGACCGGGGTGATCGGGCAGGCCGGGCCAGTGCAGGGCCGCGACCGCCGGGTGTCCCAGCGCGGCCTCGATGACGGCCTCGGTGCCGAGCGCGTGCATCCTGAGCCGGGCATCGAGGGTGCGAAGCCCCCTGAGCGTGAGGTAGGAGTCGAACGCGCCCGCGGTCAGCCCCAACACGTTCGCCAGCCAGCGCAGCTGCTCGGCCCGCTCCGCGTCCCCGGCGATCAATGCGCCACCCACCACGTCGGAGTGGCCGTTGATGAACTTCGTGGTGGAGTGCAGCACCAGATCGGCCCCCAGCTCCAGGGGGCGCTGCAGCAGCGGCGAACAGAAGGTGTTGTCCACCGCCAGCACTGCCCCGGCAGCATGGGTGGCCTCGGCGGTGGCCCGGATGTCGGTGATCCGAAGCAGCGGATTCGACGGGGACTCAGCCAGCACCAGCGACGCACCGTCGAGGGCCCGGGTGAAAGCGTCGGAGTCGCCCACATCGACGAAACGTGCCTCCAGACGGCCCTTCCCGGCCAGGTGGTCGAGCAGTCGCCAGGTGCCGCCGTAGCAGTCGTGCTGGCACACCACCACCCCACCGACGGGGACGACTCCCTCCACCAGCAGCGTGATGGCTGCCAACCCCGTCGCCACCGGGACCGCCCCGGCCCCGCCCTCCAGCTCGGCCAAGGCCTCGGCGAGCAGGTCGCGGGTGGGGTTCCCGGCGCGCGAGTAGTCGTAGCGGCCCGGCTGATCGGGGGCGTCGAAGACGTAGTTCGTCGACAGGTGGACAGGCGGCACCACCGCCCGATGCGCGGTGTCGGTGCCCAGCCCGGTGCGCATCGCGCGCGTCCAGCGTCCCAGTTCTGCCATGCGTCCTCCCAAACGATCCGCTCCAATGTAGCGACACTGGCTGGTCTGCGGTGTTTTCTGCCATTCTTCGGCTGGTGGTGAGCCTTGCAGCGTGAAGAATGGCTGAAAACACGGGGAGAAGGAGGAGAGATGACCTACACCCACGGCCACGGCAAAGCGGTGCTGGCTTCCCATGCCAGCCGCACCGCGGCGAACTCCGCCGCGTACCTGCTGCCGTACCTGAGGCCCGGCCAGCGGGTACTGGACGTCGGCTGCGGTCCAGCCACCATCACCGCCGACCTGGCGGAACTCGTCGCGCCTGGTGAGGTCATCGGGCTGGACAACGTCGAGGCGGCCCTGGATGCGGCGCGAGCCACCCTGCAGGCCCGGGGAGTCGACGGGGTGAAGCTGGTCAAGGGGGATGTGTACGAGCTGCTCTGGCCCGATGAGTACTTCGATGTCGTCCACGCCCACCAGGTGCTCCAGCACCTGCCCGATCCGGTTGCGGCACTGAAGGAGATGCTCTGGGTGACGAGTCCGGACGGCATCGTTGCGGCCCGTGACGCGATCTACTCCGCCATGACCTGGTACCCCCAGTATGAGGGCATGACTGCCTGGCAGGAGATCTACATCGCGACGGCGCGGGCCAACGGCGGGGAACCTGACGCAGGCAGCCGTCTCAAGGCCTGGTGCCACGAGGCCGGGTTCGACGAGGTCACAGCATCGGCCAGCACCTGGTGCTACAGCACCGACGAGGAGCGGGCGTGGTGGGCGGAGACCTGGGCGGAACGCTGTGTCACCTCCTTCGGCCCGCGCGCCGTCGAACTGGGACTCGCCACCCGCGCCGACCTGGAGCAGATGGCCGCCGACTGGCGCCGCTGGGCCAAGGACAACAACGGCTGGTTCGCGGTCGTCCACGGCGAGGTGCTGGCGCGCGCTGACTGAGGCTGGTCACAGCGGGCAGAACAATCCACCTGGTGGTCACCGGGGAAGCCCCGTATTCGGGTCGTAGAGGGATTTGAAGTCCAGTGGGTCGTCTGTCGTGGTCAGCTCGGCATGGACCCGTTCCAGTAGGTCGTCCAATCCTTCGGGCGTGATCTTGTGGATGTTCTCACCCTCGGTGCCGGGACTCATGGAGCACATCTCCCTTCCAGTGTCAGGGCGTTATTCATGCCCTTTTTCCGCTGCTCACACCGGGATCCCGATGCTTCAGCGAGGGAGCCCGTGTCGAGACCTGGCAACCGTGCGTAGGGACCTGACCCCCGACCAACCCCGCCGGGCTCAAGACCCAGCACCGTGCGCCAGAGGTCTCGACACGGGCCCTCCGTAGAACTCCGGGCCCGGCTCGACCAGCGGAGGTGGCGGGGCTGGCTCAGCCTGTGATGAATAACGCCCTCAGGTTTTGTTTTACGAAGGCTATACGTCACAGGTGAGACAGGACTTTCATCGTCGCAAACGCCGAGGGGGGCTCCCGCAGCAGCCTGCGGGAGCCCCCCTCGAAGCGACGATCAGGAGATGCGTTCCTGGGTCTCGTTGCTGAACACGTGCACCGACGACGGGTCGGCCGCCAGGCGGACGACGTCACCCTTGGCGGGGGACTGGCGGGCCGCGATGCGGGCGACGATCTGCTGTGCGCCGACCAGCTGGTCCTCGGGCAGACCGGCCAGGGTGCCGTACAGGTACGAGTCAGCACCCAGCTCCTCGACCACCGCGACGTCCAGGCCGATGCCGTTGCCGTCCTCTGCGATGTGCAGGGCCTCGGGGCGGATGCCGAGGGTGAGGGTCTTCTCGTTCGGGGCGCGGTCCAGGATTTCGCGGGCGACCGGCACCACGTAGTCACCGATCTTGACGCCACCCTCGACGACGGTGCCCTCCATCAGGTTCATGGCGGGGGAGCCGATGAAGCCCGCGACGAAGAGGTTCTTCGGGGTGTCGTACAGCGCCAGCGGGGAGTCGACCTGCTGCAGGAGGCCGTCCTTCATCACCGCGACGCGATCGCCCATCGTCATGGCCTCCACCTGATCGTGGGTGACGTAGACGGTGGTGACGCCCAGGCGACGCTGCAGCGCAGCGATCTGGGTACGGGTTGAGACACGCAGCTTGGCGTCGAGGTTCGACAGCGGCTCGTCCATGAGGAAGACCTGCGGCTGACGCACGATGGCGCGGCCCATCGCGACGCGCTGACGCTGACCACCGGACAGGGCCTTCGGCTTGCGGGAGAGGAAGTCCTCCAGGCCCAGCAGCTTCGCAGCCTCCTTCACGCGCTGGTCACGCTCGGCCTTCGGCACGTTCTGCATCTTCAGGGCGAAGCCCATGTTGTCGGCGACGGTCATGTGCGGGTACAGCGCGTAGTTCTGGAAGACCATCGCGATGTCGCGGTCCTTCGGCGGCAGATCGGTGACGTCGCGGTCGCCGATGAAGATGTTGCCGGAGTTGACCTCCTCCAGGCCGGCCAGCATGCGCAGCGAGGTGGACTTGCCACAGCCCGACGGGCCGACCAGGACCATGAACTCGCCGTCGGCGATCTCGAGGTTGAGCTTGTTGACCGCTGCGCGGTCGGAACCGGGGTAGACGCGCGAGGCTTCGCGGTAGCTGACGGTGGCCATGCCACATTCCTTTCCACGGGCAGGTACGTGCCCGACGATCCGTAGTGGTGGAAGGGTCCTTCCGGTTGACAAGGCTAACAGCTTGCAAACCAGCAGCGGAAGCCCCCCGGGGTTTCCGGGTGACTCGCGTACCATCGCTGGGGTGAGCGACGAGAAGCAGCCCCAGGGGGAGGACACCGAGACCACCGAGTGGTGGCAGGCCGAGGGTATGCCGTGGAAGCAGAAACCGGGTCGGGCCGACATCGCGTGCATGACGTGGTTCGGCATCGCGACGGTGTACGGCCTGGCCATGCTGCCGTTGCGGGCCTGGCTGATCGCGGCCGGTCCTGACATCCTGGCGATGGTCTCCGGCAGCCGTACCGCGGTGGCCGCCGTCGGGGCGCACGCCTCCCAGGGGCTGATGCCACACTGGCCCATCGTGTTCGCCGTCGCCTCGGTTGCCAGCATCAAGCTGGACTGGCTCTTCTGGTGGGCGGGCAAGCTGTGGGGTCGCGGCATGATCGAGGTCTGGGCCGGACGCAGCAAACGCGCCGCGAAGAGTTACGCCGTCGCCGAGCGTTGGGCGCGCAAGCTGGGGCCGTTCGGGTTCTTCATCGCCTACGTCCCGATCCCGCTGCCGATCATGCAGGTGGTCTTCGTGCTCTCCGGCGCCACCGGGCTCAGCATCAAGCGGTTCCTGCTCTACGACGTCATCGCCAGCACCCTGTGGCTGGCCCTGTACTTCACGCTGGGCGGGGCCTTCGGCGAGCCCATCGTGGCGATCCTGGAGGCCTACGCCAAGATCGCGGGCTACGTGGCGATGGGCCTGATCCTGTTCATCGTGATCGGCAGCATGATGAAGAAGAAGTGAGGACCACCGGAGCGAGCAGAACGGCGGTTCGTGCACGTTGGCTCGTCGTCGAGGTCTCCTGACGGCCGCTGTCTCGTGACCCAAGGTGTGACGATCCGTTTCAGATGCGCAGTTGTGGGCGCTGCTTGACAGCTCTCACTATGCTTCCCTCGGCTGAAAGGGGGACAGCATGATGTTCAGTGATGCCGCAGCCGGGGTTGGGGATTTCCTCGGCAGGACGTTGGTGCCGGTGCTCTGGGGGTACGCGGTGCTGTTCGGTGTGCTCGCGACGCTGTGGGGCGCGGCCCGGGCGCAGGTCGGGATTCGACGACTCCAGGCGCAGCGACAGCTGGGCGTGCGGATTCCTGCGGGGTTCAGGGTCCGGTCCAGCCGCACCACGCACAGCCCCGGCTGTTTCGCCCTGGTCTACCCGCGCTGGCAGCTGGCCAAGCAGGACGGGACCTGCAACCTCCGCTGCCTCGACAACGAGGTCGTCGAAGGATTCTCGATGCTGGAGATCGGGCGGTGGCGGCTCGCGTCGCGCTCCGTCGTCGGGTTCTACGACTTCGTGGTGGCGCTGCGCGAACGAGGTCACGTGATCGCCCTGTCCGACGAGGAGGCGGAGAAGCTGACCCGCTTCACCGAACGCGACCACCTGCGCGGCTCCGGGGTCAGCCGCAGTCACATCCATCAGCGCTTCGCCGCCGACCCTGCGCAGTTCGAGCAGTTCTGTGCGGAGCTTTACCGGGAGCTCGGGCACCACGTGGAGGCCGCCCCGTCGAACACCGGATGTGGCCTCAGCGTGACCGACCCCGAGGGCGAGGCCCTGGTGAAGTGCCTGTGCCTGCCACCCTCCCAGCTCGTGGAGGAGCAGCGGCTGCAGGAGCTGGCCGAGGCGAACCCGACCCCGGCCGAGCGCCTGATCGTGGTGACCACGGCGGGCTTCACGACGGACGCCGAGGTCCACGCCAGCCAGGCCGGAATGGTCCTGATCGACGGGGATGCCCTGGTCACGCTGTGCGAACAGGCCTGGGGAAACCGTCCACCGGCGCAGGGGCCGAGCCTCCAGCAGGTCCAACTGACCCTGGAGGATCACCTGGCCCACATGCCCGCCGACCTCAGGGACCGCTACGCCGCCGCAGCCTGAGAGAGCCCGAACACCGCCACCAGGAAGGAGCTGTCCGGCTGGAACGGGCGGAGATCCCAGGTGGAGTACGCCTGCTGCGCCACGAGACCGGCGGTCTCGGCGTCGCCCATGAACTCGGTGAAGTCGTAGCCGCGCCCAGCCCCGAAACCGATCACGACGCGGCCGTCGTCGGCCAGGTGCGCGGCCAGGCGGCGCAGCACCTCGATGCGGGTCGAGGGGGCGAGGAAACCCATCACGTTGCCCGCGCTGAAGATGAGGTCGAAACCCGCCTCGACGCCGTGGGCAGCCAGATCCAGCTCCGCCAGGTCGCTCACCACGTAGGTGGGGCCGGGATGATCCTGCCGGGCGGCGTCGATCAGCACCGGGTCGAGGTCCACCCCCACCACCTGATGGCCACGCTCACTCAACCAACCGCAGTGCCTGCCCGGCCCGCACCCCGCATCCAGGATGCGCGCCCCGCGCCCCGCCATCGCGTCGATCAGCCGGGCCTCGCCGTAGAGGTCGTGACCGGCGGCCTCCATGTTCTTGAAGCGCTGGATGTAGCGGTGGGAGTGGTCGGGATCGGCCGCGATCATGCGGGCCCACTGGCTCGGCTCAGGCGTCATGGTCCGTCATTGTGCCGCGACACCCGGTTCCTGTCGAGCCCCCGGAGGGAGTCGAACCCTCGACCACTCGCTTACAAGGCGAGCGCTCTGGCCGCTGAGCTACGGAGGCAGTCGCTACATTGTGCCCTCGCAACCGGAGGGGAACAAGTCACACCCCCGAGGCCGCGACGAACATCTGTCCGTGACCCGAGGCCCCGACCACCTCGTGGGCGGGGATGAACACCGCGTGGCCGGGCCGCAGCGTCACGCTCTGCCGCTCGGTGCGCAGCTGGAACTCCCCGGAGGTCACCAGCGCGATCCTGGCCGAGTCGTCGCGCGGCACCTGCAGCTCATGGAGGGAGGTCGGCTGCTGCAGCCACAGCTCGAACTCATCGAACCGCGACGGGAACACGTAGGTGCCGTCGGAACCGTGGGGGGTGTCGACGGTGATCGGCACGGACTCGAAGTTCACCACCTGCAGCAGGCCGTCCACATCGATGTGCTTCGTGGTCAGGCCGCCGCGCAGCACGTTGTCGGAGTTGGCCATCACCTCCACGCAGGTGCCCCGCAGATAGCTGTGCATGATCCCCGGCGAGAGCGTCAACGACTGCCCCGGCTCCAGCGAGAAGTGGTTGAGCAGCAGCGCGGCGAGGATGCCGGGATCGGAGGGGTGCGACTCGTCGATCTCGACGGCGGTGCGGGCGAAGACCCCGAGCTCGCCGGGGGCGTCGAGTTTCTTCACCGCCGCCGCCAGCACCTCGTTGACCAGATGCTGGCGCTCGCCGAGGCTCAGCACGTCCAGGAACACCTCCTGCAGGGCGGGGGAGCCCTCCCGGTCCCGCAGCGGCCCGATCACCGAGGCCAGGGCCTCGCCCACCCCCAGCGCCTCGAACAGGTCGGCGGTGCGGTGTGGGTCACGGAATCCGACCAGTGCCTCGAAGGGGGTCAGGGCGACGATGGTCTCAGGCTTGGGCCAGTCGTCCTTGAAGGAACGCTCGGCGGCGGACAGGGGCACCCCCAGCAGCGACTCGCGGGCGTGACCCTGTCGGGCCTGCTCACGCGACGGGTGGGCCTGCAGGCTGAGCGGGGTCGCTGCCGAGAGCAGCTTGATGAGGAAGGGCAGCCGCACGCCGAAGGCGTCGATGCAGGCCGTGCCCAGGTGATCCGGTCGCCGGGCCAGGTGCCCGGTCAGGGTGTCGCCGTCGGGGGTGGGGGAGTCCCCGAACGGATGCGCCCCGAACCACTGCTCCGCCCAGGGGGCGCCGTCGCTCTCCTGACCCAGCAGGTGTGCGATCCCGTCGGTGGTACCCCAGGCGTAGCTCTGGCGCACTCCGCTCAGCTCAAGCATCGCTTCCTCCCAATGGTTTTGCCGTCAAGTGAACCGGGTGTGGGGGTGCTTCTCAAGCTGGCCACCGAATGGAGGACAGCGGAGGGGGCGCGGGAATGACACGGATGTGATTCAGGTGCGTCGTGGCGTAGGCTTTCGGGTATGACCGAGGCCACCATCCAAGCCAGCCTGAGTGAACGTGACGCCGCGATGCTGGACTTCGAGGAGCGCTGGTTCACCCTCGACGTGCCGAAGGACCAGGCCATCATGGAGCGGTTCGGGTGTTCTGCCACCCGCTACTACCAGCGCCTCAACGAACTCCTCGACGACCCCGCCGCGCTGGAGCACAAGCCGCTGCTGGTGAAAAGGCTGCGCCGGGTTCGCTCCCAGCGTCAGGCTGCGCGCTCAGCCCGTCGCCTCCAGGGCTGAGTGCCCTCCAAGACGACATGAGGATCATCACCGGAGACCTGATCGAGCTCGCCCTGGCTGGGGAGTTCGACGTCATCGTCCACGGCTGCAACTGTTTCGTGACGATGGGGGCGGGCATCGCCAAGGCCATCAAGCAGCGCTTCCCGGAGGCCTGGCAGGCCGATCAGACCACCGAGCGAGGCGACCGGGGGAAACTCGGTACCTATTCCAGCGCCCTAGTGGAGCGCGACGGCGTGAGCTTCACCGTCGTCAACGCCTACACGCAGTTCACCCACCGGGGCGCAGGGCCGAAGGTGGACTACGACGCCGTGCGGGCGGTCTTCCGGGCCGTGGCGCGGGACTTCCCCGACGCCAGGGTCGGGTATCCGCTGATCGGGGCGGGGCTCGCCGGGGGTGACTGGGGTCGGATTCAGGTGATCATCGACGAGGAGCTGACCGGGATGAGTCACGTGCTCGTCCGGCTGCCCGGCTGATGAGCCGTCGCAGCTCCCGCAGCCCGTCGCGAAGTGGGCGTTTCGGGAGCTCCCGGTAGCCGCCCTCCACCAGCCCGGCCTGTACCTCGAAGTGGTTCGCCGCTGCCCGGTCGCCGGTGCGCAGCCACGACCAGGCCATCGTCGCCAGGTAGGCGGGGATGAACGGCAGGCCCAGGCAGTAGGTGTACTGCCAGGCGTGCTCCGACTCGTGGCCCACCACCGCGGGGTTCCAGGCCATGAGATCGTCCAGGCCCTGGCGCGGGATGAGCACCACCGAGCCGACGGTGATCGCCCCGGCGGGCAGCGGCACGTGGGCGTGCTCGGCCCAGATCAGGCCGCCATGCACGCGCAGCCGCCCCCGGAAGGCGACGGCGAGCACCAGGCCCAGCTGGGTGCTGAGGTTGGCCAGGTTGGCCAGGTTGCGCAGCCAGATCATGGGTGGTTCCTCTCAGTGCCGGGAGCGGTGGTGACGTCGGGCGGCCCGCCTGGCCCGGGCGGAAACGCTCCGGCGCGGTTGGTCGGCGTCCCGGGCGCGACGCTCCAGCTTTCGATCGATCGCATCCGCCAGGGTCTCCCCGGCCCACTTGTGCATCGCCTCGCGACGGATCGCGCCCGGCTCGGCGTCGACCCCCAGCCGTAGCTCAGCGCTGACCCGTCGACGATGGGCCTTCTCGAGTCGCCGTCGCCTCAACGGGATGTTGCGGCGCGACGACTTCTGGTTCTCGCCCCACGAGTCGATCCGCCGTCTGCGGTCGAGAGCCTTCTTCTCAGCCGGGGCCTGCCGCTTCGTCATGCTCGGATGGTACTGCTCGGCTGCTCAGCCGTAGTGGTAACGGCAGGCGGCGATTCTCACATGGTCGGCTTCGATCCGGTACACGAGCCGGTGCTCGTCGGTGATCCGACGGGACCAGTGGCCAGTCAGTCCGTGACGCAGCGCCTCGGGTGTGCCGATGCCTTCGTTGCCGTTGCGCTGGATGTCTCGCACCAGCTGGTTGATCCGCTTCAGGACGCGGCGATCCTGCGCCTGCCACCAGAGGTAGTCCTCCCACGCGGTGTCGTCCCAAGCGAGGTCCATCTCAGTCGTCCTCGAGCAGGTCGTGCACCGTGCCACCGCCGGACTCCAGCCGCTCCACCGCATCCAGCAAGCGGCGTGCGTTCGCGGGGGAGCGGAGCAGCATGGCAGTTTCGCGGAGTGATTCGTACTCGGCCAGGGAGACGATCACCACCGGGTCGTGATTGGAGCGTGTGATGACGATCTCCTCGCGGTCGTCCACCACGGCGTCGAGCACCTCTGCGTACCTGGCTCGGGATTCCGTGCAGGTCATGGTTGTCATCCTGCACCTCCTGCTGTACAGAAAAGTGTGCATGTCCTCCGGAGGTGCCATGTGTTGGCACTCTTTGGGTTGAGTGCTAACTTGGGTGCTGGCACTCATCCCACATGAGTGCCAGCGGAAGACTGGTGAGGTCCCTTGGGGCCGTCCGTCGCGGGCACCGTGCCTTCCCAGGAACTGTGAACAGGATTCCGGGGTCACCCCCGGCTGGACGGGAGGACTCCCGAAGCACCATGGCAAAGCTGATTGAATTCAACGAAGAGGCCCGCCGCGGGCTGGAGCGGGGCATGAACACCCTCGCCGACGCGGTGAAGGTCACCCTCGGCCCCAAGGGCCGCAACGTCGTGCTGGAGAAGAAGTGGGGCGCCCCCACCATCACCAACGACGGCGTGTCCATCGCCAAGGAGATCGAGCTGGACGACCCCTACGAGAAGATCGGCGCGGAGCTGGTCAAGGAGGTCGCCAAGAAGACCGACGACGTGGCCGGCGACGGCACCACCACCGCCACCGTCGTGGCCCAGGCGATGGTCCGTGAGGGGCTGCGCAACGTCACCGCCGGTGGCAACCCCATCGCCATCAAGAAGGGCATCGAGACCGCCGTCGCCGCCATCGCGGCCGAGCTGTCGGAGATGGCCATCGACGTGGAAACCAAGGAGCAGATCGCTGCCACCGCCTCCATCTCGGCCGCTGATCCCAGCGTCGGCGAGATCATCGCCGAGGCGATGGACAAGGTCGGCAAGGAGGGGGTCATCACCGTCGAGGAGTCGAACACCTTCGGGCTGGAGCTCGAGCTCACCGAGGGTATGCGCTTCGACAAGGGCTACATCTCCCCCTACTTCGTCACCGACGCGGAGCGGATGGAGGCCACCCTCGACGACGCCTACGTGCTCATCGTCAACTCCAAGATCTCCTCGCTGAAGGACCTCCTGCCGGTGCTGGAGAAGGTCATGCAGTCCGGCAAGCCGCTGCTGGTGGTGGCCGAGGACGTCGAGGGCGAGGCCCTGGCCGGTCTGATCGTCAACAAGATCCGGGGCACCTTCAAGTCCATCGCTGTCAAGGCCCCGGGCTTCGGTGACCGCCGCAAGGCCATGCTGGCCGACATCGCCATCCTCACCGGCGGCCAGGTGGTCTCCGAGGAGGTCGGCCTGTCGCTCGACGGCGTGACCCTGGACCTGCTGGGCACCGCCCGTCAGGTCATCGTCACCAAGGACGAGTGCACCATCGTCGACGGTGGTGGCGAGCAGGCCCAGATCGAGGGCCGCGTCGCGCAGATCCGCAAGGAGATCGAGAACTCCGATTCCGAGTACGACCGCGAGAAGCTGCAGGAGCGGCTGGCCAAGTTGGCCGGTGGTGTGGCCGTCATCAAGGTCGGTGCCGCCACCGAGGTGGAGCTGAAGGAGCGCAAGCACCGCATCGAGGACGCCGTGCGCAACGCCAAGGCTGCGGTCGAGGAGGGCATCGTGCCCGGCGGTGGCGTCGCGCTGCTGCAGGCCGCGAAGGCCGCCAAGGTCGAGGGCCTGAGCGACGACGAGCTGGTCGGTGCCAGCATCGTCTTCGCCGCCGCCCAGGCCCCGCTGCGTCAGATCGCGCAGAACGCCGGCCTGGAGGGCGGGGTCGTCGCGGAGAAGGTCGCGGGCCTGGAGAAGGGCCACGGCCTCAACGCCGCGACCGGCGAGTACGTGGACATGGTCGACGCCGGGATCATCGACCCGGCGAAGGTGACCCGCTCCGCGCTGCAGAACGCGGCCTCCATCGCGGCCCTGTTCCTGACCACCGAGGCCGTCATCGCGGACAAGCCGGAGAAGGCTCCTGCCGCTGGCGCCCCCGGCATGGACGAGATGGGTGGCATGGGCGGCTTCTGATCCGCTGAACCCTTGACGACGGGGCGGTCCCAGCCGGGGCCGCCCCGTCGTCTGTGCACCCGCTGGGGATGGGTGCGATGAGGCGCGAACAAGCGCGAACAGCGCCGCTGGCTGCCAACTCCCCAGCCCCTCCTCATGGGCACGAATCGCCGTTCTGCGTGCTCGACTGCTCAAGGTTGGCCAAGGAACTCCAAGACGATTCACGGTCCACAATGGATTGCAGAGGTCGGTCTGGGGGCGATCCTGGAGCCCCGAACTCCTGTTCCTGAACTCTCTAGAATGGACGTGGTACCGAGCAGGAGGAGCACCCGTGGCCACCGAATCAGCGACCACCACCACGACCGAAGCCGAGCGCGAGCGGTACGTGGCCGAGGCGATCCACAGCAATGAGATGGAAGGGCTGTCAGTGAGCCAGGCCTGTCGTGAGGATGCCCAGGAGTACATCGCTGGCCGCATCGACTCCGACGAGCTGGTGGCCCGTGCCCGGGCGCGCTACGGCCTTGACTGAGTTCGTCGACCCGTATCTCGACCCTGAGACGGGACTGCTGAGGAACAAGGTCGGCGCACGTACACAGCAGGCTCTCGACCTGATGGAGGGCGATCTTTCGTTCACTCGCCTGGTGCAACTCATGGAACACCCGGTGCCGCCGACCAGCGATCTCAACGAGTTGCGCGCGATCCACCGTCACCTGTTCCAGGACGTCTACGACTGGGCTGGAGAGTTGCGCACGGTCGACATCCGCAAGAACGTGGAGGGAGCCCAGTTCTTCCTTCCCGTGTCGATGATTGGACGCGCAGCTGCGTACTGTGCGGAGGAGCTGCGCGCCGACGATGAGCTACGGGGGATGAATCGTGAGCAGTTCATCGAGCGTCTGGCGCATCACTACGATCAGTTCAACTATGTGCACCCGTTCCGTGAGGGGAACGGCAGAGTGCAACGAGTGTTCTGGAACCGTGTCGCCCGCGACGCTGGTTGGCAGCTCGATTGGCGCACCGTGCACGGTGCGGTCAACGATCAGGCGAGTCGAGCGGCAGCTGAGCAGCAGGACTTCGGGCCACTGCGCCAGATGTTCGATCAGATCGTCAGTGAAGTGACCCCGCCAAAGGAACGAGACGCCGCGTGGCGTGCTGCAGAGCGTGCGTTTCCCATGAGTGCTGCCGAGACAGTACGAAAGTCCCGGACAAGCCCGTCAGGTGCGTCGAGGGCACGCCCCGGTGTGCCCAGGCCGGGACAGGGTCGTCGTGGGCCAGGCAACGACGGACCCGGCGTGAGTCGATGAACGACGACCATCAGCGGTCACATGGACATCGGCTAAGAGGGTGCGCGGATAGGAGGGGTCGTCACGAGGATCGTCATGGTGGGCTCCTGGCAAGGCGAACGACGAAGATCGCACTGGATCGTGCGTTCGAGGAGGACAACGCAGCCAGGGGGTCACCAGGGCGACCGCAGTAGATTCCGCCTATTCGCGCACCCTCTAATTGCCTACGGTCATCCCGGGCGTGACTGTTTGGGGCACACTGGTGCCATGAGCCTGCTGGAAGTGATTGCGCTCCACGCCGACGACGCCCGTCGCGCGGAGGAGGGCGGGGCCGACCGCATCGAGCTGCTGGGCAGCATGGACCACGACGGCCTCTCGCCGGAGCCCCGTATGGTCGCCAAGGCCAGGCGGGCCACCTCCATCCAGATTCGCCCCATGCTGCGCCTGCGGGAGGGGTTCCGCACCGATGGGGGAGAGCTCACCCGGCTGAAGGGGCTGATCTCCGCCTACCTGGGGGAGGGGGCCGACGGGGTGGTGTTCGGTTTCCTCAACGGCCACGCCGGGGTGGACCTGGAGGTCTGCGGCGAACTGCTCGACGGCGGGGACTGGCCCTGGACATTCCACCGCGCCATCGACCACTGTCTTCAAAGCGACGAGGCCTGGGCCGACCTGTTGACGATGCCCCGCCTCGACCAGGTGCTCACCGCTGGCTCCGTCCGCGGCGTCGAACACGGGCTGGACGACCTGCTGCGCCGTGCCCGCGCCACCCCCCGCGTCGCGGCCCTCATCATGGCCGGGGGTGGCCTGCAACCCGAACACGTGCCCTGGCTGGTCCGCGCCGGGGTGCGGGCCTTCCACATTGGCAGCCCTGCCCGCCCCGGCGGCAGCTACAAGGCCTGGGTGGATGCGGACCTGGTGCGCACCTGGCGGGAACTCATCGACGAACAGGTTGCCCACGAACGGGAGCGCACAGCGTGCCAGTGAGGCCGATCAAGTTCCGGCACGGTGTGCGGGTGATGCTCGTGGCAGGACCGGAGGTACTGCTCATCAACGACTCCGACCCCGGGATTCCCGGCTCCAGTTGGTGGGTGATCCCCGGCGGCGGCATCGACGACGGCGAATCTCCACTCGAGGCGGCCTGCCGTGAGGTGTTCGAGGAGACGGGGCTGCAGCTCGAAGCTTCTCAACTGATCGGTCCGGTGGGCAGCGGAATCGTGGTCCACGGCTACTCGGACCGGATCAGGGTCCAGGCCGAGGTGTTCCACCGCGCCGAGGTGCCACGTTTCACCCCGGACTTCAGCCGCTGGACCCCCTGGGAGAAGCAGCGGATGTGCGGCGCGGCCTGGCATCGCAACGACTCCCTGCCCGCCAACTGCTGGCCCGGGCACCTGCCGGAGCTGCTGGCGGCCACACCGTCGCAGCCCCTGAGCTGCGCCCTCCGTGAGGAGTCGACGGTGCCCCTCACCCGGGCGGAATGGCAACAGGTCAGTGATGCCGTCCCGGGCGACGCCTGAGTCCCCACACCAGGCAGGTGATGCCGAAACAGGCACCGATCCAGCGCGCCAGATCGGCCGCGAGCGTCGCCGCCCCGGCGAAGACCGCCAACCAGATCAGCGCCGCGATCCCGAAGGCCGCCCACGCGAACTGCTGTCCCTCGCGGGAGATGCGCAGCAGCAACACCCCTGCCGTGATGAACAGGTAGGGGGCGGCCTGTGGCACCAGCATCGTCAACAGGAAGGCGAAGCCTGCGATCACGATGAGGCCACGCTGCGCATGGAGCTGGTCCGGGGGCAACGGGGCAGGGGCCGACGGGACATAGGGGGCCGACGGCGCACCGTACGGTGGGGCCACGATCAACTGGCCCGGGTCCGGGGGCTGCGCCGCAGGACCGGGGGCGCCAAGCGTCGAGGTGATCTGGAACGGCACCCTGGGGTCGCGCGCGCCAAGGAAACCGGGAGCCTGGGTGAGCAGCGCGGAACGCACCTCGAAGGGCTGACCCGGATTGCGGCTCAACTGCACCGGCACCCCGAGCTCCGACAGCGCAGGGGCAGGCGGCATGGGAGCGAACCCCGCAGGCGGCGGCACCGCCCCTGCGGTGACCGCAGGCGTCGGCTCGGCCTGCGGCAGCGGCTCCGCCAAGGGCTCGGCGAAACCGTCTGGTCGCGTGATGGGGGCGTACGCCGCGCCGTCGGTCCAGGAAGCCATGACAGCTACAGTATCGCGCCCTGCGCGCACCCGGGTTGAGCATTTGCCGGGTGAACCTCCGGCCAGTGATGCTGCTCAGTTTCTGACTGAGTAATGTTCACTTCGCATCCCGTGTGAACAATTCTGCGGGAAGAAATGATCCAGGAGGCCAACGATGGAAGTTGTCATCTGTTCCGACGAACGTCAGGTCGGCGAGGTCGCGGCGGATCGGGTGATCAACTGGCTCCTAGGTCTCCCCACCCCGGTGCTCGGCCTCGCGACGGGAAGCTCGCCGCTGGCCCTGTACGAGGAGTTGGCACGCCGTGCGGTTCTCGGCGACATCGACTTCTCCCACGCGGTCGGGTTCGCTCTCGACGAGTACGTCGGCATCGACCCGGAACACGAGCTGAGCTACAAGCAGACCATCCGACGCACCGTCGTGGAACCGCTGCGCATGAACCCCGCCCGCGTCCACGTCCCCAACGGCAGCGCCCAGGACCTGGCGGCCGCGGCAGCGGAGTACGACCAGGCCATCAAGGACGCCGGCGGCGTCGACGTGCAGGTGCTCGGCATCGGCAGCAACGGCCACATCGGCTTCAACGAACCCACCTCCTCCTTCGCCTCGCGCACCCGGGTGAAGACCCTCACCCAGCGCACCCGCGACGACAACGCACGGTTCTTCGCCGAGGGGGAGCAGGTTCCCACTCACTGCGTCACCCAGGGGCTCGGCACCATCATGGAGGCCAGGCACCTGGTGATGGTCGTCACCGGCGAGCACAAGGCCGACGCGGTCCAGGCGATGGTGGAGGGGCCGGTCGCGGCGGTGTGCCCGGCCTCGATCCTGCAGTTCCACCCGAGCGCTCTGGTCGTGCTGGACGAGGCGGCCGCGTCGAAGCTCCACTACGCGGACTACTTCCGCCACATCGTGGCGAACCGGGCGGGGGTCGCCGAGTCGAGGCACTGATCGGCCTCCCCGTTGGTGCTCCTGGCCGGGCGCGATAGACTGGCCTGCCATCAACTCAACCAGAAGGATCCACTGCCATGCCCACGGGAAAGGTCCGTTTCTTCGACCCCGACAAGGGGTTCGGGTTCATCTCCAAGGACGGCGGCGGCGACGTCTACGTCCGCTCCGGTGTGCTGCCCGACGGCGTGACCACGCTCAGGGTGGGCCAGCGGGTCGAGTTCGGGGTGATGGAGGGGCGACGCGGTGAGCAGGCGCTGTCGGTCAGGCTCATCGAGCAGCCCGCCTCGCTGTCGAAGGCCACGCGCAAGAAGCCGGAGGCGATGGCGGTGATCGTCGAGGATCTGATCAAGATGCTGGACTCGCTCGGCAACGGTTACCGGCGTGGCCGCCACCCCGATGACAAACACGGGGCGAAGGTCGCGACGGTGCTGCGTCGGGTGGCTGACGAGTTGGAGCTGTGATCATGGCGGTGGCGAAACTGGATTCCGTTGCGGCCGGAGCCGTGGAACTGGCCCGGGAGGCCGCCGTCGAGACCGGTGGCGCCCGGGCCGTCGGCGACCACCTCGGGGTGGTGGCCGAGGAGGACCGTGTGGTCACCCACTCCTTCGCCTGCCTGCTGGACGGTTACCGGGACTGGCACTGGGCGGTGACCCTGGTCCGGGCCTCGCGTGCCCGGGCCGCCACCGTCAACGAGGTCGTGCTGCTGCCTGGCGAGGAGGCGCTGCTGGCTCCGGCGTGGGTGCCATGGGAGGAGCGCATCCAGGCCGGGGACATCGGGCCCGGGATGCTCATGGCCACTCCGGACAACGATCCCAGGCTGGACCCGGGGTTCGCGGCCACCGATCTACCCGCCGACGCGGACCCCACCGAGTGGGCGCAGTTGCGCACCACCGTCGCGGAGCTGGGGCTGGGTCGGGAGCGGGTGCTGTCCCGGGCGGGCCGGGACGCGGCGGTCGAGCGTTGGCTGGCCGGTCCCCCCGGGGCCGACGACGAGGCCAGCCGTCATGCTCCGGCCTCGTGTGCCTCCTGCGGCTACTTCGTGCCGCTTCGGGGTTCGCTCGGCACCCTGTTCGGAGCCTGCGCCAACGAGTACTCGCCGTCGGATGCGAAGGTGGTCAGCCTCGGCCACGGCTGCGGTGGTCACTCCGATGTCGTCGGGGCCGAGCGCGCCCGGGAGCTCCCCGCACCGGTCTTCGACACCATCGGAATCGACCAGCAACTGTTCGACTGAAAATTCTGGCTGAAAGAGGGGAGGCCGTGGCGGCGTGGTGGGTCTAGAATCCCGCTCGTGGTCATGAAATCCCCCAAAGCAGCGCGCCGCAACGACGGTGCAGACACGTCTGACAAAGCAACCTGGATCGAGCGGCACTTCGGTGTCGCTCGACGTGGTTCCACGCTCGCCCGGGAGGTGCGTGGCGGCCTGGTGACGTTCTTCGCGATGGCCTACATCATCGCGCTCAACCCGCTCATCATCGGCACCGCTGCGGACCGTGACGGGATGCTGATCTCGGGTGCCCCGAAGTTCCTGGATGCGGCGATGACTGAGGAGAACGGGGCCGCGATTGCCGCCTCCATCGGTATGGTCGCGGCGGCAACGGCGCTCATCGCGGGGCTGATGACCATACTCATGGGGGTGATCGGGAGGTTCCCCATCGGGATCGCCACGGGGCTCGGCCTCAACGCGCTCGTCGCCTTCGCCCTCGCCCCGCAGATGACCTGGCCGCAGGCGATGGGGCTGGTGGTCTGGGAGGGCATCATCATCGCCATCCTGGTGCTCACCGGGTTCCGCACGGCGGTGTTCAAGGCGGTGCCGAAGACCCTCCGCACCGCCATCTCGGTGGGCATCGGGCTGTTCATCGCCTTCGTCGGCCTCATCAACGCCGGAGTGGTCCGCAAGCCGCTCGGGGCCCCGCCGGTGGAGCTCGGGATAGGCGGTTCGCTGTCGTCGTGGCCGATCCTGGTCTTCATCGTCGGGTTCTTCCTGCTGGTTGCGCTGCACGTGCTGAAGGTCAAGGGCGCGATGCTGATCTCCATCATCGCGGCGACGGTGCTGGCGGTGGTCATCGAAGCCGTCCTGCACCTCGGCGCGCACATCGGCACCGAGAACCCCACCGGATGGGCGCTCAACGTACCCGCGCTGTCGAATTTCCAGGCCCCGGACCTCGGGCTGCTGCTCCGGGTGGACATGGTCGGTGGATTCTTCGTGGACGGGAAGTTCTCCTTCCCCACCTTCCTGGCGCTGATGGTGCTGGTGTTCTCGCTGCTGTTGGCGGACTTCTTCGACACGATGGGCACCGTGGTGGCGGTTGGTAGCGAGGGCAAACTGCTGGACGATCAGGGGATGCCGGAGAACGTCACCGGAATTCTGCTGGTGGACTCCTTCGGTGCGGTGGCCGGTGGTCTGGGCTCGGTGTCGTCGAACACCTGCTACATCGAGTCGACGGCGGGTGTCGGGGAGGGGGCCCGTACGGGGTTCGCCTCGGTGGTGACGGGGCTGGCGTTCCTGGCCTCGGTGTTCATCGCACCACTGGTCAACATCGTGCCCTCGGAGGCCGCGGCCCCGGTGCTGGTCTTCGTCGGCTTCCTGATGATCGCCCAGGTGGTGGACGTGGACTGGAACGACCCGGAGGTCGGCATCCCGGCGTTCCTGACCATCATCTTGATGCCCTTCTCCTACTCCATCACCGTCGGCATCGGGATCGGCTTCCTGGCGCACGTGTTCATCAAGGTGATCCGTGGCCACGCGGGCCGGGTCCACCCCCTGATGTACGTGGTGGCGGGACTGTTCGTCGTCTACTTCCTGCAGGGTCCGCTGCTGGCCCTGATCGGCTGACCCGCAGCCGCCCCGGGGCCTCCCCGTCGCTCAGACCCGGGCACGAATCGCCGGTGAAGAGCGCTGGCGCGTCGTGATGCGACGGCGAACCGCTCGTTCTCAGCGATTCGTGCTGGTCTGGGCCTGTCGGTGGGGTTTGGGCACGAATCGCCGGTGAAAAGCGTTGGCGCGTCGTGATGTGACGGTGAGGCGTTCGTTCTCGGCGATTCGTGCTTTGTGGGGGAGGGTCGGGAGGGCCTGCGAAATCTCCAGATCTGTCAGCCGATTGGCTGGCCTGCTTGCATTGAGCGGAGATGTGAGGGACTCTTGTCAGGTAAATACTTGAAAGTTCATCTATCTAGTTCCTGAAAGCAGGCATCATCATGAAATCGTCAAAGATCATTGGGCTGCTCGTCCTCGCGGCCGGGGTCGTCATGCTCATCTCCGGAGCCATGACCTGGGGTCTCACCTCCTCCCAGCTGGCTTCTGAGAAGATCACCGTTGCCCCGGATGCCGACAACTTCGCCGGGGCCGAGGTGAAGGGGCCGCTCACGGCCTTCGCCCAGGCCGAGGTCGTCAAGAAGCACACGATGCAGGCCTCTAACGGGCTCACCTATGCGGAGCTGGGTGCTGAGGTCAGCAAGGCCGAACAGGCCGGGGACAAGGAGAAGGCCGAGGAGCTTCAGAAGACCCGCACCATGGTGGAGACCGGCAACTTCGTGCGCTCCTCGCTGCTCACCTCGGTGATGGCCTTCGGCGTCTCCGCCCTAGTGGCTGGGCTCGGCCTGCTGTTCGCCCTCGTCGGCTGGGCGCTGACCCAGGTGGGTGCTCCCATCGCGGCGACGGTGACCGCGAAGGCCGAGGAGGCCACGGCCTGAGGCCGAGAAGCGCGGCAGATGTGGGGGGGGGGGTGGGGCCGGGTTGTTGTGGGTGCGGGGGGCCCCCACCCCACCACTCCGGTGCGGCGCGTTGGGATTGGGTGAGGCTGGAACACTACGCCCAACCCGAGCATTAGCCCCTGTGATGTTGGGGCTCGGGTGCAACAGGGTGCGTTCAACGGGGGGTTTGCCTGCTTGAATCCGCGGCATATCCACCATGGTCATCGCATTGGGATCGTCATCCTCCAAGCCCTCGGCATAGGCTTCGTCACCATAGGGGTCAACGTCATAACCGTCGGCGAGCGGATCATCCCCGTAGCTATCGGCTTCAAAATCAGTAACAAAGGTGGGTGGGGCGAGCTCACTATCAGCTGGGGTGCCATGGCCAGTGGCTAGTGCCGCTTCTTGCTCTTCGAAGGCATCAATAGCAGCCTGGGCGGCTTGTTCTTGTGCAAAGCGCGCGTCACGTTCGGCCTTGAGGGCTTTAGCTTCGGCCCGCTTATCTTGCCACTGGCCAAAGGCATCCTGGCCCACAAGCCGCATATGGTTGGCTTTATCGAGGGCACGATGAGCATTGCCGACCACGGTGGCCACGCTGGTATTGGTGAGCAACAAGACCCCAGCGATGGTGAGCACCACCAAAATGAACCCAGCCCCAAACACCGAGAATGCTTTGGCCAAGTTCAAGGTGGCGGTAGCCCCTACCACCCCACCGGCGTGACGAAGGGCATCCAGGCCGGTCTCGGCACTGGGCATGCCCGCGAACAAGTGCCACAGACTGGTGCTGCTTATAAAGGTTAATAAGGTGGCAAATACCAACCGGGGGCCAATCTCATCCACATCTCGGCGGAATTGCAAGATGCCCAGCCCAATTAACAAGATGGGCACCACCATCCCAGGGGTGCCAAAGGCCCAGCGGACCGCCAAGTGGATCAAACGGCCTACTTCACCTGCCGCTCCCCCAGTCCACATCCCAAGGGCGATCAGGGCACCCAGAGTTAATGAGAAAACGCCAGCAATACTCCGCCAGCGCGCATCCGCCTGGCTGGTTTTTGGTCGAGCCATTAAGCCTCCATCACCACCGGCACGATAACCGGTTTGCGCCCCAGAATCTCACGCCAGAACTGCGCCATGGTCTGGTGGATAGTCCGTTCAGCCACGGTGCGTGGCCCAGCCCGATGCGCCAACGCACGGGCCACCGCATCTTCGGCTTGGCTGATCAGCTCAGGATGTTCATCTTCAAAGAACAAACCTTGTTGCATAATCTCGGGGCGTTCCACAAGTTTGCCGTTCCGGTCGGTGCGTACGGCCACAATCACCACACCCTCGGCACTCAAGCGCTGGCGGGCACGCAGCACATTGGCACCCACATCACCCACGCTCAGGCCATCAACCATGGTGCGCCCGGGGGCAAACCCAAGGGCACGGCTAATACCTTGCCCTTTACGCATCACGATGCGGTCACCATCCGAACACACCTGCACCTGGTCATCTGGTACCCCGGCTTGACGGGCCAGTTCGGCGTGTTCAACGAGGTGGCGGTATTCCCCGTGCACCGGCACAAAGGCACGCGGTCGAACCACATTGTGGAATAGCAACAATTCATCTGCCGACGCATGGCCAGACACGTGCACGTTTTCTTTGCGCGAATCGACCACCCGGGCACCTTGGCGGTACAAACCGTTGATTACCTTCGAAATGGCGGCCTCATTGCCTGGGATTTGGCTGCACGCCATGATCACAGTGTCGCCTGATTCAATCGCGATGAATCGATGGGTGCCCGCCGCCATCAAACTTAAGGCTGCAAAGGGTTCACCTTGGCTACCGGTGCACAATACGGCGACTTCACGGTCAGGCAGGGAGGTGGCGTCTTCAATATCAACAATGTCACTGTCTTCGTAGTGCACATAGCCCAGGGCACGGGCGATGGGCAGGTTACGCACCATCGACCGACCCACAAACGCTACCTTTCGACCGGTTTCCAAGGCTGCGTCCAGCACCTGTTGAACCCGGTGAATATGGCTGGCAAAGGTGGTCACGATGATCCGGCCATGGGCGCGCGCAAACTCCCGACGCAAGGTGGCCCCTACCGTTCGTTCACTCGGCACCAATCCGGGTACACACGCATTGGTGGAGTCAGCCAACAGCAGGTCGACTCCATGGTCACCGAGTTGGGCGAGGTGGGGTAGATCGGTGGTGCGATTATCGATTGGGGTTTGATCCATACGGAAATCCCCGGTATGCACAATCGTGCCGTCGGGGCCATGGATAGCTACCGCAAGGGAGTCGGGAATCGAGTGATTAACGGCAATGAATTCTAAATCCCAATTACCCACTGGGAGGCTCTCGCCAGCTTCAACCTCAATGGCTTCTAATTGGGTGCCGGGATGTTCTTCTAATTTGGCGCGTAATAATCCCAAGGTGAGTTTTGATCCATACACCTTGACACCAGGGAAATCACGAAGAAAGAAGGGCACCGCCCCAATGTGATCTTCATGCCCGTGGGTGAGCACAACCCCGTCAATCTCTGGTTTACGTTGAATAAGATCTTCCCAATTGGGAAGAATTAAATCTACGCCGGGATGGTTGGCATCAGGAAAGGTCACCCCAATATCAACAATGATGGCATGGCCATTGTGTTCAATAGAACACATATTGGCCCCAATCTCACCGAGGCCACCATAAAAACTAATCGTGGTCCCATCCGTGGGCAGCGCGGTAGCAAGCGCCTGTGTCATCAGTCACCTCAATAGGGATTAAAGTAAATTAATTGTCTTCATGGCAGCGATCACGTTGTCACGGGTTTCATCGGAAACCGGAACCATGGGCGAACGGAGAACTTCTAAACAATAGTCAAGCGCGTGCAATCCTGCCTTCACCGGGGCTGGGTTGGGCTCACTAAAGAGTACAGAGCAAAGATCACTCAATTCACGATGGATAGCCAGGGCGCGCGCAGGGTCGGTGGGGAAAACCTTAATCATTTCGGCCATTTGTGGCGAAACCAGGTGCCCGGCCACACTCACGATCCCTGCCGCCCCGATGGCCAGCCAAGCGATCAGTGAGCCATCATCGCCACTCCAAACACCAAAATCCTCGGGGGCGCGATTCATCAGCCACGTGGTTTTTTCTACACTGCCCACTACGTCTTTAACCCCCACAATATTGGGCACATCAGCCAAGGAGAGCAGGGTTTCTGGAAGAATTTCAATACCCGTGCGACCAGGGATGTTGTACAGCAGCACCGGCAGTTCTGTAGCAGCCGCAATGGTAGTGAAATGGCGCAACATTCCTTGCTGGCTGGGTTTGACATAGTAGGGGGCCACCGCCATGATCCCATGGACCCCCGCTTTTTGGGCGTTCACTGCCCGGTGCACACTCTCGGCGGTGTCGTTGAGCCCCACACCGGCGATCACCGTGGCCCGATGCCCCACAGCATCCATCACACAGCGCCACATGAGCTCATCTTCTTCATTGGTCATGGTGGCACTCTCGCCCGTGGTACCGGTAACCACCAACCCCTGGGAGCCTTGATCGATGAGATGGTTGGCCAGTTTGGCTGCGGCCTCGGTATCTACCGCCCCTTCTGCGGTGAAGGGGGTCACCATTGCGGTCATCAATTGGGGAAAGGCTGCCATTTCAAACTCCTTGTGCCTGCGCGCCTTTCTCTACAATACCGGAAATCATTGCTGGTTCTGGGTAGGTGGAGGGCATTTGGTGCTCGGCACCTGGGCGTCAACCATCGCGGGTCTCGCATCGTATTGCTCGGTTCCTCGTGCGCAGGGCCATTAGTGG
>JAUNKV010000024.1:31008-44756 GCA_030532575.1 Propionibacteriaceae bacterium | reverse complement strand
GTTGTGTGGGTGGGTGTGGCGGTGGGGTCGCCAGGTGGGTTGGATCCAGTCGTGGTTGGTGGTGGCGGTGAGGGGTCCGGCGGTGATGATGGTTTCCTGGCCTGCTTGGAGCAGTTGGCCGGTGGTGGGGTCGGTGATGACGTTGAGGTCGTTGATGCGGGAGAGGTGTCCGAGGGCGTCGACGGTGGTGGTGGTGTGTTTGACTTGATTGTTTCTGTGTTCAGTGATGGTGGCGAGTCTGGACAGGCCGGTCCAGGTGTAGTCGCGGCGGTGGCCGTTGGTGTGGGTTTCTTGGGTGCGGCGGCCGGTGCGGTCGTGGGTGTAGGTGATGGTGTGGTCGGTGGTGGTGGCTTGGAGGATTTCACCGGCAGCGTTGTAGATACGTTCCCAGGTGATGCCGTCAATTTCTTCGTGGGTGAGGCGTCCGGCCAGGTCGTAGGTCCAGGTGTTGATCCCGGTGGGGGTGGTGGCTTCGATGAGTTGGGCGGCGTCGTCGTAGCGGTAGCGGGTTTGTTCTCCGTTGATGGTGAGGGTGGCGAGGTGGCCATCTGGGGTGTGGGTCATCACCGTTGTGGTGGTGTGGCCGGCTTGGGTGGTGGTGTGGTGGGTGATGAATCCGTCCGCGTGGCCCCATTCGTGGGTGGTGTTGCCGAGGGTGGCGCGGGTCAGGCGGCCTGCGTGGTCTCGGTGGAGGTGGGCGGTGGTGATGCCGGGGTGGGCGACCTCGATGATGTTTCCTGCGGGATCACGCCGATAGCAGGTGGTGGTGCCGTTGGGGTTGGTGATCTGGCTGGTCCACCCGTCGGCGTCATGGCTCCACTGGGTGGTGTGCTGGCCTCGATCATGGCGTTCGAGGAGGCCGCGGGGGTCGTAGGTCAGGGTGTGGGTGACAGGGGTGGGGGTGGAGTGGTCCTTGATGGTGACCTGTCGGGTGGCCGGGTTGCGGTGGATGTGGGAGAAGAGGGCCCCGTCGACGGTGGTGGTGGTTTCTTGTCCGGCTTCGTTGTAGGTGGTTTCGACGACATGTCCGTCGGGGTCGGTGCTGTGGGTGAGGCGTCCGGCGGGGTCGTATCCCCATTGTGTGGTGTGGCCGAGGGGGTTGGTGGTGCTGGTGCAGCGGTCCATCGGGTCGAACACGTGGTGGCTGACCGCTCCGAGGGGGTCGGTGACGGTCACTGCCCGGCCGTTGAGGTCGTACTTATACCGCGTGACTCCACCGTTGCCGGAGATGGCGCTGGTCAGTTGCCCAGCGGCGTCGTAGTGGAATCGTCGGTGTCCGTTCTTCGGGTCCCGGGTTTCTGTGATTCGTCCGGCCAGGTCGTAGACCCAGCTGTACCTCCCAATACCGGGGGAGTAGCGAGCAATCAGGCGGCCGCAGGGGTCGTAGCGGCTCCATCCGTGTTCCCCGGTCGCCCAGGATTCTGAGATGAGGTGGGAGTCGGTGTTGTAGGTGAGGGTGGTGTGGAGGCCGAGTTCGTTGTGGATCCCGGCGACCCGACCACACGGGTCGTAGTCATATCTGATCGTTGCTCCTGAGGGGCGACTTATTCGTACCGGGCGTCCTGCCAGGTCCCGCTCGATCACCGTCCTGCCACCGGCGGCATCGGTGTATTCGACCGGCCGTCCGCACCGGTCATAGCGGGTGTGAGTCGTGGATCCGTCGGGGAGGATCGTGGCGACGTGGCGACCCCATCGATCCCACTGGGTGGTGCTGCTGCTGAAGGCGTCCCCTGTGGTGATTTCCCGGGCCTTGGTGTCATACCGCCAGTACTGTCGCACCCCGGACGGATCAACGGTTTCATTCAACCGGCCGTAGTGGTCGACGTGGCGTTGCCAGACCCCACCGGATGGGTCGATGGTCTGGGTCAGTCGTGACATCGCGTCGTGGGTGAACTCCCACCGCGCACCATCCGGCAGGCGGATCTGGTGGATGGTGCCCAGGTCGTCAAAGGTCTGCTCCACCCGACGACCCAACCCATCGATGATCGCCGCGAGTTCCCCATGCGGCCCATACTCCAGAGTGGTGTGGGCACCCAACGGGTCAGTCAACCCGGTCAGGCGACCCCCGGCGGAATAGGTGTATCTCCAGACTGCGCCGTCTGGATCAACCCTGGCGGTGAGCAATCCCGCGGGGCTGTACTCATACCTGGTGGTGGCCCCCGAAGGGCGAATCATTTCCACAACTCTGCCCGCTGGGTCGCGGACCAGGCGGGTGAGATTGCCCTCCGCATCAATCGACGCGACCAGGTCCCCGTGAGCGTCGTACTCGAACCGCATCCGCACGCCAGTCGGATCAACAACCTCCAGCAGCAGGCCGTCCTGCCAGGTCAGGCGAGTGTGGCCACCCTCCCCATCCACCACCACAGACGGCTGCTGCTGGGTGTCGGTGTAGGTCATGCTGGTCCGCGACACCTCCAGCCCGTCCTCGAGGGAGATGATCTCGGTCAACCGATCCACCTCGTCATAGACCAGACTGGTTCTCGCCCCTGACGGTACCTGGTCAAGAGTCAAACGGCCCCACTCATCAAACACCCTGACGGTGGTGTTGCCTTCGGGGTCCGTCGCCAGGACCTGGTTGCCCCACTGGTCATAGGCCATCGACGAGCGGTTCCCATCCGAATCGGTGACCCCGACCACACGACCCCTGGCATCGGCCAGCCAGGTGTTCGACCGGCCCCCATCCACATCCGAGACCGCCGTCACCCTCCCCGGCAAGTAAGCAAACCGCGTCACCCGCCCAAACGGCGAGCTCTGAGAGACCACCCGGCCCGCATCGTCATAGGTGTTGCAGACCTCGACCACCCCATCAGCATCCACCACCGAAACAATCAGGCCCCGGTCATCCCAGCCATACCGCCTGGTGCCCAACGGACCCGCCGCCTCCACCAAACAGCCATTGTCGTAGCGATACGTCACTCGACGCCCATCATCCAACTCCACGGCTGTGATCCGGTCCCCCACCCACTCCACGGTGAGCTCTCGACCCCGACCATGCCGCACCCGGACCAGACGATCCCCCTCATACACAAAGGCAAGCGCAGCACCATCAGTCAACGTGAACGAGACCAGACGGCCCGCCGCATTGTGAACCCAGCGGGCTCCCGCATTGTTCGACACCACAAACCCGTCCGCTTCCTGGGTGAGCCAGTAATTCTCGTGCGCGGCCCGACCGAACCCGTCCCCCAGGCGGGGGAAGAACACCTCCCTGCCGTCCACCAGCACCCAGACCGCACCCTCACCGGTGATCTGCAACCCGCAGACATCAAAGGACGCCCAGCCCGGGCCGTGACCCCCCACCCGATCACTCAGTGACGAATACGACCGGACCCACCCCAACAAGGCGGCCGCTCCCTCACAACGCAGGTCCTCCTCATTGACCACAAAATTCCCGGTCGCGGTGTTCACCGGATCATTCGCATACCCCGACGACGGAGGATTACCAATCGCCTCCACGGCCGGGATCTCCAACTCCGGACGTTTCTCCGACACCCCATTCACAGCCAACGACTCCGCAATCGCATCATTCGACACCGACGACACCACACCCTCACCGCCAGCAGCCTCAAAATTGTCCGCCACAATGTCAAGACGCCTGCAATCCGTGTCATTCGACGTGATATAAGCACTGAAACCCGCCACCACCGCATCACAGTTCAACTGCCCCCACAGGCACTTCTCCCGAAAATCAGTCACCAACCCCCTCAACGCCGCGGGAGTCTCCCGAACCTCATCCGTCGCCGCCCGTTCCCCCGTCGTGAACGCGCGTAGATCATCCGGCAACGCCGAGGACACCCCCGTCTCCTTCGACCCCACAAAATCCTGCCGCTCCCCCCGGGCAGGAGACTCATACACCTTCACCAACTGAGGCACCGGATCCACCCGCGGCGGATTCGCATCCCCATGAAACACATGCAGAAAATCAACAGCCTCAAAAGCCTGCTCCACTATCGACCGCTCATCCCGCCGCCGCTTCCACTCCCTGGCCGCATCAATCCGCTCCTGCTCCGCCCGCGCATCCGCCTCCAAATCCCGAACCCCCCGCGCCACCTCCCGCAACCGAGAAGCCAACAATGATGCGTCACGATTCGCCGTCTCAACATTGAACGCCCACAACTGAGCATAATACCCCTCAAAACGCTCCCCACACGAAATCTTACGAGAATTCCGCGGCCCCACCATCCCCTCCACCGCCTTCGCCGCAGCATCAAGCGCCGTCACCAAACCCCCACTCACCTCAAAATCCCACACCACATCCACAGCAGCATTCAACTGATCCAAACTCATATCACTCATTGATGACTCCCAGATGTGGTCAAAACGGGCGGGACAGCGGCCAGCCTACCCCAACCCCAACCACCCCGAAAGGCAAACCCCGAAGACGCAGTAAAATACCTAGTCAAAGGCGTGTTGCCGCGCCCGGATGCGGGTCTCTGGTGCTCCTCGAGCGGGAGGCGGAGGGCTGAGGAGGTGTGACGAGGGCATGGAGCAGGGGTGGGCGCGGGTGCGACCTTTGGCCTGCTGGTGGAACAATGGCCCTCATGCAATCTCTGCCTGCCCTGCTCGACTCCCGGCTGCGCGCCCTCACCGGCATCGACCCCGAGATGCGCCCCGCCACCAAGCCCCAGTTCGGACACTTCCAGTCCAACGTGGCGCTGCGTCTGGCGAAGGAGCAGGGACGACCCCCGCGCGAGGTCGCGGCCTCGCTCGTCGAGCAGCTCGACGTTGCCGACATCTGCGAGCCCCTCGAGGTCGCAGGCCCCGGGTTCATCAACTTCCGCATCCGCGCCGACGTGCTGGCCCAGGCCGCGACGACGGTGCTGGAGGACCCGCACCACGGGCTGAACCGCACCTCGCACCCGCAGCGGATCGTCATCGACTACTCCGCGCCGAACGTCGCCAAGCAGATGCACGTCGGTCACCTGCGCACCACCATCATCGGCGACTGCTTCAACCGGCTGCTCACCGCGCTCGGCCACGAGGTGATCCCGCAGAACCACATCGGCGACTGGGGCACCCAGTTCGGGATGCTCGTCGAGCACATCCTGGAGACCGGGATCGATGTCACCTCGCTGGACCTGGCCAGCGCCGAGCAGCTCTACAAGGACTCCAAGAAGCACTTCGACGACGACCCCGAGTTCGCCACCCGCGCCCGCGCCCGCGTCGTCAAGCTGCAGGGCGGCGACGAGGAGACCCTGGCCATCTGGAGGCAGCTCATCGAGGTCTCCCTCGTCGGCTTCAACGCCGCCTACCAGCGGCTCGGGGTGCTGCTCACCGACGAACACCTGGCCGGGGAGTCCACCTACAACGACGCCCTGCCCGAGGTGGCGGCCGACCTGGAGCAGCGCGGCATCGCCGTCGTCGATGACGGGGCGCTCGTGGTGTGGGTGGAGGGCTTCGAGGCCCCCATCATCATCCGCAAGTCCGATGGCGGCTACGGCTACGATGCCACCGACATCGCGGCCATCCGGTACCGCACCAATGAGCTGCAGGTGGACCGGATCATCTACGTCACCGACGTGCGGCAGTCGCAGCACTTCCAGCAGGTCTTCGGCGCGGCCCGCAAGGCCGGATACCTGCCGGGCGATGTCGAGGCCCAGCATGTCGGCTACGGGATGGTGCTGGGCAAGGACGGCCGCCCGTTCAAGACCCGCGATGGCGGCACGGTGTCGCTGACCTCGCTGCTGGACCTGGCCGAGCAGGAGGCCGCGCCGGACATCGCGCTGGCGGCCATCAAGTACGCCGACCTGTCAGGTGCGCTCCACAAGGACTACGTCTTCGACGCCGAGCGCATGGTGCAGACCACCGGCGACACCGGCCCCTACCTGCAGTACGCCCACGCCCGCACCTGCCAGATCCTGCGGCGGGCCGAGGCCGAGGGGCACGGTTGGGGCGCGGTCGTCGTCATCGACGAGCCCGCCGAGCAGACCCTGGCGCTGCTGCTCAGCCGCTTCGGGGAGATCGTCGACGAGGTGGCGGCCAAGCTCACCCCGCACAAGCTGTGCGGCTACCTCTACGAACTGGCCGGTGCCCTGTCGGCCTTCTACGAGGCCTGCCCGGTGCTCAAGTCCGAGGGCGAGGTGCGCTCGTCGCGGCTGGCCCTGGTCGCTGCGACCCGCGCGGTGCTGGCCAAGGGCCTCCACCTGCTGGGGATCGAGGCCCCCGAGCGCATGTGACACCCCGCACGCGGGGAGGGGGTGGGGAAGCGACGGCGGGGCGGGGTCAGTGTCCCGGGTGCTCGTTCGCGTCGCGGGCCGCCAGGGCCGCACCGATGATGCCCGCCCGGTTGCGCAGCACTGCCGGGACGATGGGCGCCTTCAGGTCCAGCAGGGGCAGGAACTTCTCCGAGTCCTTGCTCACCCCGCCGCCGACCACGAACAGATCGGGGGAGAACAGCATCTCCAGGTGGGCGTAGTAGGGCTGGAGCCGCTCCTTCGCCCACACCTTGTAGCTCAGCTTCTCCTTGTCCTTGATCGACGACGCGGCCCGGGTCTCCGCGTCGTGACCGTCGAGCTCCACGTGGCCGAGCTCGGCATTCGGCACCAGGACCCCACGGTAGATCATCGCGGTACCGATCCCGGTGCCCAGCGTCGTCATGAGCACCAGCCCCTCGTTGCCCTTCGCCGCCCCGAAGTGCACCTCGGCCAGGCCCGCGCCGTCGGCGTCGTTGACCAAGGTCACGGGACGTCCCAGCGCCTCCTGGAAGAACTCATCGGCCTGCAACCCGGCCCAGGACTTGTGGAGGTTCGCGATGAACGGGATCCGGCCGTGCACGACGGGGGCGGGGATCGTCAGCCCGATACGGGAGTCGGCGCCGATCTCGTCTGCGAAGTGGTCACAGATCTGGCCCACGACCTCAGCCACGTTCTGCGGGCTGGACTTGCTCGGGGTGGGGATGCGGAGCCGATCGACGGCGAAGTCGCCCTTGTCGAGGTCCACCGGTGCTCCCTTGATGCCGGAGCCGCCAACGTCGATGCCCAGGATGTTCATGCCGTACAGCCTAATGGTCTGATCGAGGACCGGGCCAGCGGGTCCGTGCCATCACCCGGGGCGACGGTCCTGCCACCATGAGTGGAGGCGACCGCTCAGCCGCTGGAACGCGGATCGGGGCTGTGCGGGCCGCAGGTTCTGGGTGTGGGTGAGGGGATCATCGGTGAGCAGGATGCCGGGCCCCAGGATCATCGACGGATCGAAGGTGTGCTTGATCTCCCTCATCACCTCGAACAGTTCATCGCCGAACTGGTCGAGCAGGAACGGCGACATGGCCCGCCCGGTGCCGTGGCGGGCGCTGAGGCTGCCGCCGTGCTCCCGGATCAGCGCGACCACGGCCCTCCGGTAGCGCCGGAACCGACGTTTGGCAGCGCCGTCGTCCAGGTCCGTCACCAGCGGGTAGTGGATGCCGCCGTCCGGGGTGGTGGTGATCTCGGGGGCCTCCAGCTCATGGTCGTCCAGCAGGTCCGGGAGCTCGGCGACGACCTCGGCCAGCGCGTCGGCAGGCACGGCGAAGTCCTCCATCAGCACGTGTCCGGGGAGACGACGGGTCAGGCTGCGGTAGGGGGCGCTCAGGTCGCGACGGCGCTGGCGGGGTTGGGTGGGGACGGTGTGGAAGGTCGCCTCGGCGACGAAACCGAGCGTGCCCTCGCTGCCGATCATCAGATGGCGGACCATCTCGGCCAGCGGGGTGAACTCCAGCAGGGTGTCGATCCGGTAGCCCATCGTGTTGGGCAGTGCGAACTGGCGGCGCACCTCAGGCTGGGTCTCGGGGCGTTCCAGGCGTTTCTTGAGGGTGAGCAGGCCCTGCACCAGGTGGGGGTCACTCAGCCGGAGCACGACTTCGGCGTTCGGCTGGCTGGTGTCGAGGACAATCCCGGTGGGCAGCGCCACCACGAGGTGCTGCAGCGTGTCCCAGACCCGCTGGCCGGGCAGGGGAGCGGGGCCGCTGGCGTCGGTGGCGATGAGCCCGCCGAGCGTCGCGATCCGCGAGCTGGCCAGCTGGGGTCCCAGGCGGCGTCGGTGGCGGGCGAGTTTCGCGTTGACCTCGGCCAGTGTGGCCCCGGCCCCGACTCGGACCCGCTCGCCGTCGTCGAGGACGGTGATCTGACGGAAGGAGCCGGAAACATCGACGACGACACCCGGGCTCTCGGTCTGGCCGAACAGGCTGCTGCCGCCACCACGGAAGGTCAGGTGGCCGCGGTTTTCCTTCGCCCAGGTGAACAGATCCAGCACGTGCTCGACGTTGCGGGGGCGGGCGATCTCAGCGGGGGAGATGCGAAAGGGGGAGTGGGCGCGCAAGGACCGGGTGGCTCGTCGTGCAATGCGCCGGGGCAGCCCTGTCCTCACGGAAGAACCGTACTCGCCGGGGCTGGTCGTGGCCCGGATTGTGGTGGGTGTGCGAGTGTCGCCCGGGATCGGCTACACTCGTCCACGTCCGAAACGAGACATGCGGGCGTAGTTCATCGGTAGAACGGAAGCTTCCCAAGCTTCAGAGGCGGGTTCGACTCCCGTCGCCCGCTCCATTCATCCCCTCCTCCCCATCCCGGGCCACCCTCCTTGCCCCTTCCTGTTTCGCTGTGACGAATGGCCAGGCGACGCCCTCTTTCGACCAGTGGACCTGACCCAAGGTGAGAGGCCCCGGAAGAAGTGCGCAATTCCGATGAGCGATTCATGGGAGCGCTTCCACAACGGGGCCCGTCGTCTGGATTTCCAGGGCGCAAGGCGTGTTGGATGGGGCGGCAAGAAGCAGCCGCCACACAGGAAGGAGCAAAGGTGCTTCACCGTTTCAGGAAGACAGCTCTCGTGCTGGTCAGTGCGCTGGCCGTGGGCCTGACCACCCTGCCTGCCCAGGCCGACCAGGACGCACCGCCGCCCGGCCTCAACACCGTCGAGACCCTCATCGAGGACATGACGCTGGAGAACGAGGTCGTGCTCGGGGACCCCGACGGCAGCGGCCCCGGACGGCACTACCGGGGTGTGAACGCCATGGGCAACGACCCCCGCGGCACCAACACCCCCGGCTACTGGCGTGACGTGCTGGTGGATCCGGACTACGGCGACGCCGACCTGTGGACCGCCATCTCGCCGTGGATGTTCATCGAGCCGACCAAGGACAACGAGGCGGTCAACACCCGGGTGCACCTGGGGCAGATCAAGCTCAACATCCTGCGCAAGTCCACCAACCGCTGGCACACCGTGCAGGTCCGCACTCTCGACGGTGCGCTCTACCCGGTGCACCTGACCGGCAATGATGTCGAGGTGCCGAGCCTGCGTCGGGTTGGCAGCGCCATCGAGGTGCTGCCGCCGAAGAAGGCCGTGGACGGTCTCTACCACGGCTGGGGCCAGCTGGTGGGATACCCCACCTGGGACATCAAGGCAGTCCACGTGAAGATTGACGCGAAGCTGGTGGTGGGTGAGGAATCGCTTCCCGACGACCGCGATCAGGCCCAGTACCTGATCCAGGTGGGCGCCGACTACTACCCGAACAAGGACGCTCGTGTCGGGGATGCGAAGCTGCAGCTGTTCGATCCCAAGGACCCGCAGAACTCGGAGAAGTACTACTCCTACCTGCCGGGGGTCGGGCTGTCCCGCGCCAAGCTGGTCACCAGCCAGTGGCGGACCTTCAACTTCGTCACGCTCAACGAGGCGAAGGCCGAGGTGGCTCCCGGCAAGGGGATCGACGCTGCCGAGCTGCGTGACAACCCGCCGCCGCTGAACTGACTTGGGTGCTGGAGCGGGCCGCGGGAGGGGACCCCTGCGGCCCGTTCCATGCCCGGATCTCTCTGCTCGACACCGCTGGTTTGACCACCTTCACCAAAGTTAGTATCCTGTCGTCCGAATGGGCTTTGCTGGCATTGTTGCGGTAACTTCTGAGGCTCAGGTTGGTCTGCCCTGACTGCGGGGAGGTGCCAACGAAGATCGACTTCGGAAGGTGCGCGCATGAGACTCAGCTCTCCAGCACACAGGCGAAGGCCTGCCCTGGCAGGTGCGGTGGCCCTGCTCTCGGCAGCCGCCCTCGCCCTCACGGGGGTTGCGCTGCCCGCCCAGGCGGCGGACAACCCGAACATCCAGTTCTCCAACGTGGGTCTGGCCAAGGTGGACGGCTCCGGCAGCCCCTACACCGACGACTCCCAGCTCAAGCTGGAGACCGATCATGATCAGGCGAAACTCAGCGTCAGCTGGGCGCTGCCAAACGGCTCGCCCCTTGTTGCGGGCGATTCGTTCACCATCACCCTGCCTCCGGAGTTCAACTCCAGCCAGACCAGCGCCGGAGGCCTCGGTCGCCCCGAGTTCAAGGTGGACACCACGGGCGACGGCGTCGCGGAGACCACCGTCGGCAGCTGTCTGATCGAGCTCAGCAAGATCACCTGCACCTTCAACGAGAAGGCCGCTGAGCTGGTCGGCCAGGGCGGTTTCCAGAACTTCTCCGGCAACGTCGGGGTGCGGGTGACCGCCAAGGGCGCCACCGATCTGGAGGCGTTGCCGTTCACCTTCAGCGGACAGCCGAACACCATCTCGGTGGACCTGCCCGGCACCGGTGGCATCGCTGCGGGCAGGCCCAAGAACCCCTACAAGTTCACCCCTGCGCATTACGCGAAGGGCTCCTCCGCCATCGGCTCCTCCAGCCGGGACATCTCCTTCGTGATGGGGATCTCCACCAGCGTGGCCACCAGCAAGTCCTTCGCGTTCCTGGCGCGGCAGGCAGGACAGCCGATCACCTTCGACGGCACGGAGAAGACCCTCACCTTCACCGACACCCTCGGTTCGGGCCTGAAGTTCGACGATCCGGCGAACTGGAAGTTCTCCTTCACCGACTCGGCCGCGACGGACACCGATGCCGCGGATGTGCCGCTGGCTTCGGGCAATGGCGTGGCGACCGACTCTGAGAAGGGCACCTGGACGTTTCGGGTGGAGCCCGGCGAGGTGACCCCTGATGGTCAGGTGGCCAAGCTTCACATCACCGGTCCCTTCGAGGCTGATGCCAACTACCTGCTGGCCTACAAGGCACTGCCGCTGGAGGGGGACAGGCTGAAGCCCGGCTTCAAGTACGAGAACGTCCTCACCTACGACGACGCGGACCTCAAGGCCGTCTACTCGCGTTCCTTCAGCGCGGCCTTCACCTCTGACGCGACGATGAACCCCGGCTACGGCACCTTCGCGGTGACGAAGTTCGTCGGTGGTCCCGGCTCCGCGCTGGTTCCTCAGGGCTCTGGGTTCACCGTCAAGGCGACCTACACCCTGCCGAACCAGCAGACCACCGACTCCTTCCCGGGCTGGACCGCGCCGGGTACCGTGAATGCGGCCAAGACCGGTGGCGAGGTCATGCTGACCGCGAAGGTGGGTGAGAAGGTCACCTTCTACGGCCCCACCGCCGGAACGACCTTCCCGGCTGGAACCAGGATCACCCTTGCCGAGGTGGAGAACCCGGCTGCCGCCCCGGCGGGCTACGGCTGGGAGAGCCACACCTTCACCGTCAAGGACCAGCCGATCACCGAGGTGACCGTCGGCAGCCGACTGGTGAGCCCCGTCGACCTGACCAACCGGTTGCAGAAGCAGCCCACCGGAAGGTTCTCCCTCACCAAGACCGTTGAAGGCCTGACAGGTGGGGCTGTGGCTCCGGCCGAGTACACCTTCCACTACGTCTGCAACGATGCCGCCGCCACCGAGGGGGACCTGCAGGTTCCCTCCGACGGCACCGTCATCACCTCGCCGGAGATCGCCGACGGTGCGCAGTGCACCATCACGGAGAACGTCGCCGGTGCTGAGGTGGCGGGTCACAGGCTGACCCCCGCTGCGGAGCAGAGCGTCACCATCCAGGCGGGACAGACCGTCGAGGCCACGGCGACGAACGTCTACGCCCCGACCACGGGTAGGTTCACCCTGACCAAGAAGGTCGTCAACAACGACGGCGCTGTGGTGCCAGCTGAGTTCGCCTTCACCGTCACCTGTGGTGATGAGGCCCCCGAGGAGGTCACGCTGGCGGCGGATGCCACCTGGACCTCGAAGGAGCTGGCTGATGGCACCTCCTGCACGGTGGCCGAGAACACAGCGGCCGCACAGGTCAAGGGATACGTGCTGGCTGCGGACATCGCCACCTCCCCGGTGATGATCGAGGCCGGTCAAACCGGTGCCGTGGTCGCGACCAACACCTACACCCGGGAACCGATGGGTACCTTCCAGGTGGTCAAGAGCGCCTCGGGTGCGCCCGGTGTGGAGACCAAGGACTTCACCTTCACCTACACCTGCCCGGTTGACGGCAACGATGTCACGGGAACTGTCGTCGCCAAGGGCGACGGTGTCGCAGTGCAGGCGGAGCGGAGCTTCCCCGTCGGCACCAAGTGCACGGTGACCGAGGACACGGCTGCGGCTGCGGTCGACGGGTACAGCCTGGCTGCGTCTGATCCCCAGACGGTGACCATCGGCGAGGACCCGGTTCAGGCTGAGTTCACCAACACCTACACCCTCAAGGTCGGGGCGTTCCAGGTGGTCAAGACCGCCTCGGGTGCGCCCGGTGTGGAGACCAAGGACTACACCTTCGCCTACGTCTGTGGGGCTGAGCAGGGCACCGTGACCGCCAAGGGTGACGGTGTCGCGGTGGAGGTCGGTGCGACCTTCCCGGTGGGCACCGAGTGCACGGTGACCGAGGACACGGCTGCGGCTGCGGTCGACGGGTACAGCCTGGCTGCGTCTGATCCCCAGACGGTGACCATCGGCGAGGACCCGGTTCAGGCTGAGTTCACCAACACCTACACCCTCAAGGTCGGGGCGTTCCAGGTGGTCAAGACCGCCTCGGGTGCGCCCGGTGTGGAGACCAAGGACTACACCTTCGCCTACGTCTGTGGGGCTGAGCAGGGCACCGTGACCGCGAAGGGTGACGGTGTCGCGGTGGAGGCCGGGAAGTCGTTCCCGGTGGGTACCGAGTGCACGGTGAGCGAGGATGTCGATGCCGCTCAGGTCGACGGCCACACCCTGACTGCTCCTGCTGCACAGACGCTGACAGTGGGTGAGGAGCCGGTGAAGGCCGAGTTCGTCAACACCTACACCCAGCAGCTGGTCTCCATCGGCGACCGCGTGTGGCTGGATGCCAACCGCGACGGCCAGCAGGATGCCGGTGAGGCCCCGGTGGCAGATGTGAAGGTGACCCTGCTGGATGCCGAGGGCAACACCGTCGCCACGACCACCACGAATGCCGAGGGCCACTACTGGTTCGCTGACCTGGTGCCGGGCAAGCAGTACAGCCTGCGGTTCGACAAGCCCGAGGGCTTTGACTGGACCACTCAGGACCAGGGCGATGACACCTCCGACTCGGATGTGGACGCCCAGGGGGTCGTGAGGTTCACCGCTCCGGCGCAGGGCCAGAACAGGACTGGTGCGCAGGTGGCGGACAACCCCACGCTGGACGCCGGTCTGGTGAAGGCCGAGGCCCCGGTTCCGCCGGTTGATCCGTCCCCGGCTCCATCGGTTGACCCGACGATGGCTCCGACGGCGACTCCGACGGTTGCCCCAAGTGTGGCTCCGACGAGCACTCCGACCATGGTGCCGACCATGGTTCCGAGCGGGTCGAGCAAGCCGGGCGACCCGGTGAAGCCCGGCAAGCCGGTCAAGCCGACCAAGCCGCCGGTCAAGCCCGGTCTGCCGAAGACCGGTCACTGACCAACACCTGAAGGGCCGTGGGCCCGGGAGCAGTCCCGGGGCCCCCGGCCCGTTTGGTGGGCGTGCCCCCGGCCCCCGGGGGCGCCGGGCTGGGCAGCGGGGCC
>JAUNKV010000024.1:0-30998 GCA_030532575.1 Propionibacteriaceae bacterium | reverse complement strand
CCCCCCGCGGGACCCGCCGGGGCGGCCGAACCCGGGCCCCCCACCACCCCCGGCGGGGCCGGGGGCCGGGGACCCGCCCGGGCCCCACGGCCCTTTTGTGTGCCCTTCCCGCTTCCCGCTGGTCGAGCCGGACTGCAATGCGTCAGCGAGCAGGCCGTGTCGAGACCTCTGGCGCACGTTGAGGTCAGCAGGAGCAGTGGTCCGTGCTCGCAGGGCTACCCTTCGACTGGGCGAACTCGACCAAGGTTGATTGAATGTTTGTCATCCGATTGGTCTTTGGTGAGCAGGGTGATGTAACTTTCAGCCAGATGAATGGTGGCTTTCGGCCTGCCCGGTGTGACCGAGTGGCCAGGCCATCCCTGACTTGGAAGGTCCCCTGCATGAGATTCATGTCTCCCGCGCGCGGCGCGAGGACAGCGGCTGCCAGGGCAGCCGCAGTCCTGAGCGCAGCTGCAGTCTCCCTCGCGGGTCTCGCGCTCCCGGCCCATGCCGCCGACAATCCGCACATCCAGTTCTCCGACGCATCGCTCACGAAGATCGACACCTCCGGCAACCCCGTGACCGACGGTTCCGGCCTCACCCTGGACGACACCAACAAGCGGGTCCGGTTCAGCGTGAAGTGGGCGCTGCCCGAGGGCTCTCCGCTCAAGGCCGACGACTCCTTCACCGTCACGATGCCGAAGGAACTGCAGTCCCAGCAGACCACCGCCGGTGGGCTCGGCAAGCCGGAACTCAAGGTTGATGTCGACCGGGACGGCACCCCGGAGACCGTCGTCGGCACCTGTCTCGTCGAGAAGCCGAGGTTCACCTGCACCTTCAACGAGGAGGCCGCGAAGCTCGTCGGTCAGGGCGGTGCCTTCCAGAACTTCTCCGGCAACATCAGCATCCAGCTGGAGGCCCGTGAGGTCACCAGCGCCGAGGAACTGCCCTTCAGCTTCAGTGGCAAGCCCGCCACGATGAACCTCGACCTGCCCGGTGAGGGTGGCATCGGCCCTGCCGCTGGGAAGAAGCCCTACACCTTCACGCCCGCCCACTTCGCGAAGGGCGCCACGGGAATCGGTTCCTCCAGCACGCAGATTGACTTCGTGGTCGGCCTCTCGACGAGCGAGGCCTCCAGCCACTCGCTGGCCTTCCGCGCCAAGCAGGCGGGCAAGCCGATTGTCTTCGACGGCTCGACCAAGACCCTCGAGTTCACCGACACCATCGGCTCCGGCCTGAAGTTCGGTGACCCCGCTGATTGGAAGCTCAGCTTCACCGACTCCAAGGCCACCCCCACCGACGCCGATGACGTGCCGCTGGCCGTCGGCGACGGTGCCGCCACCACCTCCGCCAAGGGCACCTGGACCTTCAAGGTGACCCCCGGGCCGGAGGGTCCCGACGGCCAGGTCGCCAAGGTGAGCATCACCGGTCCCTTCGAGGCCGATGCCAACTACCTGCTGGCCTACAAGGGCCTCCCCGTCGACGGTGGCAAGCTGAAGCCCGGCTTCAAGTACGAGAACACCCTCACCTACGACGATGCCGACGTCAAGGCCGTCTACTCGCGCTCCTTCGCCCCTGCCTTCACCGCTGAGGTGACGATGGACCCGGCTTTCGCCTCCTTCGCCGTCACGAAGTACGTCGGCGGCCCCGGTTCCTCCCTGGTCCAGCCGGGCACCGAGTTCACCGTCAAGGCGATCTACACCCTGCCGGAGCAGCGGACCGTCGACTCCTACCCCGGCTGGGCCGCTCCGGGTACCGTGAACGCCGCCAAGACCGGTGGTGAGGTCAGCCTGACCGCGAAGGTCGGCGAGAAGGTCACCTTCACCGGGGCCTCGGCCGCCAAGGCCCTGCCTGCCGGGACCAAGGTGGAGCTCGCTGAGGTGACGAACCCGGCTGCAGCGCCGAAGGGGTACCTGTGGGAGAGCCACACCTTCACAGTCAAGGACCAGGCGATCTCCGAGCTGACCCTGGGCAAGGGTCAGGTCACCGCCGTCGATCTGACCAACCGGTTGAAGAAGATCCCCACGGGCATGTTCTCCGTCACCAAGACCGTCGAAGGCCTCACCGGTGGTGCCGCCGCACCTGCCGAGTACACCTTCCACTACGTCTGCAATGATCCTGACGCCACCGAGGGTGACCTGAAGGTTCCTTCCGACGGCACCGCCGTGACCTCCCCCGAGATCGTCGAGGGCTCCGAGTGCACCGTCACCGAGAACACCGCTGGTGCAGATGTGGCCGGTCACAAGCTGACCCCGGCTGCCGAGCAGAAGGTCGTCATCGAGGCGAACAAGACCGTCGAGGTCGCCGCGAAGAACGTCTACGCCCCCACCACGGGCATGTTCACCCTGACCAAGAAGGTCGTCAACAATGATGGGGCAGCGGTTCCGGCCGAGTTCACCTTCACCGTCGCCTGCGGTGGTGATGCGCCTGAGACCGTGAAGATCGCGGCCGACGCCACCTGGACCTCCAAGGCCGTGGCTGAGGGCACCTCCTGCACCGTGACCGAGGACACCGCGGCTGCCGAGGTGAAGGGCTACACCCTGGTCTCCGAGGTTGCCACCTCCCCGGTGAAGATCGTCGCCGGTCAGACCGTTGATGTGGTCGCCACCAACACCTGGACCCGCAACCTGGTCTCCGTCGGTGACCTCGTGTGGCTGGATGCCAACCGCGACGGCAAGCAGGACGACGGTGAGGCCCCGGTGGCCGGGGTCAAGGTGACCCTGGTCGACGAGCAGGGCAAGACCGTCGGCGAGGCCGTCACCGACGCGAACGGCCACTACGGGTTCAAGGACCTGGCCGCTGGTGCTGGCTACAAGCTGATCTTCGAGGGTCCCGACGGCTTCATGTGGACCGTCAAGGATGCCGACGCCAACGGCGCGGACGCCAAGGACTCCGACGTGACCGCGGATGCCGTCAAGGCCAACCTCGGGACCATCGAGTTCATCGCCCCGCTCCAGGGACGCAATGAGCTCGGCGCGGGCAAGGCCGATGACCCGAACCTGGACGGTGGTCTGGTGAAGGTCGAGGCCCCGAGCAGCCCGGCACCGACCATGCCGATGCCGAGCACCCCGGCCCCGGCCGAGCCGAGCAAGCCTGCTCAGCCGAGCATGCCGGTGAAGCCGACCATGCCGGCGGTCAAGCCCGGTCTGCCGAAGACCGGTCGCTGACCGACAGCAGCATGAAAAGGCCGCAGGGCCGGGAGCAATCCCGGCCCTGCGGCCTTTTCAGCACCCCGCGTGTCTTCGAGGGTGCGCGGTGGGGTGGGATTGTCGCGAGTGTGACCGCGTGGGGTGCCGCCCACCGGGGATTGTAGGATCGTCCCGATGGCTTCTCCTGACACTTTTATCGATTTCACCCAGATTCTCGACCACTTCGGGGACAAGATCACGCTTCGTGGCAGGCGTTACGCCCAGGAGGGGCGGGTCACCGAAGTGGTGTGGGAAGAACCCTGGCGGGTGCGTGCGCTGGTCGTCGGGAGTGCCGATCTGCCCTACCGGACGACGGCGACCTTCAGCCCGATGTTCCTGTCCGGCGACCAGACGGAGTTGGTGCCACTGGGGATGAGTTGCACCTGCCCGTACGGGAGCAACTGCAAACACGCAGCCGCGCTGCTGATCCACCTGATGGACAACCCGGAGCTGATCTCGGAGGAGGCCAGGAACGAGGGGGAGGACGAGCTGGACGATCCGGACATGCCGCTGGGTCTGCCAGCCTTTCTCGAGGCTGAGCTGAGGAAGCGTGGCATCTTCGAGCAGGTGGTGTTCCCCGCATCGGCGCTGTCGAGGAGACGTGAGCCGGAGGAGCCGCTGTGGCTGCAGTTGCTGCAGGGGCTCCACACCCAGACCGAGGAGGAGAAACAGGCGCTGGGTATCGGGGTGACGGTGATGGTCGAGGACCAGGGCTACGGCTACAGCCCACCCCGGATTGCGCGGGCCGAGGACCTGGAAGCCGGGGTGTCGGTGATGCCCGTCGTACTGCCACTGACACCGGGGAAGCGGCAGAACTGGATCAAGGGCAACCTGGTGTGGGACACCTTCTCCTCGCCCACCGCCATCCACAAATTCGGGCCCGCGCCCACCGAGGTGATGGCGGGAATCGCGGAGTGCGGAAACCGTCGAAACCACCTCCACGGCTACCGGCACATCGACCACCTGGCGCTGGGGGAGATGAACGGGGCGATGCTGTGGCCCCTGCTGGAACGAGCCCGGAAGATCGGCATCCCGCTCGTGCCACAGGGCCTGGTCAAGGACGTACAGATTCTCCCCGCGGCTGACCTGGAGTTCACCGTCGAGGATGACGAGGACTGCATCCACCTGCTCCCGATGCTGAACTTCGGTGAGCACCGGATGCGTTTCGACGAGCTGGACCTTCCGATGCTGCCGATGGGGGACACCGGGTTCGTGCAACTCATCGTCCTGCCACCGGAGGAGCGAAGGCACCAGGTGAGCCTGAACCTGATCCCGCTGCGGGAACCGATGTCCGAGGCGCTGCAGCTGATGCTGCTGAACTGTGAGAGGGTCCACGTCCCGGCTGCGGACGCGGCGAAGTTCACCGCGGACTTCCTGCCGATGGCTCAACACCTGGCCCCGGTGCACAGTCTCGACGGTTCGGTGGAGATTCCCGAGGCGGCACCGCCGAGGCTGAGGCTGTTGGCCCGGTTCGGTGCGAAACATGCGCTGATCCTGGAGTGGGCATGGCGCTACGAGAATCCCAGGCGCACCCTGCAGCTGCACGGCGACGGGGTGCTCGACGGCGAGGGCGGACGTTTTGCGCCACGTGACCGGCAGGCTGAGCAGGCCGTGCTGGAGCGGGTGCGCCAGCTCTGGGCGGAGGCCGCCAGCCAAGAGACGATGCAGCTCACCGGGGTCCGTACTGCCGAGTTCACCGACCGGGTGCTGCCGCTGCTGGAGGACAGCGACGACGTCGTCGTCGAGATCGTCGGCAAGCGTGGCGAGTACGCCGAGCTCGACGAGGCCCCCGTGATCCGGATCGGGGCCGAGGAGAGTGGCGAGAACGACTGGTACGACCTCGCCGTCGAGGTGGAGATCGGCGGCAGACCTGTGCCGTTCCGGGAGCTGTTCACGGCCCTGGCGCGAGGCGAGTCGCACCTGCTGCTGCCTGACGGGGCCTACTTCTCGCTGGACGATCCGAGCCTGGCGAAGCTGGCGGCACTCATCGCGGAAGCCGATGCGTTGACCGACAACGTGCGGGAGCGGCCCCGGGTCTCGCGCTACCAGTCGAGCCTGTTCGACGAGCTCAGCGACCTGGCAGAGGAGGTCCACGCCCCACCCTCCTGGCGGAATCTGCTGGATGGGCTGCGCGGTCAGGAGGGGTTGCCGACCCACCCGGTTCCGGAATCCGTTGAGGCCACGCTCCGGCCCTACCAGATCGACGGCTACCGGTGGCTGTGTTTCCTGGCCGAGCAGCGGATGGGCGGCATCCTGGCCGATGACATGGGGCTCGGGAAGACGCTGCAGACGCTGACCTTCATCGCCAGGGAGCGCGCCGAGAAGCCGGACGAGCCACCCTTCCTGGTGGTGGCGCCCACCTCGGTGGCCTCGAACTGGCTGTCGGAGGCGAGGAAGTTCACCCCGCACCTGGACGTGCGGCTGCTCGATGTCACCGCGAAGAAACGTGGTGGCAGCCTGGCGGATGCGGTGCGGGGTGCGGATGTCGTCGTCACCTCGTATGCCATCCTCAGGATCGACGGTGAGGAGTTCCAGGGGCTGGGGTGGAGTGGGCTGCTGCTGGACGAGGCGCAGGCGGTGAAGAACCACGTGGCCCGCACCCATCTGGCGGCGAAGCGGATCAGGGCCCCGTTCCGGTTGGCGATCACGGGTACGCCGATGGAGAACTCGCTCACCGATCTGTGGGCCCTGATGTCGCTTGCGGTGCCGGGGCTGTACCCGTCGGTCACCCGGTTCAAACGGGACTACGTCAAGCCCATCGAGTCGGGCCAGGAGCCGGAGAAGATGGCGGTGCTGCGCCGTCGGCTCCGGCCGTTCATGCTGCGACGCACGAAGGACCTGGTGGCCGCTGATCTGCCGGAGAAGCAGGAGCAGGTGAGCGCCGTCACGCTGGAGACGAAGCACCGCAAGCTCTACGACACGGTGCTGCAGCGGGAGCGCAAGAAGGTGCTGGGGCTGATGCAGGACTTCGAGTCGAACCGGATCGAGGTGCTGAGTTCGCTGACCCGGTTGCGGATGTTGGCGCTGGACCCGGGGATCGTCGATGGCGGCAAGTACGAGGGCACGCCGTCGAGCAAGCTGGAGGCGCTGCTGGAGCAGCTGCAGGAGGTGCTGGCGGAGGGGCACCGGGTGATCGTGTTCAGCCAGTTCACCTCCTTCCTCAAGCGGGTGGCCGAGCGGCTGCAGGGCCTCGGGGTGGGGTTCGCCTACCTGGATGGGGCCACCACGCAGCGCGGCCGGGTGATCGAGCGGTTCCGCAGTGGTGAGGTGCCGCTGTTCCTCATCAGCCTGAAGGCAGGCGGCACGGGGCTGACCCTGACGGAGGCCGACTACGTGTTCCTGCTGGACCCGTGGTGGAATCCGGCGGTGGAGGCCCAGGCGGTGGATCGGGCCCACCGGATCGGACAGAGTTCGACGGTGATGGTGTACCGGATGGTGGCGGAGGGCACCATCGAGGAGAAGGTGCTGGCGTTGCAGCGTCGCAAGGCGGAGTTGTTCACCTCGTTGATGGACGACGGCGCGGCCTTCAACCAGGCCATCACGGCCGATGACATCCGGGAGCTGCTGGAGGATTCGTGAACGAGACCAGAGGGTGCGCGCTGGAACGCCTCCAGCAGTGGTACTCGGCTCAGTGCGACGGCGAATGGGAGCACGGCTACGGGGTGCGGATCGAGAGCCTGGACAATCCGGGCTGGAGCCTGGCCATCGACCTGACGGGCACCTCGGTGAGGCTGGAGGTGGGGCGCAAGGTCGAGGTCGAACGCGATGACGACGACTGGTACCAGATCTGGGTGAGTGATGATCGAGGGAGCCTCTCCCTGCTGGCCGCGTGTGGTCCGCTCAACCTGAGCGAGGTCGTCGAGATCGTGCTCGAGTGGCTGGAGGGCTGATTACTCCGGCGGTTCGATGCCAGTTGTTCCTCGAATGGCTGAGCGCAGGGTGAGGTCCAACAACTCGTGTTTCCGGGGTTCCGGGAGGTCGCGTAGGGTGCCGTTCGAGCACAGCACGGCGATTCCGTGAACTGCGGCCCACAGCACGATGGCGCGGTCCTTCGAGCTGGTGGATGGTGGCTGGGCTTTCTTCAGGCGTGGCGTGACACCGGTTCTCGTGACCAGCTCGGTCAACGTTGTGAAGGGGCTGGGGTGGGGTGGTGCGTCTGATCCGTGCTCCGCGCTTCGGGGGTGTGGGGCATCAGGTGGGAAAGTTCCTCCACTCAGGCAGGCGAAGAGTTCCGGCTCGTTGGTGGCGAAGGTGAAGTACCCGCGGCCTGCGGCCAGGAGGAGTTCGGCTTCTTCCGCATCCGATCCCACCAGGTCCAGTTCATGCCGGATCGCCTTTTCCAGGGCTTCCTGGCTTGCTTCCCGTACGGCGTCTCGTAATCCTTCCCTGCCGGGAAAGTGCCGGTAGACGGCTGCGGGGGAAACCCCTGCGCGACGCGCCATCTCCCGGACGGTGAGGGCCTCCAGCCCTGAGTCTGCGACCAGTGCCACACCGATGCGGATGAGCTCAGCGCGCAGGTTGCCGTGGTGGTAGGGGCGCGTGTTGACGTCGTTCACATGGGAATGCTAGCTTGCCCTCATGTTAACAGTATTAACATTGGTCGAGTCGTTTCACTCTGCAGCGCCCTCGGCGAGGCGCGCGGGTCTGGATTGCGTACTGTCCTGCTCCCGGATGGGTGGCGCGGCATGATCCTGCTCATCCCACTGTTCGCCGTGAGTCTGGGTGTGCTGATCGTGACGCGCCTGTTCGCGCATCGTCTGCCAGCCCTTCGCCACTGGTGTGGCGGTGCCGCAGCGGCGGGTTGTGGCATGGCAGCTGTTTACCTGAGCACGAGTTCCGCACATTTCCTGGAGCCGCAGCGCTCCGGTCTGGAGGCGATCGTCCCGGTGTGGAGCCCAGTCCCGGCAGGCCTTGCGGTGACCGCCAGCGGCATCGTCGAGATCACCCTGGCGGTGGGCCTCCTGGCGCCTCGGCTGCGTGTGGCCTCCGGGTACTGTTCGGCGTTGTTCCTGATCCTTGTGCTACCTGCCAACGTCGTCGCTGCCTCGGGGGTTGCCCACCCGGCAGCCCCTGACACCCCGCTGCTTCCACGGCTGCTGCTGCAGCTGGTGCTCATCGGTTTCTCGCTGTGGACCACCGGTGTGTTGAGCACCAGGAAACCAGCCCAACCTGGTGGGTGTTTCCGCTAAGAGGGTGCGCGGTGAGGTGGGGTCGTCGCGAGGATCGTCATGGTGGCCACTTGGCAAGGTAGTACGACGAAGATCGCACTGGATCGTGCGTTCGAGGAGTTTGGGCGCTTCCAGGGGGTCACCAGGGCGACCGCAGTAGATTCCGCCTATTCGCGCACCCTCTGAGTGAGCCGGTCAGACCAGGAAGCGGAAGTACGGACTGGTGGAATCCACCTCAGAGACCTCCATCCCGCACTCGGCGATGCGGTCCATGAGGAAGCGGTAGTCGCCCGGGTTGCTGAGCTCCACGCCCACCAGGGCCGGACCGACCTCACGGCTGGAGCGCTTCACGTACTCGAAATAGGTGATGTCGTCCTCCGGGCCCAGCACGTCGTCGAGGAAACGACGCAACGCCCCCGGCTCCTGCGGGAACTCCACCAGGAAGTAGTGCTTGCGGCCCTCGTGGACCAGGGAGCGCTCCACCACCTCGGCGTAACGGGAGACGTCGTTGTTGCCGCCGGAGATGATGCTCAACACCTTCGACCCGTGGGGGATGTGGATGCGCTGCCCGACCCCACCCGTCGGCAGGCAGGCCGCAGCCAGGGCACCTGCGGGCTCGGCGATGATGCCGTCGCTCTGGTACATCGCCAGCATCTCGGAGCAGACCTGGCCCTCCGGCACCCGGGTCAGCTCCACATCGGCCTCGCGGATGACCTCGAAGGTGAAATCACCCACCCGGCTGACCGCAGCGCCATCGACGAAGGTGTCGATACCGGTCAGCGCGAAAGGCCGACCTGCGGAGATCGCAGCCGCGACGCAGGGGGCGCCGTCGGGCTCCACCCCGACGATCCGCACCCCCGGATGGTGCACCCGCAGCCACGCGGCCGCCCCGGCCAGCAGGCCGCCACCACCGACCGGCAGCACCACCACATCGGGCACGAACCCCAGCTGCTCGATGGCCTCGGCGATGGCAGTGGCCTGCCCTGCCGCGGTGCGGGGATCATTGAAGGCCGGTACGACGGTGCTGCCCCGCTCAGCGGCCAGCTGGGCCGCCGCCTCCGAGGCCTGGTCGTAGGTGGTGCCCTCCAGCAGCAACTCCACGTGACCCCGCCCCAGAGTCTGGATGCGCTGTCGTTTCTGCCGGGGCGTTGTGGAGGGAACCACGACGGTGGCGGTCATCCCCAACGCTGCGGCCGCGAAGGCCACCCCCTGCCCGTGGTTGCCCGCCGACGCACACACCGCCCCGGCTGCGCGGGCCTCATCGCTCAGCTGGGCCATGAGGTTGTAGGCCCCACGAAGCTTGTAGGAGCGCACCGGCTGCAGGTCCTCGCGCTTGATCCAGACCTCGGACCCGATGGCCTCCGTCAGGCGCAGGTTGATCTCCACCGGGGTCTGGCGGGCCACCCCTGCCAGCCTCATGCGGGCGTCAGGGACCAGGGCTGCGAGTTCGGTCAGTGCGGTCACGGTGTCCCATTGTGCTCGCTCACGCTCTGACTCACCAGCTCGGACGCGACCGGTTGCCTCACCCCCTCCTCGACGGCTCGGGGCTGCGGCAGCTCATCAGTGGCAACCTGCAGCCTCTCGAAACGACGGGCTGTCACCAGCACCCGAGACTCCAGGGCGCCCACGGCTGAGTTGTAGCTGCGCACTGCCGTGCCGAGGGAGCTGCCCAGCTTGTCGAAGTGCGCGCCCAGTGTTGCCAGCCGGGAGTGGAGTTCCCTCCCGAGTGCGCTGACCTGGGCTGCGGATTCGGCCAGCCGGGATTGCCGCCACCCGTGGGAGATGGTCTGCAGCAGCGGGATGAGCAGCCCCGGCCCGGCCAGGGTGATGCGACGTCTTGCCGCGTACTCGTGGAGCCCGGGATCCTGCTCGAGGGCCAGCCGGTAGAATTCGTCGCTGCCGAGGAACAGCACGACGAATTCCGGGCTGCCGACATCCAGGGCCCAGTATTCCTTGGCGGAGAGCTGGTCGATGTGGGTGCGCACGTGCCGCAGGAAGCGGCGCAGCTGCGCGCTGCGGTCCTCCTCAGTCTCGGCCTGGCAGGCGTCGATGACGGCCGCCAGTGGCACCTTGGAGTCCACGAAGACGGCGCGCCCGTCGGCCAGGTCCACCCTCATGTCGGGACGCAGCCGCCGCCCGTCGTCGGTGGTGTGGGTGGTCTGGGTGTCGAAGTGGCAGTGCTCCACCATGCCTGCGACCTCGACGATCCGGCGCAGCGAGGTCTCCCCCCAGGTGCCGCGCACCTGAGGATTGCGAAGTGCTGTCACCAGGGCCTGGGTCTCCTTGCGCACGGCCTCCCCTGACAGTCTCACCCCCTCCACCTGGGTCCGCAGCTCTGCGGCCAAGGATGCGCGTTGTCGTTCCACGTCCAGCAGCCGGTGCTGCAGCAGCCGGAGGGCTTCGTTGACCGGGGCCAGCCTCTGGTCCGCGGCCTCATCGGCCAGGCGGGTCTGCCGATCCAACGCATCCACCGACATGGAGCGGAACTCCAGAGCCATGCGGGAGCGGTCCTCGGTGACCTCGGCGGCGCGCTGCAGGGCGGCGTCGCGCTCGGCCTCGGCGCGCACCACCTTGGCGTGGAGACCGGAGCGGGCCGTGAGATATCCCAGCGCTGCCCCCACCAGGAGGGCCGCCAGGGCCAGGATCAGGGAAGTGATGCTCATGGTCCAAGGGTGGCAGGTGGGTCTGACATTTTTGCAGGCTGGTGAACCCGGGGATGTGAAGAATGGGGTCATGGACCCGAACGCGAACCATCTGATCCACCAGCTGCGTGATCGCGGTTTCTTCAAGCGGCACGTGGGCAGACGTAGACGCTCCCACACCACCGTCGTGGTGTCGTCGGTCCTGCTCCTGCTGTCCGCATCGGGGGCGGCCGCGCTGTACCTGAGGCTGCGGGATCTCCCGAACGATCCGGGAGTGAAGGGTGCCCAGTACTTCGACAACGGGATGCTGCTGCTGTTCGGGATGCTGATCCTCGGCATCGTCGCCGTGGTGTGCCTGTTCGTGCTGGTGGGGCCGGTCATCGCCCGCCAGTTCTGGAGGCGCCGCGATTACGTCGCCTTCCAGGAAGGGGGCGAGCTGTGTCGGCAGGCTGATCTCGGGATCGTCATCGATGCGGTGGACAACCAGTCGAAGCAGGCGGCCATGCTGGGGCTCATCCTGCCGCTCGACGCGCCAAGGGAAGCAGCGCAGCAGGCGGCTGCGGTGGTCGGACAGCGGATCGCGGCAGGCCGGGGCACGGCCTTCATGGCCATCGAGAGCACCCTGGTGCAGACCGGGCGGGGCTGGCCGGAGCGGGGTATCGGCGTCGACGACCTCGGGAACCGGTTCGCCCCGATGGGCCCCGGAGGCTACGTGGCGGTGCTGCCCGATGGCGCGGCGCTGGGCATCGACCCGGGGGCGGGGCAGCCGTTGGACGTCAGCCGGATCGTGCAGGGACATGCCGTCCAGCAACAGTTCAGGTACACCGGGGACGAGATGGTCTTCCGGCAGTCCCTCTTGGTCAAGATGGTGGCCATGGTCTGCATCGTCTTCATGGCGGGAGTTGGCTACAGCCTCTGGAGCTCATTCTCCTCATCATCCTCCCTGTTCTTCCGGGGAATCGCCTGGGCCATACCCGGGCTTTTGATCCCGATGCTGGTGTACACACTGAACCAGCTGTTCGCCAAGACCCTCGTCGTCACCGAGGGGATCCACATGATGAGCCTGCTGCGTCGATGGTCGCTACCGTGGAACCAGATACGGGGCTTCGGTGTGATGCGTCACGGGACGAGTGGGAGGACAGGTGCCAGCGGGCATGACTCCATCGGTGGCTCAAGGCACAACCGGGAAGACGGCTACCTGTACCAGGTCGTCGTGGTTGATCGAACAGGTCGGGCAAGAGGGTTGCCGGGACTGGAGTACCGGAGCCACTTCCGACAGGCGCGGCCTGAGAAGATCGTTCAGCGGTTGTGTGAGCTCGATGCCTACCGGCGCGCACGGCAGTGACTGGTTGAATAGTGACTGGTTGAATGGAGTCATGTTCACCGACGCTGCATCGCATCTCGACGACCTCGCCCAGTTCGTCCTCGACTCACCCACCAGCTTCCACGCTGCCCGCACTGTCGCCTCCCGGCTGACGACAGCGGGTTTCACGCAGGTCGACGAGAAGGGAGCCTTCCCGGGCGGGGCGGGCCGGTTCTTCGTCGTGCGGGGCGGGGCGGTGATCGCATGGCGGCAGCCGGAGCGCATCGACGGCGGTACCGGGCTCCGGGTGGTCGGCGCGCACACCGATTCGCCCGCGTTCAAGGTCAAGCCCGATGTGGACTTCACGGTGCGCGGGTGGCGGCAGCTGGCCGTCGAGATCTACGGCGGGATGCTCATCAACTCCTGGCTGGACCGCGACCTGGGGATCGCCGGGCGGCTCGTGACCCGCGACGGCGCCACGCACCTGGTGCGGCTGCCCGGGGTGGCGCGGGTGCCGCAGCTGGCCATCCACCTGGACCGGGCCGTGAACGACGGTCTGAAGCTGGACCGCCAGGCCCACACCCAGCCCGTCGTCGGCCTGGAGGTCGGGGCGGGGGTGCTGGCTGCCCTGGCCGAGCAGGCAGGGGTTCGCGCGGAGGAGGTCATCGGGCACGACCTGTTCACCTTCGACTCCCAGGCACCGGCCCGGCTCGGACTGGGCGGGGAGCTGTTCGCCAGCGGCAGGCTGGACAACCTCTCCAGCACCCATGCGGAGCTGACCGCATTCGAGGGGCTGGGTGACGGCGATGATCTGGTGGTGTTCGCGACCTTCGACCACGAGGAGATCGGCTCCGAGACCTCGACGGGGGCGGCGGGACCGTTCCTGGCGGATGTGCTGGAGCGGATCGCCGCCGTCGCTGGGCTGGGGGTCGACGGGTTCAAGGCGCTGATGGTGCGCGGATCGTGCATCTCGGCGGATGCCGGGCACCTGGTGCACCCGAACCATCAGCAGCACCACGACCCCCGAGCCGATCTGCGTCCCAATGCGGGGCCGATGCTGAAGGTCAACGCCAATCAGCGCTACGCCACCGACGCCCACGGCGCGGCGCTGTGGCGGCTGGCCTGCGAGCGGGAGGGGGTGCCGAATCAGACGTTCGTGTCCAACAATGCGATGCCGTGCGGCTCGACCATCGGCCCGATCACGGCGACGCGGCTGGGGCTGGCCACCGTCGATGTGGGGATCGGGCTGTTGTCGATGCACTCGGCCCGGGAGCTGTGCGGGGCCGAGGACCCGTATCACCTGAGCCGTGCGCTGCGGTCCTACCTGGAGGGGTGAATGATGCAGGCCCGCCGACTCCGCCCCAAGGAGAGAGAGAAGGGCGGCGCGGCGGGCCTGCGAGGCGCTTGTGGCAGAGCGCGTGCGGTGGTCCTGAACACCTGTTCCCGACGTGGAAGCACGTATCCGACGTCGTTCACTGAGGCAAGCCTAACCCAGATGATTTCGGTCATGCAAGTCGAGCGTAAATCTGGTCCGGATGGCGGCTGTGCGGGCATCGTCGGGGCCGTGCCGTAGAATCGCGCATCGTGGCTCTCACCATTGGAATCGTCGGTCTCCCCAACGCCGGCAAGTCGACCCTGTTCAACGCGCTGACCCGCAACAACGTGCTGGCGGCGAACTACCCGTTCGCGACGATCGAGCCGAACGTCGGCGTCGTCGGGGTGCCCGATGCGCGGCTGCCGGTGCTGGCCGAGATCTACGGTTCGGCGCGGATCCTGCCGGCGACGGTGAGTTTCGTGGACATCGCCGGCATCGTGCGGGGGGCCTCGAAGGGTGAGGGCATGGGCAACGCGTTCCTGGCCAACATCCGTGAGGCCGACGCGATCTGCCAGGTGACCCGGGTGTTCGAGGATGAGGACGTCACCCACGTCGACGGGAAGGTGGACCCGGCGGGGGACATCGACACCATCACCACCGAGCTGATCCTGGCTGATCTGCAGACCCTGGAGAAGGCGCTGCCGCGCGTGGAGAAGGAGGCGCGGATCAAGAAGGAGTCGCGCCCGAAGCTGGAGGCGATGCAGGCGGCGGTGAAGGTGCTGGAGGAGGGGCGACGCATCCACGGCTCGGGGCTGGAGCTGGAGCACCTGAGGGACCTGTTCCTGCTGACCGCCAAGCCCTTCATCTACGTGTTCAACTGCGACCAGGACGAGCTGTCCAACGAGGCCCTCAAGGACCGGATGCGTGAGGTGGTGGCCCCGGCTGAGGCCATCTTCCTGGATGCGAAGTTCGAGGCCGAGCTGGTGGAGATGGACGAGGAGGAGGGGCGCGCCTTCCTGGAGGAGATGGGGGTGGAGGAGCCGGGCCTGGACGTCCTGGCCCGCGTCGGCTATGCCACCCTCGGCCTGCAGTCCTACCTGACGGCGGGGCCGAAGGAGGCCCGGGCCTGGACCATCCCGCAGGGGGCGACGGCCCCGGAGGCGGCAGGAGTGATCCACACCGATTTCCAGAAGGGCTTCATCAAGGCCCAGGTGGTGAGCTTCGACGACCTGGTGGCGGCCGGTTCCGAGGCCGCAGCCAAGGCGGCGGGCAAGATGCGTCTGGAGGGCAAGGACTACATCATGGCCGACGGCGATGTGGTGGAGTTCCGAAGCGGGCTTGCGTCTGGGGGAAAGAAGTGATTTGTGGGAGCTGCGGTCATCAGGTGGAGCCGCAGAACAAGTTTTGCGGGGAATGTGGGGCTCCCGTGAGTGGCGGTGCGAGTAACACTGCAAGCACAGGAGGTGGAGATATCTACGGAGGCTTGTACCAAGCTGGGCGTGATGTGGTCGTCAATCCCCCAGCGAATGTCCCTCCGACGGTGACATATGAGGCAGTGCCGAAGTGGCGTAGCCCGTTCACGCAGGGAGTGCTTGCATGGGTGGGGTTGGTGTTGGGATTAGCGGGGGTTTTCCCGTTGTGGAAGATGTTGGAGCCTGCTATTCTTTTCTTCAGGAATGGGTTTGGTGTTTCAGTGCAAAGGTCGGAGTTGTGGTTCTTGCTTTTTGTGGCGCTACTTGGCATGTCCGTTATAGTCTGGTCGCTTCATCGCTTGGTGAAGCTCCAGTTGCGAAAGCCGCTTTTTCTGGGGTGGGCTTTGAGTGGTGCTGGTCGGCGCATCACACTGGAGAAGATTTTCGCTGGGGCGTGTCCCGAATGTGGCGGAAAGATGCGTTACTGCAACAAGCCGGTCAGGTGGACCGAATATACCAAGTCGAACGGAAGACGGTGGCGTGAGGTGGCAGAGCGAGTTCCTGCTCTTGTGTGCAAGCGAAATCCGAACCATTGGGCTGAGGTTGATCCAGCAGAGCGCGAGGAGATGTGACTGGGAGGGCGGTGTTACAGCTTGAACACCGTCGAGTTCCGCTTCAACGTGTAAGAGGTTGAAGCGGCGAGGGAACCCATGTTGTGACTTGGTGGTGTGTAGGGACTTCTCGCCAAGGCTTGGCGCGGGCGCATCCGCAAGACCGCCTGCTTGGCTCGACCAGCGGGTGGTAGTCGTGCTGCACAATGCTCCAACCCAAACCGGATGGCTGTATCTGACACGACCGATGAAGTTGATCGCAAGATGTAAACCGTCTGGTTGAGTGCGGAGACAGGTGGCGCTGGAAGCCGTCAGCTCGCATCCCCTTCGTCGCGACTCACAGTCCTTGGGCGACGGCTGCGGCTGCGTGCAGCCATGCTCGTTGGGTGGTGGCACGTAGTGCGGTGAGCAGGAGGTGGCCGCCGACGAGGGCCGGGTCATAGGGGATGGTGACGACGTCCCGGACGAGTCCGCTGAAGCCGTCGGTGATGCGTTTGATGGTGGCGGGCTTGGTTCCGGGGTCGGCCTGGGAGACGATGACCACGGCGTTCTTCACCAGCTTGGCGCTGTCCGCATCACGTCGGCTGAGGGCTTCCAGCAGCAGGGCTCCCGCCTCGGCGTGGTCGTTGCGGGTGGTGGTGGCCACCACCAGCTGGTCGGTGTGGTCGATCATCCGCTGCCACATCGGGTCGGACTCGTCGTTGCCGGAGTCCATCAGGATGAGACGGTAGTACTTCGCGGCGACGGCGTGGATCGCATCGACGTCCTCGGCGTTGACGCGCTGTGCGGAGGCGAGCTCCAACGGCTGCGACCTGAGGACGTCGTAGCGGTCGCCGGTTTGGTGGTGGACGTAGTGGGCCAGGTCCGCTGCTTGGGCGCCGGTGCCGAGCAGCCGTTCGGTGTGGGGCAGCAGGTCCAGCACGGTCGCGTCGTGTGGCCCCTTCTCGGTGCGCCATCCCAGGGTGCCGCGGGTCTGGTTGTTGTCCCACGCCAGGACTCCGGCCCCGCCGTAGCGGGCCAGCACTGCGGCCAGCAGGATGGTGGTCGGGGTCTTCCCCGCACCTCCCTTGCCGTTGACGATGGCGATGGTGCGTGGCCCTGGCCAGTGCTGGCTGACGGCCTGGATGTCCACCCGTTCCTCCCGCTCGGCAGGGCCGGGAGCCACCCGCAGCCCCAAGCCGGTCAGCATCCCACGCCACCCCTGCCGGGCTGGTTCCTCCGGGGCCTGCTCGTCCAGGAAGGAACGCCTGGGTGGCATCGTCGCCTGAACAGGGGCCTGCGCGGCAGCGGTGATGGCCCCGTTCGGGTGGATCAGGAGGGTCACGCCTTCCTCGCCACCGTCGCGGGCGATCACCTCAACCGGGTGGCCAATCTGTTTCGCATGTCCAAGGATCAGCTCCAGCAGGGCCTTCCGGGCGGCTTCGGGGGAGTCGGTTGACACCGTGGCGGGAGGCAGCCCCTCGATGGCTGCGATACCCGTGCCATCGGGGTGAACGGTCACGATGTTCGGCATGACTACCTCTCCTTCGAGCGGGCTCGTCGGCTCTGCTGGGTGGGAACAGCTGATCGTCGAGAACGTATCACAGGCATCCGACAGCCATAGCCGCGGCCGGGTTCGAACCGGGACTGTTCCAACCGATGAGTCCTCCCGCGCCGTGCGCCCTCTGAGCAGAACGGCGGTTCGTGCCGGACAGCGCGAGTGCGTGGGAGTCAGAAGGTAGCCTCTTCCCATGGAGGCGACGATTGATTCCGGGGGAAGGCTGCTGTTGCCCAAGAGCATCCGTGACTCGTTGGGGCTGACGGCTGGCTCCAAGGTGGTTGTGTCCCTCTACGGCAACGGCGTGCAGATCGTGCCTGGAGGCCGAGTGGCGCGTCTGGAGCGCGATACCGAAGGGCGTTTGGTTGCTCGTTCGGACACCGTCGTCACCGATGCCCAGATCTTCGCTCTGCTCGACTCCGGGCGTCGCTGATGGAAGACTCCCGCTGGGCCGTTGACACGAGTGTGGCGGTGCCGCTGCTCGTCTCGTCACACGAGGCCCTCGACGGGAGAACTGGCTAGGATCATCCCATGCCAGCGTGGAAGAAGGCCTTGAAAGCCGTTGATTGGGACTCCCTGACCCATGCCTACGGGATGGCCGGGAACGTGCCGAAACTCATGAAGCGGATGGCCAAGGGCGACGAGGAGGCCTTCGACGAGCTGGAGTACGCCGTCCTGCACCAGGGCGGGCTCTGCCCGGCCAGCGTGCCCGTCGTCGAGGTGGCCGTGGCGATGCTCGCCGATCAGGTGGCGCCCGAGCTGCCCCTGACCCTCCTCCACAGCGCGGCCAAGGCTGCCGTCGCAGGCGACAGCCAGACCGCTCAGGAGATGCGCGCCACGCTGCAGGGCGCATCCCCCGTGCTCGCCGCACTGATCGCGACTGGGAGCGACGACGTGGTTGAGGCCGCCGAGATCGTCCCCCTCATCGGGCCGCCGACCCCGGAACTCACCGACGCCCTCGTCACGGCCCTGGATGGTGGCGGTGACCTGGCCTGGGCCGCCGCAACGGCCCTCGGGCACCACGGCCTGTTCCCCGGCAGCGACGACCCCCACCTGCAGGTCCCCGCCGCCCTGGGCCGCTTCACCGCAGGCACCGCGACGAACGAGGACATCGAGCTGGTCGCCGCCCATCAGGACCTGCTGGAGGAGCACGAACACCTCGCCTGGCTCGGCACCCGGCCGCGCGGCCCCGAGGTCCTGGCCCGGCTCCGCCCCACCCCGCCCGTGATGCTCGGGTTGCTGGAGGCCGCGGACCTGCACCGCGCGATCACCCCCGCCGCCATCGAACAGGTCATCGCAGGAACCGGCGACGACATCGAGGCCGAGGACGCCATCACCCTCCTGATGCGCCTGCCCCGCACCCCGGAGGTGTGTGAGGCCCTCGACCGGGCCTCCTCCCGCTTCGATGGCCCGCCCGAGGGCTGGACCCATCCGCGCGCCAGCGCCGCCCACGCCCTCGCCGTCGCTGGGGATCCCCGCTGGGAAGGCCATCTGGCGGCCGCGCTGCGCTGGGGCATCGAGCAGGGCGACGAGCTGGAGGACGAGGACCTGAACGTCGCGACCTCCGTGGACGTGGGCTCCCCCGTCGGGCTGGCCTTCCAGGAGGCGGGGACGGTGCCGGGGCAGGAGCTGGCGCAGGTGGTCGCAGAATTCCTGACCAGCCGTGAGCCCGACGACGAGTTCACCGGCCGCAGCCTCGCCGAATGGGCCGCGACCTGGCCCGACGACCTGCAGCACCCACTGCGCGCCGTCGCGAAACGCTGGGACTCGGCGAACCCTCACTGGCTGGACGGCAACGACGACCTGCAGGCTGCCCGTGAGGCCGCCGAGACCACCGAGGACCTGATCCGCCTGGCCCGCCACACTGGGGACCTGGCGGACTGGGAGAGGGCGCTGGAGGTCTGTGGCCCCAACCACGACCAAGCCCTCGACGACGGCTTCCCGCAGCGCGACCACCCGCAGCTGATCGCATGGTGGCAGGAGCTGCTGGCGGATGAGGACAGCGGCGAGGACGAGGTGGTCTGCTGCCTGAAGGGCCTGGTGGAGGCGGGAGCGCTGCCGCTGGAGCAGGCCTGGCCGAAGGTCGTCGAGCTGCTGAGCGTGGAGAACTACTTCGCCGGAAAGGCCGCCAGGCTGGCAGCCCAGTGGATCGATCTCGTCGACGACACCCAGCGCGCGGAGGTGGTGGCCCGGCTCACCGCCCTGATCCGGGCAGCGGAGTACGACCGCACAGTGTGCGGGAGTGTGCTGCTCGGCCTGGGCGAGCCCTGGCCGCTGACGGCCGAGGAAACGGCGGAGCTGGTGGCCGAGGAGCTGCGCACCGGCTGGACCCCCGGCGTCGGCGCGGAGCTGTGCGGGCTGCTGGGAGAGCGGGAACCAAAGATCGCGGAGCAGGTCGCGGCCCGGCTGCGCTCCCTGCTCGCCGACGACCGGCGCCTGGCCCCGTCGATCCTCGAGGACGAGGAGAAACAGGCCGAGTGCCGTCGCTGGCTGACGCTGTGCGAGCCCACTTCAGCACTGTGACAAGCCGCTTGGCGGGTGCTTTCCCGAGTCCCAGGGGTTCAGGCAGGGCACGTTGAGGGGAAGGAAGTGGCGAATGTTGCGAGTGGCCACTGTCATGCCGGCGACGTCAGCAGTCGCCGCGATGAGGGCATCCGTGAAGGGTGCGTGGTCGGGAACCCGGTAACAGGCGAGCTTCCTGGCGGCAGCGAGGTCGAAATCCAGGATTCGACCCGTGAAGGACGGCAGCAGGGAGCCCTCCAACCACCGTCGGAGCACAGCACCCTGGGTGGGGTCCTTGCGTTCCTTCGCCCTGACCCCGTGCTCGATCTCCAGCACCGTGAAGACGGATATGTGCAGGGCTGTCAAGGGGATGGGACGAACCCAGGCGGCCACGGCAGGGTTCCGCAGCGGAACGCGTAGTGCGGACACGACGTTGGTGTCCAGTAGGTAGTGGGTCACAGCTCGGGATTCCGCACCGACAGCTCAAGGCGTTCCGGCTCGAAGTCGATGTCCTGCCCCTCGTCCTGCACCAGCAGATCCACCAGACTCAGCGGTTCGCCCTGAAGGGTGTTGACCAGGATGCTGCGTGCCTCGGCCTCCACGGAGCGCTCGTGTTGCTCGGCCCTGACGCGCAGAGCGGCCTTTGTCCCCGGCGGCAGATTTCGTACCAGGATCTGTTCCATCGCCCACCTCCGTGATATCGAATTTATGATATCACTGCGCGTCAAGGTCCCCAGCGAGCTCCTGCCAGGCGGTCTCGGAGGAGTCGCGCAGGAACTGGGCGCAGCGCTGCTGCTCGTCGGTCTCGCCGATGCGACCCGCCGCGACGCTCAGCGCCCACAGGCTGCGCAGGAAGCCGCGGTTCGGCTCATGCTCCCACGGCACGTGTCCCGAGCCCTTCCAGCCGCTACGCCGCAGCTGGTCGAGGCCCCGGTGGTAGCCGGTGCGGGCGTAGGCGTAGGCCGCGAGCGTGCTGTCCAGGGCCTCCTCGGCCAGGCTGCTCTCGGCGAGCAGGGCCCAACACAGCGACGACGACGGGTGGCTCGCCGCCGCCTCCAACAGGTCACCTTGTTCGATGAGCGGGGCGGCCGGATCGTCGGGCAGGTGAACGACGACGTCGGAGGCCATGAGGTTGGGATGCGTGCCAGTCATGACCCAAGTTTAGAGGGTGCGCGAATAGGCGGAATCTACTGCGGTCGCCCTGGTGACCCCCTGGCTGCGTTGTCCTCCTCGAACGCACGCTCCAGTGCGATCTTCGTCGTTCGCCTTGCCAGGAAGCCACCATGACGATCCTCGCGACGACCCCTCCTATCCGCGCACCCTCTTAGAGGGTGCGCGGTGAACTGGGAGCTGCCGCGAATCCTCTGTGCCGGAGTCTCTCGACAAACGCCCCAGCGGTAGCACGCCGTGCTAGATTGGCGGCATGGCAACGAGGCGAGAACAGATCGTGGATGCAGCGTGCGTGATCGCGGAGCGCTCCGGGCTGCAGGCGGTGACGGTGAGGGCCGTTGCGACGGCGGTGGGGATCGGCATGGGAACCCTCAGACATCACTTCCCCAGTCAGGGCGACCTCCATGCCGCCGTGTTGGAGCACAAGCTGGGCGGGGCCGTCGATGACTCCGCGCTGCAGGACCAGTCCCTGGCCCCGGCGGAGCAGCTGGCTGCCTGCCTCCAACAGCTCCTGCCAAAGGACCCAGAGGCTCACCAGATGTGGTTCGGCATGTACCGCTCCGGGATCGGCCCCGAAGCCACCGAGGCCACCCGGGAATACCTGGAGGCCACCGCCCGACGGGACAGAACCCGGGTCACCGCGTGGCTGGCCCAGCTGATCGACGACGGCGCCAGGCTTCGGCCTCGCGAACGCGCCAGCCGATTCCGGACGGCAGCGGAACCGCTCGGCGTGGAGGAAGCCGCTGTGATGCTGAACTCGCTGATCTCCGGACTGCGCCTGGAGCTGCTGACCCCCGGCTCTGAACTCAGCGCCGATCAGGCGAGGAACCTGCTGGCCCACGTGGTGGCGGACCTGATCTCATGAGTTTGGCCGGGTTGCGCACCAGGTACAGCGCCTGGACGCGACCCTCGGCGACCCCCAGCCAAACCACCTGGTCCAGGGCGCCATCGACGAACACCAGGTGGGCGTCCGCCCGGTTGAGACGGGCCGGGGCGACGGTGAACCGCCCCGCGAACTTCGCCCCCAGGCCCGCCAGGAACCGGGCCACCGGCTCGGCCCCCACCACGGGACGACGGGCCGCGGCCACCTGACCGCCACCGTCGGCGATGAGAGTGGCGTCGGCTGCCAGCAGCTCCACCAGAGCCGTGACCTCCCCGTCGTCCACAGCAGCGAAGAACCGCTCCACCAGCTGACGGGCGGCGGCATCGTCGCGGCTGAACCGAGGACGACGACGGGCCGCATGGGCTCGGGCGCGGGAGGCGGCCTGCCGCACTGCGGCGGGGGAGCGGCCGAGGATGTGAGCCACCTCGTCGAAGCTGAACGCGAACACGTCGTGCAGCAGCAGGGCGGCCCGCTCCACCGGGGACAGCGCCTCCAGCGCCACCAGTAGCGCCACCTCCACCTCCTCGGCCCGCTCCACCGTGACGTCGGCACCATCGCTGGTCAGCACCGGTTCGGGCAGGTAAGGGCCAATGTAGACGGTCCGGGCGGTGCGCATCCGGTCGATGGCCAGGTTGGTGGTGATGCGGGCCAGCAGGGCGCGTGGGTCGCGGACGTCAGGAGTGGCCCACACCCGGCCCAGGGCCTCCTGTGCGATCTCCTCCGCATCCGCCCACGACCCGGTGATGTCGTAGGCCAGCCGCACCGCCAGGTTCCGGTGCTGGGACACGTCGCTCATCGCGGACCCCTCGCCCAGGCGGCGGGACCGTAGAGACGGGCGAAGCGTGCGGGAACCGTCCAGGCGGCCCGGGAGATGACCTCCTTGGCGACCGCACCCAGTCGCCCGACGGTGGCGCGCCCGGTCGGGGAACCGTCAGGATGCAGGGGCTCATAACTGCCATCGCCGCGACCCAGCGAGACCAGGCGCTTGTCAAAGCCGAAATCGAAGGGACGCGGCTCCTTGCCTGCGAGACTTGCCAGCACCGCGTCGGCGACGGTGGCCCCCATCGGCATGGCTGAGGCGCAGCCACGGTGCAGCCAGTGGTGCCCGGTGACGCGCACCGCGTCCCCAGCGCCCCACACACCGGGCTGCGGCACACCGTCGCGCAGCAGGCGCAGCTGCGGATCGACGGTGAGGCCACCGCCGGTGAGGGGCTCGGGGTCGGGGCCGGTGGCGTCGATGGTGAGGTCACCGCCGCGGGCCTCCTCGGTGAGCTCGATGCCGAGCTGATCCAGGCGAGCCATCAGGTGACTCATGGTCGCGGGGGAGAAATCGGGCAGGTCGCGATGGACCAGACGGACAGTCATGCCAGGGCGGGCCGCCGCGATCTCCGTCGCGGTCTCGATGCCTGTCAATCCGGCTCCGATCACCTCCACGGTTCCCGAGCGTAGTCGGCTCAGATCGTCGCGGACTGCCAGGGCAGCCTCCAGCGAGTCCAAGGAGCCTGGCCGCGCCACCCCGCGCCCGCAGGCCAGCACAATGTGCGAGGCGGAGAACTCGCGACCATCGGCCAGCTGCACCCGACCCGGGGACACGTCGACGACCTCACCCCGGACCAGCGAGGCCCGGCGGTGCAGGCGCGCCCTCAGCGGACGTGCCACTGCGTCGACATGCCGAGTCCCGGCAACGAGCTGGTGCAGCCGAATCCGATCCACGGTTTTGTCCCGGCGGTCGATGAGCAGCACCCGCGCTCGGCGGGCCATCCGGTTGGCCGCCAACAAACCGGCATACCCGGCCCCGATCACGATCACATCCATATCCATACGACGATGCGGGCGCCGGAATGTGACATGCTCCGCTGGCCGAGCCGCGATGCGGTAGCCAGTGTCGAGACCTCTCCTCCTTCCGCTGGTTACACCGAGGGCCGTCTGCGGTTCGACAGTCGAGATCTCTCCTCCTTCCGCTGGTCGAGCCGAGGGCGTTCAGCGCCCGACAGTCGAGACCTCTGGCGCCCGGTGCTGGGTCTTGACGCGAGCGGGGACACTCCGGGGCTCGGGTCCCTGCGCAAGGTTGCGGGGTCTCGACTCGGGATTCCCTCGCTTCGCATCGGGATTCCCGGCTCGACCAGCGGAGAAAATGTCCCGCTCGACCAGCGGGGACGAGACCAGCGGTGGAAGGGCAGTGTTTCCTACACTGTTGCAATGCCCTCGTCGCGGAACACCCTGGAACGGACCCTCGATCAGATCGATGGGCGCGGTTACCCCTCCTACCGGCAGCTGCGGGGCCGCCACCGGATCGGGGAGTTCACGCTCGCCGTCGATCACGTGGCAGCCGACCCGTATGCGCCGCCGTCGCGTCTGCGGATCATCCTGGACCCAGAGCTCGCTGCCATCCCCGAGGACCTGACGAATGACGCCCTCGGCCGGATCGCGACGGGCGACTTCCTGGCCCGCGCCTTCGCCTGTGTCGCCCGCCGACTCGTCCCGAAACCGACAGGTACCGGAAACAGCGGCCGGGTGTTCATCGGAACCCCCGGCCAGGAAGTGCTGGAACGCACCAGCGTGCTGATCGCCGACGACCACATCGAGGCCCGCATCGACGTCGGCCTGCCCGCGTTCGGTCGTCGTATCGACGGCCGCAGCGCCCGCCGTCTGCTCACCGACGTGCTGCCGCGCATCGCTGAGCAGGCCCTGCTGCATCTGAACCTGGATCAGGTCGCCCTGCGCGACCACGTGGTCCTCCACCGCGACCAGCACCACCTGCGGAGCCTGCTGGCGAAGCAGGGACTTGTGGCCTTCGTCGGTGACGGTGCCATCCTGCCTCGCTGTTCCGGGGATTCCGACCTCCCGCTGGTACAGCGTGCGGTTCCCTTCGTCAGCCCCGACTCGCTGCGGGTGAGCTTTGACCTGCCCAGCGGTCGCCGGGTAACGGGAATGGGTATCCCACAAGGGGTGACGGTGATCGTCGGCGGCGGCTACCACGGCAAGTCCACCCTGCTCCGGGCCCTGGAACGCGGGGTCCACCCGCACATCGCAGGTGACGGCCGGGAATGGGTCATCACCCGCGCGGATGCGGTGACGATCCGCGCCGAGGACGAACGCGCCGTGACCGGGGTGGACATCTCCCCCTTCATCTCCAACCTGCCGACCGGTGCCGACACCCGCGCCTTCTCCACCACCACCGCCTCGGGATCGACCTCCCAGGCCGCGAACCTCGCCGAGGCCTTGGCAGCCGGGGCGAGCACCCTGCTGATCGACGAGGACACCTCCGCCACCAACTTCATGATCCGCGACGACCGGATGCGGCAGCTGATCCCAGCCGGTCAGGAACCGATCACCCCCTTCGTGGAACGCATCCGGCCGCTGCTCACGGAGAAGGGGGTCTCGACGATCCTGGTTGCGGGCGGTTCCGGCGCCTTCTTCGACGTCGCCGATCACGTCCTGGCCTTCCACACCTACCAGGTGCGTGATGTCACCGCCGAGGCCCACCGCATCGCCGGGCCGCGCCCGGAGGGCGACGCCCCGGTGTTCACCGAGTCACCGCCCAGGGTGCTCACCCGCGGCTCGCTCACACCGTCGGCCAAGGGCAGATCGGCCCGGGCGCGCGGCAGGGCTTCGATCCAGTTCGGTGATGAGACCATCGACCTGGCGGCGGTGGCGCAGCTGGTGGACCCGGCCCAGACCGAGGCCATCGCCCACGCCCTCGACCGCATCGCCGAGCTTGTGGCCAGCCACGACCTGCCGTTGAGCGAGGCTGTCGACGAGATCACCCGTCGCATCGACGAGCACGGCCTGGACTGGCTCTCCCCGCATCAGGGCCACCCCGGCCATCTGGCCCGCCCCCGCCCCCATGACATCCACGCCGCGATCAACCGGTACCGACGCCTACAGCTGGGCTAGATCACGGGGAAAGCGCTGCAAATGTGCGGCGCGTTGCCGATGAGAGCGCTCCCAAGAGCAACGCTCCGCACATTTGCAGCGCTTTGGGGCTGGGAGCTGTCAAAACGTCGACGTCAAGCCCTCGCTACGATGGGAACACCTGCGACCCCGAAGGAGCGATGATGACCAGCTGGCGTGAGTTCGACCCGGCCCTTGCCGAGGTGCTGCCGAAGCTGCCCGATGGTGCCCGCCTGGTCATCAGCGGACCGAGCGGCCTGGTGCAGTTCATCCGTGAGAACGCCGAGCTGGCCGTCGAGGTCTCCAACGAGTCCAACGACGACCAGCCCCGGCTCACTGATCGGGGCTGGGTGATGATCGACTCCTGGTCCGGCATCTGGCGTCGCACCTTCACCCACCCCACCAGCGGCGACGACGCGGGCACCGTCGTGGCCGAGGTCGGTTACGTGCTCAAGGTGGTCTTCGGCTGGACCGGTCTGGCCGAGCACACCTACGCCTCGTGGCGGGAGGTCCACAGACGTTTCCTCGGGCTGTTCCCGAAGGTCGAGGAGAAACCCCTCACCTGGCCCACCCTCGGCCTGGCCGTCACCCGCGAGGACGGCCCCGTCAACGAGTGACAGGGGTTTTCTGCCATTCTTCAGCCGAGAAGAGGACTTCGGGCGTGAAGAATGGCAGAAAACCCGGGAGCTCAGCGCTGCTCGATCGGCACGTAGGCCCGCTCGGAGGGGCCGACGTAGATCTGGCGCGGACGGCCGATCTTGCGCTTCGGGTCGGCGTGCTCCTCACGCCACTGTGCCAGCCACCCCGGCAGCCGACCCAGCGCGAACAGCGCCGTGAAGTACGAGGCCGGGAAGCCCATCGCCTCGTAGATCAGGCCTGTGTAGAAGTCGACGTTCGGGTACAGGCGGCGCTCGATGAAGTAGTCGTCGCTCAGCGCCGTCTCCTCCAACTCCAGCGCCATGTCCAGCATCTGGTTGTTCTTCCCCGACGCCCTCAGGATCTGGTCCGCGTGCTTCTTGATGATCCGGGCCCTGGGATCGTAGTTCTTGTACACCCGGTGCCCGAAGCCCATCAGGCGAACCCCCGACGACTTGTCCTTCACCTGCGAGACGAAGGTCTTGACATCCAGACCCTCCTCCTTCAGGTAGGACAGCATCTCCAGCACCGCCTGGTTCGCGCCACCGTGCAGCGGACCCGACAAGGCATTGACCCCCGAGGCGACCGAGGCGAAGATGTTCGCATCCGACGAGCCAACCATCCGCACCGTCGCCGTCGAGCAGTTCTGCTCGTGGTCGGCATGGAGGATGAACAGCGTCTCGAAGGCCCGCACCACCGCCGGGTCCAGCTCGTACTCCTCCTGCGGGGTGCCGAAGGACAGCCGCAGGTAGTTCTCCACGTAGTTCAGCTTCGTCAGCGGGTACAGGAACGGCTCACCCACCGACGACTTGTAGGCGTAGCCGATCAGTGTCGGCATCATGCCGAGCAGCTTCAGGGTGGAGATCTCCACCTGCTCCGGGTCGTGCGGGTCCAGGAACTGCCGGTTGAACGCGCCCGCACCGATCACGCCCGCGCTCAGCACCATCATGGGGTGCGCACCACGCGGGAAGGAGCGGAACAGCTCCCGCATCCGCTCATCCAGCATCATCCGGCGCATCACGTTGTCCCGGAACTCGTCCAGCTGCGACTGCGTGGGCAGTTCCCCGTAGATCAGGAGGTAAGCCACCTCCAGGAACGAGGACTGCTCGGCCAGCTGCTCGATGGGGTAGCCGCGGTACCGCAGAATCCCCTTCTCGCCATCGATGAACGTGATCTCGGACCTGCACGAGGCGGTGTTGACGAAGCCGACGTCCAGGGTGGAGTTCCCCGTGCTGCCGAGCAGCCTGCTGATGTCGTACCCGTTGTTGCCCTCGGTCGCCTCGACGACGCCGAACTCGAGCTCGGCGTCGCCGTGCTTGAAGGTGGCGGTATCAGTCATGTCTCCGGTGAACCTTCCTGCTGTTGGGCGACGCTGCGCTGTCGCCGTTGTGCTGTGCGCCATCCCTGGCGTGCGCTCAACCATACAGCCCAACGGGCAGAAGTGAATCCTTCGCACACCTGACGAGCAACTTCCCCACCAACTCGACGGCTCGATACGGTGTTCTAGTGAACGATTCAGGCGGCAACGAGGCGATGGCACTGGTGGACCGGCGGGTCACCCGGGGCAGGGTGCTCAGCTGGTGCATGTGGGACTGGGCGACCCAGCCCTTCGCCACCGTCATCACCACTTTCGTCTTCGGCGCCTACATCGCCTCCGGCAGCCTCTTCGGCAGCGGGGAGCACGACGACACCCCGGCCGCGATGCTCGGGGTCGCGACCGCCGTCGCCGGGGTGTTGATCGCCCTGCTGGCCCCGGTGCTGGGGCAGGACACCGACCGCTCCGGGCGACGGATGCGGCACCTGGCGTGGCAGACCGGACTGTTGGCCGCGCTGTCGGCCGCCCTGTGGTTCGTCGCCCCCACACCATCACACCTGTGGCTGGGACTGGTGCTGCTGGGGCTCGGCAACATCGTCGCCGAGGTGGCCAACGTCAACTACTACGCCTCCATCGAGCGTGTCGCCACGCCGGAGACCGTCGGCCGGGTCTCCGGGCTCGGCTGGGGGATGGGCTATCTCGGTGGCATCCTCATCCTGCTCATCATCGTCGCGACCTCCGGCGGCGACGTCGATCCGACGGATGTCCGCACCGCGATGCTGCTGTGCGGGGCCTGGACGGTGGTCTTCAGCATCCCGATCTTCGTGGCCATCAAGGACCGCCCGGTGGCCTCCCCGAAGCCCCGCCGCGGGGTGGTTGCCGCCTACCGTGACCTGTTCGCCTCCATCCGACGCATCCACCGGGTCTCCCCACACACCATCTGGTTCCTGCTGTCCTCGGCCTTGTTCCGTGACGGCCTGGCGGGGGTGTTCACCTTCGGGGCGGTGCTGGCGGTGAAGGCCTTCGGTTTCTCCCCCACCGAGGTGATCGTCTTCGGGGTGGTGGCGAACGTGACGGCGGGCCTGGCGACGATCGCCTTCGGGTACCTCGACGACCGGATCGGCCCCAAGCGGGTGATCCTGATCTCCTTGGCCTGCCTGGTGGGCTTGGGGAGCGCGGTGTTCGTGCTGCACAGTGCCGGGGCGTGGGTGTTCTGGGTGTTCGGCCTGCTCATGACGGTGTTCGTGGGTCCGGCGCAGTCGGCGTCGCGTTCCTTCCTGGCCCGGATCATCCCGGAGGGGCACTCGGGTGAGGTCTTCGGTCTGTACGCGACGACGGGGCGAGCGGTGTCCTTCCTGTCCTCGACGATGTGGGTGCTGCTGCTGTGGATCGGCTCGATGGTGGTCCCGGCGGGTGAGTCGGCGGTCCACTTCGGGGTGCTGGGGGTGGTGCTGGTCCTGGCCGTCGGGCTGGTGGCGCTGCTGCCGGTGAGGGAGGACGGGCACCGACCGGTTGAGATTAGTTGAATTATCAACTATGGTGGAGGGGTCAGCCAATCGATCCAGGAGACATCCATGACCGTCCTCACCGACCTCAACGCCGACTACGCCCTCGACCCCACCCACACCAACATCGGGTTCGAGGTGCGCCACGCGATGATCACCAAGGTCCGCGGCCACTTCGAGGCCACCGGCACCGCCCACCTCGTCGGGTCCGACCCGGCTGCCAGCAACGTCAGCATCAGCCTGGACGTCGCCTCCGTCGACACCGGCAACAAGGACCGCGACGCCCACCTGACCAGCCCCGACTTCTTCGACGTGGCCCAGTTCCCCACCATCGACTTCCGCTCCACCGCGGTCGCCCTCAGCAACCCGACCGAGGTCGAGGTCACGGGTGACCTGACCATCCACGGCACCACCCGCCAGGTCGTCATCCCCATGGAGTTCACCGGCGTCGCCGTCGATCCCTTCGGCAACGAGCGGGTCGGCTTCGAGGGCGGACTGACCATCAAGCGCTCCGACTTCGGGCTCACCTGGAACGCCGCCTTGGAGACCGGCGGCGTGCTCGTCTCCGACAAGGTCAATCTCGTCTTTGACGTCTCGCTCATCAAGGCCTGAGTCGTCTCACCCGTTGCCCTCGCAGCCCCACGCAGCACCGTCGTGACGCGGTTGCAGAAGGGTGCTGGGGTGGCTCGGATAGGGTGGAGACATGTCTGAGTGGTTCACCATCGATGAACAGGTGTGGCAGGAGGAGGCCGTCCCCCTGATGCCCATCTTCATGTTCTTCGACGGCTATCTGGATGCCGGGAATGTCGGAGCCACCATCATCGAGACGCTGCTGGAGCACTGCTCGCCGAAGCTGCTCGGCACCTTCGACTGGGATCTGGTGCACGACTACCGGGCTCGTCGCCCCGGGCTGCTGTTCGACACCGACCACTGGGTCTCGGTGGAGCGGCCGACGGCGCGGCTGTACATCGCGAACGACGCTGAGGACGAGCCCTTCCTGGTGCTGCGCGCCCCCGAGCCGGACCACCGCTGGCAGTTCCTGGTGGATGAGTTCGAGAAGCTGTTCTGCAAGCTGGACGTGGGTATGATCGCCCATGCCCACGGCTTCCCGATGACGCTGCCGCACACCCGCCCCACACCGTTGACCGTCTACTCGAACACCCAGGAGCTGCGCGTGCCGAACCCGCGCTGGGTGGATCGGCTGACCATCCCGGCGTCGTTCGCGGCCTACCTGGACTTCCACCTGGGCCCCATCGGGATTCGTACCCTCGGGGTGGGGGCGCACGTGCCGCACTACCTGGCGGGCTCCTCCTTCGGTCAGGCCGCCGCGACGGTGATGCACCACCTGGCCAAGGCCACGAAGCTGAAGCTGCCCACCGACGTGCTGGACATCGCGGCCCAGTCCAACCTGATGGCCATCGAGGCCGACACGGCGAGCGATGAGACCGCCACCGAGCTGCTGGCCCAACTGGAGGAGCAGTACGACCGCTACTCGGAGGCCACCAGTGAACTCCTGCCGACCGGCGACGAGCTCGCGGCCGCCGTCGAGAAGTTCCTGGCACAGCAGAACGACGACCAGTCGTAGCCCTTCCGCAGCTCGACCAGCGGGGGCATGTTGTGCACCAAGACCCGGGGGTGAACCAGTTCTGAGGTGGCGGATCACGACCATGTGCTGCCCAACACTGGCCTTGGGGTGGGGAAGCGGTCTAGGCTGTTACCCGGTCGTCCAGCTCAGGGGGAAGTCGTTGAAGGACATCGTCGTTTTCTCAGGTTCTGCCCATCCGGGCCTGGCGGACGAGATCTGCGGGCACCTCGACATCCCGCGCTCACACGTGCGCATCTCCCGGTTCAGCAACGACTGCCTGCAGGCGCAGCTGCTGGCCAACTGCCGCCAGCGCGACGTCTACATCGTGCAGCCGCTGGTGCCCCCCACCCAGG
>JAUNKV010000023.1 GCA_030532575.1 Propionibacteriaceae bacterium | reverse complement strand
CCGGCGGGGCCGGGCATCCGCGCTTCGCGCGGAGCATATACCTCCACCCAGGGCGCCACGGCGCCCTGGAAATGGCCTTTCGGCTGGCCGCTGCGCGGCCAGCGTAGGTGGGGAGGCATCTGCTTGCCGTTATCGTTTAGTTACTTTCGACCCATTAGTGTTTATGTTACCTGCTATTCTCTTCTTTATTATTGCATTCGTTGCCCTTCTTGTGTATTATCTTTCATGTAAGGGGGAAGCCACCCAGGGCACGGCTCCTCCACCCCATTCAGAGGGGAAGGCGTCAAAGTCATACCCCCTCGCCCCCGGGTACCTCTCATTAGGCGTCCGGCAAACCCTCAGGAGGAAGAAATGACTACCACCACTTCCACTGCCACCCAGGCGGCTGCCGGGGCTCCTACACCCTGTTGTGGCGAGGCCAGTTCGGCTGCTGCACCGCACTGGGAGCCCGAGCAGGGCCAGACAACCGGGCTGTACGGCCCCAGGGGCTGGACAGTCAACGCGGGCGTATGGGATTTACTCGCTAACTTCCGGGACTCAATCCGCACGCGGACCATCCCCCCTGCGGTGAGTGGAGCTCCCGCTCACACCATCGTGGACGGGGTCCCTCAGGAGGACTACATCCCGTTCCGCGCGCTGACCCGCTCCGGCGCTGCGCGCCTGCGCGAGACCATGAAGGAGACGCCGAACGCCCTGGACGACAGGCAGAACCTGGCCCCGAGCCTGGGGTGCCTGCTAGACGCCTGCGAGAAGGCCGAGGGTCGCATGGTTCTGTCCGGCTACGGTATCGGGCCTCAGCGCGATGACGAGCGCGTGACCGTCGATGCCCTGTGGGTGGCAGACCCCGACCTGCTGGACCTAAACGTCACCCGCGAGCACGACAGCGACTGCCAGTGCCGCATGATGTGGCGCATGATCCGTGAACGCTACGGCCTAGATACCGAGGCTATGCCGGACGAGATCCTCAGGTGCGTGCGCCCCGGCCGGGCCGAGGGTGATGCGGACATGGGATGGTGGCTCTGGTGGGACTGACCGGCACGCGCGTGGTCACCGCCCCACTTCCGCGGGGTCGACCACAACCCGCTACCCGACCAAGTAGGAGGACTGGCCGCCACACCTCCCCAGTGGCCGACTACCGGAGAAGGCCCGGGGGCGAGCCGATTTTGGGGGTGCTCACGAGGGTGCTGCGCGCTCGAGCTTCCCCCGCCACCGCCGACCTGGGATCCTGCCCGGCCCGCTCTCATAGCCGCGAGCGCACCGGGATGGGAACCTATGGCCCATGAACCCGCTCGAACTGCGCGCCCACCGCCTCGCCCTGGGACTGAACCAGGCCACCCTAGCCAAGATGATCGGCGTCAAGCAGAACACCGTCTCGCGCTGGGAAAAGGGCACCGCCCCCATCCCGCCCGGCGTGGGCGACGACGTGATCGCCCTGGCCGACCGCCTGGCCGACCTGACCGACTCCTGCACCACCCAGGGCCGAGAGACCGGGACAATCACCGTGGTCGACGACCCCACCCAACCCATCGCGGCCGTGCTGCTCGTGGCCGCCGCCCGCGCCCAGGCGGCATTGCGCACCCAGGGCGTGAGCACCATCATCGTGGAGGAGAACCCCACCCACTGACCCACGCCGCGCTCACAGACACGGGCGAACACGGGAGCGCCCCTGTGTTCGTTCACGCGACGGCGGTGGACGCATCGGAGTGGGTGTGGGGAGCGAGGTAGGCCTCGACGGCGTTACGGATCACGGCACTGGGGGTCAGGCCGTGGGCGGCAGCATAGGCGTCCAGAGCGGCATTGGTCGCCTCGGACAGGCGCACCTGCCTGCGAGGTGAACGGCCCTGGCCGCTGGCGTGGCTACTCCCGAGGCTGGGACGCCCCCGCAGGATGTCGTTAAGGTCGGTCTCTGCCAGGGGAGAGCCGTCACGGTGGTGGACGGCCCCAACACGTCTGACCCGGCCGCTGGTGACGTCCTGATCGAACTGCTCCCATCGGTCGCGCTCGGCCCGGGTGAGGCCCTGCATGGTCTCGCTCATGGATGCTTCCTCTCAATAGTTGGACGGGATAAGGTCACGGTAGAGGTCGCCGACCTCCATGACGTGAAAGATGGTGCGGGTGCCGCGCCCATCGACGGCGACACCGACCTCCAGGTAGCGCATGGCCAGGGGGTGGGGCAGGCCCACGAACATGAACGCCCGGCTGCCCCGGTGGCGGGATTCCACCTCGACGTAGCCGACGTGATGGGTCACGGCGTGGATCGCATCCTCGTGGGCGATGCCGTGCTTGTCGGCGCTGGGGGTGAACTTGAACCTCACAACCATTATGGTACTACCAAAAGGCGTGAAGGGCAACCCCTCTCTCATGCTGCCCAGACCGGCGCACTCGCGGGCCGCCCGCACAACCGCGAACACCACCCGGCTTGCACACCCTAATGTCTCCTGTATGATTAGACATGCGAGGGGGACGCCACCCAGGCACGCCCCCACAACCTTCCGGAAGGGACCCCATGCGCGCACTGCTCATCACAACTGCCGGCACGATCACTGTCGTTAACAGTGCCGAGGGCCAAGAGCCCTTCGCTTTCGCCCGCAAGCAGATCGGCGCCAAGCTCATCGAACCGCTGACACTCAACGAGGAGGGCCTTGAGCTCATGTGCAACGAGGAGGGCCTCTTGGTTGCCGAGCCCCAGATCAACCTCATCGCCTCGTACATCGCCACCCACACCCTGGGCTACTGCTACCAGATCGTCGGGGACGTCCTGCTGGCCCGCTACATCACCGACGGTGATAACGGCGCGTACGGGGATCTGACCGACGAGATGATCACCAGCTTCGGCATCGACCTCGAGGCGCTCAAGTCGTCCTAATCAGACGGTGCCAGCCCTCGAGGTGCGAGACGCCCCCGAGGGCCGGCACCGAAATTCGCACGCCGAGGAACGCCCATTCGACCTCACCGTCCATGAAGAAAATAGTGACTCAAGCCTGTAGACCCGAGGGCCCCGCGAGCGCACACAGCCCGTCAACCCCGCGCTCGCTAGCGGGAGACGTAGATGACTACGATGAAGAGGGTCAGGCCAGCGCGGAGGCCATGGTCAGGACAGTGGCTGCGTATAGCGCGACCTCGGACCGAGCCCGGTAGGGACGTGGACGACATTGGTTGCTCATGCGTCTTGCTCCTGACTGGATTGGGGGTCCATGCGCCGGCGCTCGGTGGCCGGGGCCGGTAGGCACAGAGTGCCTCTCTGGCGGGTGTCGCATCGTGCCGCCCGCTAATGTCTGGTAGTGTCTTAGACATAAGTGACGGGGAAATCGCCCAGACAACCCCTCACCGATCCTCCCGAGAGGGCACCCCCACCATGATCCTGAACACCACTGACATCCATCCCTCCGAGTCACCGAGCCCCGCTGCTGCACAGCTGGTAGATCAGATCAGCCAGACTCTGTCCCCTCTGGCCGTCCTGGTCGGCACCAGGGCGATCAGATCCGTCCAGACCAGTCTCGAAGCTCGTGCCGAGCGAGTCGTTGCCACCCTCGAGGGCAAGAGCGGCAAGAAGGCGACCGCCACAGCCGAGGCCGTCATCGCGGCCATCTTCGGGGCTGACGAACCGGAGCCGACCTGGTGGGGCACTACTCTGGGTGAGCTGGTGTCCACGCACATCGAAGACACCGGGGTCACGCTCACACACGCCTCCGAGATCCTGGGCGTGCGCCCCCAGACGGTCTCGGTGCTCCTCAAGCGCGAGGCTCTCATCCCTATCCTCTCTAAGGGCGGGCCTCGCCTGGTCTCGCGGGCCTCAGTCCTGGAGCGCAAGCGCTCGATGAGCACCGACGCCCGCTCGCGCACCTGGGCCGCCAAATCGTGGAACTGAGCCCGTTCACCGATATTGACACACCCATATATGTCTGTTATTCTTTTAGATATTAGGGGAAGTCTACCGGTCAGGCCCCCACCCTCACCGAGAGGATCGCCCACCTATGATCGCCCACGCCACGCTCACCGTCGGTGCCCTCAGCAAAACGGACCTGATCGGAGCGTCCGCACCGGAAGACGTCGATGCCACAACAGGCCCGTCGGCCTGGGACGACCCAACACCCCACGACTGGCACACCCCCTCCCCAGACGGACGCCAGGCGCACCTGAGCGCCACCGCCACCCGCCTGGCCACCGCCGCGCTCACCGGCCCCCTATCCCCCCTGGACGCAGCCCTTCTGACCCGCCTCGTCATCTCCGACCCGGCCGTGCGCGACCAGGTCCTCGCCACCCTCACCGGCCACCACACCAACGACCCCTCCTGGCTCACCGCAGGCCCCAACAACCCCCTCCAACTGCGCGCCGCGCTCGCGGCCCTCCAGACTCTGCCCGCCGACCCTGGAGGGGAGGTGGCCGCGATGAGGGCGTGGGTGCTGTGGGCGCTCCACCGTCCCACCCAGGCCCTGGCTACGCTCCATGAGTCCCCTTGCGCCTCGCGCTTCGGCCGGCTGCTCGAGCGAGTCCTGGCCATCGCCCCAGCACCACCCTGGAAGGAAGATCCCTCATGTCGAAGTTGAAGCTGCCACGCTTCTTGCATCGTCACGACCTCACCCCCAGCCGTGCGAGCGGCACCTCCTCATGAAACGACACCGCCTGACCACCTGGACCAATCGCGAGGTCCGCGCCCTCCTGGTCGCCCTGCACGGCGGGACCATGACCGAGGAGGGACTATGGCAGCCCAACCGCACCCGTGCGGCTCGAGCTCGCCACGTCTCCCCCTCGACCATCTCCCGCTGGTACGCCGGCGACCCCGATGACATCAGCCCCATCCCCGTCACACGCCTGCGCTCCCTCCTGCGCGGCCACCGCCCCACCCGAGACACACGCCGCCGCGAGCACCTCGAGCGCACTCGCCTGGACCGCATAGACCGCCGTGCACGCCTCGGCCGAGGCCGCGGCAACATGGCCGAGTACAACGCCCGCGGCTGGAACGACCCGCACATGCTCATCGCCACCACCGCCCCCGGCTCCCCCCTCGCCCGCCTCACCGTCCTGCGCGCCGACCCTACCGGCCTGCTCAAGCGCACCGCCGGCCGCCTCATCATCAGCCACCACTCCTACCCCAGCCGCTTCGCCGCCGACCGCGCCCGCCTCGACCTCCTCGAGGAGAACGACCACCTACGTATCCGGGTTCAGCGTCACCGCGGCAAGCCCGGCTGGACCCAGGAGATCCTCACGACCACCCGCGGCTTCCGCCTGCGCGCCGGCGACGACTGGGGCGCCCCCCAATGACCGCACCCCTCCTCGTCGTTGAGCTCATCGCCACCACCGCTCTCGCGGTCCCAGCCGCCCGCACAGCCCGCGGCTACCTGGCCACCCACGACCACACGCCCACACGCGCTGCAAGCACGCTCGCCCAGGTCCTCCTCACCGCAGCAGCCGCCAGCACGACCCTCGCGCTCGCGGCCGCCATCGGACACGCCCTCCACGCCGCCACGATCCTGCCGGCCATCGCCCCGACCATCGCCGCCACCACCGTCGACGCCCACGCCCACCGACTGCCCAACACCCTCATCGCCGCCATCGCCGCGCTCGCGGGAACCGGCACCATCACCGCCGCCATCGCAACGCATTCCCCTGCGCTGCTCGTCAGCGCGCTCGCGGGGGCGCTCGCCGTCGGGCTCATCGGGCTCGTCATGATCCTGACCGGCGCCAGCCTCGGGATGGGCGACGTCAAGCTCGCCACCGCGCTGGCCCTGAGCCTGGGCGCCTGGGGCTGGTACCTCCCGGTGGTCGCCGTCGTCGGCGCCCTGGCCTTGAGCGTGCCTGAGGCCATTGCTGGCCTGCTCAAGGGCCGCCGCCACGCCCACCTTGCGCTCGGCCCATACCTAACCTTCGCTGCACTAATTGTGACCGCGCTCGCCTATGCAGCCTGCTCATCGATGAGCCCAGCACCATGGTAACAACCACATCCTGAACAGGAGGAACACTATGAGAACAGCGATCATCTCCCAACCTATGAACGGCATCTCCCCCGACACCGTCGCCCACGCCCGGGCCCAGGCAGAGCGGGACCTCGCCGCCCAGGGATACACGCCCCACGACAGCGTCTACAACACGGACTTCGACCACGCAGCGTCAGCCCCCGAGGGGATTCCGAACCCAGCAGCCTGGCACATCGGTGCCGCCATCCAGCGCCTCGCGGCGGCCAACGCCCTCTACCTCGCCCCGGGGTGGGAGACCGCACGCGGCTGCCGCATCGAGCGAGCCGTCGCCGAGGCATACGGAATCCCGGTGATTCTCGGAGAGAAACAGCAGTGATCACTGTCCTCAGCCCCGAGACCGACTCCGACCACACTGTGGGACCGGCAGACGTGTTCCTAGCCGGGGGCATCACCGGATGCCCCAACTGGCAACAGAAGGCCATCAGTCTCATCAAGGCCGCCGCCACCGGGCTCGTGGTCGACAACCCACGCCGCTCACAGGCGATCCCCGACCACGGCCACCAGGCTATGGCCCAGATCTCCTGGGAGCACTGCAACCTGACCTCTGCCGGTCTCATCCTCGTCCACGCCGGCTGGATCACCACCACCGACGAGCAGGACCTCACCCTCGGCGGCACCAACAACTGGCAGCCCTGGGAAGCCGGCATCCAGCACGACGCCCGCTGCCCCTGCGCTCTCGCGGACCACCACGGCGCCCTCAACCAACCCACCTCGACAAGGAACGGCACGCACCTCAACACAGGGGTTGAGGTGCAAGTCTTTACCCTATATGGTGGGTGTGTCGGGCAGGGGGTACGGCCCCGCCCAGCGAGTCCAGGAGGGACCGAGACGATGAAGACCAAGGGTAATGACACCACCAGCACAACGGCCGAGGCGCCGCGCTACCAGTGGCGCAGGCCCGAGCGGGCCAGGCGGTGGCCGCTGGCCACCCCGGCACTGGAGGCCCAGGCCCCCGACGGGGCCGCCCTGAGCCTGTACCTGGACTACGGCGACGGCGAGGTCGACGCCGAGATCACCGTGGAGGACCCCGACGGGGCGGTGTGGTCGACCTCCAGCAGCGCCCACTGGCCCCGCATCGAGGCCTACCTCCCCCGCACCCAGTGGCCCGCCCCATCCACACCGGCCACCGCGGCCCCGGCCCCGAGGCGCGCACGCCCGACCCGGCCATCGCCGCGGCCGTGGGCGCCCTGCGCGCCGAGATGGTAAGCGAGGGCCTGATCAGCGAGTGAACCACCGGCGGTGCGGCCCCGGGCGCTGCCGCCCCAGGGCCGCACCCCGCACCAACGAGAATGACGATGCAGGAGGAATCGATGCCTCGGCACAACCCCGACCACCGCTCCCCGGCCCAGTTCCGCACCATGCGCGAGGCGGCCGGCATCACCCGCGCCGACCTGGCCCACCGCCTCGGAGTCAGCCCGAAGTCGGTGCGCGCCTGGGACCTGCACGTCACCGCCCCCCAGGCCGCCTGGGACATCGTGGACCGCCAAAGCCGGTGGATCACCGCCACCATCCAGACCGCCCTGGACGGCCTGGAGGACATAGATACCGAGCACGGAGACCAGATCGAGGACATCGAGCTGACCGTCTACGCCACCGACGCCTCGGCGACACGCGCCGGCATCGACATGCCCGCGGCCTGGCACCGCGCCGGCGTCGCCGCCCTGGCCCACACCCTGACCATGGCGGGCTACCACTGCACCATCACCTACGCCCCACAAGAGCCCTGACAACAACCACCAGAATGTGAGCGGCAGCACACCAGTGAAGGCTTGAGGTACGATCTTTACCCTATAGACTGGTGTCATCAGGTCAAGGGGAGAAGCCCCAGGCCGCACCGAAAGGAACCCGTCATGAGCGAGAGCATCACCTTCCAGCCCCGCCCCGAGTCGCCGATGATCGCACGGGCCCGCGCGCGCGGACGCAAGGTCCCCGAGTTCAGCCAGGACAGCCTCGGCTACGATGCCGAAGCCCCCTATGGCATCCTCCGCGTCCATCTGGAGTTCGGCGGCGCTTGGCGAGCGTCACTCACGGAGTGCGGCGAGGTCAAGGCCACCGGGGCATATGCCACGCGCGAGGAGGCCGAGGCCGCCGCGATCGAGTGGGGCACCAAGGGGCGCGCCGCCTACGCGGGAACCAAGCACGAGCGGACCGACTGGATGGAGCGCGTCTGACGGACAGGCAGCCCGGATGGTCGCAGGCGGGGTCCGACTCCCCGCCCGGGCTCTGAGTAGGGCCGGCGGAGGGGCCGCCGCCCACCAAACCCCAGGAGAGGGATCATGATGCGCACCAGCTATGACTGCAAGGCCGACCTCATCGCCTTCGAGATCGTCGATGCCATCGAGGGCGGGGATATCGCCGACGCCTACGCCGAATTCGACATCGACGCCATCGCCGAGCAGGTGGTGACCTCCACCGGGCAGGGCGGCGACCTTCGCTTCATGATCCGCGAGGACATCGACTTCTGGGAGGTCGTCCTCGACAACACCCGCCCCCCTGGCCACCGGGGCGCCGAGCGCGACGACGATGCCCCGCTGGTGCGCCGGTGGCCCAGTCATTACGGGCCCTACCTCACCCAGGCCCAGGCCCACGAGATCACCCGCAGCGCCCCAGACCGGGCCCTGACCATCACCGGCCAGATGAGCCACGACACCGACCTGGTGCGCCTGGCCTACATCAAGCGCACCCAGGGCCGCGCGATGGTCACGGCCACGGAAAGGGCCGCCGAGGCGGCAGAGGACCGGGCCGGCCAGTGGGCCGCCCGCAAGGCCATCGCTGCCGCCTTCACCCAGGCCCACGCCCACGCCCGGGCCCGCTGGGAGGCCGAGCACGCCGACCAGCTCGCCGCCCGCCGCATGAGCGGGCCCATCGTCCTGGCCATCAGGACGGCCCTGGACATGGGCCAGCAGGCCCTGGCCGACCACCTGGGAGTTTCCAGGCAGACCGTGCGCGACTGGGAGAGGGGCACCGCCCTGGTGCCCGTCGGCGCCACCGACGAGATCTGGGAGATCTGGAACGCCTACCTGGCCGCCCTGGCCCAGCGCATGCCCCAGGGCATCACCGACCCCGACACCGACCTGGAGACCCTCCAGCGCATGCTCATCCTGCGCGGCCCCGGCAACCGCCTGACCACCGACCCCGGCCCCCTGACCATCCACCACGCCCACCAGCACCACTGGCCGGACCGGGGCGCCGAACAGGGTTGACAACCCACCACGAGCGGCATAATATTATTCCATCAGGGGGAAGGCAGAAGGCCGGGCCCCCACCTCAAACCCAGGAGGACATCATGGACTTCATCAACACCCTGACCGAGAAGCTCATCAGCCTCGACGCCTCGGGCCGGCTCGTGGTCAGCGCCGATACCCATGGCGCCATGGTCTACTGCAACGCCGAGTCCGCCATCGGCCGCCACGCCGTGGTCGCCCAGAACGACGCGGGCGCAGCGACCTGGACCGCCTACATCTTCGGCAACACCATGGGCATCACCGACACCGTGAGCCCCGCCCAGCTCACCGATCAGGGCGCGGCCACCACCGCCGCCCGCCTGGCCGAAATGCTCGCCCTCTAACCATCACTCCGGGCGGGGCCGCGACATCCGCCGTGCCCGGCAAGCCCTGACCACCGCCACCGCCCGCCCCGCCGCCAGGCGGGGCGGGCAAGCCATCAGGAGGAAGACCCATGACCACCACACCTGCCGCAGCACCCGCGATGCGGCTGTCCTGGTCGGTGCACCAGGACCTGGGGGAGACCGTCCGCCAGGACGGGACCGTGATCCTGCGCGACGCCACCCACCCGATCTGGTCCTACCGGGTAGTGGTCGAGGCCCACGACCCCCAACTCGGCCAGGCCGATGACCCCGACGCCTGGGTCGAGCAGGGCGGCCAGGACGGCTTCGATGTCGACCCCCACGACCCCAGCGCCCCGGACCCGGAGTCCCCGGATCCCTACATCGATGCCGAGGACCGGCTCCTGGAGGCCCTGGGCCTGGACCGCGACCAGATCAGGGAGGTGATCGGCCCATGGTGAGGCGCGGCCGGCGGGCCTCCTGGAGCGCGACCATGGTCCCCACGATGGCCCGCACCCTGGCCACCACCAGTGCCCAGGAGGCCGCCCGCCTGCGCGAGCTGGCCGCCCGGGCCCGGGCCATCGGCCGGGCCGATCTGGCCGCCCAGCTCGACGACGGGGCCGCCAACGCCGCCCTCGGGGCCGCACTGGCCCAGCAGGCGGCCTACTACTGGGTCGCCGAGCCCATGGCCCGCCTGGCCATGGACGCCTCCCAGGACGTCCCCGCCATCACCCCGGCCAGCGCCCCGACCACCAGCGCCCTGATGGTCCTGGCCGGCCCCCTGCCGGCCTGGGACACCACCGGCATCGGCGGCCTGGCCCTGCGCCAAGGCCAGCGCACCGACATCCAGCACGACGAGCCCGTCCCCATCGACGCCATCACCTGGCACATCACCCAGGCCGACACCGCGCACGCCCAGCTGCGCATCGAGCTCATGTGCCGCCCCCACCGCCTGCCCCTGCCGCTGCTGGAGCACCAGGCCCCCTTCCTGGTGCCCTTCGCCCACTGGCGCCTGACCATCCCCACCACCCTGGAGGCCTCCCGTACCGTGATCACGACCCGGGAGGGGATGTACACCGGGGCCCGGGCCGGGGCCGATATCGCCGTGCTGTCCTGGCTCCAGGCCGCCTGGAGCCTCATGACCTCCCCCAACCTGGCCACCACCACACCCGCCGCACCCGCGCGCCCCACCACCCCAGGCCGCGCACCCGCCGGGCGCACCCCGGACCAGGTCCAGGTCATCGACCTCAAACCCGCCCGCCGCGCCCTCCTGGACGCCCCAACCGCCGACCACGACACCGGCAGGCGCCTGACCACCCGCCACGTCGTGCGCGGCCACTGGAAGAACACCCCCCACGGCCCGGGCGCCTCACTGCGGCGCCTGCAATGGATCGACGACTACATCCGCGGACCCCAGGGCGCCCCCCTGACCACCCGAGACCACGTCTGGGCCTGGCGCCACCAATAACCACCACCCAACACCCCACCCACAGTGAGAGGAGCACCCATGACACCCAGGCCCGAGGACGCCGGCTTCGAGGCCGGCATCGAAATCCGCTCCCGCCGCGAGGCCCTGGGCATGAGCCAGGACGAGCTCGCCACCCACCTGGGCATCACCCAGGGCACCCTCTCCCGGTGGGAGACCGGCACCCGCACCCCCCGCGACCCCACCGGCATCATCGCCCAGCTCAACGCCCTCCAGGACGCCCACCACGACCTGGCCCGCGCCCTGACCACCGCCGCGACCACCCAGGACGGGACCGTGATCCTGACCACCCACACCAGCGACCAGAAACTGTGGCAGGCCGACCCCACAGCCCGGGCTCAGCGCCTGCCCGCCTCCCTCCACAGGGCCGCCACCGCCACCGCCGCCCACACCCTCACCCGCGCCGGCCGCACCACCCGCATCACCACCAACCAGTGAACGAGAAAAGGGCCCCGCACCCCCAGACAGGGGCGCGGGGCCCAACCCCGCATAGGCGGGGAGACCTGCGCACAGGCCAGCCACAGCCCGAGGCGCAAGCGCCACAAGCAATCGGCTCACCCCCGCCTAGGCGGGGAAGACAGCGCAAACGCCACTATCAATCGGCTCACCCCCGCGTGGGCGGGGCGCGCACCCCAACACTACCACCCCCCACCCCACCCAGCCAGCGCCGGTTGCCCGCTGCCCACCTGTGGAGGCCGCCGGCTATCGCCGGGGCCGGCGGCCACGCACAGGTGGACAGCGGGACCCAGACCGCGACCGTGGACAGGGCCGGCGCCCCCGCGGCTCCTTCGTCGCCGACTACGCGGGGGCGCGCCCTGACCACCGCCGCTCAGCTGCATGGGCGGGCGCACCCGCCGTGGCGGGGACCGCCTGCACACAGGCCGCGAGCCCACCCGGGCGCCGGCAGGGGGCTCCAGCTGCGCAACACGCGGCCCGTGCACAGCTGTTGAAGGTCCAGTGCTCGGTCGGCGGTATCAGTTCTCATTGGCGAACCTCCAGCCTCGAGCGGCGATCGCCCCGCGCTCGCGGGCTCCAGCCGGGCGAACGGTCTGCGGGCGGCAGACGATGTCGACGGTGGCTGCGGCGTTCAGGAATCCTAGGCCCACACCCCAGTAGGAGGCCTCGAAGGGGGCCATCTCGTCCAGGTCGCCGTCGGCGGACACCATCCACACCGGGGCGCCGCCCAAGCAGGCCGAGGCGACCATGCGGGCCGGCTCACCGGCGAAGGGGACGATCCAGCCGGTCACGGTCCTCCCCTCCAGCATCGGGATGCACACCAGGGATCCGACGCGCACCGTGGCCACTTGTCCCTCGCGGGCAATGCGACTCCACACGCCGCCGACCTCCATTGGTTCTGCCTGCCTCACTGCTCGCTTCGACGTCGACGACTCCCACGGGCTGCCACCGCGAAGGCGATGGAGACCCCTGCCAGAACCACGAGGCGGGCCGCGTCCAGGCCGACCCCGGTACCGGGGATGGCGACCATCGGGTCGGTTACCAAGACTCTCCAACCCACCAGGGCATCCATAACCCGGTGACTGAGATTGGCCATGAAGCCCAGCACGAGCGCCATGGCCATCGGCACGACCAGTACCAGGACGATCAGGTCGCCGAAATCGTCTCCTGATCCTCTTCCCGCGTTCACACCGTCTCCTCGATCAGTTGTTGTTGGACATCCACCGCGACCAGCCCCTCAGGGGTGCAGCCAGCGCACACGTGGAAGGTCTCCCCGTCCGGCCATGTCAGGTCCACGGTGGCCGGCAGCCGCCGGCACGACTCGCACAGCGGGCGCAGGGCTGGCTCGAGGTGGGACCTCGAGCCAGCCCTCACGACGCCGCCTCATAGAACCCGCGCGCAAGGTGGTCCCGCTGCCTCGTAGTCATCCCGCCCCACACCCCCCACCGCTCGTCGCGCACGAGCGCTTCGGCCAGGCACTGGGCCCGCACCGGGCACATCTCGCATACCTTGGCAGCCTCGCGCGGATCCTCGCCCCGGGTGGGGAAGAAGCGTTCGCGGTCGGGGCCAGTCATGGGGGCGCAGGTGGCGTAGTGGGCCCAGCCGGGTTTGGGACCGCCGGCGGCGACCATGGCCATGATCTGTGGGATCTGAACGTGGTGGCTCATCGCGGCCCCTCCCTTGGCGTTGTGGTGGTTGGTCCCTTCACTTAGGACTAAGCCCCTTTTCGGCGGGGTCTGTGACAGGGAAGTTGGAGCAATTTCTCCAGGCCCCGTCCGCGACCCCTGCGTGGGTCAGTCCTCGGGGTCGGTGTCGGGCTCATCGTTGGGGCGGCGGATGGTGACGACGGTGTCGTCACTCATGGTCAGGGCACCGGCCTCGTCGGCGTCGTCACGCCACTCCAGGCAGACCTCGGCAGAGTCCTCGTCGACATCAGGATCGTCGGAGACGACAGCCCACTGCTCGGTGTCCTCGTCGACCAGGAGGAGGTCTCCAACGTGCACCTTGGTGACGACGACGTTCATGGGGCTGGAGTAGTCGTCGATGTCGGGCAGGTCGTCCACTACGGTCATGGGCGTGGGTTCATCGGCCTCGAGGGCCTCAGTGTCGCCGACGGCCTGAGTGATGGTCACGGTGCGGGGGTGGCGCACGGTGCCAGCCTCAACGAGCCGGGCCTCCATGCAGTCGCCCCAGCTGATGGGGTCGTCCTGGCTCCAGTCCTCGTCCTCGACGTGGACGGGCCACTCGATCTCGCAGGGGCCGGCGGTGATGTGGTCGGGCTTGAGGGCCTCAAGGAGGGCTAGGTCGTCAGTCTTGCCGTCGCGCAGGGCGCGGCGCGGGTCGGGGGTCCAGAACATCTGGACCTCGGAAACCTTCTCTGTGCTTGTGATGGCAGTACCGCGGCCACGGACGCCTCGAGGCACGGCCACGCCCAGATGGGGAGAGTCCCACATCATGATGGCACCTTGGGGCGAGAGTCGTCCGTTGGAGATGCGGGTGTCGAAGTTGTCCCTCAGGCCGCCGCCGAGGAACTCGGCGTCGGGGCGCTGGGTTCCCATGATGATGTGGACACGGGCCGAGCGGCCCTTCTCGGCGATGGCGGCGACCTCGTCGAAGATGCGGCACTTGGAGGGCATGCCGCGCTCCTTGACGCTCTGGTACCAGCCGGTCACCTGGCGCACGAGGTTGCGGTACTCGTCCAGGACGAGGAGGTAGGGCTCGAAGTCGGACTCATCACCGCCGTGCTCGATGGCGCTGTAACGGCGCTCCATCTCCTCGTGGGCCTGGTGGATCAGGACGATGGCATCGGGGACGACAGTGGCAACGTAACGAACGTTGGGCCAGCCGCGCAGGCCGAGGAACTCGATGCGCTTGGGGTCAACGATGTAGCAGGGCCAGCCGCGACGGGTCCACTCCATGACGATACCGTTGATGGTGACGGTCTTGCCGGTACCGGTCTTGCCGACGTCGAGCAGGTGAGGGCCTGGGCCCTTGAGGTCCCAGTAGACGGGGTTGCCATCCTCGTCGACGCCGAAAGAGATGTGGTTGAGGTTGGCCTCGGTGATCTCCTCAACCGGGTGGGCGACCATGCCGGGCAGCTCGGGACGCAGCTCGAAGACGACGGTGTCAGCCGTCAGGTTCCAGTTAGCACGCCACCGCCCCTCGAGAACCGCCCCCAGGGTCCGCTCCACCCGACCTCGGTAGGTTCCGGCGGCAGCCTTGGTCGGCACGTTGTGCTTGACCTCGATCCGTGAGACGGCTCCGGCCTGGTCATGGTCGATATGCGAGGTAGTGTCCGACCCGAGCAGGTCCACCAGCACATCGTTCACGCGCTGGTCCATGGGATCGAGGACCTCGTCGGCCTCGGGCACGGCCCGCTCGAGGGTCACCGACCGCTTCTTGGTCTCGGTCACGTCCATCGGGTAGCCAGTCACCTCCGACACCGCCTCAGCGATAATCCCAGCCACCTGGCTGGTGATCACCGGACCACGGCGAGCGAACGGGATGCGCACCCACGTCGGCATCTCGTCCTCCCAGTGGCGCAGCTGAATGTTGGAAGCGCTCAGCCGCCCCCACCCCCAGGCCTGGAGGACGGCCATGGCGATGAGGGTCTGGAGTTCAGCGCGCTGCACCGCCCGCACGTTGGCCCGGTGCATCAGCCACGCCAGCCCCACCCCGAGCAGGACCGCCAGGACGGCAAGGGACGTGCGCTCCGTGGCCCAGGCCAGGCCGGCCACCACGACGACGCCGGCCAACAGGTAACCGACCGGGAAGGTTCGCGCCTGCACCGGGGTCGGTGCCGGCCTCCGAGGCGCCGGCCGACTCACTGCGTTAGGACGCTGCTGGCTTCGGACGCTCATGACGACTCTCCTCCTCGAGTCACGGTCTGTGCGCTGGGACTCTCGCGGCCCGGGACGGGGTTAGTGCTTGCAGCTGATGGCGCTGCGATGCGCTGTGCTGGTGCCATCAGTCCACCGGTTATCTGTGAGCACTTTCGACTCTGTCGCCGTAGGTCCTTGACGTGGGGCTTATGCTCGTACTGCGCGACAAAGGAGCGTAGGAACGAGCATCTCCCCTCGCCAATTACCTCCGTCAACATCGCATCCGCCCTCACATAGCACCTCGAGTCCCTGTAGGACCGCAGCCCGATGAGGGCCACCAGCAGACAGCACCACACCGTCCGTGTGTACCCTCGAGCGACACGTGGCAGCATCTGACAAACCTCAGCCCATGTAGTCACTGGACTGCACCTGGCTCACTCGCCACTGGCCATCACGCATCACCAGCGTCAGGTAGTAGGCCGTCTGCACCGCCTGCCCCCTCCAGTCGTCATCACCCACCGGCGTGCGCGTGGCGACCCGGACCCGGGACGCCTCAGTCGCGGTGTCATCGGGGACCCCGTCCAGGCTCGGCTCGACACTGACCTCGGTACGCCCGTGGTGCTTCTCGAGCTCGAGCCACGAACCGTCCTGTCCACCAGGGATCTCTGCCATGACCTGGTCGGCCAACTCGGGAGTCATCACCGACCGCGCCCGACGCATCGCGTCCAGCCACGAGGTGTCCGTGGCGGTGTCCGACGTCGACGCCGTCGTCACCATCAGATCCGCGACCGCGTCCGGGTCGCTCATGTCGACCCCGTCAACGCTCACCGGCTCCACGTCACCGGCCTCGATCGTGGGCTGAGCGACCTGGGCGACGTCAGGCAGCTCCACCGTCGGCGACGCCGTCAGCAAGGGGCTGCTCGAGGCGCCCCGGGCCTCCTCCAAGGGGGCCGCGCTCGCGGTTCCAGGGGCTGCCGTCAAGGGGCTGGCGCCGCTCTGGGAAATGGTGGAAATCGTTGGGGTTGTAGCGTTTTGTGCCTGCTGTGCGCCCTGGTGGGAGGTGAGGGCGGTGTAACCGAGGTAGATGACCACGATGAAGGCGGCCAGGAGGCCGAGGGTGCGCCAGGGCTTCACTGTTCCGTTCCTGTCTCGTTGACGGTGATGCGCTTGACGACCATGGTTTCGCCGGGGAAGTCGGCGAGAGTTCCATAGCCGAGGGGGGTGCCGTACCAGGAGGCGTGCAGGATGCGTCCGTTGCCGGCGTAGAGGGCGACGTGGTGGTAATTCGAGGCGCCGGGCTTCTTGAAGGCGACGATGTCGCCGGGCTGCATCTGGGACTCGTCGGCGGGCACGTCGACGCCGATGTTCATGTGGGCCATTTGGTCGGCGGTGCGGGGCAGCGCGACTCCGAAGTCGGCGAAGACGCGCTGGACAAAACCGGAGCAGTCCAGGCCGACGTTGGGGTCGGATCCTCCCCACACGTAGGGCAGGCCGATGTACTTTTCGCCGGCCTGGATCACGGCGCTACCGGTGGCGGCGGTGGCCTGGGCGTACTTGGTGCGGGCGGTCTGGACGATCTTGGTGACATAGTTCTGGGTCTCGGGGAAGGCGGGGATGCCGCCGGCACTCTGCACGGCTCCCAGGCCGGCGTTATAGGCGGCCAGGGCCAGGGAGACGGGATCGCCAGTGACGGTGCTGTCGGCGAGGAGATTGTTGACCGCGTCGAGCTGGGCGCACATGTAGACGCCCTGGGAGTAGATGGCGTCGACGGGGTTGTTGATGTCGGCCTTACCGTCCCCGTCTCCATCTTTGCCGGCGCTGGCCCAGGTGGCCGGCATGAACTGGGCGATGCCCTGGGCTCCTACGGCGCTGGTGGCATTGGGGTTCCAGGTGGACTCGGCCTCGATCTGGGCGGAGATGAGGGCGGGGGTGATGCCCTCGCACACCGAGCCGGCGCGCTGGACGACGTCGCGGTACTCCTCGGGTACCGCCTCGGATGCCCACGAGCCGGTGGCGACGATCCCGCTGGTGCTACTGGCGGCCTGCTGGTCTGCGGTGGAGGCCGCGAAGACCGAGAAGATGCTCAGTCCTCCCAGTCCCAGGAGGGGTATCAGCCCGAGGCTGGCGGCCGCTGCTCCGCCGGCGATGGCGGTTCCGACCTTGCTCATGCCGCCTTCTCCACCTTGGCCAGGGCGAGGGCGAGGTCACGGGCGGCACCCAGCGTCATCACGCCTGAGAAGGTGCCCACGGGGGTGCGCAGCACGGGAAAGTTCCGGTGGTGCTTGCGCAGCTCCTCGAGCCGGCCGGCAGGCAGGTCGTCCGCCGCGGTCTCGTAGTAGTCGATCCCGGTCTTCTCCAGCACTCGCTTGGTGAAGGCGCAGGCGGTGCAGCTGGTGGGCGGAACGATCATCTCGATGGTGCTCATGACACTCTCCTCGGCTCCAGGAACTCGGTGTCCCCGACTCGGATGGTTCGGAACTGCTGACCGGTACTGCGGTCGACGACTCCCCCAGGGACCTTCTCCATGCGGGGAACACGGTTCTGGTTCAGGCGTGCGCGCAACTGCTCGGCCCGCCGGGGCGCCTGTTGCGTCGTCGGCTTGGGTACCGTGGGCGACACGTCGGCCGACGCCGGGCGTGCTGGTGTGCGGGGCTTGCCGGACTCGATGGTCTTGCTGACGCCTGCGCTCAGGACCCCAGAGGCGACCTGACGGGCCGCCGCTGACACCACGGCCGAGGTGCCGCCGGTTGCGGCGGCCAGGCCCAGTTCGCCGACCGTGACGGCGGCGCGCAGCGCCCGGGCACGGGTCTCGGGACTCATGCCGCCACGGGATTTGCCGTCGACACGGCGCACGGTGGACTCCGCTGTGACCGACGAGGGACGCGAGGCGCCACGGCCGCCGCGCACAGGGACGATCTCGCGGCTTGCGCTGGCGAACTCTTTGGAGGCCGAGCCGCCACCAGGGCGCGGGCCGCTCGGCCCGGCAGGCAGTGCAGGAGCCCCAGAGTCCCCCTTGCCGCCGGACAGTGCGGGCATCCCCGCGCCTGCGGACGGCAGGGCAGCCGTAGCCCTCGAGGCGCTCGCTCTGCCCGGGGAGCGCACGGTGGAGGGGACGCTCACAGCTCGAGGGGCTGAGGGCGTGGTCACTGCCGATGTACCGGTGGGAACCTTGCTGCCGCGGCCACCAAGGGATGCGCCGATGTGGACCGCGTCCCGGGCTAGGTTGGAAGCGGTGCGGGCGAACCGTCCGGTGTCGGCGGGCTGGCCGGCGCTGCTGCCGGTGGCCTCGGCGAGGCGGGCGGCGGCGGCCTTAGCGCGCTTGCGTGCTTTGAGGTAGAAGACCATGCCGACGCCGGGGCCCAGAAGCAGGGCGATGCCGGCCAGGGGGAAGCGGATCTCGGTGGGGATGTCGATCTGGGAGCCCAGGACCGTGTTGGTCAGTTCCATCCATCCGGTGACGAAGACCTGGACGGCGACGATGGCTCCCAAAGAGGTCAGGAGGCTGGCGCTGGCCTTGAGGAGCGAGCGTCGTCCGCCGCCGGAGGCGATGCCCAGGACCATGTTCCAGGTCAGGGACAGTCCCGACCAGGCGGCTGAGATGGCCACGAACATCAGGACGGCGATGATGCCGTAGGAGTACAGGTTGAAGCCGAGGTACACGGGGCCGAGCAGGGCGAGCATCCGCGCGATCATCTGGCCGGAGGCCTGCTGGGCGGCTTTCTTCATGTCGGCGTTGCAGCCGCCGACCTTCTCCCAGGCGTTGTCGGTGCCCAGGGAGTCGTCATAGACCTGCTCACAGCTGGTGCCGTCGACGGGCTGCCCGTAGTTGATAAGTTGGTGGGGTGAGCGCACGAGGGTGTCGACGAGCTGAGCGGTCATGGAGTCTGGGTTCTCCCCGGGGAAGAACTCGTTGTTGACCTCGTTGCTGGCGCTCTGCGCCTGACTGATCAGGCCCCCGTCGCCCAAGACCTTGTCGGCAGGGTGGGCGAGGATGCCGATACTGAGTGCTGCGATGAGGACGCCGACGCCGAGGTTGGCGAAGCCGCGGGCGGTGTGGCCCTTGAACAGGGCGAAGCCCACCGAGGCTGCGAGCAGGGTGCACATCAGCGGGTACAGGCCCAGTGTGGACACGATGACCTCGACGCCGGAGGTCAGACCTCGCAGGGGGGCGATCAAGGTTTCGAGCCACTTGGCGGTGAGGATGTAGTGGAAGATGAAGATGAGGATCCTCATCGACTGGAGGTATCCGCCCCAGACCATTTCGGCCAGGGGTGCCATGAGTCTCTTGGAGTCGGTGGGGTTCCATGCGGATCCGGTGTCCAGGGACAGGGAGTACTTGTCGATGGAGTTGCCTCGGCTATCGACGATGTTGAGGCCCTGGGATGCGGCGTCGTCGGTGGGATCGGCCATGGCGGAGCTAGCGACCACTGTCATGGTGGTGGCCAGGAGTGCGGCGACGATGATGTTGAGTTGGCGCGGACTCAGGCGCTTCATAGTCAGTGCGCCTCCTCGGCCATGGGGCTGGACATCACGTCGGTCAGTCGAGTGCCTGAGGCAGGGGCAAGGACCTTGATGACGCCATAGCGGCTGCGGGCGTCGCGTACAAGGCCTTCTCCCAGTCGGTTGGGGTCGGGCTTCTTGGCTCCCTCGGGAATGGGCGAGAGATCCTTGGTGATCTTGTCCAGGAGCTCCTCGCTCGTGGGGTCCAGGCCGAGCCAGTCCAGGGCGCGGGCTGCCAGTGCGCGGTCGCGGTGGCGCATCACGAAGCGCCAGGAGATCAGGCGTCGCAGGACTTCGGAACCGTCCAGGTCCTCCTCGGGGTCGTGGGAACCGATCAGGAGGCCGGCCAGGTGCTTGCGACCGTCGCGCACGAGGTACTCCAGGTCGCGCGTGGATTCCTCGGACAGAGTCACGGCGTGGGCCTCGTCGGCGACGAAGATATCCAGGACTCCGCGGCGCTGGAAGGTGATCATGCGGCCGATGGCGACGAGTTGGGCATAGACAGCTCGAGAGAAGACTTTGTCCAGGCTCATGGCCTCGTAGAGGTGAGCGCTCTCGAGCTCGGCATTGCTAGGCAGGCTGAGCTGCTGGGTGCGGAAGACGACGGCGGGGTCGTCCATGCTCATTGCCGGCAGAGAGTCATCGAACATGCACCTGGTCAGCGGCTTGCGCGAGAAGTTGCGCAGGCGACCAGCCATTTTCTTGGCCATCGGGTCCCCGAGGGTGCCCAGGTGCTTGGCCACCGCACTCAGTGATCCCAGATGGTGCTTGTTGCGGTAGCCGTCCTCCAGGATGTCGCCCAACAGGGCAGCCTCGTCGGAGGTGGCCGCGATGCCAAGGAGCGCCTGGAGTAGGTTCTGGGCGTAGCGGGAGGCGTCCGCCTTGGGCAAGACGCGAATCGGGTCCAGGGAGACCTTGGCGTCAGCGGAGATGTCCACGACTCGCAGCCCCTCGACGCTGGACAGGGCGGTGACCCATTCGGCGGTGTCGGAGCGGTCAATGGCCACCACGCGCGAGCCGCGGTCGGCCAGCAGGAGGCTGATGGTCTTGAGCAGGACGGACTTGCCCGATCCGAGCTCGCCGACCACGCACATAGACGGCGAGACGTTCAGGCTCTTGGCAGCGTCCTCGAGGTCCATCAGGACCGGCGACAGGACGCCTCCGTGGATCCCCAGGCCCACCAGGATGCCGGAGTAGTCGCCGACCTCGGTGGTGGTCACCGGGACCGCGGCGGCCAGGGAGTGGCTGGTGGTGATCTGGGCCAGTGACTTGGTCAGGGCGTCCGTGCTCGAGCCGGGCTGACTGGCCCACCACAGGGACTCCTGAGCACCACCGAGTTCACGGCTCAGCGTGAAGCCCCAACCCTCCGGACCCATGACCTGGCGGACGATGTTGACGTTGTCGTCCATCTCCTCGCGGGTCTGCCCACCCACCGACAGGATCGTGGTCGACTCGGTCTCGATCTCGTTCTCGTCGGCGCTGAGCAGAGCGACGTACTCGTTGAGCTGGGCGATGCGCCCCTCCAGACCGCCAGACCCTATGTAGCTGGCGGTGTCAGTGGAGCGCTGGTCGACCTGCTCCTCGAGGTTGCGCATGGCCCTGACATTGCGACGTGTGACCTCCTTGGACGAGTACGTCACCACCCGCTGAGCGAAGTCGACACGCACGCCGATGTTGTCTAGGTTCCCCAGCCACTCCCCACCAGGGAACGCGACCCCCTCGGGAGGCGTGGCAGCCACCGTCAGCATCGTCTGCCACGACGGGACCTCATCGGTGATGACTTTGAGGTAGCGGCGCTGGAGCGGATTGAGCTTCTCCCCCGCGTCCAGATCGTCGGTCTGGCCGGCCACGTCCAGGGTCGGCGCCGGCAGCGAAGACATCCTCACTACCGGCTCATCGGCCTCGTCAGCGCCCCACGACCGCGGCATCTCCCGGTCCAGCACCCCACGGATGCAGGCGTGGTGCCGGATCCACAGATGCTCCCACACTGACACCGGCTCAGCCTCGAATGCCAGCGGCAGCGCCCGGCGAATCGCCTCGGCCTGGCGCAGCCTCTTGGCCACCACAGCATCCGACGGCGCCGGTCGAGGAAGAGCCAGTGCGCTCTGGAATTCCGCCCACTGAGCACGCATCGGCCCCATGAACATGTCCGTACCCGTGTTGGGCAGCGGCACCGACAGGTAGAAGAACCGCTGCCCCATGCTCAACCCGTCCAGACGGTCCAGGTTGGCCTCCGCCTCATCGATCACCCCAGGGTTATCGACCAGGTCAACACCCTGGATCGTCGCCGAAACCACCGAGCTCGCACCGATGGGCGAGGTCAGCCCCATCAGCACCATCTCACCCGGCACCGCCCGGTAGAGCGCCGTGTGCATCGCACGCACCGCACGCTTCTCCTTGGCCGGCTTCATACCGTAGGGGCGTGGCGTCAGCCGCCACGTCGCCCACACAGTACCGAACCGGGTGAAGACCAGGTTTTGCGTCAGCTCGCCGTAGGGATCCTTCATCGTCCTCAGCTCCTCCTCGCAGCACCCGCCAGGAGCGACTGCACAGCGCTCCTCGGCGCCACCGATGTCCCAGCCATCACAGGCTCGGACCCCTCGATCTTCTCCACCGCCGCACTCACTGCGACGACCTCCACAACCGGCGGCACCTCGGCCACCGACGCCACCGCGCTCGCGAGCGTCGGCTCGAGGTCCACCGCTTGGTTCTTGTCCAGCAGGTCCACAAGGGCCACGGGCCGCTCCGTGTGGACCTTGGGGACCTTGCACACCACACCGCGCACTCGACCGTGCCTCGCGCCCCACGTGGAGGGCAGGGCGCTCGCAGTCGTCAGCGGGCTGCGCACGTTCCACGGGATCCGAGCCACCACCCAGCCGGCGAAGATTGGTCCGACCACAAGGACAGCCATGTTGGTCACCCCATTGGACATCGACCATGCTGACCGGGTGGCGAACAGCCCGAGGAACAGTCCCAGCATCGTCAGGAGCTGGGACACCGTATACGGACCACCGATCAGCTTCTCCCCCGTGGGAAGCTTGCCGATGACGGTAGGGATGCGACGGGTGCCCGTGTACCAGCGCGCGGCCTCCACCTCACCGCCGTTAGCCTCGCTCGTCGCCCCAGCCATCGATTCAGCCGTTCAGCACGTGCGAGGCCGACGGAACCAGGGCGGCGCCCTGCAATTCACCATTCACCTGGCTCGCGAGACTGGAAATGCCATTGAAGCTGATCAGCCAGACCACGAACACCGCCAGCGCCACCACCGTCGCCGTCGTCTTCCACGACTTCGAGGCCCACATCGCCACCAGCACAACGCAGATCGCCGCCAGCGCGACGATACCCTTCACAGTCGTCGTCGCCTCGGAGATGAGACTGTTGGCGGAGTCGAAGATGCCGGCCTGGACAGCAGCACCGTGAACAGTCGCCGCAGCGTAAGTAACGGGATTCATCACTTGTCTCCTTCAGGAGTCGGGGTTGCCGAGGACGAGGAGCCGTCCTCCACGGATGCGGGAGCGCCGTCGATCGACAACACCTCCCACCGACCTGCACGGACCTTGAGGGTCAAGGCCCATGAGGAAGTCGAAACAGCCTGCGAGGACGACGTCAGCGTCGCCATCGCCATCACCTGGATCACCTGTCCCTCGGGCGGATTGCTCGTCCAGTCAGTGTTCCAACCCTGAGCACTCACACTCGTCAGAGCCGCCGACGTGTACACGCCCACCGGAAGCGCCTCGAGCTTGGTCTCAGGCGAGATCATCCGAGTCACGTCACCACCGGTGATATACGCCGTGAGCAGTTCCTGAACCGTCTGCCCCAATGCAGACGAGGTCGACAGCGTCACCCCGTACCCATCAACTCCACCGGTCACGACCTGACTCAACGTCGTCGGCGCAGGCCACGCCACCGCCGAACTCTCCAGCCCTGACTCCCCCTCGACGACCCTGACCGGCACCTGCCACGCGACACGCACCGCCGCGCTCGCGGTCTCAGGGCCGTCGGGCGTGGGAGTCGCGGTGGCACTGGCCCCCTCCTGCTCAGTACTGGCAGGGACCGTCGCGGTGGCACTGGCCCCCTCCTGCTCAGTACTGGCAGGGACCGTCGCGGTGACGATGACGGTCCACACGGAGGCGGTCGCGCTCGGGGCGACGCTGGCGACCTGGAGATCGGAGTAGGCGATGGCCTGGTCCCCTAAGGTGCTCGACGACGACCCCATGAGCGCGTCGAGCTGCGCGTGGTCCGTCTTGGTCGCGGACAGCCACGCCTGGACGATCTCGAGGCCAGCCTGGCCGGCTGCGGCCGACTCCTGCTGGTCTGCGGTAGAGGCGGTCGTCTGGACAGTGGGGGTGCTCTGTCGTGAGGAGCCGGAGTGGCTGGTGACCAGTGCGACGGGGCCGCACGCGATGGCGGCCAGGATCAGGACACCGGTGGCACGGGTGGTCAGGGACGCGCCATTGGTCCACGAGTGGGAGTGGGCGACAGGGGCTTCCTCAGACTTCTTAGACCACTTGCCCAGTCCCGGAAGACGGCGGGCGCGACCAGCGACCTTCCCCTCGTCGAGCTGCTCGGTCTCATTGGCCTTGTCGGTGTCCGCGACGGCGCGAATCGACTTCCAGCTCCTCTTGGCCACGGTTGGTTCCTCTCACTCGGTCTCGGGGGTAGCGGGACGGTGAGGAGCCACTCCCACCGTCCCGCCGTTTGCGGGCAATCCCGTAGAGACATCGCTGCCTCTCACTTGGAAATAAGCCCCTTCGCGAGCTGTCCTGTGACAGCTGACGGCGAGCAGTTTGGGGAGCGTGAATCGCTGGCATTCTGCGGAAAGGTAGACCCCGTCAACTCAGTATGAGAAAGGTCACACGATTGCGGAGGCTTCTCGTCAAGGGGTTCCGGCAAGGGGGGATCACGAGCGTCAGGGGCGACTGGACAAGGAAGGAGCCACCCATGTCTCTCACGCGCACTCGCACCGCCCTCGCCTCGGACCGCGACTCCCTGACGCACCCCACTCCCCACCTCATCGCCCGGTGGAGCTCGGTCCACCCATGCTTGGCCAACGCCACGTGCCCGGCCGACCTCATCGACGTGATTCAGGGCAACCCCTCCCAGGGGATCTCCCCCAGTTCACAAACCCTGTGGGCCATGCTCGACATCGCCTCCCACGACTCCGACGCCGGCCGCGTAGTGCTTCACGCCTTCCGCCCGCTGATCGAGGCGACGATCCGCCGCTGCACCGACAGGTACCCCCACGAGGAGATTCTCAGCATCGCCGTCACGGCAATGTGGGAGACGATCCGGACCTTCCCCCTGCACCGCAACCCCACCCAGGCAGCTGCAAACCTCCGCGGAGACTTCCTCAAGCGGATGTGCGGCAAGTGGGCCGATCCTGACACTGCCCTCGCCGAGACCTCACTCCTCCCTCCCGACGATCTCGACGCCATCGCTCACCTCGAGGATGACGACCGTCGGGCGCTCGCCCTGGACCTTCTGGCGCGCGCCTCCGAAGCAGGGGTGCTGAGCCTGGACGAGACCCGCCTGCTGCTCGCCACCTTCCTCGACGACCTCGATGACGAGGAGGTCGCTCAGGACCTCAAGCTCACCAGGGCTGCCCTCCGGCAGCGTCGATCTCGAGCCCTTCGGCGCCTCGCTCAGTGGTCCTCACTGAACGCCTGACCCACTCAGACATCAACAGCCCTCACGTGCTGTTTTATTGCAGCACATATCGTCACGTGCGCACCGCTTGCATCCAGTGGCATCTGAGGTTGTTCGCATGCATGCGATGGTCACACATGTGGACTAGTGCTAACTAGTGCTACCTCCTGTCACACGCTTGCCAATTGTGTTCTACATGGTTAGACTGAAGGTGAAAGTCCTGAGCCACCCAAGGGGAGACACCATGACCAGCGTCGACAGGTCGGAACTCACGAGAGTGCTGACCTTCCTCAATGACAAAGGCGGGGTCTTCAAGACCTCGTCAGTCGCCAACGTCGGTGGCCTACTCGCCGCCTCCGGCTACCGCGTGCTCTTGATCGACCTCGACCCCCAGGCCAACCTCCAGCGAGACCTGGGGTACCGCGAGCAGTCTGATGAGGGGGACAACCTCTTCCTGGCATTGCGCAGGGATTCGTCCACGCCCCTGACACCTCTGACCGGCGTCCGCCCTAACCTCGACGTCATCCCCGGCGGCCGGCACCTCGACGAGCTGACCGCCCTACTGGACTCCGAGGTCTCGGGTCCCAGCGGCCGCGATCACCGCGACGTCCTGGCAGCCGCCCTCATCCCACTGGCGGGGGAGTATGACTTCATCCTCATCGACACGCCTCCGAAGTTGCCGACCCTCCAGAAACTCGCCCTCGGCGCCGCACACTGGCTCGTCATCCCCACCAAGCCGGACGACGGCTCTCTGGACGGCTTGGAGTACGTTACGACCCTCTTCCAGAGCGCGGTGACCATCAACCCCGCACTCGACCTCCTTGGCGTCTTCATCGCCGGCGTCTCGATCTCCGCCACTTCAATCCGCCGCAAGGCGCGGATTTCCCTGGCACGTGACCTCGGAGGCGGGGACCTGCTCCTCCAGACCATCCTGCGCACCAGCGACACCTGCGCCTACGAGTGCCGTCACCGCGGACTCCTCGTCCACGAGCTGGAGACCCAGAACAGGAAGTTCGCTCAGAGCGCCGCCGGCCTCGCCCAGGATTACCAGGCTCTGACCACCGAGATCGTCTCCCGGATAGCTGACGCTGAGGCCGCCGCAGCCACGAAGGGGGGAGTGACCAATGGCCAGCGCTGAACGCACCGTCAACTTCGGCAAGTCCACACCTACTACTCCAGATCGCACTGCCGCCCTGCGTGGTGCCATCCGTCGTCGCCCTAAGACCTCGACACAGCCGACTCCCGTTCCCGAATCGACACCGGTCACGGAGGCCGCCGCTGTCCCCGTCGTCGAGGACACCGTCCCCGAGCAGGCCGCCGCAGCTCCTCAGGCTGCTGCGGCAGCCCTTGACGAGGTCACCAAGGCCGTTGCGTTCTGGGTCCGTACCGAGGTCAAGACCTGGATCGCCGACACCGCCAAGGAGCGTCACCTCAACAACGCTGAGATGATCCAGCAAGCCATCGAGGACGCCTACGAGACGCTCGCTGCCAAGGCTCCCTCCGAAACTTCCAAGCGACGCCAGCTGTTCACCAAGGCCCCCAAGAACTCACCGCGTCGGCGCGATGGAGCCATTCGGGGCCAGCTCTTCGCCCGCTTCACCCACACCAACCTCGAAATCATCGACTCACTCGTCGACGAGCTGGGGCTGGGCAACCGATCCATCCTCGTTGAGGACGCCGTCCTGACGATAATCAACTCCAAGGAGAACTGACCCTATGGCCTCCCTGCGCCATCCCGACCGGTCCAAGACCAACGAGAAGAAGTCCAAGAAGAAGAGCGCCAAAAGCGCCCTGTCCGGTGGCGACCTCAGCCCCCTGCGCCCCCAGAGACGCCCACGAATGATGGCTCTGGGAGCAGCGCTCGTCGTTGTGGCTGGCCTCGGGGGAGTGGCACTGGCGCAGAACCTGTCGGACTCCTACCAAGTCGTCGCAGTCGGCCGGGACGTACCGCGCGGCGAGGCCATCACCCCCCAGGACCTGATCAACGTCGAGATCCCCAACGGGTCGACTGGCTTGGACACGATCCCCTCCTCCCAGGCCTCCAGCCTGGTCGGCAAGCTCGCCACATCCGACCTGCACGCCGGCACCACTCTGAGCCCAGACTCCGTGGCCTCGACCCTCGGCGTCCAGAGCGGACATGCCCTGGTCGGCATCGCCCTGTCGCCGTCCAAGGTTCCCGCCTCGACACTCGAGTCCGGTGACTCCGTGACCCTTGTGCAGGTCGCTGCTGCTGGCTCCGCGAGCATCGAGAACCCCCAGACGTGGTATGGGACGGTCGTCGCAGTCCACACCTCACCGTCAGACTCCTCGGTCCAGATCATCGACGTCCAGGTCGCCGAAGACTCCGCCGCTCAGGTCGCCTCACTGGCCTCGAGCGACCAGATCGCCCTCATCCTCGACTCCCAGGACTGATCTCCGATGCTCATCACCTTCACTTCGGCCAAGGGCGCCCCCGGCGTCACCACCACCGTTCTGGGCACCGCCCTCACCTGGCCCAACCCGGTGATGATCGTGGAGGCAGACACCTCCGGCTCCTCGATCCTCCCCGGTGCCCTGCGCGGCCAAGTCCCGTACACACGTGGCATCGTGCCCCTTGTCGGCTCTGAGATCACCGTCGAGGAGCTCAAGCGCCAGACGATCCCCCTCACCAGAGACAACCTCACCCTCCTGCCCGGGATCCAGCGCCCCAACCAGGCTCCGGCACTGATCGGCGCGTGGGACGAGATCACCGCCGTCCTCAAGTCACTCGAGAGCGCCGGCGTCGACGTCCTGGTCGACCTGGGCCGTAGCCGTGGCACCGACGACGAGCGTGCTGCTCTTCTGTGGGGCGCCGACCTCAACATCCTGGCCACCTCCAGCCGCCTGCCCGACATCGCCGTCACCGCGGCCACCGCTCGGCAGATGCCGCAGGAAGACTCCGACCTCGAAGCGCTGACCCCCTCACGCCTGCTCGTCGTCGGCCCCGGACGCCCTTATGCCGCCAGGGACATCGCCAAGCAGATCGGTCTGCCTCTCCTGGAGTCAGTCGCCTGGGATCCGGTCAACGCTGAGCACCTCTCGATCGGCAAGCCGGCCGCCAAGCGCTTCGCCTCCTCGAGCCTTATGCGCTCACTCACCTCAGTCGGTGAGGCCAGTCGCGCCGCCATCGCCCGACGCCGCACTACCCTGGGTCAGGAGGCGTGATGGCACCCAAGAGCACCGAGGATCTCACCTCGCCCGCGTCCCTGTCCGACCTGCCCATCTTCGGCACCGGGACTCTGACGGCCGCCAACTTCGACGCCCGTCGAGCCGTTGCCAACGTCATGCGCCAGCCCAACGCCGCCAGCCGCACCGCGGCTGCGCCGCCGCCTGCATCGACCGCACCGGTAACCTCTCAGGCGCCAGGTGCCGATGCGGACTTCTGGCGCGAGGTCGACCTCGTCGCTGGCGCCTGCTCGGCACAGATGGCCAACGACACGACCATGGCCAACCTCAGCGATGAGGAGGCCTACCGACAGGGCATGGTCTACATCGACCGGCAGGTGCGCGAGCAGCGCCGCGAGATGATCGCCGAAGGCCACCGCCGTTGGTCCGACGACTACGAGGCTAGGCTGCGCGCAGCCGTCGAATCCAAACTCTTCGGTCTCGGTCGCCTCCAGCAACTCGTCGACAACGACGACGTCGAGAACATCATGATCATCGGCTATGACAACGTCACCCTGATCATGGCCGACGGTCGCCGCGTCACCTCCGCCCCGGTGGCGTCCTCCGATGAAGACCTGATCCGCGATCTGTCTTTCCTCGCCGCGCGGCGCTCCAACTCCGAGCGCAGCTTCAATCCCGCCACGCCTTTCCTGAGCCTGTCCCTTCCCGGTGGACACCGCCTCCAGGCGACCGCCTGGGTCACACCCCGCCCCGTGGTCACCATCCGCCGTCACCGCCTGGTCGATATCGGCCTGGACACCCTGGTCGCCCTCGACGAGCTGAGCCAGCCCCTGTGCGACTTCCTGCGCGCCGCGGTCCAAGACCACCGCTCCATCGTCGTCTCCGGCGCTGGCCAGGGATCGGGCAAGACCACGCTCGTGCGAGCCCTCGCCAACGCGATGAGCCCCGACGAGATCGTGGTGACTATCGAGACCGAGTACGAACTCTTCCTGCACCAGATGCCCGACCACCACCACATGGTCATCCCCTTCGAGGCTCGTCCCGGCTCAGGCGAGATCGGTGCGGACGGCCACTCGGCCGGCGAGATCACCATCGACGACCTGATCTTCCAGTCGCTGCGCTTCAACGCTGCGCGCGTGATCGTCGGTGAGGTCCGAGGCAAGGAGGTGACGGGCATGTTCAAGGCCATGCAGATGGGCCACGGCTCGTTCTCCACGATCCACGCCAACTCGGCCAACGACGTCATCGAGCGCCTGGTCACCTGCGCAGTCGAGGAGATGGGCACGAGCGAGACCCACGCCTACAGACAGGTTGGCCAGCACATCGACCTCATCGTGTACCTGGACAACTTCGTCGACGAGAACGGTCGCAAGCACCGCTACGTCTCCGAGGTCATCGAGGTCGGCCTGGGGGAGGGAGACCGCAAGGTCGCCATCACCAACGTCTTCGTCCCCGGCTCCGACGGGCACGCCGTGCCCGCAACTCCGCCGAGCTTCATGGACAACCTGGTCGACCTCGGGATTCCGCGTTCGATGTTCGCCGCCTCGCACACTGCCAGCAGGGGTGGTCGCTGATGCTGTCCGCAGTTCTGCTCGGCACCCTGGCTGCGAGCGTGGCCGCAGGGCTGATCCTGCTCATACGTGGCGCGATCCCGACCGTCGTACCCAAGAAGGTGGAGGCGCCCTCGGCTGCCCGTGTCCTGGCTCGGCGCTACTCGCCCAAGGCTCTGGGGATCAACACCCGCTATCTGCTGATCGGCCTGGGCGTGGGTCTGCTGGGTACCGTGGTCACTCGCATGGTCGTGCTGATCATCATGACGCCGCTGGCCGCTGTCCTGCTGCCAGCCCTGATCGGCTCACCCCAGTCCGACCGGATCGCTCGCCTCCAGGCGCTGGAGTCCTGGACGCGCGCCATGTCGGGAGTCCTAGTCGCTGGATCTGGCGTGGAGGAGGCCATCCGTTCCTCGCTGCACTCGGTGCCCGAGGTTCTGCGTCCCTCGATCTCCCGCCTCACCGCGAGAATCCGAGCCGGGCAGTCCCTCGAGCTGGCACTGCGTGCCTGGGCTGATGAGGTCGACGACCAGAACGCCGACATGATCGCCGCGGCGCTGATCCAGGGCGCCCAGCGTCAGGGTGGGCTGTCCCGATCTCTCGCCGAACTCGCTGACGTCGTCTCAGACCGCGTGCGCGTCGCTCAGAACATCGAGTCCGACCGAGCCACCCCGCGCACCACGGTCCGCTACGTCACGCTGATCTCGCTGGCGATCCTGGTGGGCCTGGTCTTCGTCAACCCCTCCTTCTCCACGGCTTACTCCTCGCCCCTGGGGCAGGTCGTCTTCGCGGCTCTGCTGACCGCCTACCTTGGGTCGCTATGGTGGATCCGCAACATCACCTACCGCACCAACACCACACGGTTCCTGGGCAGTGAAGGGAAGACGGCATGACCTGGCAGCTCCCGCTCCTCCTGGGCGCCCTGGCTGGCTTCGGCCTGTTCCTGATCATCCGCACTCTCCTTCCCGCCGGCCCTGACCTGGGCTCGGCCCTCGAGCGTCTCAACGACACCTCCACCCCGCTGGTCCTGGGGGATGACGCCACGATGTTCGAGCGCATCGGCCTGAGCGCTCGCAAGCGCTTCGGGGCGAGGATCCCGGGGCAGGTAGCCCCCACTCAGGACATGGCACTTGTAGACAAAGAGCCTCACCTCCTGCTGGGCGAGAAGATCGTGATGGCCCTGGTCTTTCTCGTGGCCCCGCTCGTGTTGAGCACCGGCATGGCGGCTCTGGGCACCGTACTGCCCGTCGCCATCCCCGTCATCGGTTCGCTGGCTCTGGCAGTGGTGGGGTGGTTCGTCCCCGACCTGATCGTTCAATCCCAGGCCACCGAGCTGCGCGAGGAGTTCGCTCAGGCCGCCAGCATCTACCTGGACCTGATCTCCATCGCCCGAATCTCAGGCGCCATGCCGCACGAGGCATTGCGCGACGCGGCTCTCATCCCTGACACCTGGCCCTTCCGCCGGATCAGTCAGGCCATCGCCTCCTCGGAGTGGGACGGCCGTCAGCCCTGGGACGCTCTAGACGATCTGTCCGAGGCTGTTGGAGTGCCTGCGCTGAGCGACGTCGCCGACATCATGCGGCTTTCAGGGGAGTCGGGTGCCTCGGTATACGAGGCCCTACGAGGCCGAGCCAAGTCCCTGCGCAACGCCCAACTCGCTGAGGAGCATGCCCGCGAGAACTCCGCCACCGAGCGTCTGACGATGCCGGCCACACTGCCGGTACTCATCGTCATCATCATGGTCCTGTACCCGTCTCTGGCCTCCATCGCCCTATAGATGAAGGTCCTGGAACCCAGATCACGACTCCTCGACAATAGCAGTACTACCCATCGATACCAGAAAGGTCCCTGTGCCATGATCAACTCCATCACCAAACTCCACACCCGCCTGCTCAGCGCCCTGGACGACTCCGAGCGCGGCTCGGTCTCCCTCGAGCAGGTTCTGATCACGGTCGGTCTAGTCCTTGTCGCCACCCTCGTCGTCGCCGGCATCACCGCCGCAGTCAAATCTCACCTGGCTGGCGTCGCCTGATGGGTCCCGACGACGTCACCACCCTCCGAGAGCATCTACACCAGCATCTCACGCCGCGCATCGGTAACCAGAGGGGGGAGCGCGGCTCGATCTCCCTCGAGGTCGCCATCGTCGTGCCCACGGTGCTGCTCGTCGTCTTCGCCCTGATCCAGGCCGGCCTGTACCTCAACACCCGGAACATAGCGGCACGGGCGGCGTCGACGGCGGCAGTCAACGCCGCCGCCTGGCACGCCACCGACGCCGACGGGCGCAGCGCCGGCCAGGCCATCCTCGATCAGACCCTGGCCGAGGGACAGACCTCCCACATTCAAATCGACCGCACGACCACACAGGTGGTCGTCACGGTCACCGCCTCCACCCCGACTATCATGTCGGGGTTGGGCATCACCAGCGTCTCACAGTCCGCGGCAGCGCCCATCGAGAGGTGGACGCGATGAGCTCCCTGAACTCCGAGCGCGGCTCGATCTCGCTGGAGACCGCCATCCTCACACCCGTGTTCTTGATGCTGGTCGGCATCCTGGTCCTGGCAGGCCGCGTGACCCTGGCCCACCAGAACATGGAGGAGGCCGCCGCTCAGGCCGCCAGGGCAGCCTCGATCTCCCGCACAAGTCAGGAGGCCTCGAGCGCCGCCCAGGCGGCAGCGCAGACCTACCTGCTCAACACCTCGATGCACTGCCAATCCATCGAGGTCACCAATACGACTCAGGGGGCTGACAAAGCCGCTGGAGTCGCCGCAACCGTCACCTCGACAGTCTCCTGCGTCATCGAGACCTCCGACCTGTACCTACCGGGACTGACCGGCACGCGCGTAGTCACCGCCCAGGCCAGCAGTGTGGTCGACACCTATAGGGAGGCCCACTGATGGAACTCATGACCCGTCTGCGTGACGAGCGAGGCTCGCTCAGCGCCGCTATGCCGGCTCTGTTCATCGCCGTCCTGCTCGTCGTCGGCCTCATCGTCGACGGCGGCACCAAGGCCACCGCCGTGGCCACCGCCCAGAGCGCATGCCAGCAGGCGGCCCGCGCCGCCGGCCAGCACATCGTCCTTTCCGCCGGCCGCCCCTCGGCCAACCGCGAGGCCGCGTTCAGCGCCGGTCAGAGCGTCCTCGCTGCCAGCGGCGTCCAGGGCTCTCTGCGCATCGACGGCACTCGATTATCATGCGATGCCACCAAGACCAAGCCCACGGTCTTCCTCAACCTCATTGGCATCTCCTCGGTGACCGGCCACGGCAGCGCAAACGCCAACCTCACCACCGGAGTCCAGGAGGGCAACCGATGAACCGCACGACCTCCGCCATCAAGGGCCTGCTCTCGCTGCTCCTGCTCGTCGCTCTCCTCGTCGGCATCCCCATGGCCCTGGTGTCCTTCGCACCCCTGCACCTGCCCGACACCATGCCGACCTGGACACAGATCACCCAGGCCCTGACCACCCCAGATAACGGCATCATCATCATCACCATTGTCGCCATCATCGGGTGGATCTCCTGGGCCTCCTTCGCCGTTGCCACCATCCTCGAGCTGCCCGCCGCTATCTCCAGCTGGACACCCCCACGCCTGCCCGCCATGAGCCTCCAGCAGGATCTCGCCGCACGCCTGCTCACCACCATCGTCGTTGGCTTCGCCGTCCCCGGAATCGCCACCACCGCCCAGGCTGACCCCATCGACCTCGCGCTGACTTCCATGCAGGCCACAGACGCCCACACTCCCGCCCAGCGCCCCACCGAGCCCACCACCCACGTGGTCACCCCCGGTGAAACCCTCTGGGAGATCGCCGAGAAGACCACCGGCGACGGAACCCAGTGGAGCGAGATCGCCGACCTCAACCGCGGCGTACCCCAGACCAATAACCAGTCCCTCCAGGACCCCTCCCTCATCCAACCCGGCTGGACCCTCACCCTGCCAGCCGACACCTCAGAGGCCGAGCAGTCAGCCCAGGACACCAACACCGAGACCGCCGCATCGGCAGCAGAGGCTCCCGCAGACACCGCAACGCAGGCACCTGCTCCCGAGGCAGCCACCCAGACCCAGCAGCAGGACACCACCGCCGACGCGGGCGCCGCCGCCACCCAGGAAGCCCCCGCTCAGGACACGCAGACCTCCATCGCCGACGACACCGAGAACTCCTCCTGGTTCTCCATGAACCACGCCCGCACCGCCGGCGGCGTCGGCTCCGCCCTCGCCCTGACTCTCCTCGCGCTGCTCACCTATCGCCGCCGCCATGCCCAGCACAACCGCCCGCTCGGCACACGCATGGCCGCACCCGACCCCGAGGAATCCACCCTCGAGGCCCAGCTCCGTCAGGTCGCCAACCCCATCGAGATGACCACCGTCGACCGCGCCCTACGCTCGATGGTCCACGAACTCGACACCGTCCCCGACATCCGCGCAGCCCGCATGAAGGCCGACGTCTTCGAACTCTACCTCCACAAGCCCACCGTCCTCCCCTCCCCCTGGACCGGCACCGACGACAACCTCGTGTGGACCATCGCTGCCGACGACCTCACAGACCAGGACACCGACACCACCGCCCCCTACCCCTCACTGGTCACCATCGGCATCGACGATGAAGGAGCCCAGGTCCTCGTCGACCTCGAGCACGTGCGCACCCTCGACCTGCGCGGCAACGCCGAGACCTCCATGGCCGCCATGGCAGCCATGGCCACCGAGCTCTCCCTAAGCCCCTGGGCCGACGACCTCCAGATCACCCTCGTCGGAGTCTTCCACGAACTCACCGACGCCCTCGACACCGGCCGCATCCGCTATGTCCCCGGCCTCGAGTCCGTCACCACCGAGCTCCGCCACCGCGCCGAGCAGGTAGCCGCCGCGCTCGCGGACTCCGGCCAGTCACTGGCCCACGCTCGCCAACACACCGAGGCCGCGACCTGGAGCCCGGAGATTCTCCTGATCCCTCGCAGCATCTCCACCGAGCAGGCCCGCGAGCTCGACGAGCTCCTCGCCTCGACCCCGCGCGTAGGCGTCGCCATGATCTCCGAAATCGACACCAAGTCGGACTGGGCCCTGACCTTCTCTGAGGACCGCGCCATCCTCGAGCCCGCAGGCCTGGCCGTCGCCCCTCAGCTGCTCACGCCGAGCGACTACGCACGTGTCTTGTCTCTGCTCGAAGCCCCCACCAACTACGTGCCCGGTCCCGCCTGGACCCGCAACCTCGACACGGTCACCGAGCCCAGCGTCACCGAGGCCATCGAAGCCTCCCAGGACCCTGGGCCCCTCCCCGAGGAGGACGAGCACGAGGAGGTCGCCGAGGTCCATGACATTACCCCTCCGGTGCGTACCTCCCTGCGCGACGTCGCCATCGTCCTGCCCAAGCCGCCCGATATCCCCAGCGACCTCCCGGACAACGACGGCCTAAACCCCTATCTGCGGATCCTCGGACCGGTCGACCTCGAGGACGCCCGCGGCACCGCCCCCGCCTCCGACCAGCGGCAGAAGGTCCTGGAGACCATCACCTTCCTGGCACTGAACCCCGCTGGCGTCAACCACGACCGTATTATCCAGACCCTGTGGGCCGGCCGCGAGGTCAAGGCATCCACCCTCAACTCACGCATCTCCCGTGCCCGCCGCTGGCTGGGCAACGACGCTGACGGTGAGGCCTATCTTCCCCGCTCGATCAGCCTCCCCACGGGCGGCAGCTGGACCCTCCAGGGCGTGACATCCGACTGGGAGATCTTCCAGCGCCTCATCGGCACCGACCCCACCACGACACCGATGCGAGACCTGACCCGCGCCCTGGACCTGGTCACGGGCACACCGCTGACCGGTTCCCGCCGAGCCCACTTCATGTGGGCCGACCCCCTCCGCCAGGACATCGTCAGCACCATCACCGACATCGCCCACACCCTGGCCACCAGAGCTATCAAGGCCGGCCACCCGCTCATTGCGATCCGCGCCGCCAACCAGGCACTCCTGGCCACCCATGACGACGAGCGCGTGTGGCGCTCGCTCATCCTGGCCGAGAACCTCCTGGGCCACGACACCACCGAGATCGTCGAGAAGATGACCGCTCACTTCGCCGAGCTCGACATCGACCTGGACGACGCCACCCTTGACCTCCTCGACGACATCCGCCAACCCCACCCCATCGCAGCCGCCGCCAGCCAGTAACAGCAGGAGACACCCATGAGCCGCACTACTTCACCCACCAAGACCATCACCGCCCTAACCCTCACCAGCGCCCTCCTCCTGGCCGCCTGCTCCAACAACACCACCACACCAACCCCAAGCGCCGCCACCAGCCAGCAGACCACCACCACACCGACCCCGAGCCTGACCCAGCAAGAGATCTCCATTCAAGAGGTCAAAGACACCTTCACCGCATACATCAAGGCCGGTGACGACGCCGACGTTGCCGGTTACACGCCCGAAACTGTCACCTCGGTCCTCAACTACCTCACCGCCGACGGATCATCCAGGCTCAATCTGGTCTCCAGCATGAACACAATGGCCGAACAGGGAATCTCCATGACTGGAGACACGGTCATAGGGTCGGTCACCGCCACCAGCTACACCCCCGGCAAACAGACCGAACAGCACAACGACCTCGGCGCCGAAGTCATCATCACCGCATGCACAGATCCATCAGGCAAGACCGTCTACACCAACGGTGAGGAGGTCGAAGTTACTGGCCTCAACGCCGGGTGCACATCCATGACCTGGGTGAACCAGCAGGGAGAATGGCTGCTCGACTCCTCTGAAGTGCTCGCCGAGGAGTACCACTGATGAACACCACAGCCAAACGACGGCACCACTGCCGCACCGGCCGCATCCTCGCCCTGATCACCGCACTGATCACGAGTGTACTCATCAGTCCGCCCGCGCTCGCAGACGGCGGCTTTGGATGCACGCTCAGTGATGGACGCGCCGCATGCGTAATTGTGGCTGAGGACGGCACCACCTCCACCGGCACCAACACCTCAGCCGGCACGACCGCTAGCCAAATGACCTGTACCTACGCGGGCCGCGAGATCCCTTGCACCTCCGGAAACGGCTCCTGGTCAGCGGCCCGCGGCTGCTACATCGAGGTAATCGAGGATCATCCTGCTGATGATCCAGCCTGGAGCTCATACATGGAAGGGCATGATGGAGGCGTCATCATGTCTTGTACGACTGCTGGAGCTCAGGCGAAGATGACCTTCTTTTGGGCTGAGTCGGCACCGGAGGCAGGGCCCGATCCTGCTGTGGTAGCCCAGCAGGCGATCCAGTCCATGAACCTCCACATGGGCACGCTCGCCTCCAACCCGCCCGAGTCCGCCGACCCGAGCATCATGGGTCTGGTCGGCTACCCGGTCTGGCTGTGGATCTCCGACCCCAGCGAATCCACCACCGGGCCGATCACCCGCTCCGCAACCGCCGGCTCGGTCACCGTCACCGCAACCGCAACCCTGTCCTCGATCCGCTGGTCCATGGGCGACGGCACCACCGTCACCTGCCTGGGCGCTGGCACGCCCTGGTCCTCGGCCGCTGGCGCCGCCGAGTCCCCCACCTGCGGACACACCTACCAGCAAACCAGCGCCGAGCAGCCCAACCTCCAGTACCCCGTCACGGCCACCGCCACCTGGGACATCCAGTGGACCGGCGGCGGCCAGTCAGGCTCCCAGACCCTGACCTTCTCGGACTCCACGAACCTGCGCATCGGAGAGGCTCAGGTCCTGCTGACAGGATCCGGCTCGTGAGCGACGAACTGTTCGGTTTCGAGGCGCACCTCGAGCGCGTCCTGCTGGTCAGCCAGGTGGCGCTCGCGGTTCACCGGGTGACTCATCCGGGCTGCGAGGACTTTGGGCACCTGACGGCGTTGGATCAGCAACGTGCTCAGGCGGCCCTGGAGGCCGTCGAGGCAGCGCTCGGCAGCCGGCTGATAGGAGAGGGGGCGTGATGGCGGGGCGTCCGTTCCTGTCCCCATCGGGAGACCGCTCGAGCGCGCCGCGGGCGGTGCGCCTGCCCCCCGAGCTAGCCCACGAGGTTGATGTGTTCTTGGGCACGCATGACATGAGGTTCTCTGAGCTCGTGCGTGCCGCTCTCCAGGAGTACCTGGCCCGCGAGAGGACCCACCCCAGGCACTGACACGCCCGCGGGACGCCCTTCACGGGCGTCCCGCGGCCCTTTTTGCACCCTCTTTATCCTGTGGATAACTGACCAAAGGAGCCTGTGACCAGTGGGTGCGACCACCCCACTGGTCACACGAGTGGTCACAGACCAAGAGCCACTTTTCGTTGAAACTACGGGATTCTACTCGCCATGAGAGGACCTGCGACCACTGTGACCACCTCATCCATGACCATACTCACTTAGGAAGGTGCGGGGGAGGGGTGCGGAGATTGCTCGGACTTCACTGTCACAGACACCTCCTCTGAGGGGCTTAGTTCTAAGTGAGAGGGGAGGGGAGTGCTATGAACGGCAGCCTCGATGAGCTGACAGCCGTCGCCGACCACGCGAACGGCGAGGGTGACACGCGCAACACGCCGGAGCTCACATCTCCCCGAACCACCTCTGTCGGGTGCAGGATCTGTACATGGCGACAGCGACCCTCCCGACCACGGACGTCGAGCACCGACCGACCCTCCGTGCCGACCGTGTCTTCATCACTGCGTACGGTTTCGAGAGCTCGTTTGAGCTCTACCGATCCATCGCGGCCAAGTTCGGCCTCTCCTTCAGCGACTACACCGCCGTCGTCTTGGCACGCTTCCACGGCCTGGACGACCCGGTGTGGGCTCATGTCGGCGAGCTCGACCTCTCCAAGATCGGCGTGCAGCCACTCCTTGAGGACCCGAGCAGCCGGAAGCCCAAGGACATGCGCGCCCGCGTCTCTCCCGACGAGCGCGCCTTCTACGACGACAGAGCCCATGAGCACGGTGTCTCACAGCGGGTCTATCTCGGCTACGTCATGGCGCTCATCCACGGAGAGCCGCCCATCGTCAACCTCGGCAGCGACCGCGAGGACAACGTCCTCCGATTCTCTCCAGCAGCCCGCCAGGTCGAACCGGGCGTCTACGAGGCCCGCGTCCCATAGAAAAAGTGAAGACCCCCTCGACTGCAATCGAGGAGGTCTTCGGTTGGGACTGCCCGCAAAGCAGGACCCGGATGACCTTCAAGACCAACACACCCAGAACCAGCTCCAAGAGCTCCATCAGCAGGAAGAGCGTCAGTTCTGAAGATTGAGGAAGCGTCAGTTCTGAAGATTGAGGACGAGGACATAGTACCCATGACCCCTACCTTGACGCCAGCACCACCTAGCATGTCGACGCGCCGTGCCCGGGCCGTGGCCTCCCAGGCGGGAGGCCTGGCATGAGCATCGCCGCCGACTACGTCCCCGAGGGCGGCTGGGGTCCGGCCTCCTCGGTCGACCGCGTGTGGAACGCCGCCGAGAAGGCCGATCTCAAGCCCCGCGGCAAGCGCACCGACTTCATGATCGTGTGCCCCGCCCACGGCGACATCAACGCCTCCCTCCACGTCACCTACGACGGCAAGGCCGGCCGCACGATGCTCTACTGCCACGGCTGCCAGGCCGAGGCCCGCGACCTCGCAGGGGCCCTGGGCCTGACGATGATGGACCTCTACGACACCGCCCCCCCTGAGCGCTACGACGACACCACCTGGCGCGCCTCGCGGTCGCGGTCCCGCCAACCCCGCACCACCGTGCGCCGCGGCCCCCTGCCCAAGCGCGTCACCTTGTCCAAGGACAAGAAGCCCAAGGGTGAGGGGGAGTGGCACGAGGTCGCCGTCTACGCCTACACCGACGCCGAGGGCACCATCGTCCAGGAGGTCGTCCGCAAGGAGCGCTCCGCCGGCTCCGACCGCGAGAAGACATTCGTCCAGCGGTTCTACACCGCCGACGGCGCCATGGTGACCTCCAAGCCCGAGAGCTTCACCCCGGTGCTCTACAACCTCCCCGACGTCATTCAAGCCGTCATCGAAGAGAAGACCATCTGGCTGCTCGAGGGCGAGAAGGACTGCGCCACCGCCACTGAGCTCGGCCTGGTCGCCACCACCAACACCGGTGGCGCCAAGGCCCTGACCCCCGAGTTCCTCGAACCGCTCGTGGGCGTCAACCTCAACGTCGTCGTCGACCTCGACGCCGCCGGCTGGGACCGCGCCGTGCGCGTCCTGGAGATCCTCGAGGGATGCCCCGTCCGGATCTTCCGCCCCGCCACCGACGCCAAGAGCTCCGACCTGACCGACCACATCGAGGCCGGCTACACCCTTGAGGACCTCATCGAGATCGAGCCCGCCGACGTCCCCTCCCACCTGGCCGCAGCCAAGGTCCAGGACTACTACCAGCGTCTGATCTCCGCCGCCGACGAGATCACCGGCCGCCTGACCCTGGAGCGCACCGACAAGGCGGGCGCTGACGAGCACCGCCAGGCCGCTCTGCGCTGGCTGCCCGAGATCGAGTCGCTCCTGGCCCACATGGCCGACGAGATCGACCTGATCCGCCAGGCCGCCACCACCAACGTCTCCGTGACCCTGGCCGCCCTCCTGGAAGCCTCCGACCAGACCTACCACCTCGCCATCGACCGCGCCCGTTCCAGCTTCGACTCCCTGGGCGAGGCTCGCCCCACCATCCTGCGCCGCCCTCGCACCGCCACCCAGGCCACCAGCCAGGTCACCTCCATCGACCCCTTCGACCGCGTCATCAACCCCGACATCGCCGCCATGCCGCTGGTCAAGCGCAACATCTTCGACCTCACCACCGGCGGCATCATCATGCGCACCCTGAGTGTCAAGAACGTCGACGACGTCCCCCGCCTGGTCCCCAGCGCCGAAGAGCTTATCCTCGACCTCGAGGCCATCATCGAGCGCATCATCATCGACGAGCCCACCACCAACGCCGACTCCCTCGCCCAAAACACCTCCTCCTCGAGCTCACCGGCCCCCCTGGCAGCCGTGACCGCCTACGAGATCGCCTGGCGCGACCGAGACGGCAACATCAAGCGCGCCACCGTCTCCGCCGAGGACCTACAGCGCTCCAACTGGGTCGTCAACATCCCCGAGATCACCACCTACGACTCCCGCCCCTCAGGCAAGGCCCGCATCTTCGACGCACTGCGCTACGTCTCCCGCGACGTCCAGACCACCGCCGTTCGCTACACCGGCACCGGCTGGCGCCAACTTGACGACTCCCAGTGGGCCTACTCCCACGCCGGCGGCCTCCTGACCGCCCACGGCCACCAGGACTCCCCCACCAGTTGGGGCAACGTCCTAGACAACTACGACCTCGCCGCCCCCTTCGAGACCGCAGAGGACCTGCGCGCCGCCTTCTACGCCGCCAGCGGCGGCGCCTTCATGGCCAAACTTCCCCCCCGCGTAGCCTCCATCCTGATCGGCACCACCTTCAAGGCAGCCATCGACCGCAACCCCTACACCACCCTTCTCGTCGGCAGCCCCGGCACTTTCAAGACTGGTGTAGCCGCCCTGACCATGCACCACTACGGCATCAACTGGGACAGGACCAGGCCCGGCACCTCCCTGACCAAGGAAGGTGCCACCACCAACGCACTGCGCATGCTCCTCAACCGCTGCCGCGACGCCCTGTTCTTCCTCGACGACCTCAACCCCGGAGGCGACATCGCCGCCGCCCTGCGCCGCCTGGGAGACGTCCTCCACCTCATCTTCAACCAGACCACCCGCGACCGCATGGGCCGCGACTCCACGCTGCGCGACGGCGAAAAGCCCTTCGCCACCGGCCTGGCTACCTCCGAGCTCTTGCCCACCGCCGGCTCCTCCGCCGAGCGCAGCCTCGCCGTCCCCCTGCGCCGCAACGAGATCAGCCTCGACGCTGTCATCGACCTGGACGCCCCCCTCAAAAGACTCGCTCGCAACCGCCTCATGTCCTCCTACCTCCAGTGGCTCGCCGCCGACTACGAAACCCACCAGGCAGACATCCGCCGCTGGACCGGCGTCGCCGCCGCCCGCTTCCGCGACAACCACGGCCTCGCCCCCCGCGACGCCGAGCCCCTGGCCCACATCTGGGCCGGCTGGTCCATGCTCCTGACTTTCCTCAAGGTCAAGGGTGCCCTCAGCGACCTCGAGTATGCCCAGTGGAGCGGTGCTGTCGGCGCCGCCCTCCTCGAGGCCGGCGCCCAAGCCCACGACGCCGACACCCCCACCACCACCAGCGACCGCGTCAAGGAACTCCTCACCTACTCGCTGAGCTCCGGCGCCGCCCACGTCACCGACATCAAGACCGGCGACTGCCCCACCAGCACCGACGGCCGCGACATCGCCTCCCTGCTCGGCTGGAAGCGCCCCACCATCCGCCCCAGCGCTTTCAACCCCACCCCCGGCACCAGCGTCCCGCTCGAGCCCCGCGGCGACCACCTCGGCTACGTCAACGTCGAGACCGACGAACTCCTCCTGGACACCGTCGCCCTCGAGGCCGTCCTCAAGCGCGTCGGCGCCGGCATGGCCGACCCCTTCACCATCGACCGCGGCACTGCCTCCCGAGCGCTCGCGGACATCGGTATCCTCAAGTCCACCGTCTGTAAGGGCACCCGCCGCTACTCCCTACCACGACGCATCCCCTGTCTGGCAGGCGCGCAGCGCCGCATGTTCGTCCTCGACATGACTGCCTTGTTCCACAACGAAGACGAGGACGAGCCCGATACCCAGGCCCTCACCGGCAGAGGGCCGGTCATTCCCACCGTCGACGGCATCGAGCCGCCCGCCGCGCCCGAACCGCCAGCCCCCACCCCGCTGCCCCTGTCCGCGCCCGCGAACAACCTCGAGGAGCCGGCGCAACCGGCTCCTCAGCCTCACCAGGACACTTCCGAGACCCAGCAGGACGAGAAGCGCGGCGCCGTGCAAACCAAGCCGACCACGAAGAGCGATCCCGCCAAGAGAGCCACCACCGCAGCAGCCGGCGAGTTCCAGTTCCCCCTCGTCGTCGTCGACACCGACACGATCTACCTCCCCAACGGTGCCTCGCGTCCGCTGGACCGGCCGATCACCGGCTACACGGACCTGCGTGACCTGGCCATCGACCTGCACCTAGGCACCCGAACCTCGCGCTCACGTACCGAGGGCGGCATCGTCATCGTCACCAACGACCTCGCCACATCCCTCGGCCTGCCTGTCGACGACATGCCCGCTGACGACCACTCCCGCCGCAAGCTTTTCGAGGAGCGCATGCAGGAGTGGGCCGATACCCCGCACCCGGTCCTCGCCGGCGCCACCGAAGACGGCTGGAACGTCACCAACACCAAGGGTGTACCTCAGGTCCACGGCACTACCCGCATGTGGACTGACAAGACCCAGGGCTACCAAATCACCCTGGAGGCCCTCCTGTCCGACGCCATCCGCTCTCAGAACCTCACCCCAGCCCTCCTGGCCGAGGCCATGGGCAAGTTCTCCGCGGCCACCGGACGCCCCTGGCACATGTCCCCATCCACGACCGGCTTCGACCTCATGATCGACTCCCGCCGCGATCGCCTGACCGTCTTCCGTTCCGACCGTGAGATCCCTGCCCCAGCACACCTGCGTTGGATCGACACCGACCTGGCCTGGACCCGCAAGCCCACCCCGGAAGAGACCCGCCAGCAGTACATCCACGTCTACGACCGCGGCGGCGCCTACCTCTCCGGCGTGAGCTCCTGCGTCATGCCGCAGACCGGCGACCCGATCCACCTCGAGGATGACATCATCTTTGACCCTAAGAAGGCCGGCTACTGGCTCATCGACAACCCCACCCTGAGCGATGAGGGAACGGACGACTGGCGCTTCCCCTCGCCGCTGTGGACCCCTGGCAAGCGTGAGCGCATCTGGGTCACCACCCCAACCCTCGAGATTGCCCGTGACCTCGACCAGCTCCCCGACACGATCCACAAGGCATGGGTGTGGGAAGACTCGGGACGACTCCTTGACAATTGGGCCAAGGTGCTACGTGATAGCAGAAACGCACTCATCAAAGACCCCAGCGAATCAGGTCAGACCGCTCTGGCAATGCTCAAGGAAGTCTACACCAAGACCATTGGCATGATGGGATCTGAAGAATACGGACAAGGGAAGCGCACCTACGCCCCCGACCGCCGCCACCACGTCATTGCCCGAGCTCGAGCCAACCTTCTGCGCTCCATTGTCAAGATTGGCAATGAGTCCGGCCGCTGGCCCGTAGCCATCCTGTCCGACTCGGTCGCCTACACCTCCGACGAGGCCGACCCGGTCGCCGACTGGCCCGGGGACAGGAGGAAGTACGGCCGTGGGATCGGCTCCTTCCGCGCCGAGTACACCGGCGCCCTCGGGCCGCACCTGAAATACCTCACCGGCGCTCCCTGGAAGGCCACCGCCAAAACCACCCTCGACAAGGTTGAGTCATGAGTATCGACACCTCCCTCCCGAACTCCCACGACCCCTCCATCACACAGGACCCGCAGACGCGCAACGCCGTCTTCTCAGCTCTCAGTGGCCGGCAGAGCGCCGAAATGGGCTCCACGGACTCCAGCGTGCGCGGCATGCTCATCGCCGCGTTCGGGACGGCGAAGAGGGACCCCAGCCGCCCTGATGTCAAGGCTGCCGCCAAAGGGCTCGGGGTCACTACCCGAACTGTCCAGCGATGGATCGCCGCCGAGGGCAAGCAGCGACATAAGCCCAAGGCCAGCACCTTGGGCAAGCTCACCAAGCGCGCCCGGCAGGCTGTTACCACCCGCCGAGGCCGCGCAGCGGCCGTCAAGGCAGCCCGCCAGAAATATGCCACCGGAGCCCGCGTCACCACGACCGGAACCCAGGGCATCTCCCAGGACTACGCCCGCCCCCGCACGGTCAGTTTCGACTTCGACACCCCAGAAATGGCACAGTCGTTCTTTGACGCCTATGAAAAGGGGGGAGAAAAAGGGGTGATGAACTTTTTAAACTCCCGAGCGGATGAAGGATATGGCGTGCCATCCTGGTACGTGGAGAACCTCGATTCCATAACCCTCTCACAACCATACTCTTGACCATCTAAGATAACGAATATATAACACAACAACAACAACTCACCACGCAACGCAATAAAAGGCCATGCAATGCAATAACTGGCAACGCA
>JAUNKV010000022.1 GCA_030532575.1 Propionibacteriaceae bacterium | reverse complement strand
GTCCGGTTGCCGCGCCGCCCTGGATGCCGAACGCTGGCTGGCCGCCCAGTCCTGAGACAACCAGTCCTGAAACGAGGAGAGAGATGAGTGTCACCGACATCACCGAGGCGCAGTTCGCCGACGAGGTGCTGCTGTCGCCCACCCTGGTCGTGGTGGACTACTGGGCGGACTGGTGCTCCCCCTGCAAACAGCTGTCGCCGATCATCGACGAGCTGGCCCGCGAGTACGAGGGTCGGGTGAAGTTCGTGAAGGTCGACACCTCCGCCGAGGCGGGGCTGGCCGCGCAGCAGGGCATCCTGTCGCTGCCGACGCTGCAGTTCTACAAGGCCGGGCAGGTTGAGAAGTCGCTGTCCGGTGGCAAGTCGAAGAACGCGCTCAAGAAGGTCATCGACGAGCTGATCTGATGACCGAGTTCGATTCACCCGGTGGCGGCAGGCCGCGACGGGGTATGCCGGAGGTCCCGGAGGAGGACGATTCACCCACCATGGTGAACATGCCGGTTCCGCGACGCTCCGCGCTCACCCCGTCCTCCCCGGGAACGCCGCTCAGCCCCTTCCCCAACCCGGTGCCGCGCCGTTCCGCGTTGACCCCGACCTCGCCGGTGACGGCCTCGCCGATGCCGCGTCGCTCCGCGCTCACGCCGTCGTCGGCCGCCTCTCCCGGGCATTGGCGGGTGGTCGGGAGAAACGACGACGGGGCCAAGCCGCCACTGCCGGTGTGGGTGAAGAGCACCGCCATCGGGGTGCTGGTGCTGTTCGTGGTGGTTGCCGGGTGGTTGGTGTTCAACCTGGCTTCCCCGCCGTCGCCGGTGAACTCGCCGTCGAGCTCTCCCTCCTCCAGCGCTGCCTCGGAAGCAGCGCTTCCCAAGCAGATGGGTGACTACGTGGCCGGGGACATCATCGAGCACGAGACGAGCAGCCCGGATGAGACGCTGGTGAGCGCCAACTACTCCGATGGCAGCAACAAGCTGCTGGTGCAGCTGTACCGGCCGGAGACCGACATCAACGCCTACATCGAGAAGGTGGGGATTCTCGAGCCGGTGGAGGTTGGCTCGGCGATGTGCGGCACCCTGGAGGGCCGCCAGATCCCGATGTGCGCGAAGGTCGCGGGTCAAACGGTGATTGCGGTCGGTGGGCACAGCGGGCAGAGCCCGGAGACGTTGGCTGCGCTGGTCGATGAGTTCCACTCCAGGCTGAGCGGATAGTGAGCAGTGTTCCCGTCGGGGTGTGGTGAAGGATAAGTTGGTCAGGTGAGCCAGAGCAGACACGACACCCGGCTCGACCCGTTCGTCGAGCAGTACGCGCAGCGCACCCACAGCCTGAAGGTCTCGGCGGTGCGGGCTCTGTTCGCGGTGGCGAACCGGCCGGAGATCGTGTCCCTGGCCGGGGGAATGCCGAACATCCAGGACCTGCCGTTGGCCGATCTGGGCGACGAGTTGTCGGCCCTGGTCAGGGAGCGCGGCACCCAGGTGATGCAGTACGGCTCGGGGCAGGGGGAGCCCCGGATCAGGGAGCAGATCTGCCAGGTGATGGCGGAGGAGGGGATCACCGCACATGCCGACGACGTGGTCATCACGGCCGGGTCGCAGCAGGGGCTGGACCTGGTGACTCGCACCTTCTGCGACCCGGGGGATGTGATCCTGGCGGAGTCGCCGTCGTATGTGGGGGCGTTGGGGACGTTCCAGAGCTATCAGGCTGAGGTGGTGCACGTGCCCTGCGATGATGCGGGCGTGGTGCCCGACGGGCTGCGGGAGGCCGTTTCTCGGGTGCGGGCGGCGGGGAAGCGCCCGAAGTTCCTGTACACGATCCCGAATTTCAACAACCCGTCGGGGGTGACGCAGCCGCTGGGGCGTCGTCGTGAGGTGCTTCAGACGTGCCGGGAGCTCGGGGTGCTGGTGGTGGAGGACAATCCCTACGGGCTGCTCAGCCTGGATGGGGAGCCGATCCCTGCGATGCGTTCGATGGATGAGGACGTGATCTATCTTGGGTCGTTCTCGAAGACCTTCGCGCCGGGGTTCCGGGTGGGGTGGGTGTGTGCGCCGCACGCGGTGAAGGAGAAGCTGGTGTTGGCGCAGGAGTCGGCGACGCTGTGTCCGCCGGTGTTCTCGCAGTTCGCGATCAGCGACTATCTGGAGCGCAACGACTGGCGTCGGCAGATCGAGGTGTATCGGGGGATGTACCGGGAGCGTCGGGATGCGATGCTGCAGGCTCTGGAGCGGGAGATGCCTGCCGGGTGTTCGTGGACGCGGCCGGGTGGCGGGTTCTTCGTGTGGGTGACCCTGCCTGAGGGGGTGAATGCGTCGGCGATGCTGCCGCGTGGGGTGAATGCGCGGGTGGCCTTCGTGCCGGGACCGGCGTTCTTCGCTGACGGTCAGGGGGGCCGCAACGTGCGGCTGTCGTTCTGTTTCCCCCCTGCCGAGCGGATCGTGGTCGGGGTGGAGCGGTTCGCCGAGGTGGTGCGCGGCGAGGTGGATTTGTTGCAGACCTTCGGGATTTCGACGGCCTCGGGTGGGGCTCATGTGGATGGTCCCGGCCCGGACGTGTTGTGAGCCACGCTGTGAGGATGGTGTTGTCGTGACGGTTTTCGTGATCGCTGGCGGGTTGAGCCATGAGCGGGACGTGTCGCTGCGCTCGGGGGCCAGGGTGGCCCAGGTGCTCCGGGAGCGTGGGTTGGCCGTGGAGGTCGTCGATGTGAACCATGAGTTGGCGGGCAGGTTGCAGGGCGACGATGACCCCGTCGTGGTGCCGGTGGTGCATGGTGGTCTGGGTGAGGACGGGGCGCTGCGGGAGGTGCTGGAGCTGTGGGGGGTGCCCTTCGTCGGGGCCTGCGGGGCGGCATCGAGGCGAACCTTCGACAAGTCGATTGCGACGCGCCTGGTGGCCGGGGGTGGGGTTGCCACACCGCAGCAGGTGGCGCTGCCGGATGACATCTTCAAGGAATTGGGGGCGCAGGCGATCATGGCGGCGCTCGGTGAGCGGTTGGGGTTCCCGTTGATGGTGAAGCCCGCCCGGTCGGGATCGGCGCTGGGGGCGGTGAAGGTGAATGCTGCGGAGGAGTTGCCGCAGGCGCTGGTGGGGGCGTTCGCGTACGGGAAGATGGCCGTGGTGGAGGAGTTCATCGACGGCGTGGAGCTGGCGGTCACCGTCATCGACGGGGGGTCGGGACCGAGGGCGTTGCCTCCGGTGGAGATTCGCCCCTCCGGTGGGGTCTACGACTACGAGGCGCGCTACACGGCGGGGGCGACACGGTTCGTGACCCCGGGTGAGCTGCCGGAGGAGGTGTTGGGGCAGGCCGAGGCGGTCGCGGTCAGGGCGCATGAGCTGCTGGGGCTGCGTGACATCTCCCGTACGGATGTGATCGTCCGCGACGGCGTGGTCCATTTCATCGAGGGCAACGTGGCGCCGGGCCTGACGGAGACCTCCCTGGTGCCGCTGGCCCTGGAGGCAGCGGGCCTGAGTTTGGGCGAGGTCGTCGAGGACCTGATCATCAGGGCTCGGACCCGATCAGCTGAATGATCGTCCCGAAGGTTTCCCACCTCTTTCCGGGAAGGCGCACGGATGGGCCTAGAAAAATGCTCATTGTGTCGTTGAATTCCTGTTTCGTCAGCTCAGTCCACTAACCTGCTCCACAGCATTGGATCAGATCCGCAGGAGTGACGATGGAGCAGAGTCCCGGGGAACAGGAGAAGTCCAGCAACGAAGCCCGGTTCGGGGAACTCAAGCTGCTGGATGTGGTGAGTCAGGCCATGGCCCACAACAGGGTTTCTCTGGTCCGATCCATCGTCGTGAAGGGTGGTTCCACGGATCTCGACGGCGCGGTCATCACCATTGAACTGCATGACGACGAAGGCTGTCTCAGCAGACCTTCTCCCATCAATCTGGACATCGCGGCTGGGCGAGAGACCGTCATCTCGGATCCGCAGTTGCTGCTGGATCCAGCAGCCATGACCCAGGTGGCCGAACAGCGCCCGGGCGAGCTGGTGCTCACCTTGAAACATGACGGCCGAGACATCGCCACTCACAGCCATCCGGTACAGATCCTCGCGGCACGGCAATGGCTGAGTCAGCCGCCGGGGCTCGCATGGGAACTGCTTGCTTCCTTCGTGCTTCCCAACGCTCCCGAGATCACGGAGTTGATGCGGCGCGTCGCCTCAAGGCTCGAGAGGACCACCGGATCCTCAGCAATCGAGGGCTACCAGTCCGGTCCTGAACGAGTCGACGTCATCGTCAAGGCCTGTTGGGAGGAGCTTGTGGAGGCCCGCATCGCCTACGCGGAGCCACCCGCCAGCTGGGGTGACGTGGGGCAGAAGATCCGAACCCCCGGAGAGGTGATCGACGGTCGGATCGGAACCTGCATGGACACGACCATGGTACTCGCGGCAGCTCTTGAACAGGCTGGCATCCGCCCCCTGCTGTGGGCTGTCGAAGGTCACATCCTTCTGGGATGGTGGCGTGACGAGACATCATCCTTCGCGGTGGCCACCCCCGACGCCTCCCCGTTCCTCACGCGCATGAACCTGGATCTCTTGGAGGTCATCGAGACAACGGCTTTGACCAACGGGACGCGGTTCGAGGATGCCATCCGCTCGGCACGACAGACCGTCCACACCAAGCCAGCCGAGAGCATCATCGACGTCTTCGCGGCCCGCCGTTCCCGTATCCTGCCTCTCCCTGCCGTACGCCGGTTGCCATCCGGACACGTGGAGGAGGTGCACTACGTTCCCGCGACACACAGCGTCCCCCCGGCGGAAAGATCAGCCGCCACTGCCCCCATCCCCGACGAGGTGCCGACGGGCATCCCCGTCCCGGCACGGGTCAGGGCGTGGAAGAACTCCCTGCTCGATCTGAGCCTGAGGAACCGCCTCATCAACTACACGCCCACAAGCGGCCTGTCGATCCTCCTGTCCGCCGATGTGATCTCCCAACTGGAGGACAGACTCCACGAGGGGCGCTCCGTGTTCCTGCGGCCCATCGACGACATGGACAACATCCACGCGGTCCGTGCCGGGGTGGATGATGCCCGCGCCCTACCGGAGGACGCCCTCACCGATCTGTTCACCGACCACAGCACGCTCTATGTGAGGGTACAGTCCGATCACTACCAGACCCGCCTCCAGAAGATCGCCCACAAGGCGCGGACCATTCAGGAAGAGACAGGTGCGAACAATCTGTACCTGACGCTGGGAACCCTCGTGTGGCGGCTGAAGGACCGCGAACTGCGTTCCCCGCTCATCCTGATCCCCATCACATTGGAGCCTGCGGCGCGGAAGCAGGGGCTCTACCGGATCGCCCTCGACGACACCGGCATGAGCACCCCAAACTTCTGTCTGCTGGAGAAACTCCGCTCTGAGTTCGGGGTGACGATCCCCACCTTGGCCAACCCGCCCGGTGACAAGGCGGGGATCGATCTGGCGTCGACCTTCAAGGGGTTGGCCCGTTCCCTGGCAGAACACGGCCTTCCCTTCCACATCGACCAGGATGCGCATCTCGCGGTGCTCATGTTCGGCAAGTTCCGGCTCTGGAAGGACTTGGACGAACACTGGGAGAAGCTGGTTGAGCAACCGCTGCTGAAACACCTCACCTACACCCCCACCCATGAGTTCGTCGATCCAGTCACCGAGACGACGGACCAGGACCTCGACAAGCTGGCGGTCTCCTGCCCAATCCCAGCGGATTCCTCCCAGCTGCGGGCGATCTCCGAGATCATCGCGGGTAGGACCGTCGTCCTCGAGGGGCCACCCGGGACGGGGAAGTCCCAGACAATCGCGAACCTCTTGGCGAGGTGCATTGCCGAGGGCAAACGGGTCCTGTTCGTCGCGGAGAAGCGCGCTGCCCTCGATGTGGTGCGGGATCGCATCGCAGCCATGGGACTGGCCGATTTCGCGTTGGACCTTCACGACAAGGCCAGTCGTCCGATCGAGGTGAGGCGTCGGATCCAGACCTCCATGGACATGCAGCCCATCGCTGATCTCCAAGGCCTCGAAGCAGAACGCTCCGTCGCTGATGTCGCGGCCGAATCGCTCCAGCGATATCGGGACAATGTGCATCAAAGCAACGGTGCGAGCCTCTCGCTGTACTCCGCCCGGACCAAGCTCCTCGCCTTGGGCGAGGGCCCTCTCCTCACGATCGGCGAGGATGTCGTCAGGACAGTGACGCCCGGACGGATCGCAGCTGTGGAAGACCTGCTCCGTCGACTCCCGAGCACAGCTGATCCCGCGTATCCGTCCCCGAACTCGCCGTGGTTGTTCGTGGGGACCGACCAGCCCACTGGCATCGACATCCCCTTCGTGCAATCAGCCTGTCTCCGCCTCGACGAGGCCATCGACGCACTGGCCGATTCAGCGACGGCGAAGGCGCTGGACGTGTGTGAGTCCCCCGCCCGAGTTCAGGCTGTCGTCGCGTTCGTCTCCGAGCCCACCCTGTCGAGGACGCAGTTGACCCAGGTGGGCACTCCCGTGTGGGATCAGGAACTCCATGACGCCCAACAGGCCCTGGCCCAGCTCACGGAACGCGCCCGTGCCCTGACCGTCACCCCTCAGTTCTGGTCGGCACCGATCGAGCAACTGACGGCAGCAGCGACCACCGCGGCGCAGTCCGGCTGGTGGGGGCGAGGTAAAAGGCTGCGGATGGCGGCGGAGGCCCTGACCCCTGTGGTCGCCAACCCTGTGCCACGGGACCGCGTCGCACTGCCCTCGCTGGCGGAGCAACTCGCCTGTCTGGCCCGCGACGCCCGAGAACTCGACGGTCGCATCCGTGGGATCGCCGGGATGACCCTGCCGCTCGACTGGACCCCGCTGACATCTGAGAGTGCCGTGGTCATGTCGGCACGGGTCGAATGGCTGCGCTGGTTGGCGGAGCAGTTGCTTGTGACGGCGCCCACGGAATTGACTTCGTGTCTGTCCTCCCTGGAGGCCCTGCCTTCCACGGAGATCTCGAAGGCCCAACAAGTCGCGTCGGCCTTCGAGGACCTTGTCAGCGCAACGGCTGCCACCCCGCAGACCATCGCTCTGTGGTTGCGCGGGCGGGGCATGCGCGGCACCTGGCTGGAGGGAAGGAACGGTAGGGAATGCGGCGATCCCACGCTGTACTCCCTGAAGCGATGGGTGGAGTTCAGGGAAGCGCTCGCGCCGCTCCTCGAGTGGGGGCTCGATGATGCCCACACCGAACTTCTCACGGGAATGGTCCCTGCTGACACAGCGGTGACCGCCTTCTCCCGTGGGATGGCAACTGCCTCCGTTCAGGAGAGGCGGCGCGCGAACGGTCTCGACCACTTCGATTCCTCCGCTCACGAGAAGACCATCTCCCGATACGTGAACTCGACGAGCGCAGTACGAGAAAGACTGCCCCAAGTCTTGGCCGTTGAGGCCTGGCAGCGACGCAGTTTCAACACCAACAACGGTTCGGGACGCATCGGGGAGCTACGTCGATTGCTGAACCGGCAACGCGGAGGACTCAGCGTCCGGGAGATGATGTCCCAGTACGGCGACCTGATCGCGCAACTCATGCCGTGTTTCCTCATGAGTCCGGATTCGTTGGCCCGCTTCCTCCCTGTCGGTTCCCTCGACTTCGATCTGGTGGTGTTCGACGAGGCATCGCAGATCCGAGTGGCCGACGCTGTCGGGGCCATGGGGCGGGCTCGTTCCGTGGCAGTGGTGGGTGATTCGAAGCAGATGCCCCCGACGTCCTTCGCTGAGGCCGTGATCTCCCTGAATGAAGAGGATGCCTTGGAGGATGAACTCGGAATGCCCGTCGAGGACGAGGAGTCGATTCTCACCGAGTGCGTCCAAGCCCGTGTGAAGCGGCACTGGCTCTCTTGGCATTACCGCAGCCAGCACGAATCACTCATCGCTTTCAGCAACACGCACTACTACGAGGGAAAGCTGTCCTCCTTCCCCACCCCCGTCACAAAGGATCGGGACCCGAACACAAATGGCCACGGCATCAACCTCGTCCGTGTGAATGGCCGTTTCCTTCGGGACGGCAGGGGTCGGGCCAAACGCACCAACCCGGTGGAGGCCGAAGCCGTCGTCGCGGAGATCCTCAAACGTTTCGATGCTGCGCCCGCCGGATCCACACCCTCACTGGGGGTGGTGACCTTCAACCAGCAACAACGAACCCTCATCGAGCAGTTGCTGAGGGAGTGTGACGACGAACGCGTCCATGATGCACTCAACGCCGGGAACGGCGAGGGACTGTTCATCAAGAATCTGGAGAACGTCCAGGGCGACGAACGTGATGTGATCCTGTTCTCCGTCGCTTTCAGCCGCAAAGACAACGGTGTCCTGCCGTTGAATTTCGGTCCCCTCAACCTGGCTGGTGGAGAGCGTCGTCTCAACGTGGCCATCACCCGAGCACGCCGCCAAGTTGTCCTCTACTGTTCGTTCGATCCCGCCGACCTCCGCGCGGAGGAGACCACCTCCATGGGAGTGAAACACCTCAAGGCATACCTGGAGTTGGCGCAGCAGGGAACCCAGCAGCTGACCTGGTCCGCAACACGGGTCCCCCATGTCGATCGGCACCGGGACGACATCGCGGCAAAGCTCCGTGAACGTGGCTGGGTGGTCAGCACGGATGTGGGGCTGTCGGACTTCCGCATCGACATCGTCGTTGCCTCAGAAAGTGCCCCGGAGGAACCGGTCATGGCGGTGCTGCTTGACGGGCACGGATGGGCGGACCGGAGCACGGTATCTGATCGTGATGCCCTTCCGGTCACCGTGCTCGGCTCACAGCTGGGATGGCCCGTGGTCTCCCGGGTGTGGCTCCCGAGTTGGTTGGCGAACCCGGAACGGGTGCTCGACGACCTGATGCGAGCGGCTGCTGAAACCCCCGCCCCTGAACTGTCCGAGACTCCTGAACCCGCAGTTGACGCCCCGGTGACCTCGGCTCCGAAGGTCACGGATGTCCTGCCACCGGAGACGCTGTTCCATCCGCAACCATCCCCCGTCACGGAGGAACCACTCCCTGTGCTGAGGAGTATGGTCAAGAAGCCGCAGGAGATCGTGAAGTTCTCACCTTGGCTGCCCACGCCGCAGCAGGAACTCAGCATGGACGTCCTGGACAACATCGGCAAGAGGCAGACCGCCACCAGGACCGCGACGGTGACGTTGGGCGAGATCATCCTCAAGGAGGGCCCGGTCCACGCAAAGCGGGCCGCCACGTTGTTCAGCAGAGCCTGCGGGCTCGGACGGCTCTCCGACAGCCGCTTGGCGACAATCCTCGGGGCGGCCCCTTCGAGGCCTGACCGGAATGGTTTCCTGTGGCCGCGCGGTGTGGAGCCATCACGGTGGCTGGAGTTCCGAGCGGATCCAGAACAGCATCGCTCCGTGGAGGAGATCAGTCCTCATGAATGGGCCAACGCCATGTGGGAGGTCTGCCACCGCACCGGCGGCGCGAGTCAGGATGACCTGTTCCGGGAAGCGCTGAAGGTTTTTGGCTTCAAGAGGCGCACCGCCAACGCGGTGGCGGTGCTGAAGGCAGCGCTCAAACATGCGATCGAGTCAGGCCGGGTCAGGTTGCACCAGGACTACTTCCAGGCCGTGTGACGGCTCGTCGTCCTCGTCCGGGTGGGCTCCGAGTCCGTGGTAGCGGTCGAAGAATTCGCTGAGGCGGGCCACGACCTTGCGTTTCATCTCGTCGCGGGTGCCGCCTGGCTCGAAGCGGGAGACCGGGGGCAGGATGTCGGCCAAGGCGGTTCCGCCGGTGGTGAGGCTTCCGCTGCGGAAAGCGGCCTCGATGAAGGCCCGTGCCCCGTCGCGCAGTCTCTCCTCCTCGATGATGGCGCTCAGCTCAGCCTCTCGTTTCGCAGCGATGAAGGCCAGCCATTGTTCGTCCACCTCGCCGTCAGGGGAGACGGTGTCCACGAAGGCCTCGATGAGGTCCCGTTTGTTGCGCAGGCTCGGGCTGGCATCGACAGCGCGGCGAATTTCGGTGCGGATCTCGCGGTCCTCGCCGTCGCCGATCTCCTCGCGATGCTTGGCCACGAGCATGAGGATGTAGTCCACGTTGATCTCGACCTGTTTGATGAGCTCGATCTCGAAGACCACGTCGTCGTTGATGGTTTCCTTCTCGGCCTCGCGTGCGCTGCGATGCTGGGCGTGCAGGTCCAGGTAGCGGCTGCGGTAGTCCTGTTTCTGGCGTTCGGTGAGGATTTCGTCCTGGGCGAAGTCGTCGAAGGCGGTGAGAATGTTCTCCAGCCGCAGGATGGCGCCGAACAGCTGGATGAACTCCCGCTGCGCCTCCTCCCCGATGATGGGGGCTCCCAAGGGGAAGGTCTCCAGCAGTTCGGTGACCTTCTCGGCGTATTCGGCGCGGTAGTCGGCGTAGGGTTTCAGCAGCACCACCCCGCGGCTCTCCTTGTTGCCGAACAGCTCGAGGGCCTTGTTCGTCGCCTCCTCCAGGTCGCGGAAGGCGACGATGTTGCCGTAGGTCTTCACCGAGTTGAGGATGCGGTTGGTGCGCGAATAGGCCTGGATCAGGCCGTGGTCGCGGAGGTTCTTGTCCACGAACAGGGTGTTGAGGGTGGTGGCGTCGAATCCGGTGAGGAACATGTTGACCACGATCACCAGGTCGAGTTCCCGGTTCTTCAGCCGGTAGGAGAGGTCCTTGTAGTAGTTCTGGAACTTCTCGGAGCTGGTGTCGTAGCTGGTGCCGAAGAGGTCGTTGTAGTCCTGGATCGCGTCCTCGAGGAAGCTGCGCGCGTCGTCGCCCAGCTGGTCGGTGTCGAAGGCCTCGTCGTCGAGGATGCCGTCCTCGCTGGCCTCGTTGGCGCCGTAGGAGTAGATCAGGCCGACCTTGAGTCGCTGGGCGGGTGATTTTTCCTCCAGCTGGATTCGGAACTGGTTGTAGTAGCGGCGGGCGGCGTCGATGGAGGCGGTGGCAAGGATCGCGTTGAAGCCTTTGACCCGTCGGGTGGCCTTCATCGCCTCGGTGGCGCGGCTGCGGCTGCTGGCTGCGACATTGGTCACCACCGAGTGTTCGTAGCTGGAGCTGCGTTTGGTCTTCTGGTCGAAGTGGTCGAGGATGTAGCCGACGATCTGGGAGAGGCGTTCGGGGGCCAGCAGCGCCTTCTCGGTGTCGATGGCGGAGACCTGTTTGTCCGCGACGGTGCCGATGTCGAGGGTGCGCACGTAGTCGATGCGGAAGGGCAGCACGTTCTTGTCGGTGATGGCGTCGACGATGGTGTAGGTGTGCAGTTTGGTGCCGAAGGCCTGTTCGGTGGTTTTCAGCCGGGGGTTGCCGCCGGAGCTGCTGTTGGCGGCGAAGATGGGGGTTCCGGTGAAGCCGAACAGGTTGTAGCGCTTGAAGGCGCGGGTGATGTCGGCGTGCATGTCGCCGAACTGGGAGCGGTGGCATTCGTCGAAGATGATGACGACGTGGCGGTCGTAGATCGGGTGGTTCCGGTTGCCGCGGATGAAGGTGGCGAGTTTCTGGATGGTGGTGATGATGATCCGGGAGCCAGGGTTCTCCAGCTGTTCCTTCAGCACCTTGGTGGAGGTGTTGGAGTTGGCGGCGCCCTTCTGGAAACGGTCGTATTCCTGCATGGTCTGGTAGTCCAGGTCCTTGCGGTCCACGACGAAGAGCACCTTGTCCACGCCGGGGAGGGTGGTGGCCAGTTGGGCGGTCTTGAAGCTGGTGAGGGTCTTGCCGGAGCCGGTGGTGTGCCAGATGTAGCCGCCGGCGTCGGTGGTGCCGAGCTGGTGGTGGTTGGTGGCCACGACGATGCGCTGCAGGATGCGTTCGGTGGCGACGACCTGGTAGGGCCGCATCGCCAGGAGCAGTCTGGGTTTGCTGGCGGTGAACACGCAGTAGCGGGTGAGCATGTTCAGCAGGGTGTGCTTGGCGAGGAAGGTCTTGGCGAAGGAGCGCAGGTCCTGGATGGGTTTGTTCTGCGCATCAGCCCACCAGGAGGTGAATTCGAAGCTGTTGGAGGTCCGGCGTTCCCGGGTGGTGCCGTCGTTGTCCTTGATGTGACGTTCCCGGGTGGTGTTGGAGTAGTACTTGGTGAGGGTGCCGTTGGAGATGATGAACAGCTGCACGTAGTCGAACAGCCCGGATTCGGCCCAGAAGCTGTCTCGCTGGTAGCGGTTGATCTGGTTGAAGGCCTCGCGGATGTCCACGCCGCGTCGTTTCAGTTCGATGTGGACCAGGGGGAGGCCGTTGACGAGGATGGTGACGTCGTAGCGGGTGGCGTGGCGGGCTCCGACGGGGTTGGTGTCGTCGGCGCGTGGGGTCTCGTACTGGTTGATGACCTGGAGCCGGTTGTTGTGGATGGTGCGTTTGTCCAGCAGGGTGATGTTCTGGGTGCTGCCGTCGTCGAGGGTGAAGGATTCGACGGGGTTCACCTGGATGCGTTCGGTCTTCTCGGTGATGCCGTCGTTGCGGCTGGCGATGGTCTGGGTGAAGAAGCGCTGCCATTCGCCGTCGGTGAAGGTGATGGCGTTCAGGGCTTCCAGCTGGCGACGGAGGTTGGCGATGAGCTCGGCCTCGCACGTGATGGGCAGGTATTCGTAGGCCTGGGACTGGAGCAGCCGGATGAGTTCACGCTCCAGCTCGGCCTCGGACTGGTAGGTGGTCTCGTCACATGGCTCAGGGGTGTACTCGGCCACGACGGTGCTCTCGGCGGAGACCGCGATGGGGTCATAGTTCATGGTTCACTCCGTTCCTGCACGTCTTGCTGGTCTGTCAGCCGTCATGTCTTCGCGCTGGTCGAGCTGGGTTCCCGGTCATCTCACAGCCCCTCGAAGAAGTCGTCATCGAGTCGGACCAGGGAGAAGGTTTCCTCCCGCTGCACCCCGACGCCGTGCTGGACCAGCAGGTGGGCCAGGCGTGGGCCGTCGATCAGCTCGATGCGGGCGTTGATCCGTTCAGCTTCCTCGCGGGCGCCCCGGGTGAAGGTGGCGGTGGTGATGTAGACGCCTCGGTCGCCCTGCCTGCCGAGCAGGGCTCCTGCGAACTTCTGGATTTCAGGGCGGTCGATGGTGCGGTCCGTGGCCCAGCGTTTGGCCTGCACGTAGATGCGGTCCAGGCCGAGGGGGTCCTGGCTGATGATGCCGTCGATCCCGCCGTCGTTGCTGAGCTGGGTACGCTCCAGGGAGCCGCGCTGCCCGTAACCCATTACGCCGAGCAGGCGGATGACCAGGTGCTCGAAGGCCGCTGGGCTGATGTTCAAGGTGGTCTGCAGCACCTCGGTCTTGACGGCGGCCCGGTTGACGCTGATCGCCTGCGCGATGAGGTCAGCCGGGGCCACGGCCTCGGGGTCGGCTGGTGGTGCGGGTTTGTCCTCCCGAGTGCGCTGCAGGAACTCGCGGAAGGATGCGTAGGCCTCCAGGGTTTTCGTGTCGATCCGTTCAGGATGGGCACTGAGGGCCGCGATTCCGGCCTCGGTGATCCTCTCCTGGCCTCGGGCGGGACGCTCCACCAGCCCGGCGTTCACCAGGTAGGTGATGGCCCACCCCACCCGGCTGGCGATCACCCGCTGTCTGCCGCTGGGCAGCAGGGCGGCCCGTTCCTCAGCGGTGAGCTGGAAGTCCTCCTCCAGGGCAGCCACGAGGTCCCGCTTCCGCCACGTCCGGCCATCGGAAAGCCGCACCAACACCGGCCGCATACAGCTCTGATGGTCGGGGATCATCTCTTCTCCTCGAAGGTCAGCAACCGATCCCGGTAGTGTTCGTACTGCTTCCGCCGGGCAGCGATCTCAGCAGGAAGACCACTGTTGAGGTCATTAACCAACGCATCGAAACGATCCAGGATGGACACAATTCGACGCTGCTCTTCGAGGGGAGGAAGGAAGATCGGAAAATTCTTGATCTTGTTAGAATTGAGGTTTGACTGAGAACCCTCACCCAAGGACTTTAGCTTTTCATATCGGCTGGCCACCCAATGGAAAACGTACCGGTACTCGGCCTTCGATGAGTCCACCTCGATATTACAGCACGCTTGATTCGTTGTCAGGGGAATTTCGTTGATCGCCACTTTGGCAGCAGTTGCCCCGTACATCGCGACGATCACGCAGTGCTTTGGAACCCATTTCGCGGAAGAGTTTCGCATCCCCTCTTCAGTGATTTTGGCGCTCGTGCCATAGAGAACCCCATTATTTATATCTTGCGTTCTCAGCCATGGGATTTCGCCGCCTTCGTAATAATCACGGACTCCCGCGCGGGGAGTTCCTCCTGATGAAATACGCTTTGCCGTCTCACTCAACGAGGTCCACCCCCCAGCCGCTTCATCGAAGGTCAACAACTGGTCGCGGTAGTACTCATACTGGCGCCGCCGGGCCTCCAGCTCCGCCTCCAGCTGAGTGAACTTGTCCAATACTCTCACGATTTCCCGCTGCACTTCAAGCGGGGGAACTGGGATCATCACCTTGGCCAATGAGTCGCCGGAGATTCGTCGAACCTTGGCTCCCGTGACGTGCCGGATTTTTTGATCCTGAAAACTTGTTGACTGGAAGAAGTAGGCAACGTATTTCGGATCGAGCGTGTGGTGATAGATGTATGCATCGCCACTCACAGCAACTTCTTCATCACCAATCCAAGCTGTTGCCTTGGCCACCGCAGCGTCGTCCTCGCTGGTGGTCGCAATGATGAGGTCACCACTTTTTGCTCTTCTCAGCTTCGAAGCCAAGTCACTGGAAACGAAAGATTTTGTTTCTGTCGCCCAGATTCTGTAATGGGTGTGCACTTCTCCGTAGTGAATGGCAGGAGTGCCTTCAGCTGTAAGCTGCGACTTCTGCAACCCACTTCCGCGAATGAATTCACCCACCTCCCCGAGGGTCTTGTATTCCACCCCGTCCGGGCACAGTTCTGCGATCAGGTCGTCGATTGTGCTCATCTCTTCCCCTCGATCTCGTGCTGGGCCTGTTTGATGGCCTCCAGGTAGGCGGTCTCCACGCGGCTCGGGGCCTCGTCCAGCTGGCGGCGGTACCTGTCGTACTCGGTGTGGGCGCGGGTCACGGCCTGAGCGTGGCTGATGCTGCCCGCGCCGGGAAGCATCGGGGCGTCCATCGCTGCGATGAGGCGGTCCAGGTGGGTCAGCCAGTCCTTCATGTAGGTGGGTTCGTGGTTCTGGGCGCGGAACTCGGCTGCGTCAAAGTATGCCGAGACCAGGGTGTTCAGCTTCTTCAGCTCCGCCTCGGTCAGGTAGTTCTTCGCCACCGTCACATCGGCCTTCTTCACCCGTTCGCCGGGGAACGAGGTCAATCCCATGTTCGGTTTCGTGGCGTCGGCGCGGGTGGCGATCACCTCGGCGGCGGTGTGGCCGTGGGCCGCGTGGTGCAGCTTGTTCTGCACCGTCGCGAAGAACCGGGTGCTCTCCTCCGCGCGGGGGTCGTAGTCCACACTGGTGGCGTAGAGGTCCAGCACCTGCCGGTACAACACCTTCTCGCTGCTGCGGATGTCCCGGATGCGATCCAGCAGCTCCCGCCAGTAGCCGCCCCCACCGAAGGCCTTCAGGCGTTCATCATCCATCGCGAAACCCTTGACCAGGTACTCACGCAGCCGCTCGGTGGCCCAGATGCGGAACTGGGTGGCGATCCGGCTCTTCACCCGGTACCCCACCGAGATGATGGCGTCCAGGTTGTAGTGCCCCACTGATCGCCGGATGCTCCGACTGCCCTCCTGGCGAACCAACAAGAAATCCTTGTGAGTTGCCTCCTCCTCCAGCTCCCCTTCGTCATAGACGTTCTTCAGGTGCAGACTCACGTTCTGCTGGGAGGTCTGGAACAGCTCGGCGATCTGCTGCTGGCTCAGCCACAGCGTCTCCTCCTCCAGCCGCACCTCGAGGGCCGGGGTCCCGTCGTCGCGGCGGTACAGCAGCACCTCACCCGTCGGCTCCACACTCATGGCGCCGCCCCCTCCAGGTCCGCGACGATGGCGTCGATCTCGCGGCGTAGCTCACTCTGGCGGGCGACGATACGGGCGATCTCCGCGTTGAGGGCCTGGATGTCCACGGCCTCGCGGGTGTCCTCCTTCTCCACGTGCGCGGAGACCGACAGGTTGTACTCGCCCTCCGCGATGGTCTCGTTGCTGACCAGCCTGGCCACGTGCTCCACGTCGCGACGCTCGGTGAACAGCTCCAGGATGCGCTGCTGATTCCCCGGCAGCAGCTTGTTCTTGTTCCCCACCCGGCTGAACTCCGCCGAGGCGTCGATGAACAGCACGTCGTTGCTGATCTTCGACTTCTTCAGCACGATGATGCAGGTGGCAATCGTGGTGCCGAAGAACAGGTCCGGCGGCAGCTGGATCACCGCATCCACGAAGTTGTTGTCCACCAGGTACTGCCTGATCTTGCGCTCCGCACCGCCCCGGTACAGCACGCCCGGGAACTCGACGATGGCCGCCGTCCCATTGACCGCCAGCCACGACAGGATGTGCATCGTGAACGCCAGATCGGCCTTCGACTTCGGGGCCAGCACCCCGGCCGGGGAGTACCTCACGTCGTTGATGAGCAGCGGATTCGAGTTGCCCTCCCATTTGATGGAATAGGGCGGGTTGGACACGATCGCCTCGAACGGCTCCTCTTCCCAGTGCTGCGGATCGGTCAGGGTGTCGCCGTGGGCGATGTCGAAGCTCCGGTAGTTCACGTCGTGCAGGAACATGTTGATGCGCGCCAGGTTGTAGGTGGTCAGGTTGATCTCCTGACCGACGAACTTCCCGACGTTGCCCGCCCCCAGCACCTTCGCGAACTTCAACAGCAGCGCCCCCGAACCCGCCGCCGGGTCGTAGACCTTGTTCACCCGGTTCCGACCCACCACGGTGAGGTGGGCCAGCACCTCCGAGACCTCCTGCGGGGTGTAGTACTCGCCCCCGGACTTGCCCGCCTGGGAGGCGTACATCTGCATCAGGTACTCGTAGGCGTCACCGAACAGGTCGATTGCGTTGTCCTCGAAGTTCCCGAGCGGCAGGTCCCCGATGGCATCCAGCAGCTTCACCAGCTTCTCGTTGCGTTTCGCGACGCTGGGGCCGAGCTTCGAGCTGTTCACGTCGAGGTCGTCGAACAGGCCCTTCACCGCGGCCTCGCTGAGCTTGCCCGTCGCCGAGCTCTCGATGCTGCGGAACACCCGCTCCAGGGTCATGTTCAGGTCCGGGTCCCTGGGGGCGCGCTCCCGCACGTTGACGAACAGCTGGGAGGGGAGGATGAAGAAACCCTTCTCGTCCACGAGGCCGTCCATGCCCAGGATGGCGCGGTCGTCGCTCTCCTGGGTGTAGTCGTAGTCCGGGTTGCCGGACAGGTGTTCACCCTTGTTGATGTAGGCGGTGAGGTTCTCGGAGATGAATCGGTAGAACAGCATCCCGAGCACGTAGGCCTTGAAGTCCCAACCGTCGACGCTGCCACGCAGATCGTTGGCGATGCGCCAGATCGTCTTGTGCAGCTCGCTGCGCTGGGCTTCGCTGGTGGTGGGTGCCATGCTCGTCGTCTCCTGGTGCCGAGGACATCTCGGATGTGGGCATCATCCTACTGGGGAGGTCTGACGAAAAGCTCACAGCCAGCACTCAGGGCGTCATACATGCCTTTTTTTCCGCTGCTCACACCGGTGTCCCGCTGCTTCAGCAAGGGAACCCGTGTCGAGCCTCGGGAACAAGTCCCTGCACACCGTTGTCAGGTCTCGACACAGGCACACCTGCCAAGCTTGCCCACCCGGTGTGAGCAGTGGGTGGGAGGAGCTGGCATGAGTCATGCGGATCACTCAGAGGAACAACGACGGCTACCCGGGAGCTACCGGGCAGCCGTCGCGTTGGTGTGGGGTGGGCTATTTCTTCCACTGCCTCGCTGACGGGCTGAGCATGAGGAAGATGGTGGTTCCGGCCAAGCCATAGCCGATGATGAGGATCAGAATCACTGCTCCGTTGAGGTCTGCTCCTTGCATCAGGTTCATCACCAGGCCAAGGGTGACGCAGGCTGCCTGCGCGATCCCCGCCCCAAGCAGGACGCCGTAGCCCTTGCCCTTGAGGAAGGTGATGCCGCTTGCCAGAAGCGCCACCGCCGTGAGGAATGTGCCGAAGGCGTTGATGTAGCCCAAGGTGAGCCACAGCCCTTGGCTTGATCCGGTCACGATGTCGGCCCCCGTGACCACGAGGACCGCGAAGAATCCGACGATGATGCCGAAGCTGCCGCTGATGATGCCGAGCACCGATGCCCCCGTCGCACTTCCCGGACGCTGCCGAGCAGGCTGGCCGTAACCCTGCGGGGCATAACCGCCGGGCTGCCCGTAGCCCGGCGGAGGGTAGCCACCAGGCTGCCCGTAAGCCTGCTGGGCATAGGCATCGTTCTGAGGAGAATACCCACCTTGCTGCGGCGAGTACGGGTTAGGACTCATCCCACCCTGCTGCTGGGGCTGATATCCAGGCGACGGCTGGTATCCAGGCTGCTGCCCGGACGGGTACGGCTCACTCATGTGGGGGACCTTTCTGACAAGCTTCATCCCTGAGCATAGAGGGTACGCTACCCAAAGTTCGCCCCCGACGGTGCCCAGAGAATGTTCGAGCGATTTCCATGGCTGTTTCCGGCCGAGCTGGAGTTCGCCCCGTTGGTCGAGCGGGAGTCCCGGTCCCGGCTCGAGACCCCGCAACCCTGTGCAAAAACCCAACCTCACCGCGCACCCTCTAACAGACAGAAGAAAGAGGTCCGGACTGTTGGGCCGCAGGCGGCCCTCAGCTCGACCAGCGATAGGAGAAGGGCTCTACCAGTTCAACAGCCAACAGACTGCGACCATGCGACCATAGAGTTCCCCGTCTCCAGGTCTTGCAGGGGCTCGAGTCCCGTTCGCACCCTCTGTTCGAGACCATATCCCCCAAAACCAGACCGCGCCCAAGGCCTCACCAAGGTTCTACAGCCCTCAGAATCGCTCTGAGGCAAAATCCCTTGTCACAGCCTAGAGAGTCAACCTTTCGCGACCTCCCAGCCCCAAACCACCTGCCGCTCAACGATTTATCGACAAAATGCTAAAGCTCTAAGGTGGCTTAGAGGTGAGGGTCTAGATCGTCCGGTTCTCCATGACTGCCAGGATGCGCTCCAGATCGTCTCCGGTTGCGAACTCGATGGTGATCTTGCCCTTGCTTCGACCGATGGCCACCTTGACCCGGGTGTCGAAGTGATCGGAGAGACGCTGTGCGACTGCTGCTTCACGCTCCGACGGAAGGCGACGCACCTTCGTGGCTGGCTCTTCTGGGGCTGCCTCAGGGGAGTCGCCCAGGCGGACGATCTCTTCAGTGCTCCTCACCGACAGCCCTTCAGCGATGATCCGCTCGGCCAGCTTTTCCTGCGCTGCTGCCGAATTCAGCCCAAGCAGCGCCCGCGCATGTCCAGCTGAAAGCACCCCCGCCGCAACCTTCGTCTGCACGCTCGGGGGGAGGTTCAGCAGACGCAGCGTGTTGGAAATCTGCGGCCTGCTGCGGTGGATTCGCTGTGACAGCTCCTCCTTGGAGCACTCGAAGTCGGTCAGCAGCTGCTGGTAGGCCAAAGCCTCTTCCAGCGGGTTCAGGTTGGCCCGGTGCAGGTTCTCCAGCAACGCGTCACGCAGCAGAGCGTCGTCCTCCGTACCTCGAACGATGGCCGGGATGGTCTTCTTCCTGGCCAGTTTCGACGCTCTGAAGCGTCGCTCACCCATGATGAGCTCGTAGCCAGCGTCGACTTCACGTACAACGACCGGCTGCAGCACGCCAAACTCCTTGATGGAGGCCGACAGCTCCGCCAAGTCATCCTCATCGAACACGCTGCGAGGCTGACGGGGGTTCGGAGTGATCTTCTCAAGGGGAATCTCCATGAAATAGGAGCCATCCTTGAGCTTCTGACTCGGCTGAGTCGGCTCATCCTCCGTGTTGTCGGTGCGGGCGAAGAGGTCCCCAAGCCCCTTGCCAAGCCCCTGATGTGCCTTCGCCATCATCGACTCCCCTCAGTCACTGCGCGCTGTGCGATCTCCTCCGCTGCCTTCTGGTAGGCGTGAGCCCCGGAGGACTTGGGCTGGTAGGTAATCACGCTCTGCCCATAACTGGGTGCCTCTGCGATGCGGACCGAGCGCGGAATCTCGACGTCCAGCGTCTGCGTCGGGAAGTGGGTACGGATTTCACGTGCCACTTCAGAGGCCAGGTTCGTACGGTTGTCGTACATGGTGAGCAGCACTGTGCTGAGCTCCAGGCTGTCATTGAGGTTCCCCTTGACCCGCTGAATGGTGCGGATCAGCTGCGCGACGCCCTCCAGTGCGTAGTACTCGCACTGGATCGGCACCAGGATTTCGTTGGAAGCCACCAAGGCGTTCAGAGTGAGAAGTCCCAGCGACGGCGGGCAGTCGAAGAAGATGTAGTCCACATCCGAGTTGTTGATGTAGCTGGCCACGGCCTTCTTCATCATCGCCTCGCGACCGGTCACGTTCACCAACTCCAGCTCAGCCGTGGCCAGTTCAATGGCCGCAGGGAGCACGTGGAGGTTCGGCGAGTGAGGGGATCGCTGCGCCAAATCCTCGATCTTGGCGTTCTGGAGCAGCACCTCATAGGTTCCTGGGGTCCCCGGATCATGGTCCACTCCCAGCGCCGTCGAGGCGTTGCCCTGGGGATCGGTGTCGATCACCAGAACATTCAGGCCTCCGAAGGCCAGCGCAGAAGCAATGTTGACCGTCGTCGTGGTCTTTCCGACGCCGCCCTTCTGGTTCGCAACCACGAAAACTCGCGGCTTGGCGGGACGCGGAAGCGTGAGCGGAGGCCCTTCAGCCTCGTACTCCACCCCGTACTCATCGACGTAGTCCCACGCCTCCTCCTCATCATCGAGACGAGCGCGACGCGGCCCGACGGAAGTCTGGATCACCGTTTCACGTGAAACGTTTTCCTGCCGCTTCCACGACTCCTCCGGTTCCGGTTGAGGCTGCGATCGCCGCTTCCGAAAGAACAATCCCATGTCTCCTCCTTCGATACAAGACACTGTATGCCCCGTACATCCCTCATGCACCTTCAACAGCGTTTCACGTGAAACGCGGCAAGAATTTTGGCCACACGGATGACGGACCTTTGACGATTGGGAGGTGTTGACCTCCCGAGAGTTCAGTTGTTTGAGGCTGTGCGGTGAGGTGGGATCGTCACGAGGATCGTCATGGTGGCCACTTGGCAAGGCAGACGACGAAGATCGCACTGGAGCGTGGCAGTCGAGGAGGTCCGCAGCCAGGGGGTCACCAGGGGCGACCGCAGTAGATTCCGCCCTCACCGCAGACCCTCTTACATGATGCTTGTCGATGAGCGCCTCAATGCTCCAGCTAAGCGAGTCCTTGAGCCAGGAGGGAGGGTCTGTCTTCGCCTTCCCGGCTACTTCTCCACAGACAGCAGCCGAAGACAGTCTCACAGACCCACTTTTCCCACAGTGTGGATACCTCCTGGGCATACCTTCCTGGGGTGGAGCGGAGGGGCCCAAGCAGTTCCCGAGCCACGCATCCCGCCTCTCGCGTACTTCAGCGTCTCGCCACTGAAGGAGCAGCTGATATCAACAGCAGCGTTTCACGTGAAACGCAGGGAGCAAGGCTCTCGGAGCCCAAAGGGCGCGCGGTGAGTGAGATCGTCGCAGAGCTCATCATGGCGACCTCTTGCCAGCAGACTCTTCCAGAACCGTCCGCCGAACCCTCCCCAGGGAACCCACACAGTTTTGGGCAGGGGGTGGCGGAGACCATCCAAAGCACCAAGTTGTACCCATCTCATATCCACACTATGGGCACAACTCAGCCCCAAGTGGTCAGCAGAACAGCAAGTTGTGGATAACCTCTCTCTCGCCTTCGGTGCTCATTGCTGGGCTGCGATGAGCCGGTCGGAGGGAGGCTCCAGGATGAGGCAGTGAAGCAGAGAACCGTTTCACGTGAAACGATCACCCCTTAGAGCTTGTCGAGAAGGGTTACGCGATGTGGAGAGAACCGGAGAAGGCCAGGGACCACTCTCGCTGAGCCCAAGCCCCAGCATCGGATGCCAGGGGTCTCGACTGTCGGGCGCCGGGCGCCCTCGGCTCGACCAGCGGGAGGATGGAGGTCCTGACTGCCGAACCGCAGACGGTCCTCACCCGGCCAACAGGCCTTTTCCCCGCTGGTCGAGCCGGGAATCCCGATGCGAAGCGAGGGAATCCCGAGTCGAGACCCCGCAACCCGGGGCAGAGACCCGACCCCAGACCAACCCCGCTCAGCGCAAGACCCAGCACCGGATACCAGGGGTCTCGACTATCGGGCGCTGAACGCCCTCGGCTCGACCAGCGCGAGGGACGAAAGTCTCGACCATCGGACGCTGGACAGCCCACCGTGACCAACGGCTCCCTATTACCGCTGGTCGAGCCGGGTGGGCGAGCTTGCGAGAACACCCGTGTCGAGACCAGACCCCGCGACCATGCGCAGAGACCCAGTCCCAGACCCATCCCCGCCCGGCGCAAGCGCCAGCACCGATGCCAGGGGTCTTGACATGGTTTCCTCCTACCAAGCTTCGGGAACCGGCTCGACCAGTGGAGAGGAAGAGAGTTCCCTCCCTATCATGTGCCTCAAGCCCGCTCCGCAGGCGTTTCACGTGAAACGGCTGTCAAGGGCTTCTCGGAGGAACCGACGGGCACGAGCCACCCATATTCACGTCACAACAAGGGATACAGCGAGGATCGCACTGGAGCATACTCGGAGACCGAGACCCAGACCACCAGCTCAAATCTTCTTGACTTTTCGGTCTGGCCCCGTTTCACGTGAAACGGGGCCAGACCGAAAACTTCCCTCACCAAATAGCCGATCTCCGCAGCTTCCACCCCGACCCTTGGCAAACACTCTCGCAGCGGGAGCGAAACCACCCCAGGGCCGGGAACGTTCCCAGAGTCGAAACCTCGAGCTGAAGTATCTGGATTCGCAGCGGGAGGAGCAATCTCCCGTCGATTGTGCTGCTCAAACACTACAACCTGAGAAATATCGAAAAAGCGATAAATAGAGATATCTAGAAATCGTTGGGTCGGCTGATCGCTGGATCGATGCATGTATTTGGCGCGTGAGTGGTGAGGTCGGGTCGTGAGCCAAGATCGTCTCGGTAGTTGCCTGCCAATGGGATGCGACGAAGATCGCACCGGAACATGGCAGCCGAGGGGGTCCCCAGCCAGAGGACCCTCCAGTGCGACCGCAGTGGAGCCCGCAGCACCGTTCCCCTCCCACTCCTCGTATCGTTCCACACAAGACCTACGCGCGCATGGCCACCTGGAAGCCGCCCAAGCTCGAAACGGACTCCGTGCAAGCGCTCAGCAACCGGATCAGCTGACGACACCACGGCACGGTCTCGCACCCTGGTGTGATGCCTTGAGTCACCGCAGCTTCACGGCTTCCGTCCCTCCACAGCCCGGCAATACGAGTATCAGTGCTTGTCACAGCACATTTGATCCCCAAGCGGGTGTTGGGTACCAAGTGAACGGGTCTTCAAGATTTTGTCGATATATTGGTTTCTCGATCTAGCTCTTTGAGGTCTTGACCCTGAAAAGCTTCAGCCATCGATCACCAGCCCGCTCTCCCAGGTGATCGCGAATCGTCGAAAAACCGACGGTGCGGGCCCTCGAGGCAGAGACCACACCCTGCGGGTGGGGGCATGGACAAGGTTTGAGTGGTCGCCACGGGTCGTTGCGCTCTTGCCGATGGTCACGAGACATCGCGGTACACCTCATGCGCAGAGCGTTAGAGGGTGCGCGGTGAGGTGGGATCGTCGCGAGGATCGCCCTGGTGGCCACTTGGCAAGGCGAACGACGAAGATCGCACTGGAGCGTGCGTTCGAGGAGGACAACGCAGCCAGGGGGCCACCAGGGCGACCGCAGTAGATTCCGCCCTCACCGCGGACCCTCTTAGCCCCAGCTGGACCCAAGTCTCAGCACCGTGGCCAGAGGTCTCGAGCCGGGCTTCCTCGCTCCGCATCGGGACCCCGGCTCGACCAGCGGAGGAAGAACCCAGCTTGACCAGCAGAAACAAAAACTCTCATTGGTCGGGCTGAAGGGCACCAGGCAGCGCCACCCGAAGCCCAAGTCCCTCACAGTGATGCGACCGTGGTGGCGGTCCTGGAAGGTCGGGCGGTCACCGCGTGATCCCTTGAGTTCATCACTCATGAAAGGCCACACGATGACCGCACCTCACAATGTCCACCCTGTCCGTGTTCTTGGTGTTCTTGGCGAGCTGCTGGCCAAGGCGTCGCCAGAGGTGATGCGCAGCTTGCTGCAAACCATGCTGAACATGCTTCTCAGCTGGCTCGCAGCCGCACCGCCCGGGTACCCTCGGTGGTCGCCGTCGCCCGAATCTCCAGAACCTCCGCCTGCAGACCCCGCTTGGTCAGCAGCTTCGACGCCTGGGCGATCTCCTCCTCAGCCGAGACCCCCTTCAATGCCAGCAGTTCACCGTCCGGCAGGAACAGCGTCGAGGTCCACTTCACCAGCTTCTCCAGCGACGCCACCGCCCGGCAGGTCACCACGTCGAAGACCTCCCGAACCTCCTCCGCACGCGCCCGCAGCACCCGCACCCGCTCTGCGAGCCCCAGCTCAGTCACCGCCAACTCCAGGAAATTCGCACGACGCAGCAACGGCTCGACCAGCGTCACCTGCAGGTCCGGGCGCACCACGGCCAGCGGAATCCCGGGCAGCCCCGCCCCCGACCCGACATCGGCGACATCCAGCCCCGACCCGATCACGTCGCTGAGCGCCAACGAGTTCGACACGTGCCTGGCCCAGATCCGGTCCTGCTCACGCGGCCCCAACAGCCCCCACTCGATACCGCGGCCCGCAAGGATCGCGGCATAGGCGTCCAACCCCGCCACGGCATCCGGGAAACGCTCAACGAGCGCCCCACGCACCCGGTCCTCCACCTGAGCCGAGCCCTCAGGCCTTCGAGACGACCACTCGACGCATCGGCGGCTCACCCTCGGACTCACTGCTCAGCCCGGCTGCGGCCACCTCGTCGTGGATGATCTTGCGCTCGTAGGCATTCAACGGAGCCATCCGCACCGACTCCCCGGTCTCCACGACCTCCGCGATGGCATCCTTGGCCAGGGCAACCAGCTCCGCACGACGCTTGTCCCTGAATCCCCCGACATCCAGCGTCAGCCTCGAGCGGTGCCCCTGCTCAGTCATCACGACCAGCCGACACAGCTCCTGCAGGGCATCCAGCACCTCGCCATCCCTACCGATCAGGCGGTCGTCGTCGGTGACGATGGCGATGTGTGCACGGCCATTGGCCACCGAATTCTCGATGTCCCCATCGAGATCCGCGATGTCCAGCAGCTCCTCCAGGTAGTCGGCGACGAGGTCACCCTCACTCAGCAGGGCCTCGTTGTCGGTCTTCTCACTCATGACGATCCTTCACTCGGTGGCCCTCACGGGGCCGGAAACTACTTCTTCTTCCTGGCAGCCCGCGTGGTGCTGCGTGGCTGACGACGAACCCCGCCGTCGCCGCTCCTGCCCTGCTCAGGGCTGCGCACCGTCGAACGCGACACCTGCTGACGGCTCACCTTCCGCCTCCCGGTGGTCTCATCCACCTCAGGCTGCGACGGCGCAGCCACCGGAGTCCGACGGGTCTTGCGACGCTTTGCGGCGCGGGCCTTCATGATGGCCTCCGGGTCCTTGCCCTTGGCACGCATCCGCTCCTCCCAGTCGATGTAGGCGGGCGTGTTCGGGGCAGGGTTGTTGCGGATCAACAGACCCTGCTGAGCCATCGTCCAGATGTTGCTCACCGTCCAGTACAGCAGCACACCGATCGGGATGAACGTCGAGGTCACCGCGTAGATCACCGGGAAGCCGTAGAGCATGATCTTCTGGCTCTGCGCGAACTGGCTGTTCAACGCCTCCGGTGGCATGTTCTTGCGCATCAGCTGCAGCTGCGTGATGAACAACGTCACCACCATCAGCACCACCAGCAGGATGCCAAGAATCTGGTTCATCCCGAACGGCGTGAACGGCAGGATTCGCCCGGACAACTCAGCGCCCAGGAACGTCGCCTTCTGCAGCGACTCCACCAGCTCCGGGTTCGTCTGCAGCCAGTGGCCACGCACCTGGTTGTCGGCGACACCCTGCAGCACGCGGTACAGCGACAGCATCACCGGCATCTGCAGCAGCATCGGGAAGCAGGAGGCCATCGGGTTGACGCCCTCCTCGGCGTACAGCTTCTGCACCTCCTGGCTGAACCGCATCTGGTCCGAGCCGTACTTCTTCTTCAGCGCCTCCATCTTCGGCTGCAGCATCTGCAGGGCCCGCGACGAGTTCGTCGACTTCACGAACAACGGGATCATCAACGTGCGCACCAGCAACGTCATGCAGATGATGGCCATGGCCCACGCCCAGCCGGAGTCGGCCCCGAACAGTGGCGCCCACAGGGCGTGGAACAGCACGAGAATGCCGGAGATCACCCAGTAGATGGGCTGCATCATCGACGACAGCAGACCGTAGATGCCATCCCAGATGGACAGCGACACCAGCAACTCGATCATCTAGGACACCTTCTGCCCGGAATCCATCCGGGTCTTGTCGTTTGCTTCCTCTTCGGCCCACTGCTGAGCCTCGGGGGTACCCGGCACGTAGTCCACGCCCCCCATCGACCAGGGGTGGCAGCGGGTGATGCGCCGCACCGTCAACCAGCCACCCAGGATCCCGCCGTGGAACTCGACGGCCCGCTGACCGTAGGCCGAACAGGTGGGGTGGAACTTGCACACGTCGCCGTAGAGAGGGGAGACGAAGCGCCGCCACCCCTTGATGAACCAGAGCATCGGGTACTTCAACACGTCGCCCTCCGCACCGCCCGCTCCCAGGCGCTGTGGAAATCCTCGACGAGGGTACCCGGCTCCGCGGCCGCCGCGGGCAACGCCCGCACCACCACGTCCAACCCCGTCGTCTCGGGACGCGACGCGACCAGATGCCGCAGCCTGCGCTTGACCCGGTTGCGGATCACCGCGTTTCCCACAGCCTTGGAGACGACAAAACCCACCCGGGCTGGCCCGGGTGGATTCTGGGCGGCAACCGCCACGTGGACCACCACGCTGGGAGTTCCTGCCCTGGCCCCGCGGCGGAACGTCTCAGTGAAATCGACCGACCGTCGCAGCCTGCGGGATCTGGGCAGCATCTGCCTCAGGCGGACAGTTCGACGCGGCCCTTGCGGCGACGCGCGCTCAGGATCGCGCGACCGGCGCGGGTGCGCATACGGGTGCGGAAACCGTGGGTGCGGCTGCGACGGCGGTTGCTCGGCTGATACGTGCGCTTGCTCATGGGGATGACTCCGTGCTTGTTCCAAAGACTCTGTGGCCCCTCGAGGCCTTGGGGAAGGTGGCTGCCCCTGGGGACAGCGACCGGTCAACGATACGCGGATGAGGCGGTTTTCGACAAACCGCGGACGGAACTTCACAGCCTGTGCAAACTACACCGTTGTAGTACTGGCAGTGCGTCCAGTGGCCTTGCAGGTGACCCTCAAAGCAGCTAGTTTTCTTCCTGCGCGGCGTGCTTTTCCACAGGGTCTGGCCTGTCGCGGCCACAGCCGGGGGAGTTGTACCCCGTTGTGGACAACCATGTGGATTACTCGTTTGAGCTCATCCGCAGCCGGTCTAGAGAGGAGTCGCACGTGACAGTGCCCCCGGGCGGTGAGCTGAGCGAACTCTGGGAGGGCGTCGTCGCCCAGGTCCCGATCTCCTCACGCGCATGGCTGCGCCGCACCCGTCCCTTCGCCATCCACGGCAGCACCCTGATGCTCGCGGTCTCCGACGAGACGACCCGGGAACGCATCGAGACCAAGCTCCGCTCCGACATCGAGACCAAACTCAGTGCCGCGACGGGGACCCCCACCTACCTGGCATTCATGATCGACCCATCGATCCAGGAGGAGGCCGCACCCGCTGGCGAGGACACCACCGAGCAGACCCCGAGCAATGACTCCGACATGCGCAGCAAGCATGTCGGAGTCAATCACGACCTGAGGCTGAACCCCCGCTACACCTTCGAGTCCTTCGTCGCCGGATCATCCAACCGCTTCGCCCACGCCGCCGCCGCCGCCGTCGCCGAGCAGCCCGGGAAGTCGTACAACCCGTTGATGATCTACGGCCCCTCGGGGCTGGGCAAGACCCATCTGCTCCACGCCATCGGGCACTACGTCAACAGCTACTACGAGACGCTGCGGGTGAAGTACGTCTCGACGGAGGAGCTGACCAACGACTTCATCAACGCGATCTCCGAGAACCGCGCCTCGGACTTCCGCCGCGCCTACCGCGACGTCGATGTGCTGCTGGTCGATGACATCCAGTTCCTGGAGGCGAAGATCCAGACCCAGGAGGAGTTCTTCCACACCTTCAACACCCTGCACAACGCACAGAAGCAGATCGTGATGACCTCCGACCGGCCGCCCAGGCTGCTGGAGGCGCTGGAGCCCCGGCTGCGATCCCGCTTCGAATGGGGTCTGATGACCGACATCCAGCCGCCGGACCTGGAGACCCGAATCGCGATCCTGCGCAAGAAGGCGGCCTCGCAACGGCTGACGGCCGGGACCGAGGTACTGGAACTGATCGCCTCACGCATCACCACCAACATCCGGGAACTGGAGGGTGCGCTCACCCGGGTGGCAGCCCTGGCCAGCCTCAACCACCAGGAGATCACCCTCGAGCTGAGCGAGCAGGTGCTGGCAGATCTGATCCCCGACGGCAGCGCGGTCCACGTCGATGCCGACTCCATCATCACCGCCACCTGCGAGTACTTCGACATCTCCGCCGACGACCTGGTCGGCTCCAGCCGGGTCGCCGCCCTGGTGCGAGCCCGACAGATCGCGATGTACCTGTGCCGGGAGCTCACCGATCTGTCCCTGCCGAAGATCGGCAGCCAGTTCGGAGGCCGCGACCACTCGACGGTGATGCATTCGGTGCGCAAGATCGACTCGCGCATGGGCGAGGACCGGCAGTTGTTCGACCAGGTGAGCGAACTCACCAACCGGATCAAGCAGTCGTAGCCGACGCGAGATCTCCCCGTTCGCCGCTGACCCCACCGTTGTCCCGGGATCGGGAGCGCTCCCAGGGGAGTCCGATCGTGAAGGCTCCGCGCTCACTTTCGGCTCGAATATCGTTGCTGAGGATGTCCACAAGTTGTCCGCAGCACCGGTGGAAGGTGTGGTGATGGAGGCCCTGGCTTGGCTGCATCCACAGCCCTCCACCGTCGACCCCCTTCAGATCCCACACCCCATCCACACCCACAAACCGCGTTTGACAAGCAGTTTCGCCACCTTCCCACAGGATCCACAGGCGCTACTACGATGACTGGGATGTAATTACAGGACAAGACTCAAAGTCACCGGCTGTGGAACTGTGCATCGCAGGCCTAGTCCAGTTGTGTCGGTCGGCGCTGGTAGCTTGGCTCCCGTGACCATCGCAGCCAGAGCAGACAAACTCCACAAGACCTACGGCACGGGCAGTGCCACCGTGGTCGCACTGGACAGAGTCGACTTCGAGGTCCAGGCAGGAGAGTTCACCGCCATCATGGGTCCTTCGGGCTCTGGCAAGTCGACGCTGATGCATCTGCTGGCCGGGCTCGACTCCCCCACCTCCGGCATCGTCCAGATCGGGGAGGTCAACATCGCAACCCTCAGCGACACGGACCTGACCATGCTGCGTCGTGACCGCATCGGCTTCATCTTCCAGGCCTTCAACCTGGTCCCCACCCTCACCGCGCGCGAGAACATCGTGCTGCCCTTGACCATCGCGGGACGCAAGATCGACAAGCGGTGGTTCGGCCAGATCGTTGAGATCCTCGGTTTGACGCAACGCCTCAACCACAAACCGCACCAGCTCTCCGGTGGCCAGCAGCAGCGCGTGGCCTGCGCACGCGCGCTGATGAACCGCCCTGACATCGTGTTCGCCGATGAACCCACCGGCAATCTGGACTCCACCTCGGCCGCCGAGGTGCTGAGCTTCCTGCGCAGCTCCGTGGAGCACTTCAGCCAGACGATCGTCATGGTCACCCATGACCCGGTGGCCGCCAGCTACGCCGACCGCCTGGTCTTCCTCTCCGACGGCCGCATCGTCGAGGACCAGCGCGGCGGTACCCCGGAGGAAGTGATGCACACCATGTCGCGCATCTACCCCCGTCACGAAACGCCGAAGACCACAACTGACGACGACGATCCCGCCACCTCCCCACAGCCTCGCATCGACGGTGAGCCGTTGTTCCGCGACGGCTCGATGCAGCCTGGCCCGTCGGGGGAGATCCACCCCGAGACGGAGGCGGAGCAGAGCGCCCCGCGTCGAGCCATCACGGAGTGACCATGCTGCGTGCCGCCTGGAAGTCCCTGCTCGGCCGGAAACTCCGGCTGCTCATGAGCGCCCTGTCCATCGTGCTCGGCATCACCTTCGTGGCCGGGTCGTTGATGTTCACCAATCTGCTCGGCTCGGCCTACGAACAGATCCTCAAATCCAGTGTCGGGGACGTCAACGTCCTGCTCGAGGGTGGATTCGAGCTGGGCAGCGGGCAACGCCCCGATGCCCTGATGCTCCAACCCGACGTCGTCGAGCAGATCAGGACCACGCCAGGGGTGAAGCGGGTCGCGGGACTGGTCAGCAACCCCTCGGTCTACCCGATGGACCGCGACGGGCGCGTGGTCACCCTCGGTGGTGCGCCGGGCATCGCCGTCAACTTCGACGACATCCCCGCCATGGACGGGATGGTCGGGATGAGGGTGATCGACGGCGTCGCTCCAACTGCCGACGACCAGGTGGCCCTCGACCCGGGAACACTCAAACGATCCGGCCACGCAGTGGGCGATGCCATCCAGATCGCCACACCTCGCGGCGGGATGCGGGAGTTCACGGTGGTGGGCACCGCCACCTACGGCGAGGGCTCCACCTCCGGGGCCGCCTACCTGTTCTTCACCCTGCCCGCGATGCAGGAGATGGCCCTGAACGGGGCTGACGGCTACACCGGGGTGTGGCTGCAGAGCGATCCTGGCGTGGACCGGGCACAGTTGGCCAAGGACATCCAACCGCTGCTGCCCCACGGTTTCGAGGCGAAGGACGGCCCCAGCCTGGCCGAGGACATCCGTGCTGAACTGGAGGTCGGGCTCGGCTTCATCAACACCTTCCTGCTGATCTTCGCCGGCATCGCCCTGCTGGTGGCCTCCCTGCTCATCCTCAACACCTTCTCCATCCTGGTCTCGCAGCGCAGCAAGGAGCTGGCGCTGTACCGGGCGCTCGGGGCCAAGCGTTCCCAGGTGCGTTCCGCAGTGCTGCTGGAGGCCGTCGTCATCGCGCTGATCGGGGCGAGTCTCGGCATCGCTGCGGGTTATGGGTTGGCCTGGCTGATCCTCACCCTGATGAACACCTTCGGCATCGACCTGGGCACCACCCAACCCCAAGTGACCTGGCAGATGGTGCTCATCTGCTACGGCACGGCGTTGGTGGTCACGGTCATCGCGGCCCTGCTCCCAGCCATCCGTGCCTCCCGCACCCGTCCCATCGAGGCCATGATCCAGGCCGCAGCCACCGCCCCCGAGGGGATCGGACTGCCCGCCTGGTTCGGCCTGGCGATGGTCCAGCTCGGGGCCGCTGCCGTCATCAGTGGCGCGCTTTTCCCGATCCCTGAACGGCTGTGGTGGGTGGCCTGCGGGGCGATCCTGGTGCTCATGGGGGCGGTGCTCTCGGCCTCGGTGCTGGGCGCTCCGATCCTGTGGGTCGCAGGCAGGATCAACTCGACGCTGTTCGGTGAGGTCGGTCGGATGGCCAACCTCAACGTGGACCGGCAGCCCCGTCGCACTGCCGCGACCGCAGCCACCCTCATGATCGGGCTCACCCTGGTCAGCACCATCGCGATCCTCGCGGCCACCGCCACCGCGACGATGCGCTCCACCCTGGCCGAGGACCAGCGTGGCGACTTTCTCATGACCCCGGTCAACTACCGGCCTTTCAGCGTGGACGTGAAACGGCTGGAACAGATCGACGGGGTGCAGGCAGTGTGGTCCTACTCGCAGTCGGCGATCTCCATCGGTGAGGGCGATCCGTACGGGATTACCGGAACCAGCCCGGAGGGGCTGACGCTGGGAAGCGCGACGAAAATCCTGGCCGGTGAGCTGCTGGAGACCCCCGGATCGGTGATGATCGATCACGAGCTGTCCCAGAAACTCGACCTGCCGATGGGCAAGAAGTTCACCGTGCCCGGAATCGACGGCAACCCCGTCGAGCTGCTGGTCACGGGCATCATCGACGGCCAGGACGCGCCGAGTGGGATCGCGGAGCTGGTCACCAACCAGCAGACCTTCCCCCGGATCGGGGACGCCCAGTCGTTCAGTGTGGTGAAGGTCGATGTGAGCGACGGTACCGATCTGGCCGTCGTGAAGCAGCAGCTGCGGGATGCAACCGCCGATCATCCGCTGGTCTCGGTGGTGGACAACGAGGAGTTCACCAAGGAACGGCTGGAACGGTTCAACACTCTGCTGGGCATCATCTACGGGCTGCTCGCCCTGGCCATCGTGATCTCGGTGCTCGGCATCGTCAACACGTTGGGGCTGTCGGTGCTGGAACGGACGCGGGAGATCGGGCTGCTGCGCGCCGTCGGGCTGACCCGACCCCAGCTGCGGCTCATGGTGCGGTTGGAGGCTGTCGCGGTGGCGCTGTTGGGGGCCGTGCTCGGCGTGATCCTCGGCGTTGGCTTCGGTACCGCCCTGGTGCGTGTCATCCCTGACCTGGAGGTGCTGGATGTGCCGTGGAGCGAGCTCGTGATCTTCGTGGTGGTCTCCGGTTTCGTCGGGGTGCTGGCCGCGATCCTGCCGGCCAGGAGGGCCGCGCGGATGAACGTCCTGGACTCCATCGCGACCGAGTGAGGCCGCAAGGGTCCCGGGAACGGTATATTGGCTGCGACCACGCCGTGGTGACTGGTAGGAACTTGAGGGAACATTAAGGGGACGACGTGAAGATCCGAGTGGAGCGCGATGCTCTTGCCGACGCTGTTGCCTGGGTGGCCCGCAGCCTCCCGAACCGGCCCACAGCACCGATCCTTGCGGGGCTGCTCATCACCGCCGAGGGCGACGAGGTGACCTTGTCGAGCTTCGACTCCACCACCTCAGCGCAGGTGACGATGCCCTCCCAGGTCACCGACGAGGGCACGGTGCTGGTCTCGGGACGACTGCTCAACGAGATCGCCCGGCAGCTGCCGAACAAGCCGGTGGACATGGTCGCCGACCACACCCAGGTGGAGTTGACCTGCGGTTCGGCCCGATTCAACCTGCAGACCCTCCCTGTCGAGGAGTACCCGAACCTGCCCGAGATGCCGACGCAGACCGGTGAGGTGGACGCCAACGTCTTCGAGAAGGCCGTCAGCCAAGTGGTCATCGCGGCGGGACGCGACGAGCTGCTCAACGTCTTCACCGGGGTGCGGGTGGAGATCAACGGCGATCAGCTGTCGCTGCTGGCCACCGACCGCTACCGGATGGCGTTGAAGGAACTGACCTGGGCGCCGTCGTCGCCTGACATCGAGGGCGCGGTGCTGGTCCCGGGGAAGGTGCTGGCCGACACCGCGAAGTCGCTGACCTCCGGCAAGAGCGTCACTGTGTCGCTGTCCACCACAGAGTCGGAGGGTGAGGGGCTCGTCGGTTTCATCGGTGAGGGCGCGAAGGGTCGTCGTGAGGCCACCACTCGACTGCTGAACCAGGCCTTCCCGAAGGTCCGTCACCTGATGGACGTGGTGGGGACCGTGACGGTCAGGGTGCCGACGGCGGAACTGCTGGCCGCGGTCAAGCGCGTGTCGCTGGTGGCGGAGCGCAACACCCCGCTTCGGATGATGATCGAGTCGGATCACATCGCGCTGGAGGCGGCGACGGGGGATCAGGCACATGCCTCCGAGGCCATCGAGGCACAGGTGGACATCGTCGGCAGCGAGCAGTCCATCACGGCGGCGGGGTTCAACCCGCACTACCTGCTGGATGCGCTCGGGGCCGTGGACGCCCCCTATGCCCACTTCTCCTTCACCGAACCCGGCAAACCGTGCCTGATCACCGGGTTGGCCAGCATCGACGGCGACCAGCTGCTGGACTACCGACACGTCATCATGCTGATGCGTTTGCCCGACTGACCCCACGTCGGGTTAGGGTGTTGCAGAAGCATCTGACGAAAGGTAGAAGATGGGTTCCATTGGTGTCATGCTCATGATCCTCGGTTTCGGGTCGTTGATCCTGCCGACGTTCAACATCCAGTTCAAGCTGCTGGCCTGGGCAGATCCCTATCAGCCGTGGATCGGCATCGTCGTCGGTGTCATCGGTGTGCTGCTGCTGATCGGCAACGTCATGGCGAACCGGAACAAGGAGACCCCGCCGCCGTACCAGCAGCCGCAGCAGTGAGCTGAGTCTTCCCACTGTGGGCCGCAGGTGAACCTGCGGCCCACAGTGGTTGGTCCGGCTGGTGCTGAATCGTCGGAGAAGTGATGGTTCAACACCGACAGGTGGGTCATCTAGGATCGATGGTGATGTTCGTCACTCACCTGTCGCTCACCGACTTCCGCAACCACGCCGCCACCGAGCTGGACCTGGTGGCGGGGGTCAACGTGTTCGTCGGCGCCAACGGGCAGGGCAAGACGAACCTCGTCGAGGCCGTCGAATACCTCTCCACGATGTCCTCCCACCGCGTGTCCAGTACCGTCCCGCTGATCCGGGCCGGGGCCGAGTCCGCCATCCTCAGGGCCACGGTGCAGGCCTCCCGTGAGGATGAGCGTCTGATCCAGCTGGAGCTGGAGGTCACCCATGGCCGCAGCAACGTCGCTCGCCTGAACCGGGCTCCCCTGCCGCGACCCCGCGACCTGGTGGGTGCGCTGCGCACCGTCGTGTTCTCGCCCATGGACCTGGCCATCGTGCGCGGTGACCCTGCTGATCGTCGCGCCTGGCTGGACACCCTGGTCACCACCCGCTGGCCCAGGATGGCCGGGGTTCGGGCCGATCTGGACAAGATTCTCAAGCAGCGAAACTCCCTGCTCAAGGCGATGTCCGGGCGGTCGCTGAGACAGGCCCAGCCCGAGGAGGAGATCACGCTCCAGGCGTGGAACGAGGCGTTGGCGAGGATCGGGGCGGAGCTGCTGCACGCGCGGCTCGACACCCTGGCCGACGTGCTCCCCCACGCCGTCGGTGCCTACCGCACCATCGCGCCGGTGAACAACACGATCACTGCGCACTACAAGACCTCCCTGAACCTGCAGGGCATCCCCATCGATGACGTGCGCGGCACGCTGGAGGCCCGGCTGCTGGCGGCGATGGAGGACAGGCGGCGCGACGAGATCGCCCGCGGGGTGACCCTGATCGGGCCGCAGCGCGACGACATCGAGCTCGGCATCGGGGAGCTGGCGGCGAAGGGTTATGCCTCGCACGGGGAGTCGTGGTCGCTGGCGCTGGCGCTGAAGCTCGGTGGGTTCCAGCTGGTGCGCTCCGACGGCACCGAGCCGGTGTTGGTCCTCGACGATGTGTTCGCCGAGCTGGACACCGACCGCAGGCAACGCCTGGCCGGGGCCATCGCCGACGCCGAGCAGGTGCTCATCACCGCCGCCGTCGGGGCCGATGTCCCGGACTTCCCCTCGGCCAGGCGGTTCCGGGTCGAGGCGGGCACCGTCGAGCTGCAGCAGGATCGGCAGCGCCGGGTGATCGCTGCCATCGACAGAATTCACGCGAGCATGACCGATGAGGAGCGTGAGGCCCTGCGCAACGTCGATCAGGAGATCTACGACGAGGACGGGCTTCCCCGCTGAGGGTGTATCTATTTTTCCTGCAGGTGTAACATCTCTTCATGGCCCTCAACATCAAGAATCAGCGAGTCTGCGACCTGGCCCGTGAAGCAGCCGACCGGTTCAACACGACCCAGGTCGAGGTGATCGAGAAGGCGCTGCAGGAGCTGCTCCACAGCGAGGAGCAGCGCAGACAGGAGCGCTACGAGCGGGTGATGGCTGCCATCGACAGAATTCACGCGAGCATGACCGATGAGGAGCGTGAGGCCCTGCGCAACGTCGATCAGGAGATTTACGACGAGGATGGGTTGCCGCGATGATCGTGGACTCGTCGGTGATGATTGCGTTGACCCTGAAGGAACTGGGGTATCAGAAGCTTGGGGAGCATTTGAATTCTGCGAGCAGGCTCCACATGTCAGCTGCCACTTGGGTTGAGTTGGGGGTGGTTGCGGATCGTCGACTTTCTGCGCAGAACCAGCATGAACTCGATGCGATGATCGACGATTTCGGCATCATCCTCGTCCCGCTCTCGGTGCAGCAGGCGAGGTTGGCCCGGATGGCGCACCGTCGTTACGGCCCGGGTTCCGGCTCGCCTGCTCGGTTGAACATGGGAGATTGTTTCTCCTACGCGCTGGCCATTGATCTGGATGAGCCGCTGCTGTTCGTCGGCGACGACTTCACCCACACCGATGTGCGGAGGGTACGGCTGACATGAGTGAGTCCCACGACCCGACGGGGCTGGACCTGGCTGCGGAGATCGCGCACCAGGTGGCCCGCACCTCGCCGCTGCTGCCCGAGGCCCCCGCCGCGCCGCCGCCGAAGGTGCCCAAGCGTCGTCGTTTCGCAGGCGAGCAGCGCTCCGGGGCCCATCCCGACGACCGCGACCCGCAGCTGATCGGCTCGGTGCTGGAGGGGGTGGCCAAGCGACGGGGTTGGCGCAAGCAGCTGTCGTTGTCGATGGTGTTGCGTGACTGGGCGGGGCTCGTCGGTCAGGCCAACGCCGAGCACTCGCAACCGGTGCAGTTCCTTGACGGCGTGCTCACCGTCCAGTGTGACTCAACGGCCTGGGCCTCGGCGATGAAGTTCAACGCGAGTGCGCTGGTGGCCCGCCTCAACCGGGAGCTGGGCGACCGCTCGGTGCTGCGCATCGAGTTCCTGGGTCCCCGCGCGCCCAGCTGGAAGAAGGGCCGTCGCTCGGTGCCGGGCCGAGGACCTCGCGACACGTACGGGTGAGTCCTGGGAATGCAACAGGATGAAACGGTGACAAAGCAGCGTGACCTGATCCGTCGTAGGCCCGGGATGTATGTCGGGGAGTCCGGGGCGACGGGGTTGGTGCTGGAGCAGGTGGTGGAGCCGGCCCTGGGGGTGGGGGCCGGGTGCGTCGAGGTGGAGCTCGGCCCGGGGCTGGCGGTGACGGTGCGCCACGACGGCCCACTTCCCCACCCCGAGCAGCTGTACCAGGTGTCCTTCGACGGCGGGTGGGGAGGCCTCGGGGTGCTGTTGGCGCTCAGCCACAAGGCCCGGGTGCGGGTGGCGGGCGATCCGGCAGGACCTGAGGTCGAAGCCGAGCTGGACGAGGCCTTCTTCACCGCCTTCGACGTGCCGGGTCTGGTCTCCCGGCTGCAGGAGCTCGCCTGGCTCCACCCGGGAGCGACGATCCGGCTGCGCGCGCCGTCGCTGGAGCAGCAGTGGCACAGCCCCGGGGGCCTCACCGACTGCGTCGCCGCGCTGGGCGAGGGCATGGGTCCGGTGCGCCACGAGCCGGTACGCATCCGGCACCATGACGAGGCATCGGGCATCACGGTGGAGGTCACGCTGAGATGCGCCACGCGCTGGCCCGCGCGGCTGCTGAGCTTCGTCAACCGGCATCGCACCCGGGGCGGCGGCAGCCACGAGGACGCCCTGCGCGAGGCCCTGGTCGATGACCGCGACCTCCTGCCCGACGGCCTGGCCGTCGTCATCGCGGTGGACTCACCCCAGCCGAGCTACGCCGGGGCAACGAAGGACCGTCTCAACGATGCCGCCGTCGCCGAGGTGGTGCGCAGCCTCATTGAGGAGATCGGGACCCACTCAGCCCACGGCCCGGCGTAGCCGCTCCGCGAGATCAGCGACGGCGGCCACCACGTCGTCGTCCCCCAACAGCGTGAAGTCGAAGCCCAGCCGGGCCAGCCAGCAGGCCGCCGTCGTCGGGTCGTCGCTCCCGGCCAGGAATTCGGTGGTGTTCTCGTCCAGGGGTCGCAGCTGACCGGCACCGCGGGGCAGCGCAGCCTGCACCTGCGCGTGAGGGGCGTGGATGTGGACTTCCACCTGGTGCCGCCACGCCGACGGCGGAACAGGATCGTCGAGCCCCGCCAGCACCTGCTCCAGACCGGGCCGGGGAACGAACCGCCAGGTGCTGACCTCAGCCTCACGCATCCGGTCGATGCGGAAGGTGCGCCAGTCGTCGCGGTCCAGGTCGAAGGCGATGAGCAGCCACGACCTGGCTCGGGCAACCATCCGGTGCGGCTCCACGTGACGCGCCGTTTCCGTACCGTGCCGATCCCGGTAGCCGAACCGCAGTCGCAGCCGACGGTGGATCGCATCAGCTGAGGTCAGCAGCAGTTGCGTGCTGGGACCCTCCCCCAGCGGGGTCACCGTCGACGACTCCCGCAGCGACGCCAACCGGTGCCGCAGCGCCGACGGGGTGATCGCATCGATGGTGCTGAGCGCCCGCAGCGCGGCCTCGGCCTCGGGTCCGGTCGTGGCCTGGGCGGCCCGGGTCAGCGCCAGGGTCACGGCCACGGCCTGCTCCTCGTCCAGCAGCAGCGGCGGCACCACCTGACCGCGCCCCAGCGCATATCCGCCACCCGGTCCCGGATCAGCTTCGACGACGTAGCCGAGGTCACGCAGCCGCTCCACGTCACGACGAAGGGTGCGGGACGTGACCCCGAGCCGCTCTGCCAGCTCTGCCCCGGTCCACACCGAACGACTCTCCAGCAGGCCCAGCAGGCTGAGCGCCCGCGAGGTCGGATCGGTCATGGATCAAGCATGACATGTTGTGGAGCGAGGGAACTCGTGTCGAGATCGTCCCTTTTTCCGCTGGTCGAGCCGGGCCCGGAGTTCTACGGAGGGCCCGTGTCGAGACCCCTGGCATCCGGTGCTGGGACTTGCGCTGAGTGGGGATGGTCTGGTGCCCAAGTCCCTGTGCACGGTCGCGGGGTCTCGACTCGGGAGTCCCTCGCTCCGCATCGGGACTCCCGGCTCGACCAGCGGATACCCCGCTGGCGCGCGCAGTCCGACTCGACCATGACATGTTGAGGACAGAATCTGTCCGCAATCCTTCCTACGGTGGGGACATCCCGAACAACAAGGAGACAGATCATGGGATTCCTCACCCCAACCGCCACCGGAGAACTGGGTCACCTCAAGGTGTTCGTGCTGCAGCAGCTGGCCCAGCTGCGCACCACCGTCGTCGGGCTCACCGACGACCAGGCCAAGAGCACCCCCAGCGCCTCGGCGCTCAACCTCACCGCCCTGCTGCTGCACACCGGGCCGGTCGCCGTGTACTGGTCCGCGAGCGCAGCCGCAGCCCCCACCCCACCGCAGCTGCCCGAGGACATGGCGGACAGTCACACCGACGCCCTGGTCAACGACCCGCGCAGCCTGGAGGAGGTGTTGGCCTTCTTCGACCGCTGCGTTGCCCTGACTGCGGAGAACATCGACGCCGTCGCCGACCTCGCGGCCCCGGTTCCGACGCCTCCTGCCCCGTGGATTCCGAAGGAACTCACCCACTGGGAGGCGCGCTGGTGCCTGCTCCACCTCGTCGCGGAACTCGCCCGCCATGCCGGTCACGCCGACATCATCCGCGAGACCATCGACGGCAAGGGGGCCTTCGAGATCAACGACCTCGCCGAACAGCTCCGCGACGTCGGATGAACCACCACACCAGCCCCACGACGGTGACGGCCAGGCCGACCCACAGCAGCGGCAGCAGCGCCTGGGACAGCGACGAGGTGAGTTGCTTCACCCCCACGGCCGCCATCGTCTGGGCCAGGCCGCTCTGTCCGCTGAGCGAGACCTGACCCACCATCAGCCGCAGCATCAGGGTCACGGCGACAGCACCCAGCCCGGTTCGGATCAGCGTCCCGGGCCGAGTACTGGAGCGGGCGAAGGCCACGGCCAGGGCCACCAGCACCACGGCCAGCACGATGAAGGCGGGCCACAGCTGGGCCAGCTGCAGCACCGGGGAGGCGACACGTGCGATCCGGTCGTCCAGCTGTGTCCCCGCCACGATCATCGTCTCGGGGACCTCGATGTGCTCGGCGATCACGGCGACGACGTGGCCCCCCTCGGCCTTGACCTCATCGACCACCAGCGTGGCGACGGGGGCGAGGTTCAGCTTGACCTCAGGGGCGGGGTCGCCGCTGCGCCAGGCGTCGAGGTCCGTGACCAGCTGCTCGCGGGTCTGGGACAGCACGGTGCGCCAGGTGGTATCGACCCCCTGGTCGGCCAGCACCTCCTGGACGGCTGAGTGCAGGGCGGCGGTGAGCTCCTCCTTGATCTGTGCGTAGGGCAGCTCACCGGGGAGCTTGGCCTGCTGCAACGCCCCCGCCAGCCGGGTCGTCACCTCGGAGGAGATGGCCGCGTGCACCGTCGGGTCCTTCGCCACGGCGACCGCCACCTGTTCGGTCAGCTGCGGGTCGCGGGCCGCGTGGTTCACCCACTGCAGCAACACGCCGATCAGGCCGGTGAGCAATGCCAGGATGCCCAGGAACCCGGCGAAGATGTTGCGTGCCATCAGACCTCCGTTGAACCACGTGAAGGATCAAGGGTACTGGCGCCAGCCGGATTCTGCCGAGTGTGGGGCCGCTACTTCCAGGCCGCAAGGAACTCCTGGGTGGGGATGCCGATGTCTGCGAGGGTGTCGTCAGGATGCGCGGAGGTACGTAGCAGTCCCTCCGGGACTGCCGTGCAACAGACGAAAAATCCTCGTCCCTGGTCGTCCATGACCTCCTTGCCGCAGACGGTGTCGCCGAAGGTCTCCTGGTTCTCGAGCTGGCCCACCATGAAGTCGTACTTGTTGGGGAAGGGCAGATGGGCGGCGAAGAAGGTGGTGCCCTTGCTGTCCTCGTACCGCTTGTCCTACGGTCCCTCGCTCCCGATCACGGGCTCCGTGACCTTGAAGTCCCCGAAGGAGTCCGGGAATTCCGGCAGGTTCGGGGCGCTGCGGGCGGTGCTCAGGAGTGTGAGAGAGCTGCCGACGCACGCCATCACCGGCGGGACTGCTCAACCAGAAGGTCACCCCGCAGATCCTGACGAAGGACCAGGATCTGCGCAGGCTGGTGATGATGCTGCGTAACTGCACAGGTGCGGCGGGGTCGGCCAGGAGGGTCATACAGGAAGCCGCTGCCGTGAGCAGTCTCCATCAAGATTTGGAAAATAGTTAACGGTGGAGGGAGGCTGTGGTGGCCTATGATTGGAGCACTTTCACTCAAGGATGAGAGGAGTTCCTGTGAACCTCAAGAGAATCTTGGCGGTGCTGGTGGTCCTCATCGCCATCGTGTGTGGCCCACTGGCTGCGCCAGCTGCAGCGAATGATCAGACGAGCCCTTCTGTCGCAACGGTTGAGGCAGAACTCAGGTTGATCTTCGAGCGTTACCTGCATGAGTCCCCGGATGGACGCTGGCATGTCGATGTCCAGGCTGTTCGTGCGGATGGAGCCCCTGAGGCCGAACTGCGTCAAATCGCTGACGGCTTCAACTCAGTGCTGGGTAAGGCCGTTTTCCCTGAGGGGTACGACAATGGCTTGGATGGTCGGGGTCTCAACCCAGACTATGCGTTCGGGTCACGGGCATGGGCTGTATGCACCCTTGACTACGTCGTTCCCGGTGCGGGCGAAGGGCTTTTGGGAGGAGGGGTCTACGCTTGGCTCAAGAAGGGCAAGTATGCAAAGGTTGCTTCCTTTCTCCTCCGTGTCGTCGCTCCCAGGATGCTGATCGGTGGAGGTGTCGGCCTGGCCGTCAACTTGGCTATTGGTGCCAGTTGGTGCTGGTTGGGCAAGAACTGATGACATCTCCTGCGGCGTCAGTTCCTGACCGACCTCAGGTCATGGTGTTTCTCACTCTGGGAGCAGCTCGGCTCGGCATGGTCCTCACAGCCTTCCTGATCTTCTGGCTCACCGGTTGGGTGCCGGTGGGGACGGCGGCCCTGATCTCTGGGTTGCTGGGCCTGGTGGTGGTGGGTGCCACGGGCCACGAGGTGTTCATCTCGTCGAAGGACCGGCCGGGGATCGGGTTCCTGATTGTTGTCCCAACACTCATGGTGGTCTGCTTCGCCATTCCGCTGTGGGGAACGGACAAGCTCTGGCCAGCGATCCTCGGTTCAGCGACCACCGGAGTGATCCTGAGCCTGCTGCAGTCACGACACCGTCGTGGTGCGGGTGACGTCAGCGACGAGGGGGGCGACTGTTCTGGATGACCTCGGGAAACAGCCCTGGGGGCCCTGCAGGCCCCCAGGGCTGTACCGGCCCTCACCCGGCCCCCTGCTGAGATGTCCCAGCGTGGATTCTGGCCGATTGGAGGGTGCTTCAGGGTGGGCTCAGCGTTGGTTTCGCGGTAGAATCGCCCGTGGATTGACGCCGTCGGGACCCCGACGGCTGTTTCATGGACGGGAGTGCCGCGTGGCAGACGAGCAGATGGATGAGCTGGACCCCACCACCGGGGAGGCTCAGGGGGGCAACACTCACACCGACGCGGCCTACGACGCCGAACAGATCTCGGTCCTCGAGGGCCTGGAGGCGGTCCGCAAACGCCCCGGCATGTACATCGGCTCCACAGGTGAGCGGGGCCTGCACCACCTGGTCTACGAGATCGTGGACAACGCCGTCGACGAGGCTCTGGCCGGGCACTGCGACCAGATCGACGTGGCCCTGCTCGACGGCGGCGGCGTGCGCGTGGCCGACAACGGGCGAGGCATCCCCGTCAAGGAACACCCGGTGGAGAAGATCCCCACCGTCACCCTGGTGCTGACCGTCCTCCACGCGGGAGGCAAGTTCGGCGACGGCGGCTACAAGGTCTCCGGCGGCCTCCACGGTGTGGGCTCCTCGGTGGTCAACGCCCTGTCGCGCGAGTTCACCGTCGAGGTCTCCCGCGACGGCCGCCGTCACGCCCAGACCTTCGACCTGGGTGTCCCCCGCCACGACCTGAAGACCCTGGAGGAGACCGAGGACCGCGGCACCACCATCACCTTCTACCCCAGCGAGGACATCTTCGAGACCACGACCTTCAACTACGAGACCCTGGCCACCAGGTTCCGTGAGATGGCCTTCCTCAACAAGGGGCTGCGGATCACGCTGACCGATCTGCGCACCGTCGACCGGGAGGGCGAGGACGCCGACGAGGAGCAGCGTTTCGACTCCTTCCGCTACGAACACGGGCTGATCGACTACGTGAAGTTCCTCTCGCAGTCCCGGGAGCCCATCCACCCGAGTGTCATCGACGTGGAGAACCACGACGACGCCCAGGGCATGAGCCTCGAGATCGCGATGCAGTGGAACAGCTCCTACACCACCTCCGTCCACACCTTCGCCAACACCATCAACACCCACGAGGGTGGCACCCACGAGGAGGGCTTCCGTGCGGCCCTGACCAACACCGTCAACCGGTGGGGCGAGGCCTGGGGGCTGGTGAAGCGCAAGGAGGATCGGGTTTCCGGCGACGACATCCGCGAGGGCCTGACCGCCATCTTGTCGATCAAGATCGCCGAGCCGCAGTTCGAGGGCCAGACCAAGACCAAGCTCGGCAACACCGAGGCGAAGTCCTTCGTGCAGAAGGCCCTCAACGACAAGCTGGGCGACTGGTTCGAGCGCAACCCCGCTGAGGGCAAGGACATCATCCGCAAGTCGCAGGCGGCAGCCGCTGCCCGACTCGCCGCCCGCAAGGCCCGCGACATGGCCCGCAACCGCAAGGGCCTGCTCGGCGGCGGCGGTCTGCCCGGCAAGCTGGTGGACTGCCAGTCCCGCAACCCAGCCGAGTGCGAGGTGTTCATCGTCGAGGGCGACTCCGCCGGTGGCTCCGCGCGCGGCGGCCGCGACCCGAAGACCCAGGCCATCCTCCCCATCCGGGGCAAGATCCTCAACGTGGAGAAGGCCCGCCTGGACAAGATCCTGGCCAACAAGGAGGTCGAGGCCATCATCAATGCGCTCGGCACCGGCATCCAGGAGGACTTCGACCCGGACAAGTTGCGCTACCACAAGATCGTGCTGATGGCCGACGCCGATGTCGACGGCGCACACATCCGCACCCTGCTGCTGACGCTGCTGTTCCGTTTCATGCGGCCGCTGATCGAGGCCGGGCACGTCTACCTGGCGCAGCCGCCGCTGTTCCGGCTGCGCTGGACCAACGCCCCGCACGAGCTGGCCTACACCGACGCCGAACGCGACGCGATGCGTGACGCCGGTCTGGCGGAGGGCAAGAAGCTGCCGAACGTCAACCCGATCCAGCGCTACAAGGGTCTCGGTGAGATGAACGCCGACGACCTGTGGGAGACCACGATGGACCCGGAGAAGCGAATCCTGCTCCAGGTGAACCTGGAGGACGCGGCGATCGCGGACCAGATGTTCTCCATCCTGATGGGGGAGGACGTCGAGCAGCGCCGCCACTTCATCCAGCACAACGCCCGCGACGTCCGGTTCCTGGACATCTGAGCCGATACGCAAGTTCTTAGGAGGCATCATGTCCGAAGACACCACCCCGCAGGTTGACGAGCAGGTCGAGGCGGATTCCCAGGGTCTGGTGAAGATGGAGGGCAGCACGCAGAGCGTCGATCTCCACACCGAGATCCAGAAGTCGTACCTGGACTACGCGATGAGTGTCATCGTGGGCCGGGCGCTGCCCGATGTCCGCGACGGTTTGAAGCCGGTTCACCGTCGGGTCCTGTACGCGATGTGGGACGGCGGCTACCGCCACGACCGGGGCTGGAACAAGTGCTCCCGGGTCGTCGGTGAGGTGATGGGCCTGTACCACCCGCACGGCGACAGCGCCATCTACGACACCCTGGTGCGGCTGGCGCAGCCGTGGGCGATGCGGCTGCCGCTGGTCTCCGGCCAGGGCAACTTCGGCAGCCAGGGCAACGACAAGGCCGCCGCGATGCGCTACACCGAGTGCAAGCTGGCGCCGTTGGCCACGGAGATGGTCCGCGAGATCGAGCAGGACACCGTCGACTTCAAGCCGAACTACGACAACCGGGAGACCGAGCCGGTGGTGCTCCCGGCCCGGTTCCCGAACCTGCTGATCAACGGCTCCACCGGCATCGCCGTCGGCATGGCCACCAACATCCCCACCCACAACCTGCGTGAGGTCAACGACGCGGTGCAGTGGGCGCTGGCCCACCCGGAGGCGACGAAGGAGGAGCTGCTGGAGGCCGCGATGCAGCGGATTCAGGGGCCGGACTTCCCGGGTGGCGGGTTGATCGTCGGCCGACAGGGCATCGAGGACGCCTACCGGACGGGCCGAGGCTCGGTCATCATGCGTGCGGTGATGGACCTTGAGGAGGACTCCTCGGGCCGTCAGCTGATCGCGATCACGCAGCTGCCATACATGTGCAACCCGGACAACCTGGCGACGAAGATCGCGGAGCTGGTGAACTCGGGTCGCCTGACCGGGATCGCCGACATCCGTGACGACACCTCGGCCCGCACGGGGCTGCGCCTGGTGATCGTGCTGAAGCGCGACGCCCAGCCGCGCGTGGTGATGAACAACCTGTACAAGCACACCGCGCTGCAGGACACCTTCGGCTGCAACATGCTGGCGCTGGTCGACGACGTGCCGCGCACGCTGCGTCTGGACCAGTTCATCTCGCTGTGGATCAAGCACCAGATGGAGGTGATCCGTCGCCGGACCGCGTTCCAGCTGGCCGATGCGGAGAAGCGTGCCCACCTGGATCGGGGTCTGGTGAAGGCCCTGAACATGTTGGACGAGGTGATCGCGCTGATCCGGGCGTCGCGTACGGCGGAGGAGGCTTCCCTCGGGCTGCAGGAGCTGCTGGACATCGACGAGCTGCAGGCCCGCTTCATCCTGGATCAGCAGCTGAGGCGGCTGGCGTCGATGGAGATTCAGAAGATCATCGACCGGCTGGCGGAGATCGAGCGGCTGATCGCGGACCTGAAGGACATCCTGGCCTCGGAGGAGCGCCAGCGCGGGATTGTCGGTACGGAGCTGCAGGAGATCACCGACAAGTACGGCGACGAGCGTCGCACCCGGATCGTCGCGGCGGATGGGGACTTCTCGGAGGAGGACTTCATCGCCGACGAGGACGTGGTGGTCACGATCACCCACGGCGGCTACGCCAAGCGCACCCGGGCGGACCAGTACCGGGTTCAAAAGCGTGGTGGCAAGGGGGTTCGCGGCGCGACGCTGCGGGCCGACGACGAGGTGGCGCACCTGTTCAAGGCCACCAACCATGAGTGGCTGCTGTTCTTCACCAACCTGGGGCGGGTGTACCGGGCGAAGATCTGGCAGCTGCCGGAGGCGGGCCGGGACGCGAAGGGCGGGCACGTCGCGGGTCTGCTGTCGTTCCTGCCGGATGAGCACATCGCGCAGGTGATGACGCTGCGCAGCTACGACGACGCGCCGTACCTGGTGCTGGCCACCCGGAAGGGGTTCGTGAAGAAGACGGCCTTGTCGGCCTATGATTCGCCGCGTCAGGCCGGGGTGATCGCCATCAACTTCCGGGAGGATGACGACGAGCTGATCGGGGCGGCGCTGTGCTCGCCCGAGGATGACGTGCTGCTGATCTCGCGCAAGGGGCAGGCGATCCGGTTCCAGGCCTCGGATGAGCAGCTGCGGCCGATGGGACGGGCGACCTCCGGGGTGACGGGGATGCGGTTCCGGGATGACGACGAGCTGTTGAGCATGGCGATCCTCGGTGGGGATGAGGACCTGGCGGGTCAGTTCGTGTTCACCGTCACCGACGGTGGGTTCGCCAAGCGCACCGCCGTCGGTGAGTACCGGCAGCAGGGCCGGGGTGGGCTCGGGATCAAGGCGATGCGGCTGACCGATGACCGGGGGTCGCTGGTGGGTGGTCTCATCGTTGGTGAGGGTGACGAGGTGATCTCGATCAAGACCTCCGGGCAGGTGGCGCGCTCCGCCGTCGCGGATGTTCCGGTCAAGGGCCGGGACACGATGGGGGTGAAGTTCGTCTCGGTACGCGGTGAGGACTCGGTGGCGGCGATTGCGCTCTATCCGGAGGACGATTCGGTGGACGAGGTTGCGGATTCCCCTGTGGAAGCGGGTACGGTGGCTGGGACAGCCAACGACGAGGCCGGTGCGGCCGAGGAGGTGACCGGGGATGAGTGAGAAGGATCCCCAATGGCCTGGGCCTGACGGCAAGCCTGGTGTGAGTTTCGCACCGAAGGGTTCGCGCAAGCAGCGGGGCCAGGGGGGCAAGGCCCAGCAGCAGAAGCAGGCGGCCCAGAAGGGTGATGTGGCTGCGACGACGAATCTGAAGCCGACCAAGGCTCCAGCGACTGCGGGGCAGCCTGCCGGGAAGCAGGGGCCGAAGGAGCAGGGCCAGCAGGGTGCGGTCAAGCCGCAGGGGTCGCAGCCGAAGCAGGCACAGCAGGTGCAGCCGAAGCAGGCCGCCCAGCCGGGTGCGTCGGCCTCGAAGGGCGCGGCGCAGGGTGCGCCGACGCCGTCGGCGGCGCCGCAGGCTGGCAAGGCCGAGGCCCCGGCAGGGAATCCCTCGGCGGCCTCGATGTGGGTCTCCTCCCCGTCGAATCCGGCTCCGCTGGCCCCGATGCCCGCGCCGGACGGCTCCGGGTCGTCGGTGCAGAAGCCGGTGAAGGAGGGCAAGGACGGCAGCTCCACGGAGACCACGAAGGGCGGTGGCCGCAAGACCCGTCGGGCGAGGCTCAGGCTGTCCCGGATCGATCCGTGGTCGGTGATGAAGACGGCCTTCCTGTTCTCGATCGCGTTCGGGATCATCCTGGTGGTGGTCGCGGCGGTGCTGTGGCAGGTGATCGAGGGTTCAGGGGCGCTGGACTCGGTGAACTCGACGATGAACCAGCTGATCGGTGACGCCAACACCAAGTTCGCGATCCAGGACTACGTGAACTCGGGCCGTGTGATCGGCCTGGTGATGCTCCTGGCTGCGGTGGACGTGGTGATCCTGACCGCGGTGGCCACGCTGTTCGCCTTCCTGTACAACCTGGCGGCGACGGTGCTGGGTGGTCTGGAGATCACCCTGGCGGAGGACTGACCCGGTGTGGAGTTGAAGCGACGGCGACGTGTGCGCTAGAGTTTCGCGTCGTCGTCACACGGGCCTATAGCTCAGGCGGTTAGAGCGCATCCCTGATAAGGATGAGGTCGCTGGTTCAAGTCCAGCTAGGCCCACCACACGACGAACAGCCCCCGACAAGGTGTAATGCCTGGTCGGGGGCTGTTTCATGTCCAGGACAGGCGGGGCTTCGGTGGGGTCGAGTCCTTCCCTCCGCTGGTCGAGCCGGGAGTCCCGATGCGACAGCGAGGGAATCCTGGCTCGAGACCCCGCGACCATCCGCAGGGACTCAAGCCCGGACCGTCCCCGCTTGGTTCAGGTCCCTGCACCGTGTGCCAGGGGTCTCGACTCGGGCCCTCCCTAGAACTCCGGGCCCGGCTCGACCAGCGGGGGTGTCCGTTGGTCGAGCCGGACCGTGAGCGTCAGCGAGCAGTCCAGCTCGAGGCCTGGTGACCATCCGCAGGGAGTTGACCCCAACCCACCCCTGCCCAGCTCTCGGTGCGTGTCCGGGGTGCTGCGCAGCTGGCCGCGGGGGACCTGGGGGTATGTCGCTCACCCCTGCCAGCTGGGGCTGAGCGCCTGGCGAGCACCCTCGATTTGCATCCTGCCCGCGAGGTGTGTAATGTTCTCTCTCGCCCCAAGGAGCTGGAAACAGCCGTCCGGGGGACACCAGAACTCAACCGAGATCAGCTCGATTTGACAAGCGAGATGAACCTGGTAGAGTTGGTCGAGTCGCCTCCCTTCGGGGTGGGTGTCCGAAGCTTGAGAACTCAACAGCGTGCTTTAAGTCAATGCCAAA
>JAUNKV010000021.1:42223-49047 GCA_030532575.1 Propionibacteriaceae bacterium | reverse complement strand
CCCTACCTCGGCTTCGTCGGCGACTGGAACGCCGAACCCATCATCGACCACCCCAACACCTCTGACCAGCCCTCGGTCCTGAACGACCTGTTCGGGCAGGCACACCCGCACCAGACCCTGCTGGCCGGTTTCCTGGGCAGCGGGGTTCAGGAAACGCCTTGGTTCTCGCCCAACGGCGACGGGCTCCTCGACGAGCTGTTCCCGCTCTACATGATGCTGCGCTCCGCCCATGAGATGGAGTTCGAAATCCTCAAGGGCGACACCGTCGTGCGCACCCTCGGCACGAGACGCGACCAGCTGCGCTTCACGCTGGCTGATGTCGCCGACACCCCGTTCTCCGCCGCCCACGGATCGGTTGACCACTTCTGGGACGGCACCCTCCACAACCCGAACACCGGGGCCTTCGAGCCGGTGCCGGATGCTGGAATCGGCACCTACACCTTCCGCATCAAGGCACGCCTGTCCGAGGACTTCGACTGGCAGATCACGGACCTACCCATCGGCATCGACACCGTGGCGCCCAGCGTGTCCCACACCGTCGCCACGCAGCCCGACGGCTCCCGGGTGTACACCATTCTGGCCAACGATGCGGACTCCGGGATCGCGGGTCCCAGGTCCGTCATCGCCCACGACAGTGCTTCGCCCTCCTATTTCGAGGTGACGGAGCCCACCCCGAACAGCTACACCTTCACCGTCCCTGCCGAGATGGCCGAGAGCGACAACTACGTCACCATCTTCGTCCTGGACAACGCCGGGAACCTGGTGGAGCTGCGGGACTTCTACCAGGCCCGACCGATCCGGGTGCTGAACAGTCACCGCTTCGACCGCTGGATCGGCAACTCCTCCGCCCCCACATGGATTCCCGAGGTCATCGACGGCAACGCGGTCGTCGATCTGCTGCTCTCCCCCGAGGTGGCCCGGGTGGAATGGGCTGGCCAGCCCGTCGCGATCACCGACGGCAAGGCCCGGGTGCTGATCCCGGTGAAGCCGGGACGCACCGACTTCGAGCTCGTCGCCTTCGCCGCCGACGGCCGGGAGCTGGGCCGCGCCTCCCATTGGCTGGGATACGACGAGAACCCGCCGACGCTGGAGATCACCTCGGCGCCCCTCAACGACAGGGGCGAGTTCGTGCCGGGGCCCGACAACACGGTCACCATCTCGGGGCGGGTCAGCGATGATCTGTCCACCCCCGATGATCTCTCCGTGTTCGACGACCTCGAAGAGGTGCCGCTGGACTCCGAGGGACGATTCACCCACACCTTCTCCCTGAATGGGGAGACCCTCGAACTCGCGGCGCTGGATCACGCCAACCAGCAGCGGGAGAAGGACAACTGGGCCAACACCACCGTGAAGACGTTCCTCATCGAGGGTCGCTCCGACCCCCATCTCACCTACATCGAGTTCGATGAGCCGAACATGAACACCGATGATCCCTTCGGTCCCGGCCTCGTCGTCGTCCACCCGAAGTTCCAGAACCTGGAGGTCGTCAACCCGGACGCCGGTCCCGGCGAGCTCGCAGCCCGGCTGAGATTGACGGGGAAGCTGGTGGAGCAGCTGACCTCCTTCCAGGTCGCGGGTCAGGAGGTGGAGCTGGACGCGGACCAGCGGTTCTCGATCCCCATCGACCTGGTGGGCGGCATCAACCACGTCGGCTACGTTGCGGTGGATCGGGACGGGAAACGGATCGAGGGTTCCTGGCGGTTCATCTACGACCGCTCCCTGCCGGGCCTGGACCTCAAGGTCGATCCACGCATCCACCCCGACGGCGCGATCTATCTGACCAAGCAGCCCACCGATGTCACCTTCAGCGGTGAGGTGTGGGACAACGAGTTCGGCTACCGGCTGTCGCTCAACGGCAACATGGTCAAGGAGTTCCAGACCCCCTGGGATCCCGGGGACCACAATCGCCGACCGTTCACCAGCACGGTCCCGGGGATGCGGGACGGCCAGACGATCTCCCTGCAGCTGCAGGACCGGCTGGGCAATGGTGTCGAACGGCAGATCCCCGTCGTGCTGGATGACATCGATCCGACGGTGTCCATCGACGGCCCGTCGGGGCTGGTGACCCGCGACGCGGAGTTCAAGGTCACGGCTGGGGACGAGAACCTGGAGAAGGTGTCGGTGCTGCTCGACGGCAAGCCGGTGGCCCTTGAGGTCGTGGCGGCCGGTACCCGCCCCGGCGCGAAGTACACCGAGCGTCGCCAGGGTGAGGTCGTCGCAACCTCTCCCGAGGGGAGCCCCAGCGCCACGACGGCGCAGCTCACCCTCCGGTTGAAGGACCTGCCCGATCTGGCCTCGGGGCGTCACACCCTCTCAGCTGTGGCCCTTGACAAGGCGGGCAACCAGAACGTCACCACCCGGTTGCTGCGCGTGGATGAGCCGCCCGCGGTCACCGGCCCCGACTCCCTGGTCGTCGAGGCGGGCAAGGACCCCAGGGTCGCGATCCGCGAGGCCTACCAGGCCACCGACCCCGAGGACGGCGCGGTGGAGCTGATCTTCGACGCCACCCGCCTGGTCCCGGGGCGCGCGACCGAGCTGGAGCTGAGCGCCATCGACTCGGCTGGGAACACCACTCGCAGGACCGTCACGATCACCCTGAAGGTCGGCCTCCCGGACACCCAGGTTCCCCCGGGCGCCCCCGGCGGTGGGGAACCGCAGCAACCGACGAAACCGATCCCCCCGGCGAGACGCCCCGGCCTGCCGAAGACCGGCGGCTGAGCCACTTTTCCGCTGGTCGAGCCGGGATTCCCGATGCGAAGCGAGGGAATCCCGGCTCGAGACCCCGCAACCATCCGCGGGGACTCACCCCCAGACCATCCCCACTCAGCGCGAGTCCCAGCACCGGATGCCAGGGGTCTCGACCGTCGGGCGTTGAGGTCCCTCTCAGCTCTCCTCGAAGGTCGCGGCCCCGTCGACCATCACCGTCACCCGGTCGCCGACCTGCCAGCCGGGCTGCTGGGTCCTGGCGACCAGGGTCTCAGCAGTCTCGGCGCCGTCGTGACGCAGCGTCAGGTCGGTGCTGTCGCCGTGAAAGGTGACCTCGAAGACCGTCCACTCGCCCTCGGCAGCCGGGACCGCCCTGATCTGCTCCGGCCGCAGCACCACGGTGCCCGACCCCTGCGCCGGGCTGTGCAGCACCACCTCTCCGATCACGGTGTCAGCACACATACCCGCGGCCTCGGCCTTGAGGGTCTGCACGGACCCACTCAGCCGGGCTGCGGTCAGCCCCGTCGGCTGCTGGTACACCTGCTGCGGGGTGCCGGTCTGGATCACCCTTCCCTCAGCCATGAGCACCACCCGATCCGACAACGCCAGCGCCTCCTCCTGGTCGTGGGTGACCAGCACGGCGGTGGTGCCGGTGCGTTTCAGCAGGTGCCTGAGCTCGGAACGCAGCTGCACCCGGGACGCACTGTCCAGCGCGGAAAAGGGCTCATCCAGCAGCACCAGTTCGGGCTCGACCGCCAGCGCCCGGGCCAGCGCCACCCGCTGCGCCTGTCCGCCGGAAATCTCATGGGGCATCCGGGAGGCCAACTCCCCCAGCCCCACCAGCTCCAGCAACTCCGGCACCCGCCCCTGCTCCGACCTGCGCAGCCCGAAGCCGACGTTGCGGGCCACACTCAGGTGCGGAAACAGCGCCCCCTCCTGAGGCACCAGCGAGATGCGACGGCGTTCCGTCGGCAGGGCTGTGATGTCGCAACCACCCAGGACCACACTCCCCCGCCCGGGGGTGAGCAGCCCGGCGACGATCCGCAGCAGCGTTGTCTTGCCGCATCCGGAGCGTCCCAAAACGGTCGCCAGCTCCCCAGCCTCGACCACCATGTCCACCTCGCGGAGCACCTCGGTGCTGCCAAAGCTCATGGAGATGCCCCGGGTGCACAGCCCCATCGTCTGGTTCATCGCGTGGCCCTTCTTTGCACGATGGTCAGGATCACAGTCGGTACGGTGGCCAGCAGCACCAGGGCCAGCGCGTAGGGGGCCGCTGCAGCGTAGGCCAGCTCGTCGGTGTTCAACCACAGCCGGGTGGCCAGGGTCTCGGTGCCGGTTGGCCGCAGCAGCAAGGTGGCGGGCAGCTCCTTCATGGCGGTCAGCATCACCAGCAGGAAGGCCGTCACCACGCCGGGCGCCGCCAGTGGGAGGGTCACCCGCGCGAAAGTCCGCAGCGGGCTGTGCCCCAGCGTCGCCGCGACCTCCTCCAGCGCTGGAGGGGCCTGGGCGACGGCGGTTCGGATGGCTCCCACCGCCAAAGGAGCGAACAGCACGAGATAGCCCAGGATCAGCAGCGGGGGCTGGTGGTAGATCGGCTGCAGGTAACGGGTGGCGAGAAAGACAAGCGACAGGGCAACCACAAGCCCGGGCAGCGCATGGGTGACGTACAGGGTTTGCTGGACCGCCCCGATCAACGGGCCGTCACGGCGGGCAGCCAGCCACCCAGCAGGCAGGCTCACCACGGTGATGACGACGGCGGCGACGAAGCACAGCCACAGCGTTGCCCAAGTGGCCTGGGCCAGGTCCACGACATCGAGGGATCGGCTGCGACCGGTGATGATCCAGCCCACCACGACCACCACCGGGTAGAGCACGCCAACCCCGACCACACTGCCGAGGAAGGCCACAGCAGGCAGCCGCCACCGCCCGAGTCTGCGCGAAGTTGCGGGCCGGTGCGCGGCGGCCTGGGCCCGGGTGAAGCGGCCCCGGGCGCGCAACTCCGCCCAGGTGATGAGCAGGGTCACGACCATCAGCAGCAGCGCCAGCACAGCCGCCTCGGTGCGGTCAAAGGAGGCTCGGTAGCTCATGAAGATGGCGCGGGTGAACGAGTCGAAACGCAGCAGGGACACTGCCCCGAAGTCACTCAGGGTGTACAGCGCCACCAGCAGGGTGCCTGCGGTCAGGGCGGGGCGCAGTGTGGGGAAGGTGACCCGTCGAAACACCGCGACGGGGCCGAGCCCCAGCGAGCGGGCAACATCCTCGGCGTTCTGACTGGTGCGTCGCAACACGGCTGAGACGGACAGGAACACGTACGGACTGGTGCCCACCCCGAGGATGAGGACGGCCCACCACAGGCCCTGCGCCCTGAGCGTCGAGACCCACGAGTAGGCGGCGACGAAGCTGGGCATCGCCAGCGGCATGACCAGCAGGACCCGCCAGACAGCACGCCCGGGCAGGTCGGTGCGTTCCACGAGAAAGGCCGCGAGGGTGCCGAGCATCGCAGCGGCGGCGCTGACAACGGTCACCAGGACGAGGGAGGAGCCCAGGAGACCGAGGGTGCGCGGCGAGGTGTTGAGCGCCCAGAGCCGGGGAAGACCGGCGTCCCAGGCGCGCACCAGCAGGTACCCGCCCGGGACGATGGTGACCAGGGCCAGCCCGAGCGCACAGGCCCAGACCAGCCCTCGGTGTACTGGCCTCAGATCAGCCCGACCTTCTTCAGCAGCTCCTGGGTCTCGGCCAGGGAGTCGAGGTCGTTCAGGTCGACGCCGTGCGGCTTGGAGGCATCGATCGGCTTGAGGTCGAACTTGCCCTTGACGCCGTCGATGACGGGGTACTCGGCGGTCTGATCGGCGAAGTAGGTCTGCCCCTCAGTGCTGAGCAGGTAGTCCACGACCTTGAGGGCGGCGTCGGTGTTCTTCGACGAGGCGAGCACCCCGACCCCCGCGACGTTGAGCAGCGCGCCCGGGTCGGTCTGGTCCAGGTAGACCAGCTCGGCCTTGACGGCGTCGCCCTTCTCGTCCTTCATCTTGTACCAGTAGTAGTGGTTGATGAGCCCGATACCGACCTCGCCGGAGTCCACGGCCTCCAGCACGCCGGTGTTCTTCTCGTAGGTCCTGGGCTCCAGCTCCTTGAGCTTGGTGAGCCAGGCCTCGGCCTCGGCCTCACCCTTGACGACGCGCAGCGCGGTGACGAAGGACTGGAAGCTGGCGTTGGTGGGGGCGTAGCCGATCTTGCCGCGGTTCTCCTCGACCAAGATTTCGTCGATGCTCTTGTAGTTCTTCGCGGCGGGAGAGACCTCGGCGTTGACAGCCAGCACCCGGATGCGGCCGGAGGTGGCCACCCACAGACCCTTGGCGTCGCGGTAGGCGCCGTCGACCTTGTCGAGGGTGGTCTGCGGCAGAGCGGCGAGCAGCCCGGCCTTGCCGAGCGCGCCAAGCGCACCGGCGTCCTGGCTGAGGAACAGGTCGGCGGGGCTGTTGGCGCCCTCCTCCAGAATCTTGGCGGCCATCTCCGGGGTGCCCTCGTAGCGCACCTCGATCTCGAGCCCGGTGGCGGTCTTCATCTGCTCGATGAGGGGTCCGACGAGCTTCTCGTTGCGTCCGGAGTACAGGACGACCTTGCTGCCGCCCTCCATCGCGGGCGAGGAGGACATCGCCTCGGATGGGGAGTCCGCAGCGCTGGTCGGAGCGGAGGAAGGGGAAGAACTGGTCTGGGGGGTGCCGCCGCAGGCCGCGAGAGCCAGCGAACCCAGCGCCCCGGCGGTCAGGAAGACCCGACGTCGCATATCGATACTCCTAGGAGGTCGTGAACTGTTTGTGAGGCCAACCTAAGCTGAGAAGCATCATGTGGGCAAGCTGGTCCTTGCCAAGAGGGTCGAAGCCGCGACGCTCCACTTCCCCGCCGCCGTCGAGCACGAACCGCCGGGCGAGGACGATTCGCCGTCACATGACGACGCGCCAGCGTCTTTCACCAGCGATTCGTGCACGGACCCGACCCGCAAGACACCCCGGGCACGAACCGCCGAGAACCGACGATCCACCGTCGCCATGCGACGCGCCAACGACTTTCACCAGCGATTCGTGCACGGACCCGACCCGCAAGACACCCCGGGCACGAAC
>JAUNKV010000021.1:0-42123 GCA_030532575.1 Propionibacteriaceae bacterium | reverse complement strand
CGCCGGGACCAGACGATTCGCCGTCACATGACGACGCGCCAACGACTTTCACCAGCGATTCGTGCTCGGGGAGGAGGCCGACTGCCCCCTCCGCTGGTCACTCGCCTGCCAGCAGGGCCTCCTCCGCCTCCTTGGTCCAGCGGCCATCCTTCAGCTTCGCCGCGACGTGCGGGAGCTTGGTCTCCATGTCGACAAGGCGCGTCAGCTCCAGGTCGTGAAGCATCGGGAAGACCATGATCTTGCCCCCCGAGGTGCGGTTGATGACCGAGCCGATGGCATCGGCGAAGCCCGCCATCCCCGTCACCGCGTCGAGGGAGATCGTGGTGTCGATGATCCCTTCCTCGATCTTCCGCAGCACCGTGCGCATGTCCGAGACATCCGAGCCGGAGGTGCCGAGCATGAAGATGCGACGCTCCACGATCCCCTGCAGGTCGAACTCGCCGTAGGTTCCGGCCGGGATGCCCGCGAAAGCGTTGAGGATGGCCCCCTCCGCCGCCAGGTCCACCGCCTGCGCCACCAGCGCCGGAACCGGGACCATGCACGAAATGTGCGTGTAGCCCGGACGCAGCGGGGTCGATCCGGTGTTGATGATGTGCAGCGGCACCCCCTTCTGCTCCGCCACCGGACCCACCACGGCTGCCAGCCCCGCCAGCCGTTCGTCGCTGAGATCAGTACCGTCGACGGTGATGCCGGGCACCCCGGAGGTCACCGCCCGCATCGTGTGCATCTGCCCCATCGGACCGGCCGCCCCGATGATGGCCACCTTGTCCCCCTCGCGCAGCTCCCCCGTGGCCGGAATCCAGGCGTAGCCCTCAACGGGGTCCGTGCCAGTGGTCCCGCAGAACCGGATGAAGTCGTAGTGGACCCGCCCGATGTCCAGCGACACCTTCCGTTCCAACGTCTCCCCGGCAAGCACCAGGCAGAAGATGCCCCGCATCCCCAGCAGCTTCGCCGCCTTCTCCACCGCATCGGCATCCGATCCGAAGAAGACGATGTCGTCGAAGGCCTGCCCGGCCAGTTCATCCAGCCCATCGACGGCGACCCTCACCACCTCGGCCGGGGTGCAGGTCTCCAGCAGCGATCCCAGATCGCCCTCGCCGACCACCAGCAGCCGCCCACCATCGGCGACGTGGTTGCGCTCGGCCCAGGCGTAGGAGCCCTCGACGGTGGCCCATGGCTCGATCAACCCCACGGCGGCCGCGGACGGACCGTCGCTGACATGGATCAGGAACTCCTCGCCGTTCGGCGCCACCACGCAGCGCTCGTCGACCACGACGTACTCCTGCAGCGCACCGTCGAAGTTGTACCCGAAGGCTCCGTTCGAGGCCGGGGTGCGCAGGTGCTTCCAGTCGGCCTGCACCAGCACCCGGTCACCGACCTTGAAGTGGGTCACCTCGTCACCCACCTGGATCACCCGGCACACCGGCTCATGGCCGGGAACCGTCGGCTGGGTGCCGGGTCGGTAGTTGGGGATCTCGGCCAACGCCTCCGGGGTGATCCCGGAGACCACCTCCGCCTTGCGCGGATGCGAGTCGAAGGCGTGCAGCAGCTTCGTGTCGCTGAAGCAGATGCCACAGGCCTCCACCTGGAGCATCATCTGGTGCGGGCCAACAGGATCGATCTCCTTGGCCGGGTTGAGGACGAACTCATCCCTGCCGACGATCTGGATGGCGTACTGGGTGGCGGGAAGCTCACTCATGGTTCTCTCCTTGAGGGACTCTGGCTAGGAACTGAGCATCACCTGGCCGCCGGTGACCGGCACGGCCTGGCCGGTCTCGTAGGCCTGCTCGACGATGTAGTGGATGGCACGCAGCACATCGATGCCGGTGGCACCGCGCCGCATCGGGACCTTCGCCTCGTAGAAGGCCTTGACATCCGCGACGGTTTTCGCACCCGGCACCTTGCCGGAGTTGAGGTACTGCACGAACAGCCCCCGATCCGGGTCGGACCACAGCGGGCCGTCGTAGAAGTTGCCGGGGCAGATGGCGTTGACCTTGATGCCGTGCTCCACCAGCTCCAGCGCGAAGGACTGCACCAGCCCGATCCCACCGAACTTCGAGCCCGCGTAAGCCCCGTTCTTGTTGGAGCCGACCAGTCCGGACTTCGAGTTGATCTGGATGATGTCGGTCAGCCATCCAGGTGCCGTCTCGTGTTGCCGGGCGAGCAGCGCCCCCAGGTGCTTGGTGACCAGGAAGAAGGCCACGTAGTTGATGTCGGTGGAGAGCTTGAAGCTGGCAACGTCCTGCTCCAGCACCGACCCGGCCCGGACGATCCCCGCGTTGGAGATCACCAGGTCGAGCCCACCGGTGACCTGTTCCACCTCCGCCGCCATCGCTGCCACCGACTCCTCGTTGGAGACATCGACGGTGATCGGGTGGGTGACCTCCGCGCCCAGCTCCGCGCACTTCGCGGCCGCGCCGTCGCCGTTGAGATCAGCGATGAAGACGAAGCAGCCCTGATCGACCAGCCCCTTCGCGATCTCCGCGCCGAAGCCCTGCGCGCCGCCGGTGACCAGGGCGACACGGCCGCTGATCTCCCGCTCACCCCGGCGGGGGGCGGTCACCTCGAAGGCCTGCTCCCCCACCCTCACGACGGCGGGGAGGGCCAGGTCGGCGGGAACGGCGAGGTCGTCGCCCAGCTCCAGGGTCGGTTCGGCCTGAGTTGCCCGGACCAGGACCGGGCGGCCCAGGGCGTTGAGGAAGGCTCCCCGGATGCGTGCGGTGTTGCTCATCGCAGCTCCTTTCAGTTGATGCGGGACAGCAGGTCGCAGGCCTCGGCACCGTCGGCGTACTCGCGACCGAGCGGGGCGAAGACCTTGATGCGTTCAGCCAGCTGCTCCGGGCTGAGGCGGCCCTCACCGAGCAGGTGCACCGACGGGTCGACGCTGGCCAACGCCTCATGGGCGACGAGCGCCCAGGTGGCCTCGTTGAGCTCGGCCAGCTTCGGGTCGCGCAGCTCGGGGCAGGTGAACACCTGGCGCGGGGTGTTGATGTCCACCCCGGAAATCTCCAACATGCCGTGCTGCACGGACAGCTGGTGGATGCGTTCGATCTGTTCGGCGGTGTTGCGCGGTGGCATGTAGGTCACGGCCCGAAGCCCCCGCTCCACCATGCCGGCGAACAGCTCGTCCAGGAACTCGTCCTCGAACTTCTCGGCCTTCTTGTCCCCGGTCGGGGAGGCCGACACATCCCCCAGGTAGGCGTAGGTGGCGATGGCACCAACGGAGTCGGCCAGCTCCACCACCTCGACGGCGCTCGGGCACTCGGTGGTGGGCTGGATGTAGATCCGGTCCAGATACTCGGCCTTCAGCACCCCCAGCAGGTCGAAGGTCAGGTGCGGGTTGTCCACGTCGCCGAGGATGCCGGCGAGCTTGGCGGGCACAGTGATCCCCATGCCCTTCAGCCCAGTCAGCAGGGCCTCACCGCGCCCGAACCCGGCGATCAACGCATCGGCCATCGCCGCCAGCAGGTGCCGCTCGGTGATGCCACCGCCCTCGTGGTACTGGCTGCGGGCCACCATGTCGGCCTCGGCGTCGAAGGGGGCGAGCCCCAGGGAGGCCAGGATGTCGTTGGCGGCCTTGGCCATCGCCAGGGTCCGCTCCAGCCGGGCCGCCCGCCGGGGGGCCAGCCACTGCTCGACCTGCTGTCTGGACTGCGCGGGCACACCCTGCACCGTCATGTAGGCGATGCCCTTGAAGTCAGGGTTGTTGAGCTTGCGATCCTCGAAGCCCTCACCGAAGAAGGCACGGCACTCGAACCCGGTCACCGAGCCCATTCCCAGGATGCGGGTGGCGCGGGTCATCTCATCGGCAGCGGCAATCGAGTCGTGATCCACCGAGCCGACCACCCGCAGCCCGGCCCGGCGGGCGCCAAGAGCAGCACCTGCCGGGGTGTAAGGGCTGAACGAGTAGCAGGTGTGGATGTGGTTGTTCGACTCGACCACCCAGTCGGGGAAGGTCTCGTCCCGGGCCGCGACGCGGAGTGCATCGAGGCGTTGCGCCGGGGAACGCTGAGGGTCGTTGATGACGTGCATGACTGTGCTCCGGGTCACAGGCCGAGACGGGCGCGGCGTGCCAGCTCGGCGGTGGTCTGGTTGCTGGAGGTGACGTGTCCCTTCAACGGCAGGATGCGCTCGTGGACCGCGTCGATCAGCCATCCGGGCTGCGGGAAGTACTCCTTCTCCAGCTCGGCGGCAGGCGTGATGGCGTTGCGGGAGCCGACGACCGTGACCGGCGCGTCGAGGTGGTCGAAGGCCAGGGTCTGGACCTTGCTGGCCACGTCGTGCAGGAAGGAGCCGCGCTCCACCGCGTCGGAGGTCAGCAGCAGCCGTCCGGTCTTCTTCACCGATTCGACAACCCGGTCGAGGTTCAGCGGGGCGATGAAGCGCAGGTCGATCACCTCGGTGGAGACGCCGTAGGTGGCCTCCAGCTCGTCGGCGGCCTCCAGCACCCGGTACAGGGTGGGGCCGATGCAGGCGATGGTGAGGTCGCTGCCCTCGCGGCGGACCACCGGCTCGCCCTCCTCGACCTCGTAGTAGCCCTCCGGCACGCCGCTCTCGACGAACTGCTCGGCGACGTCGTAGAGCATCTGCGACTCGAAGAACACCACCGGGTCGGTGCCGCGCAGCGCCAGGTTCATCATGCCCTTGGCATCGTAGGGGGTGGCCGGGTAGTAGACCTTGAGGCCGGGCATGTGGGCGCAGAACGCGGCCCAGTCCTGGCTGTGCTGGGCACCGTACTTCGCGCCCACCGAGATGCGCATCACCAGCGGCATCTCCAGCAGCCCGCCGGACATGGCCTGCCACTTCGGGGCCTGGTTGAAGATCTCGTCCCCGGCGCGGCCGAGGAAGTCGCAGTACATCAGCTCCACCAGGGCACGCCCACCGGAGAGGGCGTAGCCGACCCCGGCGCCGACGATCGCGGCCTCGGAGATGGGAGAGTTGAACAGCCGGTGGTAGGGCAGCAGCTCGGTCAGGCCACGGTAGACGGCGAAGGCACCACCCCAGTCGCGGTTCTCCTCACCCCAGGCGGCCATCGTCGGGTCGGTGGCGAAGGCGTGGGCGACGGCCTCGAAGATCGCGTCGCGGTAGGAGAAGGCCTTGACCTTGGAGACCACCTTGCCGGAGGCGTCCTTGTGGAACCGGGCCTTGTTGGCCAGCGACTTCACCCGGGCGTTCTCGGCCAAGGGTTCGCTGAGCTGCGGTTCACGCGACTCGTCCAGTGAGGGCTTGTTGCCGTTCGAGTACATGACGGTCTCGATGAAGTCCATGTGGACCCGCGGCGAGACGTCCTCGTCCTTGGTGGCGAGCGCGATGATCTTCGTCAGCCGCTCGTCGAACCTCGCCTGGATGTCGTCGATCTCGCCCTCGGTCAGCACCTTGTTCTTGATGAGGTACTCGGAGTAGGTCTTGACGCAGTCGTGGGCCTCCCACAGCTCGACCTCCTCGCGGGTGCGGTACGACGACGCATCCGAGGGCGAGTGGCCGGAGAAGCGGTAGGTGATGGTGTCGGTCAGCACCGGGCCACGGCCGGACTCCAGCAGCTCACGCTTGCGGTTCACGGCGTCGGCGACGGCCAGCGGGTTGAGGCCGTCCACCCGCTCGGCGTGCATCGCCTCCGGATTCACGCCCATGCCGACCCGGGCCAGGATGTCGTAGCCCATGGTCTCGCCGGAGGTCTGGCCGCCCATGCCGTAGAAGTTGTTGAAGAAGTTGAACCAGATCGGCGGGTTGCCGCTCACGCCGTCCTGCCACAGGGTGCGGTACTGGTCCATGGCGGCCATCATCATGGCCTCCCACACCGGGCCGCAGCCCATGGAGGCGTCACCGATGTTGGCGATGACGATGCCGGGCTGGTTGTTGATCCGCTTGAACAGCGCCGAGCCGGTGGCGACATCGGCGGAGCCGCCGACGATGGCATTGTTCGGCATCGAGCCGAAGGGGGCGAAGAAGGCGTGCATCGAGCCGCCCAGCCCCCGGTTGAAGCCGGCGCTGCGGGCGAAGGTCTCCGCGACGGTGCCGTAGACGATGAAGTTCTCGGCCAGCTCGGCCAGGTCGGCGTGCCCGATCTGCTCGGCAAAGCCGAGGGTCTCACCGCCCAGGAAGGTCTTCATGATCTCCTCCAGGCGCTCCGGGTCGAGCTTGCGGGCCGCCGAGAAGCACTTGGCGAGGATTTCACCGTGGCTGCGGTGGGAGCCGAACAGGAAGTCGTCGGGGCTCAGCTGCGAGGCCTGGCCGACGACGGCGGACTCCTGACCGATGCTGAGGTGGGCGGGGCCGCGGTGGTTGTACTCGACGCCGTTCCAGGCACCGGTCTTCTTGATCGAGTCCAGCATGGTCTCGAACTGCCGGATGGCGATCATGTCGTGGAGGATGTCGATGAGGCCCTGCTTGCCGTGACGCTTCAGCTCCGCCTTGAAGTTGGGCTGGTATGCGTTGACGGGCACCTCGGGGGCCTGGATGACCGAGGCGGCGCGGACGTTGTTCGGGTCGACGATGAGGGACTTGGTCATTGTTCGTTTCTCTCGGTTCTCAGGCCTTCGCGGCCCAGGCGGCTTCTCGGATGAGTTCGCTGACGGTGGGATGGGGGAAGACCAGCTGACGGAGGTCGTTGAGGTTCAGCTCGGTCTCCAGCACGGCCGAGGCACCCCAGATCATCTCGGCGGCATACGAGCCGAGGACGTGGATGCCCAGCACCTGGTGGGTCTCGGCGTCGAGGATGAGCTTCGCGACGGCGGGGGCCTTCAGCCCGTTCTCCGCGACGAAGCGGCCGGACATGTAGCCGGGGACGCTGGTGGTGATCACCTTGCGGCCCTGCTTCTTCGCCGCGGCTTCGGTGAGCCCGATCCCGGCGCACTCGGGTGCGGTGTAGACGGCCCACGGCACGGTGTGCCAGCGCATCACCTCGCCGTGTCGGTGGGCCTCCGGATCGATGATGTTGGCAGCGGCCACCTCGCCCATCCGGTAGGCGGCGTGAGCCAGCAGACTGCGGCCCGTGACGTCGCCGATGGCCCACACGCCCGGCAGGTTGGTGCGCATCCGGTCATCGACGACGACGCCACGGCCGGAGTACTCGAGCCCGGAGGTATCGGCTCCCCAGCCCTCGACGGCGGGCTTGCGGCCCACCGCCATGAGCACGTGGTCGGCCGTGACGGACTCCGCCGCACCGTCGGCGGTGGTGAAGTGGACGGTGCCGCCGTCGAGGGAGGTGACCTTGCAGCCGAGCTTGAAGGTGACCGCTGACAGGGCCTTGCGGAGCTCGGCCGCCACGTCGTCGTCGGCGAAGGGGATGATCTCGGGCAGCATCTCGATGACGGTGACCTCAGCCCCGAGCATCGAGTACAGGGAGGCGAATTCGACACCGATCACGCCGCCGCCGATGATCGCCAGGCGTTTCGGCACCTCGGGCAGGGACAGGGCACCGGTGGAGTCGATGACCTGCGGGTTGTCCACGGCCCCCGGGATGGGGGGCATCACGGGCACTGATCCGGTGGCGAGGATGACGTGGGTGGCGGTGTGGGTGGTGCCGTCGACGGTGACCTTGCCCGGGCCGTCGAAGTGGCCGTGGCCGTGGATGACTGTGACCCCGGCCTTCTTCTCGGTGGCGCCGACCCCTGCGACGAGGGTGGAGACCACCTTGTCCTTCCACTTCTGGAGGGCGGGCCAGTCGATGCGGGCTCCCTCGACGTGGACGCCGAACTGCGCACCGTGGACGACGTGGTCGTAGGTCTTGGCGGCCCCCAGCAGGGTCTTGGTGGGGATGCAGCCGACGTTGAGGCAGGTGCCACCGAGTGCGGTGGCCTCGACCAGGAGCACCTTCTTCCCGGCGTGGCCGAGCCGCTCAGCGGCGATGTAGCCGCCGGGGCCGCCGCCCAGGACGATGACGTCGTAGTTGGTCATGTCAGTTCCTCTCACAGCATCACGGTGAATTCGATGTTCTCGATGAAGGCCACGAGGTCTGCCAGGAACCGGGCCGCGTCCGCACCGTCGATGACCCGGTGGTCAGCGGTCAGGGACAGCCCGATGCGCTGCTCGACCTTGGTCTTGCCCTTGGCGTTGACGTAGGCGCGCGGGAAGATGGCGTCAACCCCGAGGATGGCGGTCTGCGGCACGTTGAGCAGCGGGGTGAAGGACTCGATGCCGAAGCCACCGAGGTTGGAGACGGTGAAGGTGGCGCCACTCAGCAGGTCGGGGTTGATGTTGCCCTCGATGGCCTGGGCCGCGAGTTCCTTGGAGATGGCCGAGAACTGGCCGAGGCTGAGCTGCGAGGCGTTGCGCACGGTGGGGACCAGCAGGCCGCGTGGGGTGTCGCAGGCGAAGCCCATGTGGACGCGCTCGAAGGTGGTGAGCACCCCGTCCTCAAGGTGGGCGTTGTGGTTGGGGTGCTTGGCGGCGGTACGCACGGCGGCGAAACCGACGAGGTCGCCGATGGTCACCTTGGTCAGCCCGAGCGCCGGGTCGGAGGCCTTCAGCTTCTTCCGCAGGTCGAGCAGGCCCTGGGCCTTGGCGGTGGCGGTGTAGGTGAGCTGCGCGGAGCTGGCCAGGGAGTGCATCATCCGCTCGGAGATGACCTTGCGGATGCCCTTGAGCGGGGTCTGGGTGCTGGGGCCGGGGAAGTCGGGTTCCGTGACGACGGCGGGAGCAGCGGCCTGGACCTTGGGTTCGGTGGGGGCGGCCGGGGTGGTCAGGTCGGCCTGGGAGACACGGCCGCCCAGCCCTGTGCCCTCACCGGCGGTGGCCCCGGCGCGGGCGGCAGCCTTGGTGGTGCCGTCGGCGACGGCGGCGACGTCGCGGGCGATGATGCGCCCCTCGGGTCCGGTTCCCGCAGGCACCGAGGCGAGGTCGATGCCCTCGGCGGCTGCGAGGTTACGGGCGCGGGGGCTGGCACCGGGGGCGTCGGCAGCGCTGGCCGGGGCGGGGGCGGTCGCCGTCGGGGCCGCAGTGGAGGGGGCTTCGACCGGCACCTCCTCGACGGGGGCGGGCGCGGCGGCAGCGTCGCCGAAGCCTGCCTCGGCCAGCGCCGGGGCCGGGTCCTCACCGGGTTCGCCGACCACCAGGAGGGGCTGCATGACGGGGACGTCGTCGCCCTCCTCCCACAGCCGCTTCAGCACGGTTCCGGCGGCGGTGGCGGGCACCTCCATGGCGGCCTTGTCGGTCTCCACCTCGCACAGCACGCTGTTCTCCGCGATGGTGTCGCCCTCCTTCACGGCCCAGGACACGATGAGGCAGGACTCGACGCTGTTCCCGAGGGCTGGCATGACGATGACGGTGGCCATTTGATCTCTCCTAGACGATTCTCAGCTGGGTGTGTTCGGTCAGGGCCTCAGCGGCGTCGTCCGCGAGACCGGAGTCGGTGATGATGCCGGTGATGTCGGCCAGGGACAGGAAGGAGACGAATCCGGCCTGCCCGAACTTGGAGGAGTCCGCCACCAGCCAGGTCTCCTCGGCACGCTCCCGCATCAGGGTGGAGACCTTCGCGCCCTCGACGAAGCGCGTGGTCAGGCCTCGTTCCGGGGAGAATCCGTCGGTGCCGAGGAAGGCGATGCGGGTGTTGAAGTCCGCGATGGCGCGTTCGGCCAGGGGGCCGACGAGGGATTCGGACTCGGGCCGGTGGACCCCGCCGGTGAGGATGATGTTGAGGGCCGGGTTCTGGCGGGCGTTGGCGAACACGAGGGTGGAGTTGGTGACCACCTGGACGCCGCGCCGGTTGGTGAGGTGTCGCGCGATGAGCGCGGCGGTGGTGCCGGCCTCGATCATGACGGTGTCGTCGTTGCCGATCATCGCGGCGGCCGCCTGGGCGATGCGCTCCTTGGCCTCGACGTTGATCTTCTGGCGCTGCAGGATGCCCTGCCAGCTGATGGGGCGGGCCCCGCCCCGGGTGCGGACCAACATGCCCTGCTGCTCCAGCGAGCGCAGGTCGCCGCGGATGGTCACCTCGGAGACCCCGAAGTCGGTGGCCAGCGCAGCGACGCTGAGCGACCCGTCGTCGGCCAGCTTCGCGAGGATCGCGTTCTCGCGATCTGTGCGCTCCACAGTCATCGTGGCTTTCCCTTACTTACGAAACACTTTCGTTTCTCCTACGATACCACGCAGGACCGGAAGGTCAAGAAGCAGACCGAAAGTTCTGATCGAAACCCCGGCCCACCCCGTCGCCCCCGCCCCGGGCGACGACGCGATGAGGTCCCGGGCGCCCCGCTCAGTGACGAGGTGGCAGGAGTTGAGACGCCATAGGCTGTCGGGGTGATGCCCCGGATCAGATGTTTCAAGCAGGACCCGACCGTGGTGGGTGAACGTCGTCCCGTGCGTGCTGGATGGCCGGGTGTGCGCGGTGACGTTGGACTGCGACGGCCTGGTTCGGGTGCGGGATGTCCTGACCGGGAAGGACGTCCGGGAGCCAACGGGGCCGGGATGCCACGGCTTGAGCGCGCCCGGAGAGCAGGGGTGGCTCCTGAGGGCCGTGACCCTCGACTCCGTCCCCCATGCCGTCCTACCTGTCAGCGGAGGCGTCGAGTACTGGGATCTGGACACCGGCTGCCGACGGTGGCGGCTCGAGGGCTCATCGCGGTCTGATGCGGGCCCACTGGTCGAGGACCTGGAGGTGTTCCGCACCTCGGGCGGCGAGTTCCGTCTTGGCGTCGCGACGGAGGATGAGCTGTGGCTCGTTGACTCGGCAACAGGCTTGTTGCTTCTTCCGCCGCTCACCGTCCCGATGGATTCCACGTGGCAGGTCTGGGCGCTGCCGGATGCCAGGAGCACCGATCTGGTGGCCGTCACCTCGGGCTGGGGCGAGGTGGCGCTGTGGGACTTGACCGGCTCCAGGCTCGGCGACGTTCACGAGGGAGGGGTCGACCCCGTGACGGTCCAAGGATACCGGGACCACGAGGGGCGCCTTCGCCTTGCCCTGGTGCATCAACAGAACCCGGAGGTGGTGATGTCCTGGCAGCCCGAGACGAACCGGACTGAAACGCTGCTGGAGTCCACATCACCGTTCCTGTTCGCCGACGACCCTCGTCTGGTTGGCGCGGTGGCCGTGACCGCCCGAAACGATTCCGTGCTGGAAGGACACAGGCTGCGAGACGGCGAGGTCATACTCCGAGCCGATCACCCGGCAACGGGGGATGTGCGATGGCTGGTGGTTCTCCCGGGCTCGGGAGGGTCGGTGTGGGCGTGTTGCTTCGCGAATGAGCTCCGCTTCCTCGACACCACAACCGGACGTTGGTCCGATCCGATCACGACGTTCCACCCCACACTGAAATGGCACGTCCGCGACATCGGCACGGTCCACGCGGCCCCGGAGGGACAGCTGCTGCTGGGCTTCACAGACGGATGGGCCGTGGTGAAGCCGGACCGAACGCCACCGGGCGAGGACTGAAGGAGGAGCCAAAACCTGAATTTTCCTACATTGCATGTCAGAAAATTCCTACATGCGATGTAGGATTTTTCCCGACACCCTGTCGTAACCCTGCTGTCACACCCCATCCACCGGTTCCGAACTGTCAGGGAAAGCGACCCTTCACGGCCACCAGCACATGAAGTCGAGACCGCCCCTTTTCCGATAGTCGAGCTGGTTCCAGGGTTCTACGGAGGAACCGTGTCGAGACCTCTAGCACAGGGTGCAGGAACTCGAGCTGAGCGGGAACAGCCACGAGGTCTCGAGCAGCCCGACTCGACCAGTGGGGCGAAGTTGCGACTATCCTTGACCGAAAGTGTGACCACAGACGACAAAAGCAGGTTTCCAGCATGAGGGGCACCATGACCGCACCGACACCATCTCAGTTCGACGGCGCCCTGCCCGAGAGCCACCGGGCCGCCCTGGCCAAGGCCGCCGTCTACCTGGGGTTCCACCCGCTCAGCAAGCGGGGCCTGTACAACCAGCTCACCTCCGAGCACGGCGACCGCTTCCCCGACGACGCCGCGCGCTACGCCGTCGAACACATCGAGGCGGACTGGCGGGCCGAGGCCCTCAAAGCCGCCATCAGCTACCGCGACACCATGAACATGGACCCCGCCGCGATCCGCGCCCAGCTGGTCTCCGAGTACGGCGAGATGTTCACCCGCGACGAGGCCGACCACGCCATCACCCACCTCTGACCTCAGGCCAGCGGCAGGCGAATCCGCACCGTCGTGCCCTTGCGGTGGATGGAGCTGAGCTCACACTCCCCGCCCAGCCGCCGCAGCACCGCCGCCACCATCGGCAGCCCCAGCCCATTGCCCGGGATGTGGCGGACATCCTTGCCGCGCGACAGCTCCCCCCACACCTGATCCACCTCGCTGGCCTTGATGCCCCGCCCGGTGTCGGAAACCTCGACGACCGCCATCCCCCGGTCCTCGCTGCCCCTGATCTCCAGCATCGCCCCCGGGCGCGAGTACTTCACCGCGTTGCTGACGATGTTGTACAGCGCCAGGAACACCAGGTCACGATCCCCCCGCACCGGCGGCAGCGGGCGCGGCGCCTTCGGGAAGGCCAGCCGCACCTCACGGTCCTCGGGCACCACCGTCTCGACCACCTCGCCGATCACCTCCTGCAGGTCCACTGCCTCATCCGCGACGGGGTAGGCGTCGATCTCGCTGATCTTGCGCAGCTCCGCCACCAGCGACGACAACCGCTCCACCTGCCCCTGCAGCGACCCCGCCAGGTCCACTGGCCGCACCTCCGCGATCCCCATCCGCAGTGCGGTGAGCGGATTCTTCAACTCGTGGTCGAGCCTGCCGACGAAGGTCCGGTGCGCCTCACGCGAAGCCGCCCTGGCCTCCTCCCCGGCCCGCTGCTCCACCCGGGCCAGCAGCCTGCGGTGCCGCGCCAGCAACCACGCGACGGCCAACACCAGCGCCCCGATGATGACCGGAACCCCCCACAGGTCCAGCCCCAGCCGCAACACCCGTCGCTCCCCCGCGAACATCATGCCGAGCCCCAGAACCAGCCCCAACGCAGCGATCAGCCACGCCCAGCCGAGCCTCCTCACACCGCCTTCACCTCCGGGTGGAAGCGATAGCCCACCCCTTGCACCGTGTCGATGACCTCCAGCCCGTGGACCCCCAGCACCTTGCGCACCTCAGCCACCCGATGATCGACGGCGCGCGTCGTGATGGCGAACTCCACCCCCCACACCTGCTGCAGCAGGTGATCGCGGCTGAAGGTCTCGCCGTGGTGGATCATCAGGTACTCCAGCAGCGCCAACGCCTTCGGGGTGAGCTGCACCGGCTTCCCCTTCGCCACCACCGTCTTGCCCAACCGATCCAGCTCCAGGCCGCCGCCCTTGATCCGGGAGGCGTGGGCCAGGGTCTGACCCAGCTGACCGCGACGCAGCACCGCGCGAATCCTGGCCACCAACTCCGCCGGGTCGAAGGGCTTGTTGAGGTAGTCGTCAGCCCCCTTGTCCAAGGCATCAGCGCGGGTTCCGGACTGCCCCACCCCGGTCAGCAGGATCACCGGCGTCCAGTCGCCCCGGCGCCGCAGCCGGGCCAGCACCTCCCGCCCATCAGCCCGGGGCATCATCACATCCAGGACGATCAGATCGGGCCTGGAGCGTTCCGCCACCTCCAAGGCCTCAATGCCGTCGGCGGCGGTGAGCGCGGTGAAGTCATGCCGGGTCAGGATGCGCGCCAGATGGTCGCGGATCATGGGGTCGTCGTCGGCGATGAGGATCCGACTCATCTGCTCTCCTTCTCATCCAGGCTGATGGGATCGTATCGGGTGCCCCGGGGCCGGGATCATCGGGGGCGTTCGACTACAGGATCGTGTTGCTGCTGCCGCTGTTGTCCACCGCACCCTTCTTGGTGGAGACCTTGATGAAGTTCTCGTTGCCCGAGACCTTCAGGTCACCACCGGTGCCCACGTAGACGTCGTTGTCATCGGACTCGACGGTGATGTTGCCGGTTTCTGTGGCCTGGAAGAAGTTGTCCTTGCCCGCCGTGATCTTCAGGTCGCCGCTGGTTTCCAGGTAGATGTCGTTGTCGGCCTCGCTGACGGTGACCGCCCCCGCCTTCTTGCCCTGGACGTGGTTGTCCTTGCCGGTGATGGTCAGCTCGCCCGCGCCATCGAAGTACACGTCCGCGTTGTTCGCGCTGATGGTGATCGACGGGCAGTCGCCTGCGATCTGGACGAACGAGTTGTCGGCGCTCACCACCTGGGCCCCTTCACAGGCGACGGCCTCCGCGCTGCCCGTCCTCCCCTCACCCGGCATCGGGGTCTCAGGGGCCTTGATCGTCTCGGTGCCCTCGGCACTGGCGCCCACCGTCTCACCGTTGGAGGCGTTGGCCTCGACGTTGACATCACCCTCGATGGTCTTCACCGGAACATTGGGCATCTGACTCTGCAGGTCATCCGGAGCCGGAGCATCAGCGGGCTTGGCATCCACCGCCGCCGAGCAACCCGTGAACAGCAGCACAGCAGCGGCAGCGAGCCCGGTACGCAGGGAGAGGGTCCTCATGATGTTTCCTTTCGTCGGTGACACCAGAATGCCGTCACATTCTGACAGCAGGCCGAGTTGTCGCAGGACTACGACATGGAGGGCAGGCCGTCCCACGTGGGACGGCCTGCCGAAGAGGAAGGTCAGGAGATGTTGTTGTTGGAGCCGCTGTTCTTCACGGTGCCGTTCTTGGTCGTGACAGCGATGACGTTGCCATTGCCGGAGACGAGCAGATCAGTGGCCTCGGTGACCTGGATGTTGTTCGTGTCGGACTCGACGGTGATGTCACCCGCCTTGTCAGCGTGGACGTAGTTGCCGGGGCCTGCGACGGTGAGGTCACCACTCGTGGTGAGCTGGAGGTTGTTCTTCCCTCCGCTGATGCTCACCTTGTCCGCCTTCTGGCCGTTGACGTAGTTGCCCTCGCCCATGATGATCAGTTCACCCGCCCCCTCGAACTGAATGTTCGACTTGTTCGCCTTCACCGTGATCGACGGGCAGTCACCCCCGATCTTGAGGTAGGACGAATCGGTGGATACCACATAGGGGGCGTCGCAGGTGATGGTCATGGTGTTGCCCGACTTCTCGCCGCCCTCCTCGGTCTCCTCGTCGCTGGCTTCATCACTCGCCCTGGTCGTCTCGGTGCCCTCGGCACTGGCGTCCACCGTCGCACCGTTGGAGGCGTTGGCCTCGACGTTGACATCACCCTCGATGGTCTTCACCGGAACATTGGGCATCTGACTCTGCAGGTCATCCGGAGCCGGAGCATCAGCGGGCTTGGCATCCACCGCCGCAGAGCAACCCGTGAACAGCAACGCCGCCACGGCAGCCGTGGCGATCCCAGCACGCAGGGTAAAGGTCCTCATGATGTCTTCCTTTCGTCGTTTCGATGGCACCACACTGCCGCATTCCCTTCTCAGCAGGCCGAATCGTCGCAGGACTGCGACAACCCTCTGCCTCACATGACGACAGGCCGCCCCGCGACTGCGGGACGGCCTGTCCGGGCCTGTCTCGGTTCTGGACATCGGTCACACTGTGAGGGGGCATCTGAGCCGACACCCACGAGGCAGACCCCGCTTGGGGGAGGGGTCAGCCGATGTTGTTGCCCTTGCCGGTGTTCTTCAGCGCACCGGTCCTGGCATCGGAGCGGATGAAGTTGTCGCTGCCGGAGACCTGGAGGTCGCCCATCTGGCCGATGCCGACGTTGTTGTGATCGGTCTCGATGGTGACGGTGCCCGCCTGCTCACCCCGGATGAAGCCCTCCTTACCGGTGATGATCAGCGTCCCGGCCTTCTCGAAGCCCAGGTTGACGTTGTTGCCGCTCACCGTGATGGAGGGGCAGTCGCCGCTGATCCTGATGAAGGCCTCGTCCTCGGAGATCACCACCGGCTCGGTGCAGGTGTCGCCGACGGTGGAGCCGCCGCCCCCGTTGGCCTCGGTCTGGTCCCCGGCCGGGGCACCGGCGCTGATCTTCCCCTCACCCGCATCGATCTCCACACCCGGGGCCGTGACCTTGCCGTTCTTCGCGTCGATCTCGACCCCTGGCGCGGAAACCTTGCCGTTGTCGACATCGATCTCCACCCCCGGCACCTTGACGGTGGTGCCCTGGCTCGGCTGCTCCGTCGGAGCGGGGCTCTCGATGCCCGGGGCCTGGCTGTTCAGCTCCTCCGGCGCGGGGGCGTCGGCGGGCTTGGCATCCACGGTGGCGGAGCAGCCGGTGAACAGCAGCACGGCGGCGGTGGCGGCAGCAAGTCCGGTGCGCAGGGTGAGGGTCCTCATGGTGGCTTCCTTTCGTTTCGGTTGTGACACCACAGTGCCGGTTCTCACCGGCGGAGGGTCGATTCGTCGCAGGACTGCGACAACCCCCTCCCCAACGCCTGCTTCAGGGCGTCCTCTACGCTGGCACGGTGCTGAGCATCCGACGAATCCTCCTCACCACCCGCGAGCTGTGGCCCATGTTCGCCGGGATCACGCTGGGGGCCATCGCCATCACCGGCACCACCCTGCTGGTGCCCTTCATCATCGCCCGCGCCATCGACGTCGTGGTGGCGATGGTGCAGGGCACCGGGGGCTCGACGGCGGAGCTGGTGTGGCTGGCGGTGTGGGTGCTGGTGGCGAGCCTGGCGAACTCGGTGCTGACCAATGTCACCGGCTACTGGGGAGACCTCGCGGCGGCCCGGCTGCGGGTGATCCTGTCGCAGCGCTACTACGAGAAGCTGCTGCGGCTGCCGCTGAGCTACTACGACGACGAGCTGACCGGCACCATCATCTCCCGGCTGAACCGCTCCATCACGGCGGTCACCGACTTCCTGAAGACCTTCGCCAATGCCTTCTTCCCGCTGGTGCTGACCGTGACCTCAGTGCTGGTCATCACCGGGCTGCACTCGCCGTGGCTGGCGCTGCTGCTGGTGGTGATCTACCCGCTGTTCGTGTGGCTGACCACCCTCACCTCGAAGCGCTGGCAGGTGTGGGAGCACCAGAAGAACGAGGCCTACGACATCGCCGGTGGCCGGTTCGCCGAGGTGGTGGGGCAGGTCCGGGTGGTGAAGTCCTTCCTCGCGGAGCGCCACGAGCTGGAACGCTTCGGCTCGCTGTACCGCAGCACCGTCGCCACGACGGCGGCGCAGTCCAGGTTCTGGCACCTGATGGACACCGCCCGGCGGGGGTCGTTGGACATCGTGTTCTTCATCATCTACGTCATCATCTTCGTGCAGACCGCGCAGGGGGTCTTCACCGTCGGTTCGATGGTGCTGCTGATCCAGCTGGTCGCGATGGCTCGGGAGCCCGTGGCGTCGATGAGCTGGCTGGTGGACACCAGTCAGCGCGCCATCGCGGGCAGCCGCGAGTACTTCTCGGTGATGGACGAGCCGGAGGAGCCCCTCGGGGAGCTGGTGATCGACGAGGTGCCGTGGCGCAGCGACGCCCCAGCCGTCGAGTTCCGCGACGTCAACTTCGCCTACGGTGAGGACGCCGACGAGGTGCTGCGTGGCATCACCCTCAGCATCGCGCCCGGCGAGCGGGTGGCCTTCGTCGGGGAGTCCGGCGGGGGCAAGACCACCCTGGTCAACCTCATCATGAGGCTCTACCCGGTCTCCTCCGGCAGGCTCTGGGTGGAGGGGATTCCGGTCAACTCGGTGCCGCCCCAGCAGTTGCGGGCCAGGATCGGGACGGTGTTCCAGGACGCCTCGCTGTTCAGCGGCACGATCCGCGACAACATGGCCTACGGCACCATCGCCACCGACGAGCAGCTGATGACAGCCGCCCGTCGCGCCAACGCCGCCGAGTTCATCGCGAAGCTGCCGAAGGGCCTGGACACCGAGATCGGGGAGCGCGGGGTGAAGCTGTCCGGGGGTCAGAAGCAGCGCATCTCGGTGGCCCGGGCGCTGCTGAAGGACGCCCCGATCCTGATCCTCGACGAGGCGACGAGCTCGCTGGACTCGAAGGCCGAGCGCGCCGTGCAGGCGGGGTTGGAGGAGCTGATGGCGGGACGTACCACCCTCATCATCGCCCACCGGCTGTCCACCATCTCCTCGGTGGATCGGATCGTCACGCTGCGCGACGGCCGGATCGACGAGGTGGGCACCCCCGCCGAGCTGGCGGCCTCCGGCGGCATCTACTCGGAGCTGCTGGCCCTGCAGGGCTCCACCAGCAAGGCGGACAGGGCGAAGCTCGCCCGCTACGACATCATCCGCTGATCCCGGGTGCCGGTGATCGCAGCGATCACCTCGTCCACGCTGCCCTCCGGGGTGAAGGAGCCGTTGTTGCGGCCGTGCCGCAGCACCTCGATGCGGTCGGCGACGGCGCGCACATCGGCCAGGTTGTGGGAGATGAAGATCACCCCCAGCCCGAGCTCCCGCAGGTCCTCGATGTGGCCCAGCACCTCAGCGGTCTGCCCCACCGACAGCGACGCCGTCGGCTCGTCCAGCACCACCAGACGCGGGTCGGCGACGAGGGTCCTGGCGATGGCCACGCTCTGCCGCTGCCCCGCGGTGAGGGTGTGCAGCGGCACGTGCAGGTCCGGGATGCGACCGCCAAGCCTGCCCAGGTGCCGCCGGGCCTCGGCCTCCATCCGGGCCTCGTCGAGCAGCCCACCCGTGGCCAGTTCCTGACCGAGGAAGACGTTCGAGACCACGTCCAGGTTCTCCGGCAGCGCGTTTTCCTGGAACACGCTGGCGATCCCCAGCGCGAAGGCGGCCTGCGCATCCGGGATGGTGACCTGGACGCCGTCGATGAACATCCGCCCCGAATCCGGCTGCAGGATACCGGCGATCACCCGCGCCAGCGTGGACTTGCCCGCCGCATTGTCCCCGACGAGCGCCACCACCTCCCCGGCCCTGACCGTCAGATCCACCTCCCGCAGGGCCTCCACCCCGCCGAAGGATTTCGACAAGGAGCAGAGCTCCAACAGCGGCTCGGCCATCACTTCTCTCCTTCGAGGATCGTCCCCCTGGGGTCGAGGCGGTCGTGGGCCAGGGCCAGCGCGCCACGCGCCTCCGGGTCGTCGCAGGACGGGGCTGCGACCTCCAGCGTGGCGGACAGGATGGGCCGCGCGGCCAGGGCATCACGGATCGGGGCCAGCAGCACCTCGCCCGCCGCCGCGAGTTCCCCGGCAACCACCACATGCTGCAGCCCGAGCAGGCAGGCCGCGTCCGCCACCACCGCGCCGATGGCGGCCCCGGCGTCGGCCAGCACCTGCCTGCACCCGGGGTCTCCCCGGCCTGCAGCAGCGACAATGGCCTTGGGGCTCATCGGGCCGTGACTGACCTGCAGGTCCCAGCCCAGGGCCTCGGCGGAGACGACGGTGTTCAGGCATCCCCTGGCCCCGCACCAGCAGATCCGGCCCGAGGGATCGACCCTGAGGTGCCCGAGCGCCCCGCCGGTTCCTGCCCCCCGGTGAGGTTCGCCCCCCAGGAGCACGCAACCGTCCACGACGTGCCCGGCCCGCACCACCAGTCCCGTCGCGGCCCCGCGCAGCGCGCCGAAACGGTACTCGGCGACGGCGATGGCCTCGGCCTCGGGCACCGTGGTCACCGGTTGCGCGAGGCGTCGCTCCAGGGTGCGCACCACCTCGGCACCCTCCCAGCCGGGCAGCCCCGGGTGACCGATACCCTCGGGCAGGGCCACGCTCACCGCGCCGAGCTCCCCGGGGCTGGCCCCGAGGCGTTCCACCAGCTCCGGGATGAGCAGGCAGAGCCGGTCCAAGGTGGTGTCGTGGCGATGGTCGGCGGGCAGCGGGAGGTGCTGGCTCTCGCTGACCCGGTGGGTGGCATCGGCGACGAGCACCGTCGCCGCGCGGTGTGTGATGTGGACCCCGGCTGCCAGTGTGGAGGAGCGCGCCAGGGAGACCGCCTGGGCGCGACGCCCCGAGCGGGTGGTCACGGAGGTTTCGACGACCCCGGTCAGCAGGAGCTGCTTCACGATGTTGGAGACGGTGGCCGGGGACAGCCCGGTGGCGGCTGCGAGCTCCACCTGGGTGATGCTGCCGTAGAGCTTCACGGCATCGACGATGCGTTGACTGTTCGCCTCCCGCAGCGACGCCTGGGAGCCGGGCGCTGCGCCATCAGACATGCCCTCGAGGCTATCACCGCGCAGGCACCCGATTGACTTCGCCCTCAGAACCCAAGGTGTCGGCCATGCGGACAGTCAAACTCTTCCAGCAGGCTGATGTCAGGGCGTATCGCTCATTGGCGACGATCACAACTTGATAACTGTTGAATTCAAGTCTTGACGCCAATGGCGGGACCTCCCTAGGGTTCCGGTCAACGGCCCGGCACCAGCGTCGGGCCTGAAGACAGTCAAAGGAGACGCGGCATGAACCAGGCTCCCGTCCTGCTGGAGATGCTCGACATCACCAAGGAATTCCCCGGGGTGAGGGCACTCGACGGCGTGACGATGCAGGTCCGCAAGGGCACGATCCATGCCATCTGCGGTGAGAACGGGGCCGGGAAGTCCACCCTGATGAAGGTCCTGTCAGGGGTCCACCCGCACGGCACCTACGACGGCGACATCCTGATCGACTCCCAGCCGATGCGTTTCAACGGCATCCGCTCCTCCGAGGACGTCGGCATCGTCATCATCCACCAGGAGCTCGCCCTGATCCCCGAGCTGTCGATCACCGAGAACATCTTCCTCGGCTCCGAGATCACCCGCGCCGGGCTCATCGACTGGGACGAGGCCCGCCACCGCACCATCGACCTGCTGGCCCGCGTCGGCCTCGAGCTCGACCCCGACACCCCCGTCAAGACCCTGGGCGTCGGGCAGCAGCAACTCGTCGAGATCGCCAAGGCCCTGTCCAAGGATGTCCGGTTGCTCATCCTGGATGAGCCCACCTCCGCCCTCAACGAGGACGACTCGGCCAACCTGCTCGACCTGATGCGCGGCCTGAAGAGCAAGGGCATCACCCAGATCATGATCTCCCACAAGCTCAACGAGATCGCCGCGGTCTCCGACGCCGTGACCGTCATCCGCGACGGCCGCACCGTCGAGACCTACGAGGTGACCGCAGGCGAGGTGGACGAGAACCGGATCATCCGCGCGATGGTCGGCCGCTCCCTGGAGAACCGCTACCCGCACCGCGAACCGCAGATCGGCGAGATCCTCTTCGAGGTCATGGACTGGGAGGTCGAGCATCCCGAGGTGCCCGGCCGGATGGTGTGCAAGGGATCGACCTTCCACGTGCGCCGCGGCGAGATCGTCGGCTTCGCCGGGCTGATGGGGGCCGGGCGCACCGAACTGGCCCGCTCCCTGTTCGGCCGCTCCTACGGCATCTGGCGCGGCGGCACCATGATGATGGAGGGCCGCCCCATCGCGCCCAGAACCGTCTCCCAGGCCATCGACGACGGCATCTCCTACGTCACCGAGGACCGCAAGATTCTGGGCCTCAACCTGCTCGACTCGGTGAAGCAGACCATCGTCTCGGCCAACCTGAAGGGCATCGTCAGGAGCGGCCTGATCCAGCCGGAGCTGGAGCGCGACGTCGCCGAGCAGTACCGCCAGGACCTGCGCATCAAGACCCCCAGCGTCGATGTGGGCGTGGTCACCCTCTCCGGCGGCAACCAGCAGAAGGTGGTGTTGTCGAAGTGGCTGTACCCCTCCCCGAAGCTGTTGATCCTCGACGAGCCGACGCGCGGTATCGACGTCGGCGCGAAGTACGAGATCTACAAGCTGATCCAGGCCCTGGCCGACGAGGGCAAGGCCGTCATGGTCATCAGTTCGGAACTGCCGGAACTGCTCGGCATCTGTGACCGCATCTACACCATCTGCGAAGGCCGGATCACCGGCGAGCTGGCGGCCGATCAGGCCGACCAGGAATCCCTCATGCGCCGCATGACCACCACCTCCACCCACGCCTGATCCCCGAGGAAAGTGATGAAAACCCTGAGACAACTTTTCGGCAGCAACCTCCAGCAGTACACGATGATGCTGGCCCTGGTCGCGCTGGTCGTCGTGTTCCAGATCATCTCCGATGGCCGGATGCTGACCCCCTCCAACTTCCAGAACCTCATCTCCGGAAACGCCTACGTGCTGATCCTGGCCATCGGCATGGTGATGGTGATCGTGATCGGGCAGATCGACCTGTCGGTCGGCTCCGTCGCCGGGTTCGTCGGCATGTGCGTGGCGCTCAGCATCGCCTCCCACGGGCTGCCGTGGTGGGCGGGGATGCTGCTCGGGATCGTCCTCGGCGTGGCCATCGGAGCCTGGCACGGCTTCTGGGTGGCGCGGATCGGGATTCCCGGGTTCATCACCACCCTGGCCGGGATGATGATCTTCCGGGGCCTGGTGATCTGGTTCTCCCGTTCCATCTCGGTGCCGGTGCCCTCGGAGTTCAGCTTCTTCGGGGCCGGGTACCTGCCGGAGTGGGGTCCGGCCTTCACGGGAATGAACAATTCGACGCTGCTGCTGGGTCTGCTCGCCATCGCCTGGGTGACCTGGGTCGAGATCAAACGTCGCGCCAAGATCATCTCCCGCGGCTCGCAGTACCCGCTGTGGATGACGATCACCCGCATCATGCTGGTGTCGCTGGTCATCGGCTACGCCACCTGGCTGTTCGCCAGTGGCCGCCCCGGCACCTCCTTCCCCATCCCCGGGGTGATCCTGGTGCTGCTGGTCATCATCTACCACGTCATCACGCAGCGCACCCGCTTCGGCCGCCACATCTACGCCGTCGGCGGCAACAAGGCCGCGGCCGCCCTGTCCGGGGTGAACACGCAGCGTACCTACTTCCTGGTCATGCTCAACATGTCCTTCCTCGCCGCCATCGCCGGAATCCTGTTCGTCGGGCGCTCCACCTCGGCGGGGCCGGGCGACGGCACGATGTGGGAGCTCGACGCCATCGCGGCCGTGTTCATCGGCGGGGCTGCGGTCTCCGGCGGGATCGGCACCGTCGTCGGCTCCATGATCGGTGGCCTGGTGATGGCGGTGCTGAACTCCGGGCTCATGCTGATGGGGGTCGGCTCGGACCAGACCCAGGTCATCAAGGGCCTGGTCCTGCTGATCGCCGTCGCCTTCGACGTGCGCAACAAGCAGCAGGGCAAGCCGTCGATCCTGGGGCTCATCCTGAAGAGCCCCCGAAAGTCCCAGGCCATGGACAAGGCCTGAACCAACCCGAAAGGAAACCACCCATGAAGTTCAAGGGGAAAATCCTGGCCGCCGCACTGGTGGCCACCCTCGGCCTGACCGCCTGCGGTGGCGGGCGCAGCGCCGAGTCCACCTCGTCGGAAGCTGCCTCCGGGTTCGCCGCCGACGCCACCATCGGGGTTGCGCTGCCGTGGCTGGGCAGCCAGAACTGGAAGGAGGCCGAGGTCGAGTTCCAGCAGCAGCTGACCGCGGCCGGGTTCAAGCCGCTGATCCAGTCGGCCGACAACAAGGTGCCGCAGCAGCAACAGCAGATCGAGACGATGATCCAGCAGGGTGCGAAGGTCATCGTCGTCGGCCCCATCGACTCCACCCAGCTGGGTTCGGTGGTGGAGCGGGCCAAGGCGGAGGACATCACGGTGATCGGCTACGACCGCACCATCGACAACACCACAGGCGTGGATGCGGTGATCCAGTACTCCTCGGTGCGCACCGGTGAGCTGCAGGCGCAGTCGTTGCTGGAGGGGCTGGAGAAGCAGAAGGGCGCCGGGCCGTACAACGTGGAGCTGTTCGGTGGGGGCCCGGCGGACCCGAACGCCCCGAATTTCTTCAACGGCGCGATGACGGTGCTGCAGCCGAAGATCGATGACGGCACCATCACCGTGGTCTCGGGGCAGACTGATTTCACCCAGGCCGCGATCCCCGAGTGGGACACCGCGAAGGCGCAGGCCCGGATGGATTCGCTGCTGTCGGGGTTCTACGCGGACAAGAGGATCGACGGTGTGCTGTGCCCGAATGACGGGATCGCGCGGGCGGTGCTGACCTCGTCGGCCCAGGCCGGGCAGGAGGTTCCGGTGACCACGGGGCTGGATGCGGAGAACGAGTCGGTGCTGCTGGTGCGTGATGGCAAGCAGTACTCCACCACCGCGAAGCCGACCGATGCGATGGTGGCCAGGACCATCGAGATGATCCAGACCCTGCAGAAGGGCGGGCAGCTGACGGGCGAGACCCAGATGCTGAACAACGGCGCGAAGGATGTGCCGATCTTCGAGCTCGACCCGATCGTCGTGACGAGCGAGAACCTGAAGGAGGTCTTCGTCAACGACGAGGAGCGGATGAAGCTCATCGAGAGTTGAGCCCTCCCCTGGTGGTCCTGAACCGTCGGAGAATCGATGGTTCAGGACCACCCTTCATTCATGGATGAGGTTCGCCGAGCCGTTGTTCTCCAGCGACCCGCTGCGTCGGGTGAGGGTCACGGTGTTGGAATTGCCGTCGATGCGCACGTCGCCCACCGAATCGAAGTTCACGATGTTGGAGTCGCCGTGCAGCTCAACCTGGGAGACCTCCTCGCCGCTGACGTTGGTGGAGTTGGCGAACACCACCACCTTGTCGGCCTTCTCGAAGGTGAGGATCACGCTCTTGGCCTCGACGGTGATGGTGCCGCACGTCCCCCTGAGGTTGACGATCCCGGTCCGGTCGACGGTGACATCGCCGTCGCACTTGCGGCTCGAGAACCGGGTGATGTCGTCGTCCTCGTCCTCCTCGTCGCTGTCCGGGGTGGGCTCCGGGGTCGCCTCCCAGGTGGTTTCCGGGGCGGGCTCCGGCGTGGGTTCCAGCTCCGGTGTGGTCGAGGTGGGGCTTGCCGGGCCGGTGGGCAGCTCGATGGACTCGATCTCCACCGTCGTGGCGGTGCTGGGGCTGGCCTCGGCCGCCCTGGGGGTCGGCGTGGCCCCGGAACACCCGGCTGCCAGCAGCGCCACGACGCCCGCCACCGCGAGCCCTGACCTCAGTGGATACGAAGACATGCCCCCATCCTCCCAGATCAAGATGTCAGGTCTTCACGAGAAGACCAGGCCTCGGGCCTCCAGCGGGATGCGCAGCTCGTCGGGGACCTGCCAGGTCCGCTTCCTGAGGGGGTCGGTCAGGGTGTTGTCCGGTCCGGGGAAGAGCAGCAGCCCGACCCCCTTGGAGTCGACCAGCAGCAGGGCCGGGGAGCCGGTCAGGACCAGCTCCTCGGAGTTCGGGATGTGCTGCTCGGCCGGAAGGGCCTGGGCGTGGAAGGCGTCGGCGACCCGGCGGGCGAGGCCGCTGGGTAGGGTGTAGGCCTCCAACTCCGACCGGGCCCAGGGGAAGTTGCTGCAGACGTGGATCGCGACGATGTCGCCGTCGTCCACGTCGTTCGAGTAGGCGGTGTTCTGGCAAGGGCTCGCCAGCACGACCCCGTTGCCCAGCTGGTCGAACAGCTCCTTCAGCCGCGCGGCGAGGTCAGGATCGGGGGTGAAGGCGAAGTTGTGCTGCGGCATCCAGAGCTTGCCCTCGGGGGTTCGGAAGATCATCAACAGCTCACCGTGCTGGTTCCCGACCACGATGTGGCCCCGGTGGTCGATCCAGGTCTCGCCGTGGTCCTCCTGCCACTGCCAGGGGGCGTCGCGCAGCGCGGCCAGGATGTCGTCGGGCAGGGGCTCCACGGATCGCGCCTCACCACCCATGAATCTGCCGCAGGTCACCCCGCGCGTGACATCGGGCGCGAAGATGGGGAACAGCGGGTAGCTCTGCTCCTGCGCGTTCCACAGCGACAGCACGCAGGGAAGCTCCGGTGTGGTGGCGGTTTCCTGCGCCCGCGCCGTCGTGAACCACGCCTTGAACTGCTCCAGCAGCTCCTTGGCCCCGGTCCGGGTGCCGCCGACGCTGTCGCAATGTCCGGTGTGGGCGTCGATGATGCGGCTGCCATCCGGGTATTCCAGCACCATCCGGTAGCGGCGGCTACTGGTGCCGTGGCACTGCTCGGCCGCCGTCGATCCGGCGGGGAGCGCGTTGACGGCGGCGACGACCTCGGCGGCATTGGTCAGCGGGGTCCGCGGCCCGTACCACGGCCTGTCCCCGTTCGCCCCGAGCTCTCCACACAGCCAGACCCGGGTGGCCCCGTCGGGCAGCCCTTCGGCAGGTATCCGCCGGGGCTGGACCGAGGGGTGCATCACGTGCTGGCACTCCCAGGGCATCAACTCCTCAGCCGGATGGCCCGTCTCATCCTCCAACGTGTACTCAGCGTACTCGGAGCTCAGCGTCTCACTCACGTCGGGATCGACCGTCGGGCTGGAGGCAGGCTGCGGGGTGGAGCGCATCACCGTCCCCAGACCCAGCACCACGGGGGTGAACAACGCGACCACCAGCGTCCCGGCCACCACGGTGGCGCGACGGCGTGCCCGACGGCGTTTGCGGGCCGCGCCGTCGAGCACGGTGCTGGCGTCCAGCTCGGGGATCAGCTCGTTGAGGTCGCGGGTGAGGTCGTCGGTCATGGCGTCACCTCCTGGGTCAGGTGGGAGGAGCGGCGCAGCCTTGCCACGCCACGGTGGATGTGGGTCTTGACGGTGCCCACCGGGATTTTCAGGATGCGGGCCACCTCCGCCAGAGGGAGGTCCTCCAGGTGGTGCAGCACGATGGCGGAGCGTTGCGGGCGGTTCAGTTCCATCAGCGCCCGGTACAGGTCGAGCTGGGCCTCGCGGGTCGTCTCCGGCAGGCCGGTGTCCATGTTCTGACCCGTCGGGGTCTCATGGGTCCAGGAGCGTTTCCGCCACCACGAGATGTAGGTGCGGTGCATGGTGGTGCGGAGATACGCCTCGAAGGCCGCGTCGTCGCCCAGGTCCTCGAAGCGATCCCAACACTTGGCCAAGGCGGTCTGCAGCAGGTCCTCGGCGTGGCCGGAGTCGCCGGTCAGCAACCAGGCGGCGCGGAGCAGTCGTCGGCCGCGCTGGGAGATGAACTCCTCCAGGCTGCGCTGCTCCAGTTCCACCTTCACACCCGTCAAGACGCCGTCACCCCCTGCCAAGGTTTCAGTTGTTCCGGGTATCGTCACTGACATGTACGTGGCCAAACACTATGAGATCGGGCCCGAGCGGCTCCAGAACTATCTGTCCGGGGTGCGCGCCGGGAATCTGGTGACGGTCCACGACGACGGCCCGAGGGCCACCTTCGTGCCCTTCCACCTGGAGGACAGGGATGGGGTGCAGGTGTTGGTGACCCATCTGGTGCGCAACAACCCGCAGGCCACCACGCCGATCACCGGGCCGGGGCTGGTGATCCTGGACCTGGCCGACGCCTACGTCTCGCCGCTGTGGTACCCGAGCAACGAGGCGCTGCCGAACGTGCCGACCTGGGACTACCTGACCATCCAGCTGAACGGCCCGGTGCGGGTGCTGGCCTCCCCCGAGGACTCGCTGGCCGCGGCCCGGGCGCTGACCGCGCGGATGGAGCAACCCGAGGTGTTGGAGCTGGTGGGTGAGGAGAAGCTGCACAAGATGGCCCGCGCCATCGTCGGTGTGGAGGTGACGGTGGAACAGGTTCGGGCCAAGGCGAAGGCCAGCCAGAACCGCCACCCCGACGACATCAGGGGAGTCATCGCGCACTTGGAACAGCTGGGCGAGACCGAGCTGGTGACCTACCTGAAGGAGGTCTCCCTCCCGCACGCCGTCGAGCGCTTCGGGATGATCCGGGACATCAAGGCCGCCCACCGCCTCCCGACGAGCGCGGCGCAGTGACCTTGTCGACAACGGCTTGGCAGGAGGAGGCCACGGAGTGGCTGCGGAACCTGTGGTCGGGCTCCCGTCTGTTCCGTATCACAGTGGTGCGGCAGCGGGCCTGGGGAGAGAACTGGACGGTCGACACCGACGATGGCCGGTTCTGGTTCAAATCGCCCCACCCACGGTTCACAGGTGAAGGTGCACTGCGTGAGGTGCTGGAGCAGCACGCCCCTCAGGACGTGCAGCCCATGTACGCCCGTCATCCGGCGGGATGGATCGTCTCCGCCGACGCAGGGGCGTCGTTGGCGACCGGGGAGGGTGACCCGACGGTGATGCTGGCGGAGGCACTGGGCAGGGTCCAGCGCGCCACCCCACTCGCAGCACTGACCGGGCTCCCGCTCCAGGTGTTCGATCCTGAGAACGCAGCCCACAACCTGGCGGAACTGCTGGAGGGGGTTGCCTCCACCCTGCCGAGGAACCATCCCGTTCGCCCCAGCAAGGCCGAACAGGACGCCGCCTGCGCGGCGATGTGGCGGGTGACTGCCCGGTGGGTGGCGGTGGATCCGGGGCTGTCCCTCGGGATCGATCACAACGACCTCCATCCCGGCAACACGTTCCCCGGCCCACGGATCGCGGACTGGGGCGACGCCGTGATCGCGCACCCGTTCTCGTCGATGCGGGTGCTGCTGGATCATGCCCGGGACCGCCGGGCAACGGCTGACGCCTACCTGCGCGGTTGGGGCGACCCCAAGGAGCTTCGCGAGCCGCTCGAGGTGGCGGTGCAGCTGGCGGCGGTGCAGCGGCTGTTCGCCTGGAGCCGAATCCTCGACCCGCACCTCGCGACGCAGTACGCGCAGCACATCCGTCCCCTGTGGTCAGAGATCGGACGGAAACCGAGCATTGCGTGACCCCCATTGACGCCGGGGAGCCGGGTCGGTAGCGTCGTCACACCACGACGTTCGGGAGGCGATGATGCAGCCTGCGGGCACGATTTTTGCGGCTGCGGACCACGTGCTGCACACCGTAGGCGTCTGCGTGGACTATCTCAGTGCGGGGACCCGTCGAATGGTGCTCTCCGAGGTCAGTGAGCAGGTTCACCGTGGTGAGTTCCTGGCCCTCGCCGGGCGCAGTGGGTCGGGCAAGACCAGCCTGCTTCGAGTGCTCCACGGAATGCAGGAACCCTCTGCCGGAACCGTGTGGTGGGGTGGGCAGGCGCTGGCTGACCTGAGCGAGAAGCAGCGGCAGCAGGTGCGCAGGGAATGTTTCGGGTACGCCAGCCAGGACTCCTTGGTGCTGGAGGAGGAGACCTTGGAGACCAACATCCGGTTGGCGGGAGCCTCACGGGAGGATGCAAGGAAGTACCTGCATGACCTGGGCCTGGGCGACCTGATCTCCTTACGCGCCCGGACCCTTTCCGGGGGTGAGCGGCAACGGGTGGCGGTGGCGCGGGCCTTGGCGAAGCAGCCCGTGGTGGCGCTGCTGGATGAGCCCACCGCGTCGCTGGATGCCGAGGCAGCACACCGGGTGCGCGACATGCTGCGGGCCTCGGCTGAGCAAGGGGTCGCCGTCGTGGTGGCCTCCCACGACGAGGTGATCCTGAATGCCGCTGACAAGGTGGTGCAGCTGTGAAGGTGCGCCCTCGGCTGGATCGTCTGGTGGTGGCGGCATGGTGCCTGGTGGCGCTCCTCGTCACCGCCGCCGTTCTCGGCACAGCGCGAATCTCCAACCTCACCACCGAGGTCTACGAGGACGCCTGGCGGGGCCGCTACGACATCCTGGCGACCGCCCCCGGCCTGGAGAAACAGCTCTCCCCGGGTGACGATGCCCAAGGGCTACCGCTGCTGGACCCGAACTTCGCAGGCGTCACCACGCCCGCCATGCCGATGGAGAAGCTCGACCGGATTCGCAGCATGAGCGACGTCGAGATCGCTGCCCCCATCGGTTTCCTGGGATCAACGGGTGATGTGATGAACTGGCCGCTGTTCTTCATCCCGTGGTCGGAAATCCCTGATCCGGTGACGCAATTCCAGATCACCTGGACCATCACCGGGAACGACGGCCTGGGTGAGCGGCTGGTGATGAACCGGACGAACACCGTCAGGATCGACCACACGAACTGGACCGGGAAGGATGGCCGATACTCTGCAGAGGGCGTGAGCATCACAACGGATGACCCTGTGCTCACCGTCGATGGGACAGTGAGTGAGCAGGGCATCGAGTTCTCCTGGTGGCTTGTCACCGTGCCCCGCTCGACGGTGTTCGCGGTGGACCCGATAGCCGAGGCCGAGCTTCTGGGAGAGGCCGGGGAATTCCTGAAACCGCTGGCAGATTTCGACGAGGTGATCCGGGAGCACGGCCCCGTGACGGTCAATGGATTCAGCAGGGTTGATTCCGATGGGATGGTGAAAGAACTTGACGACGCCGTTCCACTGGAGGCACGGGTCGCGGAATTCCCGGGCTCGAAGAAAGGACAACGGGCCGCGCTGATGGGCTGGTACGGCGTGGACAGTCCTTTCGTCGGGTTCCTGCGCAACACGCAGCCCTACGCACCGATGGACCTGGTGGTCAGCATCGACCAGATCAGTGACGATGGCACGGCACACGTCGGGAACCTCCACCTGGACCTCGCCGCCGCGACCCGCCCCTTCAACGGCGGAGAGCTGGAGATCGGGTGGCCGACCGGGGATCAGTCCCTCTCCCAGGAGCTGGAACGCTACGCCATCATCCAGTACAGCAGCGAAGGCATCACCCCGCTCGAGCTGGAGCCGGGCGCCTCCCATTCAGGCGCCTCGTTCACCGTCACCCCGCAAGGATTCAGACACCCCATCACACAGCTGGGATTCCAGTCAGCGGACGGGACGGGCATGGGGCAGGAGCAGAGTTATCGCCGCACCACCCCGGGCAGGATGAAGATCGGCCTGTACGGGAAACACACCGGGGCTGCCCCGTTCGAGGTGGGGACCTACACCCCGCAGGACCTGGACAGCGGCGCGAGCTACGTCCCGCTCGGCGCCTACGATCCTGCCCTGGTGAGGGTCAAGGAGAGCGGGCAGATGCTCACCCCGGCCCGGAACGCCCAAGGGCTGGCAGCCCAACCCTCCTCCGCCATCGTCTCCCTGCAGGGCGCCCAGGAGCTCACTGACGAGGATTTCATCTCAGCGGTACGCATCCGGGTTTCAGGCCTGGATGGTCTCTCCCGCGCCGAGGCGATGCCCCGCATCGACGCCGTCGCGGCACAGCTGCGGGGCATGGGCCTTGAGGCCTTCGTCGTCGCCGGGGCGTCCCTCCAGTCAGTGGACCTGTGGGTGCCGCAGTACGCCTTCGGCACCACCGACCCCGACACCCCGCAGCGCGTCGACGATCTGGGGTGGGTCAGCCAGGACTTCACGACCCTGGGGGCGGTCACCTGGAGCGAGACCACCACGGCCCGGGTGGTGATGATGCTGTTCGCCGCGGCCATCACCACCGCAGGACTCCTCTTGATCGGGGTCGGCCTGCTGACCCGGCCCCGCAGGACCGCCGACCATGCCCTGCTGGCCTCCCTGGGTTGGTCGCATTGGGCCAGGCTCCGGTGGACGCTGCTGGCCCAATGGCCGGGCCTGTTCCTCGTCCTGGCCGCCGCGGTGACGGGAATCCTGCTGGCTCCCGGGGGACTGCGCTGGATGGTGGGGCTGTTCCTGGTCATGGCGGTGCTCGCCACCACGGCCACCCACCCCCACCGTCCCCCGGCCTCCTTCCTCACCGGGCGCCTGGGCAGTCGCCGTCGCCTCATCGGTCTCAGCCTGGCCGAAACCCTGCTGACGGGGCTGGCCGCAAGCGCCTTCGCCATCGTCGGCGCAGCCGTCGGCTGGTACCAACAGGTCACCACCAACACCCGGGTCGCGACCGCCGTCGGCGAGGTGCTGACCTCCTTCCTGGCCGTGGCTGCCCTCCTGATCGTGGTCGTGGCGGTGATCCAGGCAGCCACCACCCGGCTGGGCGAGCAGACCCGCGGGCAGCGAGCCCGATTCCACTACTGGCACCTCGGCACCTCCCGCCGAAGATTGCTCACCCGGCACCTTGCAACCAGCCTGGTGATGCTGATCGGAGCCCTGCTCCCACCGCTGGCCGTACTCGGTGCTGCCCACCAGCTGGCCCTCCCCGTCACGCTGGCAGCCACCCTGAGCGCAGGTTGGCTGCTGCTGTGGACGCTGCTGAGGACGACCGCCGCCGTGAGATGGAAGCCATGACCCCTGTGGTATGTTTCCCCGCATGGTGTGACCAAGTCTCAACAAGGATTGCTCACTGACGCCCCCTCCGGCATGAACGCCGACGGCGAGGAGCAGTCCTTGAGCAACCCTCCAGACACTTTCCATCCTGTTGAGGAAAACAATGACCGTCACCGAAAATCACGCTGCCCCGTCTGCGTCCCTGCGCGACAAACTGGGGGTTCTGCTCCCCCATGCCCGTCGCCACGTGGGGGTCATCAGCTTGGGCTTGATCCTCGGGTTGCTCGCCACCGCGATCACCCTGGTCACCCCACTGGCCACGAAACACGTGCTGGATTCCCTCGGCACGGACTCCTCCCTCAGCGGCCCCGTGACCCTGCTCATCACTCTGCTCGTCGTGGGAACCATCGCCGGGCTGGCCCAGTCCTTCCTGCTGGGGCGCCTGGCTGAGCACATCGTGCTCGACGCCCGCCGGTCGTTGATCCACCGATTCCTCTCCTCACGGATCGAGCAGGTGCAGCGCTTCCGCACCGGTGAGCTCGTGACCCGCGTCACCAGCGACACGGTGCTGCTGCGTTCAGCTGCCAGCTCTGCAATCGTGCAGTTCGTCAACGGGACGGTTTCCCTCGTCGGCACCATTACCCTCATGGCGGTGCTCGACTGGCAGCTGCTGTTGACCACGCTGGCCTCGGTGGTGGTGATCGGTGCGCTGTTCGCCGTGCTGCTGCCGCGCGTCGGCAAAGCAGCGGAGCAGGCCCAGGAGGCGATGGGGAACCTCGGGGCCGGTCTGGAGGGAAGGCTTCGGGCGTTGCGGACCGTGAAGTCGAGCCGCGCCGAGACCCGTGAGATCGCCCGCGTCACCAAGCACGCTGAGGACTCGGCCCGGCACTCGGTCCGCTCTGTGTGGTACTCCGCCCTCATCGATGCGACGGCGAGCGGCGGTACCCAGCTGGCCCTCATCGTCGTGCTCGGTCTCGGGGCCTGGCGGGTCAGCAGCGGCGACCTGTCGGTGTCCACCCTGGTGGCCTTCCTGCTCTACGCCCTCAACATCGTCGAACCCATCATGACCCTCGGCGACGCCTTCACCTCCCTGCAGACGGGCCTCGCGGCCGCAGCCCGCATCCACGAGACCACCGACATGGTGCCGGAGGACACGACGGCGGCCCCCACCGTCGCTCCCGCCCCGGCCTCTCCGGCTGCCCCTGTGCTGGCCCTGCGCGATGTCACCGCCCACTACCTCGATGCCCCCGCCCCTGCGTTGCGTGATGTCACCCTCGAGGTGCCACGACGAGGCCACACCGCCCTCGTCGGCCCGTCAGGGGCGGGCAAGACGACGGTGCTGTCGCTGCTGCTCCGGCTCATCAAACCGACCGGTGGAACCCTGGAGCTGGATGGCCGCCCATACGATTCGCTGTCCATCGATGAGGTCCGCTCCCGCTTCGCCTATGTGGAGCAGGAAACCCCGATCATCCCCGGCACCGTCCGCGACAACGTGCTGTTTCGCTCCGATGGCGCAACCGATGACGAGGCCTGGGCCGCCCTCGATGCCGTCCGGCTCACCGAGCAGGTGCGACGCCTCCCCGACGGCCTGGACACCGAGATCATGGACACCACCCTCTCCGGCGGGGAGAGGCAGCGGCTCGCCGTCGCGCGAGCCCTGGTCCGTACCCCGGACATCCTGCTGCTGGACGAGGCAACGGCCCAGCTGGATGGGATCACCGAGGCCGCAATCCAGCAGGTGATCGAACAGGTCTCCACCACCGGGGCGGTCATCACCATCGCCCATCGCCTGTCCACGGTGCTGGGTGCCGACCAGATCATCGTGCTGGACCAGGGCCGCATCCGCGACCGCGGCACCCATCAGGAGCTCCTGGCACGCGACGACCTCTACCGTGAGTTCATCGCTGCCCTGAGAATCCACCCCGAGGCCGAGTAGCCCATTGATGAGAACGGCCCCATCCGGGCTGTCACTGCGTCAACTCGTCACCGGGATTCGCACCAGCAGAGTAGACTTCTCACATGCCCACGGTTCCGATGGAAATCGCCCGTCAGACTTTCGCCGAGCAACTGGCTCGGGTCGAAGCGGGCGAGCAGGTTGAGATCACCAAGCACGGCAAGGTGGCAGCCGTGTTGGTGCATCCGAGCGCCCTCAGCGCGCGCCGCGCCGCATCTGCGTGGTCGACCGACCAGATTGCCTCGCTGCTCAACCAGGCACGCACCAAACCCATCCCAGCTCAGGGGCTCTCCCCCGAGCGTGCTGACGAACTCGTCGCCGAGATACGGGCGGAGCGTTCAGCCCGGTGACCCCACTCATCGCGTTCGACTCGGACGTCTTGATCTACGCTGCCTCGCCAGAGCATCATCTGGGCGAGCTCGTCGCCAAGCTCTTCGCATCTCCAACTGGCCAGGCCGGAGTTGGCTCCGTGCTGCTCCTGCCCGAAATACTGACCAAACCCATGCGCCAGGGCTCAACCGAAGAGCTTGATGTCCTGGCAGGTTTGCTGAGCCGCCTTGCCCTTCTGCCCTGCACTGAGCCAACGGCAAATCTGGCCTTGGTTCTCGGGGTGAAATACGGACTTCGGGCAGCCGACTCTGTCCACTTGGCCACCGCCGTCGAGGCCGGAGCCGACGCATTCCTCACCAACAACATGAAGGACTTCCCTCGCACGATCTCGGAGGTTGAAGTGATTTAGAGGGTGCGCGAATAGGCGGAATCTACTGCGGTCGCCCTGGTGACCCCCTGGCTGCGTTGAACTCCTCGAACGCACCCCCAGTGCGATCTTCGTCGTCCGCCTTGCCAGGAACCCACCATGACGATCCTCGCGACGACCCCTCCTATCCGCGCACCCTCTTACCCGTCCATGCTTCGGACAGAGTGACAACGAGCCTGGCTGGCTCAGAGCGTTGTCCAAGCCTTTTCAGCTGGTCGAGTCGGGGTGTCGAGACCCGGGGCAAGCTCCTGCACATCGTCACCTGGCCCGGCCACTCAGCGGTCCCGCCAGGGCAGCCTTGCCAAGTCTCTCAAGGCCTCGCTCAAGGTGAGCGGGTCCATCGTGGCCCGGTCGCCCTCGATGACGGCCTCGGTTCGGCAGGCCGGTTCCTTCGGCGGCGGGGCCGCGATGTACCAGTCGTCGCACTCGAACCCCAGCCTCACATGACCAGTTCCCACTTTGCGGCTCAGCCCGACGACCAGCCCGCCGTCGATCTGCCGCTGCCAGCCGTGCGCCACCAGACCCTGCAGCGCACCCACCGAGACCCACTCCCCCGACCAGTCCGGCAACTCCCGGTACACCCCGCGTCCGACCTGCTCGACGAGGGTGATGATCTCATGGTCGGCCAGTACCGGAGCCCACTGATCCAGCTCCACCTCCATCGGATGGGCCAGCTGGATGCACGGCCCTGCTGGCAGCTGGACCGGGTTCTCGGCCCGGTCCACCGGCTGGAAGTCCTCATCGACGCGGAAGGTGTGTACTGCGTCGATGGACCAGAGCAGCCGGTGCGCCACGCAACGCATCACTGGATGGGCGAGGAACACCTGCCGGAACTGCTCCCCCGACCAGGAACGTCGGCTGCTCATCGCGGCCTCCATCCGAGCGCCCTGGATGCGCAGCACCGCGGTGAGCTGCTTCTTCAGCTCCCGGAACTCCGCCGTGGCTACCAGGGCCTTGGCGGGATCGTCCTTGGCCCCGACCCGGGGCAGCGAACGCAACGTCCTCCCCGAGGCATCACTGACCCGGGCCGTCAGATCGTGACCGACCCGCACCTGGAAGCTTCGCGGCCCGAAATCCAGTGCCATCCGCCCATCTGCACCGAGTCCGAGGTCCGGCACCGAGACATCCTCCAGCTCCGCCACGCTGATGTCCCGCTCAGCCGCGATCCCCTCCAGCGCGACCTCGGCCCGCTCCTTGAGGTCATTCCAACGCTCCTGCTGGGCCAGCTCCCCCAACCCCATGAGCGCCCCCTGCGTGCCGAGCTGCACCAGGCACGCCATCGCCTCGTAGGCAGCGACGCGGTGCAGCCTCCCCCGAAACCACCGGATCGCCTTCATCAGCACCCGGGCGTTCACATCCGCACCCGCCGCCTGAGCCGTGACCACCCAGCCGTCACCCCGGCCGCCCTGGGCCAGCCACTGCTCCAGCAGGTCGGCGAGGAAGGCCGCCCAGCTCTCCGCGGTGAACAGTGCAACGGTCTCCCCGGAGATGAGGCAACGCACCACGCGCTGCACCTCCACCATCGGCAGCACCCTCCCTGAGGGCAGCACCAGCCGCGGCAGACGGTACGGGTTCAGCCACGCGGGCGCCGTCGTCCCCTCCGGCGGATTCGGCAGCGACTCCCACTCGCCCGGCTCGGCATCCTGGCCGGGCTCCGGGGTCAGCAGCCGCTCGACGGCTGGGTCGTCGCCCACGGCGCGCAGGGCCTCCACCCACTCGGGGTGCCGCCACGCGAGCAGCTGGAACAGGTCGGCGGTGCGCTGCCCCCGCCGGGACCCGACCGCCAGCAGCGACTCCAGGGTGTCGACGGGCCAGCGCCTGGCATTGGCGATCACCGCATCCCGCACCCGGAAGTGATCGAGGTTCCGCAGCAGTACATCTTGGCTGGCCCGAGTGCCGATCCCGGCCAACAGCCTCGTCGCATCCTCGTTGCTGGCGCGGTCCCCCAACGCCCGCTCGATGTCGGCCAGCACCTCGTCACCATGCCAGGCAAGGAGGCAGAACATCGCTGCCGCCCAGCTGCCCGCAGCCTCCTTGAGCCGCCAGTCCACCTCACGTGGCCTGGCCCCGGGCGGATAGACCCCGCTCTTCTCGAGGCGCTGCTGCACCGCCACGAACTTGGCGACCCATCGGGAGTACGACGGCGTCGATGACGGACGGGCAAGCAGATCAACCATGCCCGAAAGCTATCAGTCAGGACCGACAATTCTCTCTGCCCGGGATTGGTTCCCAGCACCGGGTGCCAGAGGTCTCGACACGGGTTCCCTCGCTGACGCATCGGGAACCCGGCTCGACCAACGGAGAAAAAGCCCGACCCGACCAGCGGCGAAAACGGCAGGAGGGCGCAGAGCCCCCTCAGTGCTTCATGGCCTCGGGGATCGGGGCCGCCCAGATGGTCCGCAGCTCCGCCAGGGGCAGGTCGAACAACCCTGCGACCTGGGCCTGTGGCTCGGCAAGCACCTCGCCGATCCGCACCAGCGGCACCCCGTGCTCCTCCGCGACGCTGACCATCCGCTCCACCGACGACTCCGGCAGGCTCACCACCGCCCGCGACGCCGACTCGGAGAACAGCGCCACCGTCGGGTCCTGACCCGCCAGGCCGATGCGGAACCCGTGGCCGCCCTGGAGCGCCGACTCCACCAGCGCGACGGCGAGCCCGCCCTCGCTCAGGTCGTGAGCCGAGCAGACCAGCCCCTCCCGGGCCGCGAACCGCAGCACGTGGGCCAGCTCCCGCTCCGCCCTCAGGTCCACCTTCGGCGGGGTGCCGCCCAGGTGCCCACCGTGCACCGCGTCGGCCCAGATCGAGCCGGACAGCTCCTCACCGGTGGCCCCCAGCAGCCAGATCCCATCCCCGGGCCGGGTGAAGCCGGAGCGAATCCGCTTCGCCACGTCGTCAATGACCCCCATCACCCCGATGGTGGGGGTGGGCAGGATCGGAGTGGTGCCGGTCTGGTTGTACAGCGACACGTTGCCGCCCGTCACCGGGATGCCCAGCTCCTTGCAGGCATCGACCAGCCCCTTGATGGCCTCGACGAAGCTCCACATCACCTCCGGGTCCTCCGGCGACCCGAAGTTCAGGCAGTCCGTGACCGCCACCGGCTCCGCCCCGGTCACCGCGACGTTCCGGTACGCCTCCATCAGCGACAGCTGCGCCCCGAGGTACGGATTCAGGTAGGTGAAGCGGGAGTTCGCATCCAACGCCAGCGCGATCCCCAGCCCGGTCTCCTCGTCGATGCGGATCATCCCCGCATCCTCCGGCTGCGCCAGGATGGAATTGCCCCGCACGTAGCGGTCGTACTGGTCGGTGATCCATGACTTGTCCGCGATGTTCCCGTGGGCCAGCACCGCCTTGAGGGCCGCGACGACGCCGTCAGGGGTGTTGTCACGGGGCAGGTCCTCGGCGCGATCCGCATTCACCCCGTACAGCCAGGCGGGCTCCTGCTGCGGACGGTCGTAGCTGGGGCCGTCGTGGGCGACGGTCCTGGGATCGACATCGACGATGCACTGGCCGTGCCAGTGGATGACCAGCCGCTCGCCGTCGGTGACCTCCCCGATGATCGTGGCCGCCACGTCCCACTTCGCGCAGATCGCCATGAACTGCTCGACGTCCGACGGCTTGACCACCGCCATCATGCGCTCCTGGGACTCGCTCATGAGGATTTCCTCAGGGGCCAGGTTCGGGTCCCGCAGTGGCACGAGATCCAGCTCCACCGACATGCCGCCGTCGCCCGCCGAGGCCAGCTCGGAGGTGGCACACGAGATGCCCGCCGCCCCGAAGTCCTGGATGCCCTGGATGATCCCTGCCCGGAACAGCTCCAGCGTGCACTCGATCAGCAGCTTCTCCATGAACGGATCGCCCACCTGCACGCTCGGCCGCTTCGCGGGCCCGTCCTCGTCGAAGGTCTCCGAGGCCAGGATGGAGGCCCCGCCGATGCCGTCGCCGCCCGTGGCCGCGCCGAACAGGATCACCTTGTTGCCCACCCCGGAGGCGAACGCCCGGTGCAGGTCCTCGTGCCGCAGCACCCCCACGCACAGGGCGTTGACCAGCGGATTGGACGCATAGCTCTGGTGGAACTGCACCTCGCCGCCGATGTTGGGCAGGCCCAGGCAGTTGCCGTAGCCCCCGACCCCGGCCACGACCCCGGGGAGCACGCGGCGGGTGTCGTCGGCACCGAGCGGCCCGAACCGCAGCGAGTCCATCACCCCGACGGGGCGCGCCCCCATCGCGAGGATGTCCCGCACGATGCCCCCCACCCCGGTGGCCGCCCCCTGGTAGGGCTCGACGAAGCTCGGGTGGTTGTGGGACTCCGCCTTGAAGGTGACGGCGTAGCCCTGGCCGATGTCCACCACCCCGGCGTTCTCCCCGATGCCCGCCAGCAGCGGGCCGCGCGGGGTGTCCTGGCTCAGCTCCCCGAAGCGCTTGAGATGGATCTTCGACGACTTGTAGGAGCAGTGCTCCGACCACATCACCGAGTACATCGCCAGCTCCGCCGCGGTGGGGCGGCGGCCGAGGATTTCACGGATGCGCGCGTACTCGTCGTCCTTGACCCCCAGCGCCGCGTACGGCTGTTCCAGCTCGGGGGTGTCCATTGCATGAGCCACGGTGTCTACCACGACGCCAAATCTATCCTGCGACCCGTCCAAAAACACGGGCGGCGCTCCCGGGGACCCGCCCCACGTCAAGACCGTTGTCCGCCTTCTGGTCCGGACCCTCGAAAATTGTCAGTCCCCGTCACTAACGTGGCCCCTGTTCCCTTGACCGGATGGAGTCCACGATGAAACCGTCTCGTCTCGCCACAGCCGTGGTCGCGGCGCTGACCCTGCTCCTGGCCGCCCTGCTGTCGCCGTCCTCCGCCCTTGCCCAGGGCCCGGCGCTGGAGGTGGCGCCCAGCGGCGGCGACGACACCGCGGCCATCCAGCAGGTCATCGACCGGGCCGCCGCCCAGCGCACCGGGGTCCGACTGAGACCGGGCGCCCGCTACACCACGACGGCGGAGCTGGAGCTGAAACTCGGGCTCACCAGCTTCGACGGCCGGGGCGCGACCATCGTCGCGAAGCTCCCCGATCTGGGGAAACCCGGCAACGTGTTCCGCTTCAGCACCCATTCCAAGGGGATCAAGCTCACCGAGGTGGGCATCGACCTCTCCGGCTCGGTGAAGGAAACCCGGGGTGTGCTGGCGGCCGCCGTCGAGGATGTCGAAATCAGCAAGCTTCGGATCACGGGATCGAGGTACCGGGCCATCGACGTGGTGGCGAACCACGGCCCGGTACGCCGGGTCCATGTCCACACCAACACCGTCACAGGCCCACAGGGAACAAAGAGCACGGAGGGCAGCCAGGCCATCTCCGTGACCAGCCACACCGCCGTCGAGGATCGTTTCACCGGGATGCCCGCAGCCGTCTACGACCGGTTCCGCGAGACCGGCACCGTCGCCGCCCCGAAGCACGAGGCCACCCAGGTCCGCATCGAGGACAACCGGATCGACGGCGGCTACTACGGCATCTCGCTGTCCGGGGCCACCGGCTGCCAGATCTTCGGGAACACCTCGACCAACAACGTGCGCAACCTGTCGATGCAGGACCGCTCCAGCAACAACCACGTGCGGAACAACGACTTCAACGACAGCGAGTCCTCAGCGGTCCACCTCGCCTACGGGTCGTCGAACAACATCGTGGAGCACAACCGGATCACAACCTCACGCGCCCACGGCCAGGGGCTGCTGCAGGCCTACCAGGGCAGCACGGGCAACACCTTCCGCCACAACCGGGTGGTGGCCTCCGGCCAGGCCCGCCCCAGCTGGTTCATGTACGTGGCCACGGGGTCGCACAACACCGTCTTCCAGGGCAACACTCTGATCGGGAAGGCGGGCAGCGCCGTCGCCGCGGCCGAGTCCATCTGGGATCGCCGCTCAGCGGTCTCCCGGGGGTTCAACCCGAATCCCCACTCCTACAGCGGGAACCGGACGACGCACCCCGGGACCGGCAAACCGGTGGACTTCGCCGGGGGCTCCGGGGATCTGCGGGGCGTGGCCTTCATCGGCAACACCCTCGCCACTCAGGGGCAGCCGTTCTACCTCGGTGCCGAGGTCACCCTTGGCCCCGAGGACACGAAGCCTGCCGTCGGCAACCTCATCGGGGTCCGCATCTCGGGCAACCAGCTGAAGGGCAGCGGCTACACCAGCCCCATCGTCGAGCATCGGGGGTCGCTGCCGAAAGTTGGCACCGCCAGCATCAGCTACGCCGAGAAGCAGTGAGCCAGATCGTAGAATTCCGCGGTGACTTCACTGAGTGTCCTGGAGGACTGGCTTCGACGCAACGGCCTGCCCCACATGGTGCCCGGCAGGCGGCGACTGCTCGGGCTCGTCCCCCGCACCACCGCGATCCTGGTGGTCCTGCTGCTGTGGGGGATCGCGGCGATCTGGACGGACTCGACCCTCAGCACGGATACCGCCATTGCGGTCGAGGACCTGGTTGAACAACCCGAGGTGGCCCTGGCCCTGACCGGGATCATCCTGCTGACCCTGCTGGCAATCCCACTCGGCGTGCTCACCGCCTGGGTGCAGCGTCACCTCCCCCTGATGGCCCGGCTGGGCCTGACCATCGTGGTGTGGGGGCTCTGGCTGGCCGGGCTGTCCATCCTGGCCGCCGCCACCCGGGACATGCCCGGCGGGAGCGGCTTCCACTTCGCGTTCTGGGAGCGGCTGTTGCTGCTCGCAGGCGCGGTGCTGCTGGCCTGGTTGGACTTCGGGGCCATCATCGCCTGGACCACCAAGCGCAGTCTGAAGGAGATCATGGCGGCCCTGCCCGCCGTCGCCCGCACCCTGCCGCTGCTGCTGCTCACGGTGCTGCTGGCCTTCTTCACCAACGAGCTGTGGCAGATCGGCGCGGGCATCAGCAAGACCCGGATGACGGCGCTGGGGCTGTTCCTGATCGTGCTGACCTTCCTGGTGATCCTGCCGACCAGCATCGACATGGTCGACGACGAGGACAGCGACGCCGAGCACGCCGCCCTGCTGGAGCAGAGCCCCTTCGCCGGGCTCACACCCTCCCCGTCGCGGCTGCGGATCGGGGAGCGGATCAACCTGGTGCTGGTCGCGGTGGCGGTGCAGGCCGTGCAGATCTTCGTGTTCGTGGCCCTGACCTTCACCATGTTCGCCATCGTCGGTGTGGTGACGCTGACCCCGGAGCTGATCCAGGAGTGGAGCGGCAAACCATCGGAGCCGCTGACGATGCTCGGCATCCGGCTGGGCATGGACCACGCGATGTTCCGGGTGTGCCTGATCCTGGCCCTGTTCTCCGGGGTCTCCTTCGCCGCTTCCACCCTGACCGACGAGCTCTACCGCACGCTGTTCCTCTCCCGGGTGGCCGAGGAGGTGCGTCGCTCCATCGCGGCCCGGCACCGCTACCGCACGGCCCTGGCGGCCCAGGGCAAGCAGCTGAGGTGGCACGCCCTCCTCATGGCCCAGGTTCCCCGGCAGCGGCGTCAGAAGTCCTGACCTCAGCCACTCGGGTCTTCCGCTGATCGAGCCGGGCTACTTCTCCGCTGGTCGAGCCGGGTGGGCGAGCTTGCGAGAACACCCGTGTCGAGACCCGGTGACCTTGCGCAGGAACCCGACCCCCAACCATCCCCGCTCAGCGCAACTCCCAGCACCGGGCGCCAGAGGTCTCGACTGTCGGGCGCTGAACGCCCTCGGCTCGACCAGCGGGGGTA
>JAUNKV010000020.1 GCA_030532575.1 Propionibacteriaceae bacterium | reverse complement strand
TTTTACATGAGGCAAACGTCAAACCTTCCCGGACCTATTGACATGAGGCAAGACGACTTTCGCATCCTCGGCCTGCTCCTCGTCCAGGTGTCGATCAGCGATGGGGATCCAGGAGACCGCCATCAGGGCCAAGGCGATTGCGATCACACCGACGGTGGCCTCTGGGCTGTGCTCGGCTCCCCATCCGATGAGGGGGTTCACTGCGATGCCCGCCATGCTGCCGAGGGTGCTTGCAACGTTCAGGACCGTCGCGCGGCGATGTGACGGGATGACCTTGTTGGCGACAGCCCGTGTGATGGGTCCGCGGGCGTGCATCCCGAGGACCACGAGGATGAACCCTGGGACGACTGCCGCGGGGTGCGGGATCACCATCAGGGCGAACCCGGCGACCCCGTATCCCATTGCCAGGAGCAGGCCGTTCCTTCGGCCGAGGCGGTTGACCACCGATCCGGCGACGTGGTTGTGGAGGGCGGCGATCAGCTGTGCGCCACCTCCGATGATTCCCCACAGCACAACCGGTACCTCGGTGTTCTGGAACAGCGGCTGGTTGAGGGTGAAGACGGCGTTGAAGATGACGAACGCGGCACTTGAGGCGACTGCTGTGTAGAGCAGGACGGGGTTGGTGAGGAGCAGCCTGGTCCCTTGTTTCAGAGCGGACCAGGAGGTCTCGGACTCCGCGTCCTCGTCGCTTGTGGGTTGTTGGCTCGGCAGGAACATGATGGCGACCGCGGCCAGCAGTGCGACGCAGGCGGCCGTGATGGCCGGCAGCGAGATGTCCCAGGCCGCCATCACACCACCGGTGATGGAGCCGAGCACCCCCGCCCCCAGCTCCAGGGCACTCAGATGACCCCACACGCCGACCGACACCTTGTCGGCGTCCTCGGCCAGGGAGTCGTAGACGTAGGCATCCTGTACTCCGGTCAGCATGGCGATGCCGAGCCCACTGATGCAGAAGGATGCGGCGAACATGCCGAAGGAGGCGCCCAGTGCGAACAGCACCTCGGCGATGGCGTTGAGGGTGAAGCCGCCGAGGATCACCCACCGTCGATCCACCCTGTCAGCAAGAAGACCAGCGGGTACCTCCGAGACGAGGATGCTGGCCAGCAGGATGCTCTCCAGGAGGAAGATGTCCCCCAGTGACAACCCACGCGAGGTCAGGAAGAGAGCACTGACCGGGACATGTAAGAGGGTCCGCGAATAGGCGGAATCTACTGCGGTCGCCCTGGTGACCCCCTGGCAGCGTTGAACTCCTCGAACGCACGCTCCAGTGCGATCTTCGTCGTCCGCCTTGCCAGGAACCCACCATGACGATCCTCGCGACGATCCCACCTCACCGCGCACCCTCTAAGGAAAGCCCCGCAGCGATGGTCGCAATGGCGATGGGCAGGAGGGAGCGGTCCTTCCACACCCGTGATGCAGCAGCGTCAACTCTCACCTGAGGACTGCTGTGGGCGCGACCGTTCAGTCGCCCAGCAGCTTGCGCAGCTCGGCGTCCAGGTCTCCCTCGTCGCCCGTGCGGTGGTCCGGGTGGACGTAGGACAGGGGATCGGCCAGGTGCTGCGCGGTCGGCAGCAGGTCCGGGTGACGCCAGATGGCGTCCCTGGCCTCGGCCCCATGGGCGTGCTCCTGCGCGGCCCACAGGTTCTCGGCGTCGCGCACCAGACGGGGGCGCAACTCCAGCCCGAGCAGGTCGAGGAACACGTCCCTGGTGGGGCCACCCGAGGCCCGACGGCGACGCACCACCTCAGTCAGCTGCGGGGCCGTGGGCATCTGTTGGGCGGCGGCTGTGGTCACGTGATCGACCCAGCCCTCGATCAGGGCCAGCAGCACCTCCAGGCGGCCCAGAATCTCCAGCTGGAGGGGGGTTGAGGCCGGTTTGAAGAAGGAGCGCTGCACCTGCTCGCTGACGGCCACGATCTCCTCCAGGTTCATTCCCTCCATGCTCGGCTGGATCTGCTCACCCAGGGCCTCGAAGTCAATGTGGATCTCCCTGGCGAAATGGGCCAGCAGGGCCTCCAGCTGCGGGGAGAGCCAACCCACCGAGTCGAACAACCGCTGCCGGGCGGACTCGCGGATCAGCAGGTGGATCATCACGTCACGCTCAGGGAGGTCGAGGTCCCGGGTGAACTCGGCCACATTGGCGGGCAGCACCGTCGCCTGGGAACCCGCTGCCAACCGGATGCCGATCTCGGAGCCGGTCAGGGTGCTCCCCGCCACGGCGGCCAACACCTTCGCCAGTCGCTCCCGGTACATCAACGACGCGGCCGTGCGCATCATCGGGGCAAACATCTGGGACAGCCCCTGCAGCTGCTCATCCTCGGGGCCGACATCACCGGCCCCGCGCTGCAGGGCCTCCGCCAGACCGTCGATGATCGGCTCCACCAGCTTGCGCCAGCCGTTCGAGGTGGCCAGCAGCCAGTCGCCTCGACGCTGTGCCAGCGGCGGCAGTCCCGAGCCCCGGAAGGAGATCACCGGGTCCAGCCAGGCCTGGGCCAGGCGCTCAGCATCCGCGATGGCCAGCCGCTCCGGGGCAGTCAACTCCGGATCCGGACCCTGATCCCTGGCTGCGTTCGCCGCCCGGTTGATGGTGGTGCGCCACGCCGCATCGGGGTCTTGATCTGCAGGGGTGAACCCCAGGCCGCCGGAGGCCTGGAGGTGCTGCACCGAGCGCATCAAACCGGCCAGGTCGATGTCCTCGGGCGACAGGCCGAACTGCTCCAACAGCCGACGCAGCTGCTCGAAGTCGAAACCTCCGGGTGTGGTCATGGCGCCCCTTTCGCGATGTGCTGCACTCCATTGAACCTCATCACGTCAAGCAGGGCTTGCTAGGCTTGCCCGCAACCGAAACGAGTGGATGAAGGGGGCCGGATGTCGCGCAACCTGGTGGCAGTGGTGTCATCAGTGCTGTTCGTCGTGCTCGCAATCGCCATCGTGCTGCTGCCCGTGCCCTTCGTGACCTGGCGCCCCGGCCAGACCGTCGATGTCCTGAGCGAGACCGAGGACGGCCCACGCATCGAGATCTCCGGCCTTCCGGTCAGCTCCAGCGGCGGCAAACTGCTGATGACCACCGTGGCAACAACCCGGGTCACCTCCAGCGTCAGCCTTCCCGAAGCGCTGATCGCGCACATCGCGGAGGACTCCGACACCCTCCCCAGGGAAATCGCCTTCCCGGCGGGGAAGTCGAACGAGGAGGTCGAGAATGAGGCCGTCGCGATGATGGACAACTCGCGTGGCAATGCCACCGTCGCTGCCCTCCAGGCGGCCGGGCAGACCGTGACGGCGATGCCCATGATCGCCGCCGTGGTGCTCTCCGGGCCCGCGAACGGGGTGCTGCAGCCCGGCGATCTGATCGAGGCCATCGACGACGTTCCGATCAACAGCAATGAGGCGATCCGCGAAGCCATCGGCAAACGAGGAGTCGGGGACCCCATCGTCTTCCGGGTCGTCAGGGGGCAGGACATCCTGTCGCTGACGGTCACCACGGCGCAGGGGGCGGAGGGCCAACCGAGCGTCGGCATCCGGGTGACCACGGGGTACCGCTACGCGCCCACGGTCACCTACCGGATCGACCCGGCCATCGTGGGCCCCTCCGCAGGTCTGGTCTTCGCCCTGGCCGTCTACGACCGCATCACTGAAGGCGTGCTGAACCAGGACTCCGCGGTGGCGGGCACCGGGGCCATCGACGCCTCAGGCAAGGTCTCGGCCATCGGAGGAATCCGGGAGAAGATCAAGGGAGCCGAGAAGGCGGGTGCGAAGGTGTTCCTGCTGCCACGCGCCAACTGCCAGGACCTGGGAGGGCTGAACACGACCATGAGGCTCATCCCGGTGACCACACTGAAGGAAGCGATCGCAGCCCTCCAGCTGCTGGAGGAAGGAAAAACCAACGAGGAGGTGCCCACCTGTGGGTGAGCCAGACAACAGCCGCCTGATCGCCGCCCTGGCCGACATCGAGCGCCATGTCTCCCAGCTCGGCTGGGACCAGCCCGCCCGGTTGTTCGCGCTCGTGCCGACCCGTGACCTCCTCAACCTCGAACCACAGCTGCGCGATCGGGTCACCGAGACCGGGGACGACTCCCTGACCGCCATCGAGCAGGATGAGTTCGTCGTCGGCGACGACCTGTTCGAGCGGCTGCAGCGCATCGGCTGGCCGGACACGGTGACGGGCTGCGCGCTGGCGATGGAGCGTGCCCTGCTGCCGCCGGAGCACGAGGACCGGATTCCTGATGACCCGGACGAGGCCGTCGCCTTCGTCAACGCGCACCCGGCACGCACCGATGTGCGCTTCGTGGTGGGGGTGCTGCGTGATGGCACCCGCCACGGCCTGGCCCGGGTCGTGTCCAACCCCGAGGATCTGCTCGGTGCCGAGGACCTGGTTCCCGGCCTCGCCGACGTGCTCCTCGCCACTTTGTCCAAGGAGGCATGATGGCCGCGGAAACCCTTGAAGCGCCCCGGAGGAGCCCACTGCTCATCACCGGCGTCATCCTGTTCGCCATGGCGACGGTCGCGACCATGCTCGCTCGATTCTGGACCGATTTCCTGTGGTTCAAGAGCGTGTCCGCCACGACGGTGTTCGTCACCCAGCTCACCGCCCGCGTCGGCCTGTTCCTGGTCTTCGGGCTCCTGCTCGGCGGTGCCCTGTACACCTGCTCAACGATGGCCTACCGGCTGCGGCCCCCGATTCGGCGCAGCAATCTCGACTCCGAGCTGCTGCTCCACCTGAGGGACACCCTGGACCAGCGATCCCGGGCGATGCTGCTCGTGCCCTCCCTGCTGGCCGTGGTCCTCGGCGGGGCCTACGCCGCCGGGCAGGATCAGGTCTTCCTGGCCTGGATCCGTGCCACGGATTTCGGCACCCAGGACGCCGTCTTCGGCCTGGACGCCTCCTTCTACGTCTTCCATCTGCCGTGGTGGCGCTTCGTGCTGTTCTTCCTGAGCCTGACCGTCATCGTGAGCCTGCTCAGCGCCATCGTGATCCATTTCCTCACCGGGGCGATCAACGCGGCGGCCTTCCGTGGCTCCGGCAACGTTCGGGCAGGGAAACCTGCGCAACGTCAGCTCTCGATCCTGCTGGGACTGGCCCTGCTGTTCTACAGCATCTCGGCCTTCCTGGACCGCTATGGTTTCCTCACCACCCAGAACAACCTGTTCACCGGGGTCAACTACACCGATGCCACCGCGCGCATCCCGGCAGCTCTCATCGTCGCCTGCATCGCGCTGATCTGCGCCCTGCTGTGTTTCTACAACGCCTTCAAGGTGCGCTGGAGCATCCCGGCGGTTGCGGTGGGGCTGCTGGTGGTCTCCTCCCTCATCGTGTCCTCGGTCTACCCGTGGGTGATCCGCAGCTTCGTGGTGCGCCCCAACGAGCCGGACCTGGAGCGGCCTTGGATCGCCCACAACATCGAGGCGACCCGCGCGGCCTTCGGTATCGATGACGTGGAGATCACCGACTATGAGGCAGTGACGACGGTGAGTGCCGGTCAGCTCCGGGCCGACGCGGAGTCGCTGCCCGCCATCCGGCTCATGGACCCGGCGGTCATCGCCCCGACCTTCGAGCAGCTGCAGCAGGTCCGGGGCTACTACCGCTTCCCTGACACCCTGGACGTGGACCGCTACGTCATCGACGGCCGGGAGACCGACGCGGTGGTCGCGGCCCGGGAGCTGGAGTTGGCGACGGTGGAGGCCGGGAACACCTGGAACAACATGCACACCGTCTACACCCACGGCTACGGCATGGTCGCGGCCTACGGCAACCGGCGGGAATCCAACGGTGAACCCACCTATTTCTCGGGGGGCATCCCCACCGAGGGTCTGCTCGACATCACACAGCCGCGCATCTACTTCGGTGAGCAGTCCACCCACTGGGTGGTCGCCGGTGCCCCGGAAGGGGCGGAACCGGTGGAGCTGGACACGCCCGGCGGTGGTGAGGGCCACACCGAGACCAAGTTCACCTACGACGGGGCCGGGGGAGTGCCGATCGGCAACTTCGTCAACAAGGCGGCCTTCGCCATCCGGTTCGGGGACATCAACCTGCTGCTGTCGGAGCGGGTCAATCCTGAGTCCCGGTTGATCCATGACCGGGTTCCGGTGGAGCGGGTCAAGCAGATCGCCCCCTTCCTCACCGTCGACTCCGATCCCTACCCGAGCGTGGTGAACGGCCGGATCGTGTGGATCATCGACGCCTACACCACGACGGCGAACTTCCCGAACTCCACCCGGGTGGACTGGACCAATGGCATCCAGGACACCCGCACCTCGGCCGACCAGATGCTGCGCGGCACGCAGGTCAACTACGTGCGCAACTCCGTCAAGGCGACGGTGGACGCCTACGACGGCACCGTCACGCTCTACGGCTGGGACGAGGCCGACCCGATCCTTGCCACCTGGTCGAAGGTCTACCCGGGACTCATCACCCCGAGGTCGGAGATCTCACCCGAGCTGATGGCCCACCTGCGCTACCCGCAGGACCTGTTCAAGGTGCAGCGACAGATGATGGGGCTCTACCACACCACCAGCCCGTACACCTTCTTCCAGCAGTCGGACATCTGGGAGGTTCCCTCCGACCCCGTCAACGGCGGTGAACAGGGCACCAAGGAGCCGCCCTACTTCCTGACCATCAAGTGGCCGGGAGATGAGCAGGCGCACTACTCGAACACCACGGTGTTCGTGCCCAGGGGACGCGAGAACCTCTCGGTCTACCTGGCGGTCAACGCGGATGCCACCAGCCCGAACTACGGCAAGCTCCGGGCGCTGAAACTCTCGGACGCCAAGCAGATCCCGGGTCCCGGGCAGACCTACAACGCGATCTCGACCAACGAGACCGTGGCCGACCGCCTGCTACCGTTCAACCGGCAGGGCAACGCGCGGGCCATCTACGGCAACCTGTTGACCCTGCCCGTGGGTGGTGGGCTGATGTACGTGCAGCCGATCTACACCCAGACCAGCCAGACCAGTGGCGGCTACCCGGCGCTCCGGTTCGTCGTGGTGCGTTTCGGTGAGCACGTCGGCATCGGTGACACCCTGCAGGCGGCCCTGGATCAGGTGTTCCAGGGCGATGCCGGGGCATTGACGGGGGAGGAGCCGACGGGGCAGGAGCAGACCCCTGCCCAGCCCCCGCAGCAGGACAAGGCCCCGTTGGAGCAGGCGAAGGAACTGGTCAAGGAGTCGGTGACCAAGCGTGCCGAGGCGGACGAGGCGCTGCGCGCCGGTGACCTGGCCGGGTACCAGCGCTTGAACACCGAGGCCGGCCAGAAGATGGAGGAGGCGCTGGCCCTGCTCGAGCAGGCCTAAGAGGGTCCGCGGTGAGGGCGGAATCTACTGCGGTCGCCCTGGTGACCCCCTGGCTGCGGACCTCCTCGAACGCACGCTCCAGTGCGATCGTCGTCGTTCGCCTTGCCAGGTGGCCACCATGACGATCCTCGCGACGATCCCACCTCACCGCGCACCCTCCAAGAGAGTGCGCTCAGCGCACCTCGTGGATGATGCCGCGGCGGGTCAGCTCCGCGCTGACCTGCTCGGCCGGTCCGACGACCACGGTGGTGAGTTCGGCTGCCCTGATCCGCTCTCGCCACACCCTGGAGACCTCCTCGGCGCTGGTGGCGGACAGCAGGGCGCTGATCTCGTTGACGAAGCGTGGGTGTTCCCCAGCCGCGGCCAGCAGCGCGCTCTGGTGGGCGATGTCTGCGGAGGTCTCGTTGCTCAGTGGGGCGATCTGCACCAGGAACCGGGCGCAGTCGGCGACCTCCTGGGTGGTGAACTCCTCGGCCAGGGCCAGGTGCTCGTGGATCAGGGCCACTGACTCGGCGGTGGCCTCGGGGGCCACCGAGGTGCCGACGGTGAACCAGCCGCCCTGCTGCCGGGCCGTGACCCCGCCGGAGACCCCGTAGGTGAAGCCGCGTCGTTCCCTGAGCTCCAGGTTCAGCCGCGATGAGAAGGCCCCGGCCATCGCGTGACCGCCGAGCTTCAGCGCGGCCCAGTCCGGGTCACGGCGCCCCGGGGTGAGCACCGCGCAGCGGATCACGCTCTGCGCGGCATCCGGGTGGTCCACCACCACGCACCGCCCGGGATCAGGGGCGGCGGAGGGGAGGGCCTCGGGTGCGGGAGCAGCTTTCCAACCCGCGAACCGGGCGGCCAGGGCCTCATCCGGGATGCCCTCCAGGTCGCCGACCACCACCAGCGTCGCACCGGTGGGGGTCCAGAACCGGGAGTGCCACTCCCGCACCTCGAGGGGGGTGATGGCGGCCAACGTCCCGGGGGTTCCGGTGAGGTCCCGGCCCTCCCGGGCATCGGTGCCGAACAGTGTGGCCCGCAGCTGCTGCCAGCCCCGGCCCTCCGGGGTGGCCTGCCGCCGCCGCCAGGCTGCATCCAGGGCTTCCACGTGGTGGGTGACGCTGTCAGCCTCGTAGGCGGGTTCCTGGACCACGCTGGCGAACAGCGGCCATGCCTCGCCCAGCCGCCACGCCGGGACGCTGATCGAGAGGCTGCTGTGGTGCCAGGCGACGGAGCCGCCCAGGGCCGCCCCCTGAAGCTCCAACTCCTCGACGACCTCCGGGTGGGAACAGGTGGCCTCGTCGGCGGCGTGCAGGGCGACGGTGGCCAACCCCTCCAGTCGCGGGTCCTCGTGGTGCACCGAGGCGGGCAGCACCAGCTCTGCCGCGATCAACCGCTGCCCCGGCAGGTGGGTGCGCCACAGCCGAAGCCCGTTGTCGAGGATGCGTTCTGCAGGAAGCGGAAACTGCCAGGGCGCGGGGTCTCGCACGACGGGACGGCTCACGGCAGCTCCTCAGGCAGGTAGTGCAGTGCGGCGGGACGATCACCCAGCGTGAGGACGTGGGCGATGTCCTCGCCGCTGATGGTGGACAGCTCGGCCAGGTGGGTGTTCATGTGCTCGGGGTCACCGTGGACGAGCCAGGCGTCGGCCGCAGCCGCTGCCCTGCCCTCGACGCCGGCCAGTTCCTCCAGCCAGTCGCGCTCCGCCTTGGCCCGGGCGCGGGCGAGCTCCTTCGGCTCGGGGCCGGTGAAGGCCGCCAGCTCGGCCGCCAGGGCCTGCTCCAGCTCGTCAGCGGGAATGCCCTCGCTCGGGCGAGCCTGGATGACCGCGAGCGAGGCGCTGCGCAGGTGCCCGATGAGGAACCCGTGGACCTCCTGGGCCAGCCCGGTCTCCTTGACCAGGCGCCGGTGCAGCCGGGAGGCGTGCCCCTCGGTCAGCACCGCGAGCCCCAGTTCCAGTGCCAAGAAGTCGCGGCGACCGGCGGGCGGAGCCAGCCACGAGGTGTGGACCAGCGGGTGCGGCACCCGACCCCGGAGCACCCGGGGCTCGGGCGGCTGCCAGGGGTCGGCGAGGCTGGGGCGCGCGGGGATCGGGGCGTCGTCGATGTTCCCGAAGTGACGCTCCACCAGGTCGATGGCCAGGGCCGGGTCCACCGCCCCGGCCAGCACCAGCCGGGCGTTCGAGGGGCGGTACCAGCGTCGGTGGAAGGCGGTGACATCCGTGAGTGTCGCCTCCTCGAGGTGGGCCATCGAACCGATCGGCAGATGACCATAGGGGTGATCGGCCGGGAAGTGCTGGGTGACCAGGGCGTCCAACAGGTCGCCGTAGGGGCGGTTGTCGTAGCGCTGGGCCTTCTCCTGGGCCACCACCTCACGTTGGGCGTCCAGATTGGTCTGCGAGATGTCGAGGCTTCTCATCCGGTCGGCCTCGAGCCACAGCACCAGTTCCAGGGCACCCGGGGGCACGGTCTCGTGGTAGACGGTCCGGTCGGAGGAGGTGTAGGCATTGACGGTGCCACCGAGGGCCTCGATGGTGGCCATGTGCTCCCCGGGGGCGACCTCGGCCGAGCCCTGGAACATGAGGTGCTCGAAGAGGTGGGCGAATCCCGTGGCCCGGGGGTCCTCATCCACCGAGCCGACGTGGAAGGTCAGGTTGACCGCGACGGCGGGGGAGCTGGGGTCGGGTAGCACGGCCAACTCCAGACCACAGCCCAGACGGTGCCGTTCGATCACGTGGCGGCTCATCGGATGGCTGGACCCCTTCAGAGGTCCTCACCCTGCTGACGGCGACGCCACCGCTCCTCGAGCTTTTCCATGAAGTCGCTGTGGGAGGGCTGCCGGGTCGGGCGTGGGGGACGAGGTTCGCCAGCCGGAACACCGTCCTCAACGATCCGGGTCCAGGCACTCATCCCCATGATGGCCGAGACCAGCATCAGCACGAATCCAGCCACCGAGATGGCAGGGTGGATCTGGATGCCGACCACCAGGGCCGTCAGCCCGGCGAGGATGCCGAGGGCCGCGAGTGTGGCGCGGCGCTTCTGGACCCGGAACTGCGGCACCCCCCGCAAGGTGTCGGCGAGTCCCGGATCATCAGCCATGAGGGAAGCCTCAAGCTGCTCCAGTCGTCGCTGTTCCTGCTCGGACAGAGCCATCCCCAGCCTCCTTCTTGCATGACCAGATCTACCTGGGGCTCCCATTGTAGGTGCCCTCGGCAATCAGGGAACCCCACCTTGCATCCTGATCGTCAGCCTCGCCGTCGAAACAGCGAGCGCGGCACCACTACGGCGGCGAGTCGCCTTGGGACCGGGGTCTCGCTCAGCAGCAGCCGCCGGACCTGCCGGGTGAGGGAGGGCAGTTGTGTCAGGTCCGGTGCGTCGCGGGCGTAGAGACTGCGCTCCACGATCTCGGCGACCGCGCCCAGCCGCTCCGAGGCCCTGGACGGCAGTCCGTCTGCCATTGTCAGGGCCGAGGCAACCGGAGACCCGGAGTGCCAGTCAAGGCCCAGGTCGGTGAAGGTGTCGCGGACCTCCCGCCAGGCCGAGGCGGCCAGCACCGGAGCTTCCTGTGTCGTGCGCAGCCGGGACCAGGTGCGCAGCGCGCGTACCAGGGCGGGGATCGCCAGCACCACCAGCAGCCCGAGGAGGACCAGGAGGATCAGCCCCCACAGGGAGCCCCCCTCGCCGTCCGGGGAGCCACCCCGGGGCGTGACGGGCTGACCGCTCGGCGACTGCGTGGGCTCGGCGCTCTCCGACTGGGAGGGCTCCAGGGTCGGGGAGGGGGGTGGGGCCTCGGTCTCGGTGCTGGGCGTGGCCGACGGTGGTGCTGGGTTCTCCTGCTGGCTCGAGCCCGATGAACCGTAGGACTTGGTGGGTTCGAAGGGCACCCAGCCCAGGCCCTCGAAGTACAGCTCGGGCCAGGCGTGCATGTTGTCGGTGGTCACCACGAAGCCCTCGCCCTCAGGAGTGCCGCCGGTGAAACCGACTGCGACCCGGGCGGGGATCTTCAACATCCTGGCGAGCAGGGCCATGCTGATGGAGAAGTGGATGCAGTAGCCTGAGCGATCCTGCAGCAGGAAGCTGGCCAGCGCGTTGGTGTCCGACGAGCTGGGGGCCTTGAGGGAGTAGGTGAACTGGTCCGACTGGAAGAAGGACACCAGGGCCAGCGCCTTCGCCCCATCTGTCTCGGCCCCGGCCGTGACCTCGGCCAGCAGGTCCGCCACCCCGGCCGGGACGTCGGCGGGTACCTCCAGGCTGCGCTCGCCGTCGGGGCTCTGCCCGGCCCGCGCCTGGGCGATGGTGGCGGGATTGGTCTCCGGTACCACGGAGACGGTGCTGTATTCCAGCTTGGAACTCTGCCTCTCACCTTCGTCCCCGGTGGCCACCACGCTGAGGGTCTCCGGGTCCCAGGCCCAGTTCCCGTCGGCGTCGAAACGCTCGGGGGAGAACGGGATCGGCAGGTACTCCGAGGGGAAACGCATCGCGACGTTCAACTCCACCCGGGTTCCGGGGAAGTCGTAGGCCCCGGAGAGGTCACCGGTGCGCAGCTTCATCGAGTCGAGCTGCGCCCCCTGCGAGGTGAGCTTCGACATGGCGGTGGTGCGCAGGTAGTGCGGCGCCCTGTCGCTGGATGAGTAGGTCAACACGGTGACGGGGTCCGGGCGGTGCAGGTTCTCCGCCAGGTCCACCGTCGGATCACTGAGCTGAATGGGACTCTCGTCCTTGTTCGAGTTCCACGGCTGCTTGTTCCCCAGCGGGAGCAGGGCCGAGGCCGCCAGGGTGAGGGCGACGGCGAGCGCGGCGGCCACGCCACCGAGCAGCCAACGGGCGCCCTCGAAGCGTGAGGTTCCGGGCCGTGGTGCCGCCAGCATCACCGCGGCGTACCCCAGGGCGACCGGCAGGAACAGGTCGAAGGGGAGTTCACTCGGTTGGGCCAGCGCGGCGATCCCGAACGGCAGGGCCAGGGTGACGATCACCCAGGCGGGCTGTTCGAGGGCTTCGGCGAACATCGCGGTGAGGCTCCAGATGACTGCGGCGAGCAGGAGCAACAGCCAGATCACCTCGGGGGAGGGGGAGACCGGAAGCGCCGAGTCCGACAGTGAGCGGACCCCGGCTGCGGTCAGCACACCCCAGCCCTTGATCCAGTCGGCGGTGGGGGACAGGGCCAGACCGCGCCAGCCGAGGAGGGCGAAGCACAGCCCACCGGTCAACAGCATCGTGAGGAGACGGCTCACCCCGACGCCGGCGAGCGCGGCGCCGAGCACCCCGGGGGCCAGCACGATGAGCAGCAGCTCCCAGTTGAGCAGCGGCCCCTCGATCATCGGGTCGAGCGGCAGCAGACCGAGCAGCACCGCTGCCGAGATCGTCAGTGGCAGCAGGAAGGAACGTCGTGTCATCACAGGGCCTCCCGTCGGGTCATGAGGAGCTGCCAGCCCTGCGGGACCGAGGTGCCCGGGCCGTAGTGGGCCAGGTTCCAGCCGGTGCTCGACAACAGGCGGCAGGCCTCCTCGTGGGCCCGGGCCCGCTCCGGTGGCAGCCCGAAGGCCTGGGGGTCGGGGACGAGGGCATCGGCCTGGGCCATCCCGGTGGTCGCCGCGACCAGGGCTGCTGCGTCGAGGGCGGTCAGCACCCCCAGACAGGCGACGACGGACTTGGCTGCGCTCAGCGCGTCAGGGTCCGCGAGGCAGTCCTCCAGGGAGTCACGCCCCGAGGCCTGGACCTCGGTCATGGCGGCGATGAGGCGTTCCGAGGAGGAGGAGCCTTCCCCGCGGAGCGGTTGGAAGATCATCCCGTCCGCGCCGACCACCGCGATGCGCAGTCGCTCCCCAAGCAGTGCGCCTCCCAGGGAGGTGCCGAACGAGATGCCCCACTCCAGGGTGGAGTTGCGCCCCGTCCCCAGGTGCGCTGGGGAGCGGGTGTCCACCAGGACCGTCATCGCCGGGTCCCAGGGCTGTTCCTCCAGCCTCACCATCAGCTCCCCGCGTTTGGCGGTCATCTTCCAGTGGACCCGACGCAGTCCGTCGCCGTGGCGGTACTCGCGCACCAGGATGTCATCGGTCCCGGCCTGGCCGACGCGTTGGGGGGTGGCCTCGCCGGTTGATCCCACGGACTTGCCGGAACGCGGCAGGGGCAGCTCCCAGATCTCCGGGGTCACCCGCAGCCAAGCGGGTTCTCCCGGGACCCGCCAGCGCTTCCAGGCGGTGGCGAAGGGGTCGAAGTTCTTGACGCTGAGCGGTCCCAGCGGGAAGTGCCCCCGCATCGAGGTGGGGACCTCGTAGCCTGCGGCCTGCCGCCACACCGTGATGCCCCGGGCCAGGTCGAAGGAGGCGTGGGGGCCGAGCGTTTCGGGGGTGTGGTCCTGGAAGGACAGTGAGGAGAAGTTGAGACGGCGGGAGTTGGTGACCACCAGCTTGGCCCGGGCCTGCTCACCGACGGTGACCGAGGGCGGTGTGATGCTGCGCTCCACCGTGAGCCGGGGCGAGAGGAACAGCACGACCAGCAGTCCCAGGCAAGGGATGGCCACCAGGAACAGCCCGATCCAGGCCAGATCGGGTTCACCGATCCAACTGGCGGTGACGGCAACCGTCGCTCCTGCGATCAGGAGGGTCCAGCCTCTGGCCGTCAGACCGAAGCGCAACCGCATCTCAGCTCCGGTGGGGGCGGGGAACGGAGTCGGCGATCTGAGCGAGGACGGCCTCGTGCTCCTGGCGGGCCACCTGCGCATCGACGGTCAGCAGCACACGGTGGGACAGGACCGGGACGACCAGTGAGTGCACGTCCTCCGGTACCACGTAGTCCCGACCGGCCAGAGCGGCCTCGACGCGGGCCGCCCGCATCAGGTGGACCGAGGAGCGGGGGCTCGCGCCAAGCCTGAGGTCGGGGTGGGAACGGGTGGTCTCGACGATGCGCACGATGTAGTCACTCACGACAGGGGCCAGGTAGACCGTCTCCATCGCCTTGATGCCCTCGCGCACCTGGGCGACGGTGGCCACGGGGGTCACCGCACCGAGGCTGTCCCCGGTGGCGGCGGCCTGCAGCATCGCGACCTCGGAGTCGTGCGGCGGGTAGCCCATCTCGATCCGCGCCATGAACCGGTCGCGCTGCGCCTCGGGGAGGGGATAGGTGCCCTCCATCTCGATGGGGTTCTGGGTGGCGACCACCATGAACGGCTCGGTGAGTCGGTAGGTCCGGCCGTCGGCGGAGACCTGCCCCTCAGCCATCGCCTCCAACAGGGCGGACTGGGTCTTCGGCGAGGCCCGGTTGATCTCGTCGCCCAGCACCACGTTGGCGAAGATGCCGCCCGCCTTGAACTCGAACTCACGGGTGGCCTGGTTGAACACCGACACGCCCGTCACATCGCTGGGCAACAGGTCGGGGGTGAACTGGATCCGGCTGACATGGCCGTCGATGGCCCGGCCCAAGGATTTCGCGAGGACCGTTTTGCCGACACCCGGGACGTCCTCGATGAGGAGATGGCCCTTCGCGAACAGTGCGACGACAGCCATCCGAATCTGTTCGGGCTTGCCGACGATGACCTGCTTCATCGCCTTCTGGATGCGTCTGGCAAGGTCCGCAGCCTCGCCGGGCGTCATGGTCGCAGCTGGTGGGTGGCTCATGTGTCTCCTCGGTCTTGCCCAAACAGTTTCGACGACCAAGAAGCCTAGGGCATCCGCAAAACACAAGCCGTGTGGAGCAGAAGTGGAGCGAAGTGGGGTATTGTGGTGGGCAGTGGAGCAAAATGGAGGGGATTTGGTGGGAAGGGGGTGCCCCGGATGTTCCTTGGGACGCATACGCCCAAGCTGGACGACAAAGGGCGGCTCATCCTGCCCGCGAAGTTCCGCGAGGCCCTCGAGGAGGGGCTCGTGGTCACACGGACGCAGGAGCGTGCGTTGGCCATCTACCCGAAGGAGACGTTCGAGGCCCTCATGGCCCCGGTCAGTTCCGCTCCCACCACGGTGAAGCAGGTCCGTGACTATCAGCGCATGCTGACGGCAGGGGCCAGCTTCGAGGTCCCGGACAAGCAGGGGCGCATCACGATCCCACCGATCCTGCGCGCCTATGCCGGTCTGGACCGTGACGTCGTGGTGATCGGCGCGATGAACCGTGCCGAGATCTGGGACGCCACCCTCTGGGCCGAGTACCAGGCGGAGCAGGAAGCCGGCTTCGCGGAACTCGACGCAGAACTGCTGTCCCACCTGGGGCAGTGACGATGCCCGTGACGGCGGTCCGTCACCGGGGGCGACCCTGGCCTTTCTTCCCCGAGGCCAGGTGCGAATCCGGTGGAGGAACCCCCGCCACGGGACCCAGCTTGGGGAATTTGGGGAATCAGTTGGAAGGGAGGGCCAAACGATGTTCACCGACGTGCACGATCCAGTGATGCTGGCGCGGATCGTCGAGCTGCTCGGGCCCTCCCTCCAACGCCCCGGTTCCGTCTACGTGGACTGCACCCTGGGGCTCGCCGGACACGCCAGGGCAATCCTCCACGCGGCACCCGGGGCGCGACTCATCGGGATCGACCGGGACCGTGACGCGCTCGAGGTGGCCAGGCAGCGGCTCGACGGGTTCACCGACCGGATCACCCTGGTGCAGGCCGTCCACGACGAGATCGACGATGTCCTGGCCGATCTCGAGGTGACCAGAGCGGATGCGATCCTCGCCGACCTTGGACTGAGCTCCCTGCAGATCGACCGCGAGGAGCGCGGCTTCGCCTACCGGGTGGATGCCCCCTTGGACATGCGGATGGACCAGTCCGTCGGGGCGACCGCGGCCGAGGTGCTGGCCACCCGCAGCGCAGCTGAACTCACCACGATCCTGCGGCGCTACGGGGAGGAGCGCTTCGCCCGGCAGATCGCAGGGGCCATCGTCGCCCGCCGGGGACAAACCCCGATCACCACCTCGGCCCAGCTGGTGGAGGTCATCTGCGAGGCCATCCCCGCCGCAGCCAGGCACCGGGGAGGCCACCCGGCCAAGCGCACCTTCCAGGCTCTGCGCATCGAGGTCAACGACGAGATGCGAGGGCTCAGCCGGTTCCTCCCGGCAGCGCTGGGTTCGTTGGCCGTGGGAGGACGGATCGCAGTCCTGTCCTACCACTCCCTGGAGGATCGGCAGGTCAAGCAGGCGTTCTCGGACCTGGCCCACGACCGAGCCCCCCGCGACATGCCCGTCGTGCCGGGCCACCTGCGGCCCGAGCTCCAGCTCCTCACCCGAGGGGCGGAGAAACCGGATGAGCATGAGATCGAGACCAACCCCCGCGCGGCGTCAGCCCGGCTCCGCGCCGCCCTACGGATCAAGGAGGCAGCGTGACCACCACCACCCTGGACCGGGATGCAGTCGCTGAGGCGACCCCCACACCTCGGGGGCGGCTGCGCATCGCCGCCCCGACCAACGTCTCCACCCTCGGTTTCCTGCTCCTCGTGGCGGGACTCGTCGTGGTGGGCATGGCGGCGGTCATGATCGTCACCACCCAGGTCGGGGCGCAGTCGCGTGAACTGTCGGCCCTGCGCAAGGAGGCGACGTCGCTGTCCTACCAGGAAGCGGCCCTGACCTCCGAGCTGCAGGAGGTCTCGAGCCCCGGCTCCCTGGCTCTGCGCGCCGCGGAGCTCGGCATGGTGCCCAACCCGTTCCCCGCCTTCGTCGATCTGTCGACGGGGCAGCTGCTCGGTGAACCCCGGGTGGTGCAGGGGGACGAGGCCCCCTACATCACCCGGGGCCGTGGGCAGGACCCGCTGCCCACGGCCCCCAGCCCCGAGGCCCAGGCCGGAACGGGGGAGGCATGAGCGCCGGTCAGGGGCGCTCAGCCCCGCGCCGTCGCGCGGCCACAGGCCGGGTGAGGTCGAGCGCCGCCAGGCCCCGCCCGGCCGACAGGCGGGCCCCGGGTTCCGGTGCGAGCCGACCTCCCGGTCGCCCGACCCGTCGTCCCGCGAAGGGAAGACGCTACCGCAAGGGGATACACCTGCCCGTGGGTCGTTCCCGGTTCCGCATCCGAGCCTTCATGCTGGCGCTGGCGGTGCTGCTGCTCGGTTGCGTGTTCCGTGCGGTGCAGCTGCAGACCTTCGACTCGCAGGCCTTCGCCGCGGAGGCCGCGGCCAAGATGCAGAACACGCGCGAGCTGTTGCCGGAGCGCGGTCACCTCGTGGACCGCAACGGCGTGGTGCTGGCCGGTGCCGAATCGGCGATGCTCATCACGGTTGACCCGGACCAGGTCCAGACCAACGGGGCCGACAAGCGCCGCGCGATGAACGAGAAGAAGAAGCAGGAGGCCGACGCGGCCCCGCAGGCGGTGGCGAAGATCCTGGCCACCCACCTTGGAGGCTCCGAGGAGAAGTACCTGGAGACCCTGCTGAAGAAGGACTCCCGCTACGAGGTGATCGCCCGCAAGGTCCCGGCCGCCACCTGGCTCCAGATCGAGGCGGACATGAAGAAGGGCATCGACGGGGACGGCAAGCGCCGCTGGTACGGCCTCTACGCCGAACCGGACCCGATCCGCACCTACCCGAGCCACACCTTGGCCAGCAATGTCATCGGTTTCGTCAACGGCGAGGGCAAGGGGGTCACCGGGCTGGAGGGTTCGCTGAACGAGGAGTTGGCGGGCACCGTCGGTTCCGAGGTTTACGACCGCTCCACCTTCGGGCGCATCCCGTTGGGCACCAATGTGCTCACCCCGCCGGTGAACGGCACCTCCTACGCGCTCACCCTGGATGCGGATCTGCAGTGGTTCGTCGAGCAGCGCTTGGCTGAGAGCATCAGGCAGTCGGGAGCCGAGACCGGGATCGCGCTGGTGATGAACGTCAACAACGGGGAGATCCTGGCCCTGGCCAACGCGCCCTCCTTCGACTCGGCCAACCCCGGGGCCGCTGATGTCAGCGACCTCGGCAACCGATCGGTGAGCGCGGCCTACGAGCCGGGCTCCACCCAGAAGGTGCTCACGATGGCCGCCCTGGCGGACTCCGGCCTGGTGACCCCGGACACCGAACTGACGGTGCCGAGCCGGATCGCCTCGGGGGCCGGGCACGTCTCCGACTCCTTCGAGCACGGCACCATCAAGCTGACCGCGCGTGGGGTCGTCGCCAAGTCCTCCAACATCGGCACCATCCAGCTGGCCCGCCAGCTGGACAAGGAAAGCATCCACTCCTACTTCACCAATTTCGGCCTGGGGGCCAAACCGGGGACCGGGCTTCCGGCCGAGACCCCGGGGCAGCTCCCGGGACCCGAGATGGCCGACTACACCCGTGACCAGATCTCCTTCGGGCAGGGCCTGTCGGTTTCCGCCGTGCAGATGGGGGCGGCCCTGGGGGCGGCGGTCAACGGTGGGCTCTACCACCAGCCTCGTATCCTGCGGTCCGCAACCCGGGCCGATGGGACCTCGGTGCCCCTGGCCGAGCCCGCCTCACGGCGGGTGATCTCGCCGGAGGCCTCCGCGATGGTGGTGGAGATGATGGAATCGGTCATCACGGGGGTCGGAGACGGCGAACGTGCCATCCCCGGCTACCGCACTGCGGGCAAGTCCGGCACCGCGCAGCGTTTCGACGCGAACTGCAAGTGCTACAACGGCTACACGGCCTCCTTCGTGGGGGTGGCTCCTGCGGAGAATCCGCAGCTGCTGGTCTACGTGGTGCTCGACCGCCCGACCAATGGCAACCTCGGCAGCCAGCTGGCCCTTCCCGTGGTCAACAGCATCCTGCAGATGGCGTTGCCCCGGTACAACGTCCTGCCCTCGGCGACGAAGGCCCGGAACGAACCGCTCACCTGGGAGTGAGTGCGGTGCGACCGGTACAGGTGCCAGGGATTGGTCTCGAACAGCTCGCCGCTGGGCTCGGGCTCGGTGGCGACCTGCCGAAAACGCCGGTGACCGGGGTCCGGCTCGACTCCCGGCAGGTGCTTCCCGGGGAGATCTACATCGCCATGCCGGGGGCGCGCACCCACGGGGCGCGGTTCGCCCAGCAGGTGGCCAGGGCCGGGGCGCAGGCCATCCTGACCGACCCGCAGGGTGCGGAGCTGGCTGCAGGCTGCGGGCTGCCGGTGCTGGTGAGCCACCGGCTGCGGCAGGACGCCGCCGAACTCAGCGCCAGGGTCTTCGGGCGGCCGGGGGAGCAGCTCCAGCTGTTCGGGGTCACCGGAACCAACGGCAAGACCACCACGGTGGCGCTGCTGGAGGCGATCCTGCAGGCTGAGGGACGCCGGGTCGGCACCGTCGGCACGCTCGGTTTCCGGCTGGACTCCCAGATGCTGGAGGCCGACCGGAGCACCGTCACCACCCCGGAGGCCCCGGACCTGCAAGGTCTGCTGGCGCGTTTCGCCGAGGACGGCGCGCAGGCCGTCGCCCTGGAGGTCTCCAGCCACGCGATGGCACTTGCCAGGGTCGATGCCCTGCGCTTCGCGGTGGGGGCCTTCCTCAACCTGGGGCGGGACCATCTCGACTTCCACCGCGATCTGGAGGACTACTTCGAGGCCAAGGCGGCCCTGTTCACGCCCGAGCGGCTGGACCACGCGGTGGTGTGGATCGACGATGAACACGGCCAAGAGATCGCCCGGCGATGCCTGGCCCGGGGGCTGGAGGTCCACACCGTCGGCACCACCGGGCAGTCCCGGTACCGGCTGGGGGAGTACGCCCCGGTGCGACCGCTGGGCGGGCGGGCCTTGCTGGAGACCCCGCAGGGGCAGGTGCGGCTGGAACTGACGATGCCCGGCTGGCACAACATGATCGACGCAGCCGTGGCCTTCGCGATGGCGCGTGCGGTGGAGGTGCCGGTCGAGGTCATCACGCAGGGCCTGCGCAGCGCTCAGGTGCCCGGCCGGATGCAGGTGCTCGCCCTGCCCGCTGGAGCCCCCACCGTCGTGGTGGATTTCGCTCACACCCCGCAGGCGGTGACGGCGACCCTGGAGGCCCTGCAGGGATTCGACGAGGTGGTCACGGTGCTGGGCTGTGGCGGTGACCGTGATGCGGCCAAGCGCCCCCTCATGGGGCAGGCCGCCGCTGGTCTGAGTGACCTCTTGATCGTGACCGATGACAACCCCCGCACCGAGGACCCCGCTGCGATCCGAGCACAGATGTTGAGCGGTTCACAGGGTGGCCGCGCCCGCGTCATCGAGCAGGCGGGGCGACGGCACGCCATCGAGTTGGCGCTGAGGTCGGCCAGTGGCGGTAGTGTGGTGGCCATCCTCGGTAAGGGGCACGAGCGTGGCCAGCAGATCGGCGACCAGGTGCTTCCCTTCGACGATGCGGTGGTTGCTCAGGACGCCTGGCACCAGATGGAAGGACGTGATCGATGAGGGCCAGGCGGCTCAGTGAACTGGTCGAGCTCATGCAACCAACTCCCGTTGAGCTCTACGGCGAGGACGCCGTGGTGGGGCCCGACGTGGTGCTCGACAACCGTCACGCCACCCCCGGGAGCCTGTTCGTCGCCATCCCGGGTGAGCGGGTCGATGGTCACGACTTCGCCCCCGAAGCCGTGTCAGCCGGAGCCGCCGCCGTGCTCGGCACCCACCTCACGAGGGCCGAGGTGCCCCATCTACTGGTCGAAGAGAGCGTGGCCGGGCTGTCCGGTCTGGCGCGAGGGATCGTGCGTGAGGCGCGCGAGCGGGGGATGCTGAGCCTGGGGATCACCGGCTCCTCCGGCAAGACCTCCACCAAGGACCTGCTGGCCCAGGTGCTGGAGGCCGAGGGGGAGACGGTGGCCCCCGTCGGGAGCCAGAACAACGAGATCGGGGTTCCCCTGACCGCCTGTCGGGTTGGTGACGCCACTCGTTTCCTCGTCTCCGAGATGGGCGCGCGGGGCGTGGGCCACATCGAGTGGTTGACCTCCTTGGTCGGTCTTGACGTGGGGGTGGTGCTCAATGTCGGTGCCGCCCACGTCGGGGAGTTCGGCGGGGTGGACCAGACCGCCAGGGCGAAGGCGGAGATCATCTCGGGCCTGGCCGCCGATGGGTGGGCGGTGCTCAATGCCGACAACCCGGCCTGTCGCGACATGGCCTCGCTGACATCGGCCCGGCTGGCCTGGTTCGGTGAGGGTGGGCTGCCGGATGGGCAGATGCAGGTCCTCGCCCGTGACGTGGTGTGCAATGAGTCCTCCCAGGCGGGGTTCACCCTGGTGGCCCGCCGGGGTGAGGTGGTGGAGCAGGCCACGGTGCAACTCCAGGTGATCGGCCGCCACCAGGTGAGCAATGCACTCGCGGCCGCGGCCGCGGCCCTCGCCGTCGGCATGGACATCACCACGGTGGCCGAGCGGCTCTCCATGGCGCAGCCCCGCTCCAGCTGGCGCATGGAACTGCTGCGTCTCAGTGAGGACCGGCTCGTGCTCAACGACGCCTACAACGCCAATCCCGAATCGATGGCCGCAGCCCTGCGCACGGCGAGTGAACTGGCCGAGGTGCAGCGGCAGCGTCACCCCGGTGCCCGCCTCATCGCGGTGCTGGGGGACATGCTGGAGCTGGGGCCGATGACCACGGCACACCACACGGCGACGGGGCAGCTGGCAGCTGATCTCGAGGTGGATGAGTTGCTGGCCGTCGGTCAACACGCCCCCATCGTCGTTGCCGCTGCGGTGGAGGCGGGGGCCAGTGCCCGGGTCGCCACCCGCGACGAGGCTGCCCGGCTGCGCCTGGGGCCGGGGGACGTGCTGTTGGTCAAGGGGTCGCGCGGCATCGGTCTCGAGAAGGTGGCCAGCGCCGTGGTGGAGAGCACGGGGGAGGTGCAGGCGTGAAGACCATCCTGCTGGCAGGTGCCCTGGCCCTGCTCATCACCCTGTTCACCACCCCACGTTTCATCGCCTTCCTGACCAGGCGGCAGTACGGGCAGTTCATCCGTGACGATGGGCCGCAGGAGCACCTGACCAAACGCGGCACCCCCACGATGGGTGGGGTGGTCATCGTCGGTTCCGTGGTACTGGCCTACGCCCTGTCCCACCTGATCCTCTGGCAGCCTCCCACCGTCTCAGGGCTGCTGCTGATCGGGGTCACCGCAGCGATGGGCTTCCTCGGTTTCCTCGATGACTGGGCCAAGATCTCCAAGGAACGTTCCCTCGGGCTGACCGCCCGCGGCAAGCTCATCGGCCAGTTCCTCATCGGTGGCACGTTCGCGGTGCTGGCCCTCAACTTCCCCGATGAGCGGGGACTGAGGCCGGCCTCGCAGTTCATCTCCTTCCTGCGCGACATCCCCTGGCTGCACCTGCCCTTCATCCTGGCGGTGATCTGGATCGTGTTCCTGCTCATGGCCTGGCCGAACGCCACCAACCTCACCGACGGGCTGGACGGTCTCCTCGCCGGCAGTGCCACGCTGGTCTTTGCGGCACTGACCCTGGTCAACATCTGGCAGTTCAACCAGTGGTGCGGCCGCAGCTCCAGCATCGGGCCGTTGTGCTACGAGGTGCGCGACCCCTATGACCTGGCGGTGGTGGCCTTCGCGATGGCTGGTTCCTGCTTCGGTTTCCTGTGGTGGAATGCAAAGCCGGCGAAGATCTTCATGGGTGACACCGGCTCGATGGCCATCGGCGCGGCCCTGGCCGGGTTGTCGATCCTCACCCGCACCGAGCTGCTGATGGTGGTGCTGGGCTTCCTGTTCGTCATGGAGGCCGGGTCCGTGGCGCTGCAGGTGAGCTACTTCAAGCTCACCAAGGGCAAGCGGATCTTCAAGATGTCCCCGATCCACCACCACTTCGAGCTGCTCGGCTGGGCCGAGGTGACGGTCGTGATCCGGTTCTGGATCATCTGCGGTCTCTGCGTGGCCACCGCCATCGGGCTGTTCTACACCGAATGGGTGGCGGGCCAGTGAGCGCTCGGCTGGACGGCAGGCGTGCCGTGGTGGCCGGACTCGGCCGCTCCGGCATGGCCGCAGCCGACGCCCTGATCGCGCTCGGGGCCACGGTCACGGTCCTCGACGACGACTCCGGGCTCACGGATCGTGCCGGGCTGCTGGAGTCCTTGGACGTGACGGTTCGACTCGGTGCGGGGGCCACGGCCCGGCTGCCCGAGGAGTGCGACCTGCTGGTGCTCTCGACGGGGTGGACCGGTGCTGAGCCGCTGGCGGTCGAGGCCGTCGGGCGTGGTGTGGCGGTGTGGAGTGAGGTCGAGCTGGCATGGCGGCTCCACTCGCTGGGTGCGACGGTGCCCTGGGTGGGGATCGCTGGGGCCCGTGACCGGGTCGAGGTGGCCCGGCTGGTGGCGGCGATGCTGAGGGCTGGAGGATTGCGGGTGGCTGAGGCTGGATCGTGCGGCCGCCCAGCGGTCGAGGCCGTTCTCGACGACGCCCCACGCGACGTGATCGTCGTCGAGCTGTCCGCCGCCCAGCTGCGGGGCGTGGCGAGCCTGGCCCTGCACTCGGCGGTGGTGTTGGCCTCCGGGGAAGACGACGCCGACCTGGCGCGCTGCTACGAGCGCGTCACCCATGCCTGCGTGTACAACGTCGAGGACCCTGCCACCGAACACATGGTGGCCGAGGCGGAGGTGACCGAGGGAGCGCGCGCCATCGGATTCACCACGGCGATCCCGGCCATCTCGATGGTCGGGGTGGTCGACGACCTCATCGTGGACCGTGCCTTCGTGGCGCAGCGGCACAGCTCCGCGCTGGAGCTGGCCAAGGTCGAGCAGGCCGATGGGCGGGTCGCCCAGGCCGCGGCCGCGGCGGCCCTGGCCAGGAGTCTCAAGGTCCCCGCCCAGGCGGTGGCTGCTGGGCTGCGGGCCCTGAACGGCCTGGAGTGACTGCTTGGCCAGTGATTGACCGACACGCGGGTCACCTCCACCCCATTCCCCACTCCAGCCACGAACATGGTGGGTGGACGGGCCGCGGGGCGCCGTTTCGTCCGTCTTCCCCGTCAGCGCCTCGAGGAGTGAGATGTCCAGCACCTCAGTGACGGCACCACCGCCCGGTTCCCTGGTGCGCAGCTTCACCCGCTCGCCGATGGCGGATCACCACCTCATCGTCTTCGCCACCGGCATCCTCACCGCCATCGGCACCATGATGGTGCTGTCCTCCAGCGCGGTGATCGCGCAATCCCAAGGGCAGTCGCCGTACTACTTCGTCATCCGCCAGATGCTCTTCCTCGCGGTCTCCCTGGTGGTGCTCATACCGGTCAGCCGGATGAAACCCGATCTGCTGCGACGCTTCGGCATGGTCGGTTTCGCCCTGGCCCTGATCGGCTTGATCCTGGTGCAGACCCCGCTCGGCTTCGAGATCTACGGCAACCGGAACTGGATTCGCGTGGGCACGCTGTTGACCATCCAGCCCTCGGAGTTCGCCAAGCTGGGGTTGGTGATCTGGGGGGCCTCGGTGTTCCACGTCAAACGCAACAAGCTGCACCGCCCGATGGAGCTGTTCATCCCCTTCGTCCCCTGTTCGCTGCTCCTGCTCGGCCTCATCATCATCGGCAAGGACCTCGGCACGGGGCTGGTGTTCGGGGCCATCATCTTCTGCCTGTTGTTCTTCGTCGGCACCCCGCTGCGTATCCTCGGCCCGGCCATCGGGCTGGTCGCCATCGGTGTGGCGATCCTCATCATGGGCTCCGACAGCCGCAAGGCCCGGTTCATGATCTTCTTCGACCCCCAGTCGAACACCGACCTGGCATCCCAGCCGATGGCGGCGCTCTACGCCCTGGCCTCCGGGGGCTGGTGGGGGCTGGGGCTCGGCGCCAGCAAGCAGAAGTGGGGTGGGCTCAAGGAGGGAGCCCACACCGACTTCGTGTTCGCCGTGCTGGGGGAGGAGCTCGGCCTGTTCGGCGTGCTGTTGGTGCTCGGGCTCTTCGCACTTCTGGCGCGCAGTGGTTTCATGGTGGCGCTGCAATCCGACAAGATGTTCAATCGACTCGTCGCGGCGGGGATCACCAGCTGGTTCCTGCTGCAGGCTCTGGTCAACATCATGGTGGTCATGAACCTGCTGCCCGTCCTCGGCGTGCCCCTGCCCTTCATCTCCTCGGGAGGATCTGCCCTCATGGCCAATCTCATGGCGGTCGGCGTGCTGCTGGCCTGTGCCCGTGACACGCCTCGTGCCCGCGCCCACCTCGCCCAGCGCAGGAAGGCTGCCGGTCCCCGGATGACCAGTGTGCTGGCGGCGGGAGCGGAGTCGTGACCCGGGTGGTGCTGGCCGGGGGCGGTACCGCCGGGCACACCTCCCCCCTCATCGCGACGGCGCAGGCGCTGCAGGAGTTGGACCCCGGGGTGGAGATCACCTGCATCGGCACCGAGAAGGGGCTGGAGACCAAGGTCATCCCGCAGGCCGGACTGCAGCTGGAGCTGATCCGTCCCGTCCCGTTGCCGCGCACCCTCAACCTGGATCTGGTGAAGCTGCCGTGGAACCTCACGCAGTCGGTCAGGCAGGCCCGGGCGATCCTTCGACGCAGCCGGGCCGAGGTGCTGGTGGGTTTTGGCGGCTACGTCTCGATCCCCGCCTACCTGGCGGCCAGGACGATGCGCATCCCGGTGTGCGTCCACGAGGCGAACCGCGTGGTCGGGGTCGCGAACAAGGTGGCGGCCCGGTTCGCGCGCTTCACCGGCTACACCTTCCCGGAGACGAACATCCGGGGCGGGGTGCGGATCGGGATGCCGATCAACCGTTCCATCACGGCCCCGACCATCACCCGCGACCAGGCGAGGCAGCGTTTCGGGCTGGACGTCGAGCGGCCGACGTTGCTGGTCAGTGGCGGCTCCCAGGGTGCCCGTGCCATCAACGAGGCGGTCCAAGCTGCGGTCCCGGAGCTGCTGGCCCGAGGCATCCAGGTTCTTCACGTGCTTGGGGGCAAGAACTTCACTGATCAGGACGTGGTCATCACCGACCCGTCGGGGGCGAGCTACGTGCCGGTGGCCTATGTTGACGCGATGATCGAGGCCTACATGGCCGCCGATCTCATGGTTGGTCGGGCCGGGGCCGGGACCGTCATGGAAACCGCCGTGCTGGGGTTGCCCGTGGTGTTCATCCCGCTGCCCTGGGGCAATGGGGAGCAGGCCAGGAACGCAGCTGGGCTGGTGGCTGACGGGGCTGGGATCATGCTGCCCGAGGCAGAGCTCAGCGCCGCTAGACTCCTGGAGGTGGTCGTGCCCACGATCACCGATGCCCAGGAGCTCACCCGGATGGGTGCGCTCGCCACACCACACTCCCCGGCCGATGCCGCCGATGTCCTGGCCAAGCAGGCCTTGCTGGCCGCGTCAAGAGAAGAGGAAAAGTGACCCTCCTGAACCCCATCGAGGTTGTTCCCGCCACTGAGGTGGGCCCCGTCCACTTCATCGCGGTCGGTGGCTCCGGCATGAGTGGGATCGCCCACCTCTACGCCGAGCTCGGCGTCCCGACCAGCGGCTCGGATCGTTCCGACTCCTCGACCCTGCAGACGCTGCAGCGGATGGGGGTCACCTGCCACGTCGGTCATGACGCCGCCCAGCTCGGCGATGCGGAAACCGTCGTGATCTCCTCGGCCATCCGGGAGGACAACGTGGAGTTGGCCGAGGCGCGTCGCCGGGGGCTTCGGGTGTGGCACCGATCCGCCGCGCTGGCCGCCCTCATGATGGGCAAGCGGGGGGTCTCGGTGGCGGGCACCCACGGCAAGACCACCACCACCGCGATGACCGCCGTGATGCTGAGTGAGGCGGGGGCCGATCCGAGTTACGTGATCGGCGGGCCGCTGTCCACCAGCGGGGTCAGTGCCGCCATCGGTCAGGGTGAGGCCTTCGTGGTGGAGGCCGACGAGTCGGACGGCTCCTTCATGCAGTACCCGACCGAGATCGCGGTCATCACCAACATCGAGGCGGACCACCTGGTCAACTGGGGAACCCCTGAGGCCTACGCGGCAGGGTTCCGGGACTTCGCGACCCGCCCCGGGGTGGAGTGGGTGGTCATCAACATCGACGACGAGGGCTCCCGGTCCCTGGCCGAGGAACTCATCGCGGCGGGTCGGCAGGTCGTGCGCTACGGCGAGGCCGAGGACGCCGATGTGCGGATCACCGATGTCAAGCCCTCCGGCAACGGGGTGACCGCGACCCTGACCGCCCGGGACGCCGCCGGGCCGATCACGCTGCGGGTCCCCGGCAACCACAACCTGGCCAATGCTTCTGCCGCCTACGCGGTGGGGCGCATCCTCGGCCTCGACCACGACGCGGCGGTCACGGCCCTCGGACGCTTCGAGGGCACCCTGCGACGCTTCCAGCTCATCACCGACACCGCAGGGATCCGGGTCTACGACGACTACGCCCACCACCCGACGGAGATCAGGGCCGCCCTGACCGCGGCGCGTCGGGCCACGGAGGCCGGGAACGAGGCGACCGGGCTGGACGGGAGGCTCATCGCCTGCTTCCAGCCGCACCTGTACACCCGGACCGTGGACTTCGCCGATGAGTTCGGTGAGGTGATGACCCTGGCCGACATCGCCGTCATCAACGACGTCTGCGGGGCCCGGGAGGATCCGATCCCGGGAGTGACCGGGGAACTCGTGGTGGAGACCGCGAAGAAGCACGGAGCGAAGGAGGTGGTCTACGTCGTGGACAAGTACGACCTGCCCGCCGCCCTCAACGAGATCGCCCGTCCCGGTGACCTCATCATCACACTCGGCTGTGGGGATGTCACAATCGTCGGTCCGCTGCTGGCCCCGTTGCTGGCGGAGCGTCCGGAGGCACAGCGCAGTTGAGCACCACACCCGGTAGGTTCGCCTCGGCCCGGCAGGCCAAGCAGCGGAAACGACGGACGACCCGGCTGGTCGTGCTCGCCCTCAGCGCGCTGGTGTTGATCCTGACCGGGGTGGCGACCTGGCTGTTCGGCTTCTCCTCGGTCTTCGCCACCACCCAGGTGAGCGCCTCGGGGACCTCGCTGCTGAGCGAGCAGCAGGTGGTCGAGGCGGCCCGGGTGGAGTTGGGGCGCCCTTTGGCGACGCAGGACCTCCAGGGAATCAGGGACCGGGTGGTGGCCACCTTGCCCGCGGTCCGTGAGGTGGAGGTGAAGCGACAGTTCCCCCACACGGTGGAGCTCGTGGTGACTGAGCGTGAGTTGGCCTACCTGTGGACCGATGACGGGGTGCTGCGCTGGGTGGATGCCGAGGGGGTGGCCTATCACGAGGGGGCGGAGGTCCCCGCCGGGACGGTGGTCGCCCAGGTGGAGGGCGAGGTGGATCAGCGGCTGCTGCGCGATGTCGCGACGGTGGTTGCGGCGGTTTCCCCGGTGCTGGGGGAGCGCATCACCCTGGTCAGTGCCCAGGCGGTGGACCAGATCGAGATTCGGCTGGACGACGGTGACTCGGTGGTGTGGGGCAGCGCCGATCAGTCCGAGACGAAGGCGCAGGTGCTGGGCGTGTTGCTGCAGATGGATGCCACGGTCTACGACGTTTCGGCCCCGGGGGCTCCCACCACGCGCTGAGCCAAACCCTCAACCTTGGGTTGAGGTGTTTTCGGCCGGAACACGGCATGGCTGTTGGAACAACCGGGAAACGGCCCCTAGCCTACTTTCGACTACTAAGTGAGGAATGGCGGTCATGGTAAGCGCATCTCAGAACTACCTGGCAGTGATCAAGGTCGTCGGCGTCGGCGGCGGTGGGGTCAACGCAGTCAACCGCATGATCGAGGCGGGGCTGCGTGGCGTGGAGTTCATCGCGGTCAACACCGATGCCCAGGCGCTGCTGATGTCGGATGCCGACGTGAAGCTGGACATCGGTCGTGAGTCGACCCGTGGCCTGGGAGCCGGGGCCGACCCGTCGAAGGGACGCCAAGCGGCGGAGGAACACGCCGAGGAGATCGAGGATGCCCTCAAGGGGGCCGACATGATCTTCGTCACCGCTGGTGAGGGCGGCGGCACCGGGACCGGCGCCGCGCCCATCGTGGCGAAGATCGCTCGCTCGTTGGGCGCACTGACCATCGGTGTGGTGACCCGCCCGTTCTCCTTCGAGGGGCGCCGTCGGGCCACCCAGGCCGACTCGGGCATCGAGCAGCTGCGTGAGGAGGTCGACACCCTCATCGTCATCCCCAACGACAAGCTGCTCCAGATGACCGACCACCAGATCGCCATCGTGGACGCCTTCAAGCAGGCTGACCAGGTGCTGATGCAGGGTGTCTCCGGTATCACCGATCTCATCACCACGCCCGGACTCATCAACCTTGACTTCGCCGACGTGAAGTCGATCATGAGCCAGGCCGGCTCGGCCCTGATGGGCATCGGTTCGGCCCGCGGTGAGGACCGGGCCCGGGCGGCCGCGGAGATGGCGATCAGCTCCCCGCTGCTGGAGGCCAGCATCGACGGCGCCCACGGGGTGCTGCTGTCCATCGCCGGTGGCTCCGACCTCGGGCTGTTCGAGGTCTCGGCTGCGGCCCAGCTCATCGAGGAGGCCGCGCACGACGAGGCCAACATCATCTTCGGTACCGTCATCGACGACGCCCTGGGCGATGAGGTCCGGGTCACGGTCATCGCAGCTGGGTTCGACGGTGGCACGCCACACACCCGTCTACCCCGGGTCGAGCACACCCGAGGCCAGCAGCGCACGCCCACGGCCCCTGCCGCCCCGGCGGCTCCGGTCGCCCCGCGGGTGCCGCAGGCCGCGCCCATGCCCTCGGCCCGCGTCGAGCCGCAGCCTCGTCCTGCTCCTCGGATCGAGGAGGACGAGCTCGATGTTCCCGACTTCATGAAGTGACGGCGTGTCGCCTCGCCCAAAGCGGGGCTGCCGACTGCCGGACGGGTAGTCTTCTTCCCAGACGAAAGGGAGGGTGACACGTGGGCGTTCGCAAGCTTGCCGAGTGGATGGGACTCGTCGAGGACGGTCGTTACAACGACGTCAAGGACGAGTTCTCCGAGGAGTACGTTGCCGAGGAGTACGAGGACTACGAACTCTCCGCCGAGGCGCAACCGGTTTCACGCTCCGTGCAGCGCCGTCCCCAGGCCCAGGCGCCCCAGCAGACAGCCGCACCCGTGACCCCTGAAACCCCCAGCACCCCCCAGGTGGCAGACATCAGTCGTATCGTCAGCGTCCGTCCACGCAGCTACAACGAGGCCCGAGCCATCGGGGAGAACTTCCGTGACGGCATCCCGGTCATCATGAACCTCTCCGACATGGAACCGGGGGAGGACAAGCGGCTCGTGGACTTCGCGGCAGGTCTGATCTTCGGTCTGCGTGGCAACATCGAGCGGGTCTCCAGCCAGGTCTTCCTGCTGTGCCCCCACAACCTCGTGGTCGGCCCGGAGGACAAGGAACGGCTCGCCACCGGCGGTTTCTTCAATCAGAGCTGACCGGTGCTCTCGTTCATCCTGGTCTGGATTCTCAGGCTCTACCTGCTCATCCTGCTCGCGCGGGTGCTGCTGTCCTGGGTCCCCGTGCTGGCCCCGCAGTGGACCCCTCGGGGGCCGGTGTTGGTGCTGGTGGAGGGTGTCTACTTCCTCACCGACCCGCCGGTGAAGGCGGCTCAGCGCCACGTCAAGCCGCTGCGGATCGGCGAGATCAGTCTCGATCTGTCGGTGATCCTCGTCTTCTTGGCCGTGCAGGTGCTGATCTGGCTTGCGGTCCTGCTCCCGGTGTGAGGTGACATTCTCAGCAGCGACTCTTCGGCTGACTCCATCCCTTGAGTTGACCTTGAGGTTCCGTTGGACGTACGGGAACATTAGAGTAACCTGAACGTTGACCCCAATGTTTCTCAGCATTGGGCCGAAGGTATCTACGACTGGGAGATGAGAATGAGCCTGACCCTGGAAGAGGTTCGCCGAGTCCGGTTCCGGATGGCACGGCGTGGGGCCACCGGTTACGAAGTGGGGGATGTCGATACTTTCATCGACAAGGTGGAGGAGTCCTTCGCCCAGTTCGAGAACGAGCGTGACGTCCTGCGACGTGAGGCCGAGGCCGCACGCAACGCCAGTGTCGCCCCCGGCTTCGACGACCGCACGATCGCAGTCAAGGACCAGGAGATCGAGTCGCTGCGCGCCGAGGTGGAGCGACTGCGCGCCGAGGCCAGCAGCCACACGCAGACGCAGGTGATGACCCCGCTCGCCCCGACCGACGACGGCCGGGTGCAGCAGCTGTCGCAGGACAACCAGCGGCTGCGTTCCGAGAATGATCGACTGCGCCGTGAACTCGACGAGGCGCGCACCGCCCAGGTCGGCCAGATCTCCGGCAAGGCCGAGACCCTGACCGTCGCGACCCGCGAGGAGGCCACCCCGGCCGTGGTCCGGCTGGTGTCCTTGGCCACCGAGCAGGCTGAGAAGCTGGTCGAGGAGGCCAACACCGAGGCGCAGCGCAAGCTGGACGAGGCCAAGCGTCAGGCCTCCGAGATCACCATCGACGCCCGCACCAAGGCAGAACGCGTGGAGTCCGAGGCCCGTGTCAACGCGGAGCAGCTCACCCGCGACGCCCGCGACCGCGCGGAGCGGGTCAACGGCGAGGCGGACCGCCGTCGTGCCGAGCTGTTCGCCGACCTGGAGCGCGAGCAGGCGATCCTCACCCAGAAGGTCGCCGCGCTGCGGGGCTTCGAGGCCACCTATCGCGACAACCTGCGCACCTATGTCGGCCGTCACCTGGAGGGCCTCGACCGCGACCTGCCGGAGCCGCTGGACGTACCGGAGCTCGCCGAGCGTTCCCGGACCCCGCGTCTGGACGCGCTGGCCAACCAGGACCTTCGGGCCTGACCCCACGTGCTGGAACACTGTCCGGTGGAGGTGTAGTCTCCACCGGACAGTCTTTCCTTTTCTTTCCATTCGCACTTCGAGGATGAACATGGCAACCACGACAACCAAGGAGCCGCAGGCTCCGAAGTCGCTGCCCGTCAGGGATGGCGAGGCCCCCTGGACCGATGAGGAGATCCAGGAGCAGCGGGAGGCCCTGGCCGAGGAGCTGGAGCGTCTCGAGAAGAAGGTGGCTGCCTCGGACCAGGAACTGAGTGACCTGCTGCTGCAGGGCAACGACGGCGCGGGCCGGGACCCGGCTGATGTCGGCTCCTCCAACTTCGAGCGCGACCAGGAGCTCTCGTTGGCGCAGAACGCCAGGGAGATGGCTGATCAGGCGCGGCTGGCGCTGCACCTGTTCGACGAGGGCAACTACGGGCTGTGCGAGGTCTGCGGGGAGCCCATCGGCAAGGGGAGGCTCCAGGCCTTCCCCCGGGCCACCCTCTGCGTGGCCTGCAAACAGCGCGAGGAACGACGCTGAGCCGCCGTGCCCTGGTCCTGCTCGCGGTGGGGGTGGGGCTTCTCGGGCTCGGGATCGATCAGGTCACGAAGGAGGCCGTGCTGGCCGCGTTGACCCCGGCCGTTCCCCATGAGGTGGTGGGGACCCTGCTCCGTTTCACCCTGGTGTTCAACCCGGGTGCGGCCTTCGGGCTCGGGACCTCGCTCACGGTTGCGCTCAGCATCTTCGCGATCGTGGCGCTACTGGTCTGTCTCGTGGTCGGGCTGCCCAGGATTCGCACCGGCTTCCACGCCGTGGTGCTGGGGCTGCTCATGGCAGGGATCGCAGGGAACCTCCACGACCGGCTGCTGCGGCCCCCCGGCGTGCTGCAGGGACACGTCGTCGATTTCATCCAGCTGCCGAACTTCGCGATCTTCAACGTCGCGGACATCTGCATCACCGTGGCCGCGGGGCTCATCATCCTCGGCTCGCTGCGCTCCCCTGAGGACGCGGCGGGGAAGGAGACTCCGCAGGAGCTGGAGGAGAAGGTGTGAGTGTCTTCCTGGTGCCGGAGCCGCTCGCGGGGGAACGCATCGACGTGGCCGCCGCTCGGATCACCGGCCACAGCCGCTCCCGGATCGCCGAGCTGATCGCCGATGGGGGAGTGCTGTTGGACGGTGTCCTGGTGACGAAGGCCTCCCAGGGCGTCCAGGCCGGGGCGATGCTCGAGTTGGTCACCGCTCCCAGGCCTGACCACGTGGTGGCCCAGCCGAGGCTCGCCGACGGCTTGGGCATCGTCCATCAGGACAACGACATCGTGGTGGTGGACAAACCGGCCGGGGTCGCGGCCCACCCCAGCCTCGGCTGGGAGGGCCCCTCGGTGACGGAACACCTGGCGGCCGCCGGAATCTCGATTGCCACCTCCGGGGCTCCGGAGCGGCAGGGGGTGGTCTCCCGGCTGGATGTCGGCACCTCCGGGCTGATGGTGCTGGCCCGCTCGGAGCGTGCCTACTCCGTGCTGAAGCAGGCCTTCCGGGACAAGGTGGTGGACAAGACCTACCAGGCCCTGGTCCAGGGACATCCGGACCCCTTCGTCGGCACCATCGACGCCCCCATCGGGCGTCACCCCGGGCACGAGTGGAAGATGGCCGTCGTGCAGGGCGGACGGGAGAGCGTCACCCACTACGAGGCCATCGAGGCGCACCGGGCCGCGACGCTGCTGGAGATCGCGCTGGAGACGGGACGAACCCACCAGATCCGGGTTCACATGGCGGCCATCGGGCATCCCTGCTGCGGTGACCCGCTCTACGGCGCTGATCCCGAGCTGGCCCGACGCCTGGGCCTGGAGCGGCAGTGGCTGCACGCCACCGGGTTGGCCTTCCAGCACCCCGTCGCTGGGGAGTGGGTGAGCTTCACCTCAGCCCCACCGAAAGACCTTGCGGAGGCGTTGCGCGTCGTGCAGGAAGGGTAGTTTTTCGCGATAGGCTGTCCTCGTGCGCAAAGCTAAGATCGTATGTACCCTGGGGCCGTCCGCGAACACGACGGACCGCCTCGTTGAGTTGATCAACGCGGGAATGAACGTCGCCCGCCTCAACATGAGCCACGGCGACTACGACGAGCACGAGGGCCGCCTCAATGCCGTCCGTGAAGCTGCCATGCTCACCGGCCGCACCGTCGGCGTGCTCGCCGATCTGCAGGGCCCGAAGATCCGCCTCGGCAAGTTCGCCGGGGACCAGAAGTACTTCCTGGAGCGTGGCGACCGGTTCACCATCACCATCGAGGACATCCTCGGTGACAAGGAACGCTGCTCGACCACCTTCAAGGGCCTGCCCGGCGACGTCAAGCCGGGGGATCACATCCTCATCGACGACGGCAAGGTGGGTCTTCGAGCCGTCCAGGTCAGCGACACCGACGTGGTGTGTGAGGTCACCGTCGCGGGAACCGTCTCCAACAACAAGGGCATCAACCTGCCCGGGGTTGCGGTCTCCGTTCCCGCCATGAGTGAGAAGGACGAGCGCGACCTGCGCTGGGCCCTGACCAAGGACATCGACCTGATCGCGCTGTCCTTCGTGCGTTCCGGCGACGACATCAAGCGGGTCCACGAGATCATGGATGAGGTCGGCAAGCGGCTGCCCGTCATCGCGAAGCTGGAGAAGCCGCAGGCGATCTCCAACCTGCAGGACATCATTGACGCCTTCGACGCCTTCATGGTGGCCCGTGGCGACCTCGGGGTGGAGCTCCCGCTGGAGGAGGTGCCGCTGGTCCAGAAGAAGATCATCCGTGCCGCCCGGAAGTGGGCCAAGCCGGTCATCGTGGCCACGCAGATGCTGGAGTCGATGATCTCCTCGCCCCGCCCGACCCGCGCGGAGGCCTCCGACGTGGCCAACGCCGTGCTGGACGGTGCCGATGCCGTGATGCTCTCCGGCGAGACCTCCGTCGGCGACTACCCGGTCATCACCGTGCAGACGATGGCCAAGATCGTGGAGAACACCGAGCGCGAGGGGCACGCGGAGATCAACACCATCGAGTGGGACCCGCACACCACCGGCGGTGTCCTGGCGAAGGCCGCCGTCGAGGTGGCCCAGCGCGTGGGTGCCCGCTACCTGGTGGCCTTCACCAAGTCCGGTGACACGGCCCGCAGGCTCTCCCGGCTGCGTCCCTCCATCCCGCTGCTGGTGTTCTCCCCGGAGAAGTCCACCCAGCAGAACATGACCCTCACCTGGGGCGTGGAGGCCCACATCACCCCGAACTTCACCGAGCAGGAGCAGATGGTGGAGACCGTCGACTCCTACCTGCGTGATCGCGGGATGATCGAGGTGGGGGAGCGCATCGTGATCCTGTCCGGCTCCCCGATGGGGGTTCCCGGCAAGACCAACAACCTGCGCGTCCACAAGGTCAAGGTCAAGGGCGAGATCGATCTCTGATCCCGACCACGACGACGGGGGAGGGCCTGCGGGACCTCCCCCGTCAGTCATGTCCGAGAGCCTGTGGCGGGACCGCTGGGCAGGGGGTCGCTCAGCGAATCCGCTCGGCCCTGAACTCCAGGGCGGGGTGGGCGAAGTGTTCCTGGGAGGCGACGAGCTGCAGCTCCCGGGTGTCGGCCTCGAGGGTCAGGCGCAGCATCGCGTGGACGCTGGAGGTGGTGTGTTCCAGGGCCTCTGAGAGGGAACCGGTGCGCCGCCAGTGGGCGGTGAACAGGGCGGCTGTGACGTCGCCGGAGCCGTTGCGCTTCATCGGTAGCCTGGGCGTGGTGATGAGCCAGGCCTCGTCTCGGTTCGCCGCGATCATCGAGAGCTTGTCCTCGCCGAGGTCCGGTAGCTCGACGGAGGTCACCAGGACCGTCTGCGGGCCGATCCCGAAGGCCCGGTCAACGGCCGACATGGTGGATTCCAGGTCGCTCGGGGTGGTACCGGTGACGAATCCCAACTCGAACTGGTTCGGTGTGATGAGGTCGGCCCGGGGCACCACGCGGTCCCGGATCAGCTCCTGGACCTCGGGGGCGACGTGGCAGCCGGACTTCGCGTTGCCCAGCACCGGGTCGCAGGCGTAGATGGCCGCAGGGTTGTGCTGCTTCACCTTCTGCACGGCCTCGAGGATCGCATCCCCGATGTCATTGCCACCCTGGTAGCCCGAGAGCACGGCATCGACCCCGGCCAGGGCGCCACGCTCCTCGATGCCGGTGACGATCTCGCGGATGTCGGCCCCCTTCAGCATCGGGCCGCGCCAGGCACCGTAGCCGGTGTGGTTGGAGAACAACACCGTGTGGACGGGCATCACCTCGACGCCGATCCGCTGCAACGGGAACACGGCGGCGGAGTTGCCGACGTGGCCGTGGCTCACGCAGGACTGGATGGAGAGAATCTTCATGGGGCCATCGTGCCATCTCGGCGGGGGTGCCCGCTCGCCCTGACCCGTTCACGGTACCCGGCAGGGGACTTGAACCCCTACGACCATGCGGTCAGTTGATTTTGAGTCAACCGCGTCTACCATTCCGCCAGCCGGGCATCGCTGACCATTGTGCCACACGGCGGCCCTTCCGGCACGCTCCCCGGTCCCCGTGAGAAAGACCTGTCCGTTTGGCCGAAAGTGGATGATTTCGTGCTTCGATGGTGTATGGCGTGGTCAGGCGCGCTAAGATGCTCCACGAGAATTCCTGAATCAAGTGTGAACCTGAGGGTCCACTCAACGGAGATTGGAGCTTGGACATGGGCCAGAACCGGCCAACCAAGGTGCTCGTGGCAGAGGATGAGGCGCTGATCCGTCTCGATCTGGTCGAGCTCCTCACAGATGAGGGATTCGAAGTGATCGGACAGGCAGCCGACGGTGAAGAGGCGGTGAAGCTGGCCCGTGAGCTCGAACCTGATCTCATCATCATGGACGTCAAGATGCCGAAGCTGGATGGCATCACCGCGGCGGAGACCATCGCGGAGGAGCGGATCGCCCCCATCGTCATGCTGACGGCCTTCAGCCAGCGTGACCTGGTGGAGCGCGCCCGCGACGCCGGTGCGATGGCCTACGTGGTCAAGCCCTTCGACGCCACCGATGTCGTGCCGGCCATCGAGATCGCGATGGGCCGTTTCGCCGAGATCAAGGCCATCGAGGAGGAGCTGGCGAACCTGGAGGACCGCTTCGAGTCGCGCAAGATCATCGACCAGGCCAAGGGCATGTTGCAGGAGGGACTGGGGCTCTCGGAGCCGGAGGCGTTCCGCTGGATCCAGAAGACCGCGATGGACCTGCGCAAGTCCATGCGCGAGGTGGCCGAAGGGGTCATCTCCCACAAGAAGAAGAACTGAGACGTCCCCCTCACCGGGGGAGCAGTTGACAGGTCAGCCGCCCCACGGCCGTGGGGCGGCCCTGTTCGTCGGTGACCTCGATGGTGTGGACCACGGTCCCGGTCCCGATGCGGATCGCGGTGGCCACCCCCGTCACCGTTCCCGCGCGGACGGGGCGCAGGTGGGTGACGTTGAGATCGACGCCCACGGGAAGACGGTCCGGCTGCCCGGCCAGCCAGGCCGCCACCGAGCCGAGCCCTTCCATCAGGGCTGCGGTGGCTCCGCCGTGGAGCAGCCCAGCGGGTTGCCGGTTGCCCATCACCGGCATCCGCCCGACGACACGCTCAGGGGTGGCCTCGAGGATTTCGATGCCCAGCCGGGTGTGCAACTCGGCCACGGGTGGCAGGTCTGTCATGGACGTCAGTCTCGCACAGTAGATTTGAGGTCGTGAACCGACTGCTGCTCATCGACGGACATTCCATGGCCTACCGGGCGTTCTTCGCGTTGCCTGCCGAGAACTTCACGACCTCGACGGGTCAGCACACCAACGCGGTGCACGGCTTCGTCTCGATGCTCATCGGACTGCTCACCACCGAGCAGCCCACGCATGTCGCCGTCGCCTTCGACGTGGGGCGGGAATCCTTCCGCACCGAGTCCTACCCGCAGTACAAGGCCACCCGAGGGGCTTCCCCGGTGGAGTTCGCAGGCCAGGTGGAGCTCATCAAGGAGGTGCTCGACGGCCTGCGGATCAGCCATCTGGAATCGCCCGGTCACGAGGCGGATGACATCATCGCGACCCTGGCGGGTGAGGCCGACGCCAAGGGCTTCGAGGTGCTGATCTCCTCAGGGGACCGGGACACCTTGCAGCTGGTCACCGACGCTGTGACGGTGCTGTACCCGCGCAAGGGGGTCAGCGACCTGGTTCGGATGACCCCGGAGGCGATCGAGGACAAGTACGGGGTGCCGCCGCAGCGCTACCCGGAGCTGGCGGCCCTGGTGGGGGAGACCAGCGACAACCTGCCGGGGGTGCCCGGAGTCGGGCCGAAGACCGCTGCGAAGTGGATCGCGAACTTCGACGGGTTGGACAACATCCTGGCCCGGGCGGAGCAGGTGCCGGGCAAGGCCGGGGAGTCGCTTCGTGCGCACCTCGACGACGTGCGCCGCAACCGTCGCCTCAACCACCTGGTGCGGGACCTGGCGCTGCCGTTGTCGGTGGAGCAGCTGGAGCGCCGGGACTGGGACCGCGAGGCCATCACCCAGCTGTTCGCCAGCCTGGAGTTCCGCACCCTGCGGGACCGGCTGGCCCAGCTGTACGGGGCGCAGGGCTCGGCGGAGGACGAAGCCCCGGCCGAGGCCTTCGAGATCGACGGCGTGGAGTTGGGGCCGGACCAGGTGCGGGCCTGGCTCGACGAGCACGCCCGGGAGGGGGCCGCGCTGGCCTTCGTCGGCACCTGGGGGGCAGGCACTGGGGACCTGCAGGGCATCGGCTTTGCCACAGGGGATGGGGGCGGGGCCTGGGTGGACTGCGCCCGCCTGGCCCCCGGCGACGAATCAGCGCTGGCTGCATGGCTGGCCGACCCTGCGGTGCCGAAGACCGTCCACGCGGGCAAGGGGCCATTGCTGGCGGTCTGGGAGCGCGGCTGGGAGTTGGCAGGGGTGGAACTCGACGTGGCGCTCGCGGCCTATCTGCTGCGCCCCGATGTCCGAGGCCAGGAGTTGGCCGATCTGGTCCAGCGCCACCTTGGGCGGGAACTGACGGCCAGGGCGAGTGAGCCCCAGGAGTCGTTGTTCGACGCCGATGAGTCCGTGACCGCCCGTGAGGCGATGCTGCGGGCCCGTGCCACCCTCGAGCTGGCCCGGGTGTTGCGCCCGGAGCTGGAGGCCCAGCCCGCGGGCCAGCTGATGCGAGACATCGAGCTTCCGCTCCAGGTGACCCTCGCCCGCTGCGAGCGCAGTGGCATCGCCGTGGACCAGGGGGTGCTGGACGAGCTGCGGGAGGAGTTCGACTCTGCCGCCCAGGCCGCCCAGCAGGCCGCGTGGGAGGCGATCGGGCACGAGGTGAACCTTGGGTCGCCGAAGCAGTTGCAGACCGTGCTGTTCGACGAGCTGGACATGCCGCGCACGAAGCGCACCAAGACGGGCTGGACCACGGATGCGGAGGCGCTGGAGTCGCTGTACGCGAAGACGGAGCACCCCTTCCTGGCGGCGCTGCTGGCGCACCGGGACCGGATCAAGCTGAGGCAGACGGTGGACACCCTCTTGGCCGCGATCCGCGATGACGGGCGCATCCACACCACCTATGCCCAGACGATTGCCGCCACTGGCAGGTTGTCCTCGCTGGATCCGAACCTGCAGAACATCCCGATCCGCACGGAGGTGGGGCGCAGGATTCGCTCGGCCTTCGTGGCAGGCCCCGGGTATGAGTCCTTGATGAGCGCGGACTACTCGCAGATCGAGATGAGGCTCATGGCCCACTGCAGTGGCGACGAAGGGTTGATCGCGGCCTTCGCCTCGGGGCGGGACTTCCACGCGGAGATGGCCGCCACCGTGTTCGGGGTCGAGCCTGAGGCGGTCACCGGTGAGATGCGTGCCCGGATCAAGGCGATGAACTACGGCCTGGCCTACGGACTGTCCGCCTACGGGCTGTCCGCGCAGCTCGGCATCTCCACTGCCGAGGCGAAGACCCTCATGGAGGACTACTTCTCCCGCGTCGGGGGAGTGCACCGCTACCTGGCCGAGGTGGTGGAGCAGGCGCGTCGCGTCGGGCACACCGAGACCCTGCGGGGGCGCCGTCGGTACCTGCCGGACCTGGCCTCGACGAACCGGCAGCGTCGTGAGATGGCGGAGCGGGCAGCGCTGAACTCTCCCATCCAGGGTTCGGCTGCCGACATCATCAAGCTGGCGATGCTGGGGGTGGAACGGGCCCTCGACGAGGCCGGGCTGGCGAGCCGGATGCTGCTGCAGGTCCACGACGAACTGGTGCTGGAGGTCGCGCCGGGAGAGCGGCAGCGCCTCGAGGAATTGGTGCGAGAAGAAATGGGCACCGCCATGCAACTGACGGTGCCCCTGGAGGTTTCGGTTGGGGTGGGGGAGTCCTGGTTCACGGCCGCCCACTGAGAGGGTGCGCGGTGAGGTGGGATCGTCGCGAGGATCGTCATGGTGGCCACTTGGCAAGGCGGACGACGAAGATCGCACTGGATCGTGCGTTCGAGGAGTTCAACGCTGCCAGGGGGTCACCAGGGCGACCGCAGTAGATTCCGCCTATTCGCGGACTCTCTAAGCGGGCTGTGAACCAGGACCTCGATCAGGCGGCCGCGGTGACCGGCTTGAAGCGGAAGAAGACGCGGGAGTCCCAGTCGTCGGTGCCTTCCTTGTGGTCCCAGCAGATGATGATGGCCAGGGCCGGATCGCCGTCGATGCGCACCATCACGTCGGAGTCCGGATCGTAGTCGGAGACCATGATCTTCTCGGCATCCACGTACTCGTAGCAGGCCATGCGGCCCTCGGCGTCCCACAGCTTGATGAGGTCACCGGGCTTGAGTTGCGACGCGCCGTCCTCGTAGAGCTGGTTCCCGACAGCTCCACCGTTGCGGTAGGTGTGGATGGACAACACGACCTGCCCGGCCTCGGAGGCGGGGGCGGGGCCACCCTTCCACCAGGAGGCGGTCTTCGGCTGGTCCTTCGGCGGGGCCGCGATCAGGCCCTCCGAGTCGGTGTCGAGGGCGAGCACCTCGGCCTCGACACCGAGGGACTCGATGGCGTAGCGCACGGGGATGAAACCGACATCGCTCGGGGCGGTGCAGGTGCCGTCGGCGGGTGGGGGCGAGTCGGTGCCGTCAGTGGGCGCTGCGCGCTCCGCGACGGGGGTCGCGGTGGCGGTGGGGGACTCGGTCGCATTGGCGTTGGGCTGCGACGAGGAGGGCTGGAAGATGAACAGCAGGGCCACGGCGATGACGACGACCAGTGAGACGGCGGCCAGTCCGACCTGGACCTTTCGGTTCTTGAGGGCTTCGGCGAGATTCACCTGACCAAGGTTAGTAGTTGGTGACGTCGTGACAAACCAACGGCGAGCCCCCGATGGACGTTTGACCCGTCGTCGAGGCAGCAGTTAGGGTGGGTGCTGCACTGTGGCCTGCTCGCTCTCGGACAGAGGGGGGCGGGCGTGTCCGAATGTCCCCGAGCCCAATCCCCTCGGGGAGTTGGACGGGGCCAAGGTGCGACACGTCCATTGCGAAAGCCCTACTACATGTCCTCCTCCTCCATTGAGGCTTCGACCGTCGTGGTCGACGATTTCGGCACTCCGGAAGCCTTCCTGGCCGCCGTTGACGCCACCATCAAGTACTTCAACGACGGCGACATCGTCTCCGGCACCGTCGTCAAGGTCGACCGGGACGAGGTCCTGCTCGACATCGGTTACAAGACCGAAGGCGTCATCCCCTCCAAGGAACTCTCCATCAAGCACGACGTCGATCCCTTCGAGGTGGTCCAGGTCGGCGATGAGATCGAGGCCCTGGTCCAGCAGAAGGAGGACAAGGAGGGTCGCCTGATCCTGTCCAAGAAGCGCGCCCAGTACGAGCGCGCCTGGGGCACGATCGAGAAGATCAAGGAAGAGGACGGGGTGGTCTCCGGCTCCGTCATCGAGGTCGTCAAGGGTGGCCTCATCGTCGACATCGGCCTGCGTGGCTTCCTGCCCGCCTCGCTGGTGGAGATGCGCCGCGTCCGCGATCTCCAGCCCTACGTCGGCATGGAGCTCGAGGCGAAGATCATCGAGCTGGACAAGAACCGCAACAACGTGGTGCTGTCCCGCCGCGCCTGGCTGGAGCAGACCCAGTCCGAGGTGCGCCAGACCTTCCTCAACCAGCTGCAGAAGGGCCAGATCCGCAAGGGCGTCGTGTCCTCCATCGTCAACTTCGGTGCGTTCGTGGATCTGGGCGGGGTCGACGGTCTGGTCCACGTCTCCGAGCTGTCCTGGAAGCACATCGACCACCCGAACGAGGTCGTCGAGGTCGGCACCCCGGTCACCGTCGAGGTGCTCGAGGTGGACATGGACCGCGAGCGAGTGTCCCTGTCGCTGAAGGCCACGCAGGAGGATCCGTGGCAGACCTTCGCCCGGCTGCACCAGATCGGTCAGATCGTGCCCGGCAAGGTCACCAAGCTGGTGCCGTTCGGTGCGTTCGTCCGGGTGGGCGACGGCATCGAGGGCCTGGTCCACGTGTCCGAGCTGGCCGAGCGTCACGTCGAGATCCCCGAGCAGGTGGTCACCGTCGGCGATGACGTCATGGTCAAGGTCATCGACATCGACCTGGATCGTCGTCGGGTCTCCCTGTCGCTGAAGCAGGCGAACGAGGGCCTGGACGTGGCGGCCGACGAGTTCGACGCCTCGCTCTACGGCATGGCCGACAGCTACGACGAGCAGGGCAACTACATCTACCCCGAGGGCTTCGATCCGGAGACCAACGAGTGGAAGCCCGGCTACGAGGAGCAGCAGGCCGCCTGGGAGCAGCAGTACGCCGAGGCCCAGGCCCGCTGGGAGGCCCACAAGCGTCAGGTTGCCGAGGCAGCCGAGGCCGAGCGTCAGGCTGCGACCGAGGCTGGCACCGGCTACGCCTCCACCGCCGAGCCGAACGAGGGTTCGCTGGCCTCCGACGAGGCGCTGCAGGCCCTGCGCGACAAGCTGACCGGCGGCAACAACTGATCCGCTGAAACGGTTGAGGCCCCACCCTTTTCCGGTGGGGCCTCAACGTTTCCCGGTCAGGACGTCGTGCCCTCCCAGGGCGGGCAGGAACACATCAGGTTGCGGTCCCCCCAGGCGTTGTCAACGCGCCCGACCGGAGGCCAGTACTTGTCCACCCGGAACGCGCCTGCCGGGAAACAGCCCTGCTCACGGGAGTAGGGGCGGTCCCAGTCGGCCACGAGGTCCTCCACCGTGTGCGGGGCACGGCGAAGCGGCGACTCCTCGGCGCTGATGGTCCCGGAGACCACGTCCTCGGCCTCGCGGGCGATGTCCAGCATCGCGGCGACGAAGCGGTCCAGCTCGGCCAGGGTCTCGGACTCGGTGGGCTCCACCATGAGGGTTCCCGCGACGGGGAAGCTCATGGTCGGGGCGTGGAAACCGTGGTCGATGAGCCTTTTGGCGATGTCATCCACGCTGACCCCGTGCTTGGCGAAGCCCCGGGGATCGACGATGCACTCGTGGGCCACGCGCCCCTGCTTCCCGGTGAACAGGATCGGGTAGGCTTCGGCCAGCCGGGTCGCCAGGTAGTTGGCGCTGAGAATTGCCACCTTCGTGGCCTGGGTGAGACCAGAGCCACCCATCAGCCGGATGTAGGCCCAGGAGATGAGCAGGATCGATGCGGAGCCCAGTGGGGCTGCGGCCACTGCCCCGGCCTCACCCGTGGTGGGGTCGCTCGGCAGGTGGGGGCGCAGGTGCTCCTTGACCCCGATGGGTCCCATCCCGGGTCCGCCCCCGCCGTGGGGGATGGCGAAGGTCTTGTGCAGGTTGAGGTGGCTGACATCGCCTCCCAGATCCCCCGGCCGGGCCAGGCCGACCAGTGCATTCATGTTCGCGCCGTCGATGTAGACCTGCCCGCCGTGGGCGTGGGTGATCTCACACACCCGGGTCACCGTCTCCTCGAAGACCCCGTGCGTGGACGGGTAGGTGATCATCACCGCCGCCAGTCGGTCCCCGGCCTGGGCTGCCTTCTCCTCGAAGTCCGCCAGATCGATGTCGCCGTTCTCCCTGGCCGCCACCGGCACCACCGTCATCCCGGCCATCGCGGCCGAGGCCGGGTTGGTGCCGTGGGCGGAGGTCGGGATCAGGCAGATGTCACGCTGTTGACCGTTGCTGCGGTGGTAGGCCGCAATCGTCATCAGCCCGGCGTACTCACCCTGGGCGCCGCTGTTGGGCTGCATCGAGAAGGCGTCGTATCCGGTGATGAGGCAGAGCTTCTCCTCCAGGTCCGTCACCAGCTGCTGATAGCCCCGCGCCTGATGGGCTGGGGCGAACGGGTGCAGCCCGGCAAACTCCGGCCACGTGATCGGCAGCATCTCCACCGCTGCGTTGAGCTTCATGGTGCATGAGCCCAGCGGGATCATCGCCCGGTCCAGGGCCAGGTCCCGGTCTGAGAGGCGACGCATGTAGCGCATCATCTCCGACTCGGCGCGGTTCATGTGGAACACCGGATGGGTCAGGTACTCGGAGGTGCGCAGCAGCTGATCGGGGATGGCCGGTTCGGTGGCCAGCTCGGTGACCGGGGCGATGCCGAAGGCATCCAGCACCAGGCAGAGGGTCTCCAGGGTGGTGGTCTCGTCCACACTGATGCCGACCCGGTCGTGGCCGACCTTGCGCAGGTTGATGCCACGCTGCTCGGCGGCGGCGAGGATTCCGGCCTGGCCCACCCCCACCGTCACCGTGATGGTGTCGAAGAAGTGCTCCGGCTCCACCGTGGCCCCACCCGCCCGGAGTGCCCGGGCCAGGGTGACGGCCATGAGGTGGACGCGCTGGCCGATGGCCCTCAACCCATCCGGGCCGTGGAAGACGGCGTAGAAGGAAGCCATCACGGCCAGCAGGGCCTGCGCGGTGCAGACGTTGGAGGTGGCCTTCTCCCGACGGATGTGCTGTTCGCGGGTCTGCAGGGCCAGCCGGTAGGCGCGGTTGCCCGCGGCGTCCTTCGACACACCGACGATCCGGCCCGGCATGGATCGCTTCAGGGCGTCCCGGCAGGCCAGGAAGGCGGCGTGCGGGCCGCCGAAGCCCATCGGCACCCCGAACCGTTGGGCCGAGCCGATGGCGATGTCGGCCCCCATCGCCCCCGGCTCCTTGAGCAGGGTCAGGGCCAACAGATCGGTGGCGATGATCACCAGCGCCCCGGCGTCGTGCAGTGCTCGGCAACGCTCGGTGTGGTCGCGCAGGTGGCCGTGGGTGCCGGGGTGGGGGAGCAGGGCCGCGAACAGATCGGTGGGGTCCAGCTCCGCCACGTCGGCGACGATGAGCTCGATGCCGAGCGGACGTGCCCGCGTGGCCAGCACGCTGAGCACCTGCGGGTGCAGATCGGCGGCGGCGAAGAAGCGGTTGCGCTTTCGCTTCCCGGCGGCGTGGGCCATGTTCATGGCCTCGGCGGCCGCGGTCGCCTCGTCCAGCAGCGATGCGTTGGCTACCTCCAGCCCCGTCAGGTCACTGACCATCGTCTGGAAGTTGAGCAGAGCCTCCAATCGGCCCTGGGCGATCTCCGGCTGGTACGGGGTGTAGGCGGTGTACCAGGCCGGGTTCTCCAGGACGTTGCGCTGGATGGCCGGGGGCGTGATGGTGCCGTGGTACCCCTGCCCGATCAGCGAGGTGCGGACCTGGTTGGCCCCAGCCATCCGGCGCAGGGCTTCGACGGTGGCTCCCTCGGTCAGCGGCTCCCAGTCCAGGGGCTCCGACTGGCGGATGTCGGCGGGCACGCACTGTTCGATCAGCTCGTCCAGGCTGGAGACCCCCAGCGTCTCCAGCATCGTCGCCATCTCGGCCGGGCTCGGGCCGATGTGGCGGCGGTTGGCGAAGTCGTCCGGGTCGTAGGCGGTGGGATTCCAGTTCGACATCAGCCGATCAGCGCCTCGTAGGCCGCAGCGTCCAGGTACTCGTCCAGCACGGCGGGATCGGTGACGGTCATCGTGAAGAACCACACGTTCTCGGGGTCCGCGATCACGGACTCGGGGTCGTCGACCACCGCCTGGTTGACCGCGGTGACAACCCCGTCGGCGGGGGCGTTGATGCCGAAGGTGGCCTTGGTGGAGTCCAACACCACCAGCTCCTCACCCCGGGTCACCTCGGTGTCCACCTCGGGAAGCTCGACGTAGACGATGTCCTGCAGCTGCTCGGTGGCGTGCGGGGTCAGCCCGACGGTGACCCGGTCGCCCTCGATCTTCAGCCACTCGTGTTCCTTGGTGTACTTCAGCATGATTCTCTCCTTGGGTGTCAGCGCTTGTAGGAATGGGGGACGAAGGGCAGCTCGGTGACGGTGGCGGGAATGCGCCGTCCGCGCACCTCGGCGTGGACCACCTGCCCCGGGAGGGTTCCGGCGGGCAGCATCGCCATCGCGATGGGGCCGCCCACGGTGGGCCCGAAGCCCCCCGAGGTGACCCGGGCGATGGGCTCGGTGGCCTCGGCATCGGGGAAGAGAGGGGTGTCCTCGCGCAGCACGGCCCGGCCCTCGGGACGCAGTCCCACCCGCTGGCGGGAGGCACCGTCGGCGAGCTCGGTGAGGATCACCTCGTCCCCGGGGAAGCCGCCCTGCCGGGAGCCACCTCGTCGCCTCACCTTCGGGATGGCCCAGCCGAGTCCAGCCTGCGCGGGGGTGATCTCCGGACTGAGGTCGTGGCCGTACAGTGGCATCCCGGCCTCCATGCGCAGCGAGTCGCGGGCCCCCAGCCCGGCGGGGGCCACCTGGTCCATCGCCAGCAGCGCCCGGGCCAGGGCGGTGGCGTGGCCGCTGGGTACGGAAATCTCGAAGCCGTCCTCACCGGTGTAGCCGGAACGGCTGATCCACAGTTCCACGCCCTCCCAGTCGAGCACCCGGGAGTCCATGAACACCAGCTCGCCCACCTCGGGCACCAGGCTGGCCAGGGCTTCCTCGGCGCACGGTCCCTGCAGGGCCAGCAGGGAGCGGTCGGTGAGGTGTTCGACCTCCACCCCGGGCAGGGTACGCAGCAGGGCGAGATCGTGCGCGGTGCGGGCGGCGTTGACCACCAGGTGGAGGCGGTCGTCGTGGTTGGCGAACATGAAGTCGTCGAGCACCCCGCCGTGCTCGTCGGTGAACAGGCCGTAGCGTTGTCGCCAGGTCTTCAGCCCCAGCACGCTCGCCGGGGTGATCCGCTCCAGGGCGGCAGCGGCGTCGGCCAGGGTGCCGGAGGTGGGGCGGAGCCACACCTGGCCCATGTGGCTGACGTCGAACAGGGAAACGGCCTGCCGGGTGTGTTGGTGCTCGGCGATGACTCCGGCGTAACTGACCGGCAGCTCCCACCCGGCGAAATCCACCAGGCGGGCCCCCAGCTCCGTGTGCAACGGATGAAGTGCGGTGGCAGTTGGTGACATGCGAACCCCCTTGAACGATGTGAGGCCAGCTTAGAGCGTTACCCTGAGAGGGTGCGAATCGGGTTGACAGGTGGCATCGCCTCAGGGAAGTCGACGGTGGCCAGGGAGCTGGAGCGGCTGGGCGCGTACATCATCGACGCCGATGTGTTGGCCAGGGAGGTGGTGGAGCCGGGCACCCCTGGGCTCGCCGCCGTCATCGAGCGCTTCGGGCCACAGATGCTGACCCCGGAGGGAACGCTGGACCGGGAGCGGCTCGGGAGCATCGTCTTCGCCGACGATGCCGCCCGGGCCGACCTGAACGCGATCATCCATCCCCGGGTCCGGCAACGGGCCAAGGAACTGGAGGCGACCGCCCCGCCAGGGCGGATCGTCGTCCACGTGATCCCGCTGCTGGTGGAGACCGGCCAGGCCGAGAGTTTCGATGCCGTCGTGGTGGTGGACACCACGGTGCAGGAGCAGATCAGGCGCCTGATGCGTCGCGGCGGCCACGGCCACGAGCAGGCGAGACAGCGGGTCGCGGCCCAGGCCAGCCGTGCGGAACGGCTGCAGGCCGCCACCCATGTCATCGACAGTTCAGGCCCGATCGGTCAGACGATGGCCCAGGTCCGGGCGCTGTGGCAGAGGCTCGCTGGTCCTCTCAGTGGGTGCGGGACTTCTGATCGATCCAGGCCAGGCCCATCGCGGAGAGGATGAAGGCCATGTGGATGAGGGTCTGCATGAGCAGGAGCCAGGTGGCCTGGTCACCCATCTGGTCGTAGTAGGTCTTCGCCTCGACGAAGGTCTTGAGCAGGTGGACCGAGGAGATGCCGATGATGGCCATCGCCAGTTTCACCTTCAACACGTTGCTGTTGACGTGGCTCAACCACTCCGGCTGGTCCGGATGGTCATGGAGGTTGACCCGGGAGACGAAGGTCTCGTAACCACCGACGATCACCATGATGAGCAGGTTGGCGACCATCACCACGTCCACGAGCCCCAGCACCGCCAACATCATGTCGGCCTCGGTGAGCTCGTTGACGTGGGAAGCGGTGTGCCACAGCTCCTTCATGAAGGTGTAGACGTAGAGCAACTGAGCTCCGACGAGACCCACGTAGAGCGGGGCCTGCAACCAGCGGGAGGCGAACAACAGGGCGGCCAGGGTGCTGGAGAACTGGCGCGGGGCAAGCTCGGGAGCAGAGGTGTCGCTCATCGGGTCCTCTCAGGATTCGGTAGGGCCGAGACAGCATAGCGGGCGGTGACCGGGGAGGGAAGTTCACAACCTCTGAGACTCTGAGACGGTTCGGGACCGCTGGGCCGGGGTGCGCCTTCTACTTGTTGGCCTCGATCATCTGCCGGAGCTCCTTCTTCAGCTCGGCGATCTCGTCGCGGTGCCGGGCGGCCATCTCGAACTGCAGGTCGGCGGCGGCCTGGTGCATCTGCGAGGTGAGGTCGTCGATGAGCTTGGCCAGCTCCTGCTCCGGCAGGTTCGCCGTCGCGCGTCGCTGGCTGGCCAGCAGCTCGGCGGTGTCGGCATCCTCCCGGCCCAGCATGTCGGTGATGTCGGCGATCTTCTTGCGCAACGGCTGCGGATCGATGCCGTGGGCGGTGTTGTAGGCCATCTGCTTGGCGCGGCGCCGATTGGTCTCCTCGATGGCGGCGGACATCGACGGGGTGATCCGGTCCGCGTACATGTGCACCTGACCCGAGACGTTGCGGGCGGCACGACCGATGGTCTGGATCAGGGAACGCTCCGAGCGCAGGAAACCCTCCTTGTCGGCGTCGAGGATCGCCACCAGGGACACCTCCGGCAGGTCCAGGCCCTCGCGCAGCAGGTTGATGCCGACCAGCACGTCGTAGTCGCCCAGTCGCAGCTCCCGCAGCAGCTCGACCCTCCGGATGGTGTCGATGTCGGAGTGCAGGTAGCGGGTCCGGATTCCGGCCGCCATGAGGTAGTCGGTCAGGTCCTCGGCCATCTTCTTGGTCAAGGTGGTCACCAGCACCCGCTCGTCGCGTTCCGCGCGGGCCCGGATTTCGGCCACCAGGTCGTCGATCTGGCCCGTGGTGGGTTTGAGGATGATCTCCGGGTCCACCAGCCCGGTGGGACGGATGATCTGCTCCACGAAACCGCGGCTTCGCTCCAGCTCGTAGGGGCCGGGGGTGGCTGAGAGGTAGACGGTCTGGCCGATCCGCTCGGCGAACTCGTCGAACTTCAAGGGCCGGTTGTCCAGCGCCGAGGGCAGGCGGAAACCGTGCTCGACGAGGGTGCGTTTGCGGGAGGCGTCGCCCTCGTACATGCCGCCGATCTGGGGGATGGTGACGTGGGACTCGTCGACCACCAGCAGGAAGTCCTCCGGGAAGTAGTCCAGCAGGCAGGCCGGGGCGGACCCGGCAGCCCGGCCGTCGATGTGGCGGGAGTAGTTCTCGATGCCGGAGCAGGTGCCGATCTGGCGCATCATCTCGATGTCGTAGCTGGTGCGCATCCTCAGCCGCTGGGCCTCCAGCAGCTTGTTCTGGGCCTCCAGGTCCTGCAGCCGGGCGGCGAGTTCCGCCTCGATGCCCTGGATGGCCCGCTCCATCCGCTCGGAGCCTGCGGAGTAGTGGGTGGCGGGGAAGACGTAGATCTCCGCCTCGTCACGGATCACCTCACCGGTCAGCGGCACCAGCGTGGTGATGCGCTCGATCTCGTCCCCGAAGAACTCGACGCGCACCGCGTTCTCCTCGTACATCGGGTAGATCTCCAGGGTGTCGCCCCGCACCCGGAAGGTGCCACGGTCTGCCGAGAGGTCGTTGCGGTTGTACTGGATGTCCACCAGATGACGCAGCAGGGTGGCGCGGTCGTGCTCCTCGCCGACCCGCAGCGTGATCCGCTGCTCCAGGTACTCGGCCGGGGTGCCGAGGCCGTAGATGGCGGAGACGGTGGCCACGACGATGCAGTCACGGCGGGTCAGCAACGAGCTGGTGGCGGAGTGCCTGAGCCGCTCCACCTCCTCGTTGAGGGAGGAGTCCTTCTCGATGTAGGTGTCCGTCTGCGGCACGTAGGCCTCGGGCTGGTAGTAGTCGTAGTAGGAGACGAAGTACTCCACCGCGTTGTCGGGGAAGAACTGCCGAAGCTCGTTGGCGAACTGCGCCGCCAAGGTCTTGTTGGGTTGCATCACCAGCACGGGACGCTGCAGCCGCTCCGCCAGCCACGCCACCGTCGCGGTCTTGCCGGTGCCGGTGGCGCCCAGCAGCACGACGTCCTGCTCGCCGTCGCGGATTCGACGCTCCAGCTCGTCGATGGCGGCAGGCTGATCCCCGGAGGGCTCGAAATCCGCCTGGACACTCAGCGGGGCGACCTGGCGGCGCAGTTCATCAAGAGGTCTCATCGGGGCTCAGCCTACTCGGCTGGGAACGACAATGGCCGGGACCACAGCAGTCCCGGCCATCGAAGGAGTCGTCAGGCAACTGGCTCCAAGCAGTAAGTGAGCTTGACGCTCGGCAGGTTAGCAGCGAGCTGTTCAGGAGCTTCGCATGTGGCGGCGGGGTCCTCGATCACCTTCCCGATCTTGATCGAACCGCTGGTGCATTCGGTGGGTTGGTAGTCCTTCAGGCTCGTGGTGTTCACGTTGTAGCACTTGCCCTCTTTGAGCAACGGGATCAGGCATCCCACCTTCGTGCCCTTGGAGGTGCCTCGACGACCGCGCTCGGTGAGTTCGAGGGTCCCCTCCGTGTCTGCTGGACAGCTGTTACTGTCCGTGACGACTTGGATGATCTTCCAGGAAAGGTCGCCCTCACCACACTCGACCTGCTTGGGGGTCAGGTTATTGTCATCCTTGCCCTCCACGATCATGCAGTTGCCAGCCTGAAGGGTCTGGTTGACCATGAATCGTTGGTAGAGTCCCCACCCGGCGGCAGCGACGACGACCACGCCGACGACGATGCTGATGATCTGGCGCGGCCCGAAGCTGGACTTCGTGGCCTCGGCGGCCTGCTGCTCCAGGTACTCCTGGTGGGCCTCCTCCTGCGCCTC